>CANGBC010000004.1 GCA_947452005.1 Beijerinckiaceae bacterium | reverse complement strand
TCATCACCCTCCGGCCACATCAGCGAATAGCCTTCACCCGACAGGATGATGACGTGCGCGCCCGGACCATGGCAATGGCCCTTCTTGTAGGTGCCGATCGGGAACTGCGAAATGTGGCTGTTCATTGAGCCCTTCGCCATGTTGAAGCGGATGTGACCGCCACCAGCGCCACGTTCCTTGGCTGTGATCAGCGGCAGGTTGACGGCATCCGGCACAAGGTTGGTTTCCAGCAGAAGACCCTTCTGCTCGCCCTTGTTGGAGAAGTAATCAGGCTCGCCTGCAAAGCGCGTCTTGAAATCATGCGCTGTGTTGAAGACGAAATCGATGTCTTCATACAGGTTGATCACCGGAGGCGCATTGGTGACGGACACGAAACGCGCCGGCGTTGTGCCCGAACCGTTGAAGTGCTGATGCCAGGTGTTGAGCGGAATCGCGAACAGCGCGCCTGCACCCCATTCAAAGGTGATGCGCTTGCCTTCGTCGTTCCAGACGGTCGTGGAACCACGGCCCTCAAGCACGAGAATCATTTCTTCAAACAGCTGACGCTGCGGCTCAAGCTTCTTGCCCGGTGCGATTTCGCAAACGTAGCAATCGTTCGAGGTGCGCGAGGCTTCGTGGTTGATATAGACACCCTTGCCGCCGCGACGCGCCCAATCCTTCAGCTCGACCGTGCGCAGGTTCTGCACATAGTGCGCGCCGATGATGTCGAGGCCTTCGGAGCGGACCCAACGCAGATAGGGTGTGTCCTTCTCGGTGGCGAATTTCTTCGCCATTTCTTCCGAGACAATTGCGTCCTTTGCCATTTTCTTCTCCTTTGGCTTCTTTGATTAGGCAGCGCTGCGAGCCGACGAGATGTCGGGAATCGCAACGCATTTTTCGGGATTCATGCGAACATGAATTTTGTCGCCGATCGGTGTGCGCATCGAGGGATGCGCACGCGACAGCAGAACGAATTCGCCGATCTTGATCTGGAAATCGACAAAATCGCCCAGAAACACTTTCTGGTCGACCATGCCGGAGGTGAGATTGAGGCCGCTGCCCGCAGGCGCTGCCTCTTCAAACACCTCCACATCTTCAGGGCGGATAGAAACAGTGACGGCCATGTTGGGCGCCAGCGTCTGCACGGCATGCACCAGCATGTCGCCAGCCGGCGTGCGCACATTCCAGCGGCCCGAGGCATTGTCCATGCCCAGCACCGTGCCGTCGATGAAATTCGTTGTGCCGATGAAGTCGGCCACGAATTTCGTGCGCGGATGCTCATAGATTTCGCGCGGCGTGCCAACTTGCACGATGCGGCCTTCATTCATCACCGCGATTTCATGGCTCAGCGCCAGCGCCTCGCCCTGATCATGGGTGACGTAGATTGTTGTCAGCCCCAGCTCGCGCTGGATGCGCTTCAGCTCGAAACGCATGCGATCACGCAGCTTGGCATCGAGGTTGGACAAAGGCTCGTCGAGCAAGAGAAGCTCCGGCTCCATGACGAGCGCACGCGCCAGCGCCAGGCGCTGTTGCTGGCCGCCCGACAATTTGGTCGCCTCGCGATCCGCATATTGCTCCAACGCCACGGCGGAGAGCACGCGCATGACTTTTTCGCGGATCTCGGTCTTGGTCATCTTGGTCTTGCGCACTTCCAGCGGGAAGGCGGCATTGGCAAACACGGTCATGTGCGGCCAGATCGCGTAGGACTGGAACACCATGCCGAAATTGCGCTGGTTCGGCGGAATGAAAATCTTCTTTTCGGACGAATAGACGGTGCGTCCATTGACCACGATCTCGCCGCCCACAGGGCGCTCGAGGCCCGCAATCGAGCGCAGCGTTGTCGTCTTGCCGCAGCCTGATGGCCCGAGCAGAGTAAAGAATTTGCCCGCCGGAACCTCAAACGTCACATCCTGCGCGGCTTTCACCGGCGGACCTTTTTGGCTTGGATATTCGGTGTTGAGACCTTTCACCGTGAGCATGTTCCCCTCCCCCGTTTTTTTAAGTTTCTTTAACGCCGAAGCGCTTGCCGATCCATTGAGCCGTCATGACGAATACGAAGAGTGTCGCAATCAGCATTACGCCGAAAGCCGACAATTCCACATATTGGCCATTCTGCCACATTTCCCAAATGACAATCGAGACCACCTCTGTACCCGGACTATAGAGCAGGATGGAGCTCGACAATTCGCGTACCGAGACAATGACAATATAAATCCAGCCCGCCAAGAGGCCGGGCTTCAGCAGCGGCAGAACAATGCGCCGGAAGGACGTGAACCAGCTGGCGCCAGACATGGCGGCTGATTCTTCCAGCTCCTTGTGCAGCTGCACCATGGAGGTCGTGTTGTAGCGCATCCCATAGGGCAGGAAGCGCGTGACATAGGCGATGAACAGGATCCAGATCGTGCCGTAAATGCCCCCACCAATGGTCAGGTAGCAGACCATAATGGCCAGACCCATGACGAGGCCCGGCAGGACCAGCGGAATGGAGGCCAGCTGATCCAGCAGGAAGCGGCCCCGGATTTTCGTGCGCAGCACGATCCAGCAGACAATGGCCGTGAGCACCATCACGGTCGTGGCGGAGCCAATCGACAGGATGAAGGAGTTCCACACCGCCGTGCCAACGCTCGGATAATTGATGATCGTCACATAGGCCGCCAGCGAGACATTCCGCAGCGCCTCCATGGAGGGCACGGAATAGAACTTTTGCAGCGACGACCAGAGCAGCACCAAGAACGGCAGGATCACCACCATCAAGGCATAAACAACGAAAATGCCAGCGGTGAGATATTTCCAGCGGCCCAGATCAATGGTGCGCGGGCGAAAGCCTTTGCCCGTCACGGTCGAATATTTGCCGCCCTGCGCGGTGATCCGCGACTGGAAGTAAATGCCGCCCATGGTGATGACGAGCAGCGTGATCGCATAGGCCGCCGCCAGACCGATATTGCTCGGGTAAGAATGGATCGCATCATAAATGGCTGACGTGAACACCTGAATGCCGACCGGCAGACCCAGAAGCGCTGGCACCTCGAAACTCTCGATCGAGCGCACGAAGAGGATCAGGAAGGATGCTGCCACCGCAGGGAAAGCCAGCTTCAGCGTAATGCGGCGGAAAATGCCCCACATGGAGGCGCCGCTCATCATCGCGCTTTCTTCGAGAGACGGATCCATCGCACGGAAGGCAGCGGTCATCAGCAGGAAGGCGATGGGCGCATAATGCAGGCCATCCACCCAGATCATTCCCGCCATCGAGTAAATATCGACATAGACTTTGTCTGTGCCAAAAATATTCTGCAGCGCCAGATTAATCAGGCCAATCTTCGGGCTGGCGAGAAAAATCCATGACACAACGAAGAGAATGCCCGGAATGATCAGCGGAATGATCGACAGGGCATAAAAGAGTGGCTTGAGCGGCGTGTTGGTGCGCTCTGTCATCCACGCGAGTGCCGTGCCCACAACGAGTGCCAGAATGGCCGTGCCGGCTGCAAATTCCACCGAATTGGCAAACAGCACGAGCGTATCCGAGTTCGAATAGGCGTCGAGGTAATTGCCCAATGTCCAGATCGCGGGCTTGCGCGCCGTGCCCGGCGTGCGGAAGCTCTGATAGATCAGGAACACCAGCGGAACGAGCGCGAGCCAAGCGACGATGGACACAACGCCACCCATGATCGCCCATTTCGGATCGGCTTTCACCACAGGCTGATCGCCCGTCTGCAAATTGCCCGAAACATTTTCAACAGATGCCACCTGCGCCCCCGGCCTTAGTGCTTATGGACATCATCATGATGATGGTGGTGACCATAATCATGTGAATGCGCGTGAGAATGTGAGTGGCCATGGTCGTGACCGTGACCATGATCTTCAGACCGGTGATGGATGATTTCCTTGGCGCGCGGCCCACGCGGATCTTCCGAGAAGACCAGCGATTTGATGGTCACCGGCACTGTGAACGAGGGAATGCGCACCTTGCCCAGATCGATGTAATCGAAATCCATCAGCATGACGCCGTCGATCACGAGAACCTCGGAGGAGACGCCCATTTCTTCGCGCATGATCGCGCCAAGCGTCTGGGCAATGTCGCCATCGAGCATCACATAGATCGGCTTCTTTGCTTCAATATGATCGGCGAGCCCCGCGATAATGCCTTTGGCGAAAGGCGCAATGCGATCATAGGAGGGCACGCCCGTCCAACGCATGGCCAATGCAATATCGACATCGGCGCTCTCGACTTCAAACGCCTTGCGATGCGACGTGATGGCCTTGGCCACAGCATCCGCATCAATCTCGTCGCCCGTTTCCACGGGCGGCTGGATGACCTGCAGATTGCGGCGCGGCAGCAATTCACCGGGATTGGAAATGTAGCTCGTATTGCCCGATAGCTGCACCGAATATTCAGATGCACCCAGCGCCGTCGCACGGATACATTCGCCAGCTGGCAGACAGGTCCAGGGGAAACGCTTGGCGTCGATCTTGCGCGCAATCGCTGTGCCGAAACGCTTGCCCATATCGCCAAAGTCGCGCTCTTCACGCGCATAGACATATTCCGCCACGCCACCGGAGAACATGATGCCGCCGAGCGTGCCGAAATCGAGAATCGGGTCGGTGAGATAAAGATGTTCGATGTCATGCGACATCGGGCGCTGCGTGAGAGCTGCCACCAATGTGTCAGCCATCACGTCGGCAACCTTGTCGAGTTGCTCGGATGTGACCGTATCGCCGAGCTTCCATTCAAAACCGGCACGCTTGGCGTGTGTCTTGCCCGCCGGATCAAGGCGCACGATCTTAAAAGCCTCGTCGACCACCAGCAGACGACCGCCGACATGGAAAGCCGCCGTGCCCAGCACGCGCCCGCCTTCGAGCGCAGCGAGCTTGGTTGTGCCGCCGCCAATATCGATATTCAGCACACGCTTGCCGGTCTCAAGCGACACATTGGCCGCGCCTGAGCCATAGCCAGCCAGCATGGATTCCATGTGATGGCCCGCTGTCGCGCAGACGAATTCGCCACCCGCTTCCGACAGAAGGTTGGAAATGCCCTGTGCATTTTCACGGCGCAAAGCTTCGCCTGTCAGAATGACGGCGCCCGTGTCGACTTCAGAGGGCTTCAGGCCAGCGCCTTCATAGGCAGCCCTGATGATTTCGCCGAGCTTCACATCATCGATGCGCGTTTCGCTGGAATAAGGCGTCAGCGAGACAGGTGAGAGATAGAGCGTCTCGCGCGAGACAACGTAATAGCGGCTGGTCAAATCTTCAGCGAGACGGCGCAGATGAATGCGCGAGAAAATGACCTGCGTGCCGGATGAACCAATGTCGACGCCGACACTGGTCAGATGAACATTGTCAGCCTGCCAGAGCGGATTGTCTTCGATCGGCCCGTCCATGTCGTATTCGTCATGTTCGTGATCGGAAAAACCGTCGTGCTCATGTTTCCAGCCTGGGCCCATGCCGTGATGTTCGGCCATGGAGTGCCCTTGTTTTTTCTTATCGTCTTCCGCGCCGGCCATGAAACTCGCGTCCCTCGTTGCATTGGATCGGGCGCGCAAAACCGCGTCTCAGCCCACGTCAGCGGGCCCTCGCGGGTGGCGCCTCAAGTCTGCTTGCGGGCCTTTTCAGGCGCCGCTGTCTCCCGCCCCAACGGACGCATCAAGTTGCGCTCAGGGCTTATTTTTATTGTCTCCTATTCGACTAAGGTCTAGACGGGTCAAAGGCAAGCGGAAACAGCGGGGTGAGGGCTCTGCGCCCCCTGAAAACGAGGCGCCTGACCAACCGCCTGGCGGTTGACAGCCCCCCTGCTTTGGCCGATTGCAAAGACCAAGGCAAAGCCCCGGGAAACCGGGCCAAATAGGTGGACAGAGGAGCGCCAAATGAGTGATGAGGCCGTCGGGGGACGCGTATTTTTCAGCAACGTGCGGCGCAGCCTCGAAGAGGAAGACGAGATCCGCCTGGTCAGCGTCGGCGTAGATATCGGCTCCTCGACCTCCCATCTGGTCTTCTCCCGCCTCGTGCTGGAGCGCGTCGATAACCGCTATATCGTCACGGAACGTGAGGTTTTTCACGAATCCGACGTGCTTTTGACCCCCTATACCGCCGATTTGTCCGAAATTGACGCCGCCAAGCTCGGCGCCTTCATCGACAAGCAATATGAGATGGCGGGCATCGACCCGATGTCCATCGACACGGGCGCCCTCATCCTCACGGGCGTGGCTGTGCGCCGCAACAATGCCCGCGCCATCGGCGAGCTGTTTGCCGCCCAGACCGGCAAATTCGTCTCCGTTTCGGCCGGTGACGGGCTGGAAACCACGCTGGCCGCCTTTGGCTCGGGCGCCGCTGCCCGCTCGGCGCGTGAAAATGCCCGCGTCATGAACATCGATATTGGTGGCGGCACGTCCAAGATCGCCGTGTGCGAGCGTGGCGAAATTGCTGAAATGACCGCCATTGATGTGGGCGCGCGCACGCTGTCCTTTGACGCGGACGGCAAGATTGTCCGCATTGAAGAAGCAGCCCGCCGCTTCGCCGCCGAAGTCGGCCTGAGCCTCGAAATGGGCACCAAGCCGGATGAGGCCAAGCTCGACGCCATGATCGACCGGATGGCCGAGCGCCTGATGGAATGCATCAGCGCGCAGAAGCTGTCGGCTGAAACCGCCTCGCTGCTCCGCGTCGATGCGTTGAAGAATGAGCGCAAGCCTGATGCTGTCACCTTCTCGGGCGGCGTTTCGGAATATGTCTACAACCGCCAGAAAGCGGGCTTTGGTGACTTGGGCCCCAAACTCGCCGCCGCCATTCTGAAGCGCGTCACCGCCTGGGGTCCGCGCCTTGAGCGTCCCGATGAGGGCATTCGCGCAACTGTTGTCGGCGCGTCGCAATATACGATCCAGGTTTCGGGCTCGACGATTTTCGTCAATCCGCTCGATGTGCTGCCTGTGCGAAATGTGCCTGTCATTACGCCAGATCTGCCGCTTGACGACGAAGACCTCAACGTTGATGCGATTGCCGCTGCCATTCAGGCAGCGCTCCGCCGCCTTGATCTGCATGAAGGCGAACAGGCGGTTGCCATGTGCTACCGTTGGGCGGGTTCTGCCACCTTCCGTCGTCTTGATGATTTCGTCACCGGCGTGCGCAAGGGCCTGTCCGTGCATATGGGCAAGGGCTTCCCGCTCGTGCTTGTGGGTGATGGCGACATCGGCGGACTCGTTGGCATTCATTGCCTCGAAGAGCAGAAGATGACCAATCCGATTGTGTCGATTGACGGCATCAATCTGAAGGAATTCGACTTCATCGACATTGGTGCCATGTTGGAAACATCGGGCGCTGTGCCGGTTGTCATCAAGTCGCTGGTCTTCCCAACATCAACCGCGCTGGGCCGCGTGGAGAGCGCGAAAGTCTGATCATGGCCGATGGTTTCCATCCACCGATTGAACCTTATGCCATCGGTGCGCTGGAAACCGGCGATGGGCACAGCCTGTATTGGGAAGCGTGCGGCAATCCTGAGGGAAAGCCCGCGCTGTTCCTGCATGGCGGGCCGGGTGGTGGATGCTCAACCGACAATCGCCGCCTGTTTGATCCCGCACGCTACCGCATCATCCTGTTTGACCAGCGTGGTGCGGGGCGCTCAAAGCCTTTGGGCGGGCTTGAGAACAACACCACGCAACATCTGATTGCCGACATCGAACATTTGCGCACGCATCTGGGCGTCGAGTCCTTCACCTGCGTGCTCGGCGGTTCCTGGGGCGCCACATTGGCACTCAGCTATGCGCAGGCCCATCCAGAGCGGCTCAAAAGCCTTGTGCTGCGCGGGGTTTTCACCGCACGCCAGCGCGAGATCGACTGGCTCTATGGTGATGGCGCGCGCCATCTCTTTCCTGAAGCGCGTGAGCTTTTTGAAAAATATATTCCTGAATCCGAGCGCGGCGATCTGATCGGCGCCTATCACAAGCGCCTTACTTGCGGCGATGAAGCAACCGAACAGGCTGCCGCCGCGCAATGGTGCGCCTTTGAAGGCAAGCTGCTGACGCTGATGCCACGCATGGCCGCGGGCGCTGCTGCATCTGCTTATGCCAGCCCCCAGACACGCGCATTGGCGCGCATTGAAGCGCATTATTTTGTGCATCAATCTTTCATGGACGAAGGCCAGATTCTGGCGCGCATGGGCACGATTGCGCATCTGCCCGGTGTGATCGTGCAAGGCCGCTATGACAGCGTAACGCCCCCTGTCACAGCCTTTGAAGTGCATCGCAGCTGGATCAGATCCCAGCTTGTGATTGTGCCCGACGCTGGACATGCAACGGTCGAGACCGGCATCCAGCGCGCGCTTGTGGCGGCCACGGATAGATTTGCGCTTTAGTCGTTCGTCATTGCGAGGAGCAAAGCGACGAAGCAATCCAGAGGCCCCACGTGAGGCTTCTGGATTGCTTCGCTTCGCTCGCAATGACGAGTGAAACTTAACGCCCGTTGCGCCACGGCACGATCAAGCGCTCGATCTCTGTCACAATCTGCGAAAACACAATGCCCAGCACCGCAATCACGAGCAGGCCGACATACATGGTCTCGACGGAGAGAATCTCCCACGCGTTCCACATCATGAAGCCAAGGCCGCTTTTGGCGCCGACCATTTCGGCAATGGAGATCAGCACAAGCCCCATGCCGATGCCAAGCTTCACGCCGGTCAGAATGAGTGGCATGGCGCCGGGCAGCGCCACGGTGCGAAACACCTGCCAGTTGCTGGCGCCAAAATTCTTCGACACGTCGAAATAGATTTTCTGAATCTCCAGCACACCCGCCATGGCGTTGATGACAATGGGGAAGAAAATACCAATACCAACCATGACAATTTTCGAACTCTCACCGAGACCGAAAATCAACAAAACCAGCGGCAGAATGGCACTTTTGGGAACCGGATAGGTGGCTGATACCAAAGGCTCGACCAGCATGCGCAAGGGACGGCTGAGACCCATGGCGACACCCAGCACCAGCGCTGGCACGCCACCAAACAGAAAGCCCCAGAACAAACGCTGCATCGACGCCCAGAAATGCTTCCACAGCATTCCATTTTCGACCATCACCAGAAGCTGCGTGAAAATTTTCGATGGCGCAGGAAAGAAGCGCACATCAATGAACCCAAGGCGCGCGCACGCTTCCCAGATCAAAATCAGAATCATGGGCGAGGCGAAGTTGAGCAGGCGCTCAACCGTATCCTTGCTCAGGCGGAAGGTGGACGCGGGCTTCATGACGCGCTCCCTTCATCCAACGCGCGGGCGCGTTGCACTTCGTCACGCAAATGGCCCCAGATGGAATAAACAAGCTCGCCATATTCAGGCTTGGCGCGCAGCTCCAACACGCGGCGCGGGCGCTCAAAGGGAACGTCCACAATCTGTTTGGCGCGACCCGGATGGGCCGTCATGATCATGATACGGTCACCAAGCGTCACCGCCTCATCGACCGAATGGGTGATGAACATGACGGTCTTGCGCGTCTCTTCCCAGATGCGCAGCAATTCTTCTTGCAGCAAAATCTTGTTCTGCTCATCGAGCGCCGAGAACGGCTCGTCCATCAGCAGAATGTCAGGATCGTTAGCAAAAGCGCGCGCAATAGAGACGCGCTGGCGCATGCCGCCCGAGAGCTGATGCGGATAGGAATTGTGAAAACGCGACAGGCCTGTGCGCTGCAGATAATGGCCTACCACATCGCGGATTTCGCCTTCAGGACGCTTGCGCATGCGCAGACCATAGGCGGCATTTTCAAACACCGTCATCCAGGGAAACAGCGAGTCACCCTGAAACACCATGGAATTGGAGGGGCGATCGGCTGCGGGCTTGGTGATTTCCAGCGTGCCACCGGACGGCTTTTCGAGACCCGCCAGAATGCGCAGCAAAGTGGTTTTGCCGCAGCCAGAGGGGCCAACGATCATGAAGAAACAGCCGGTGGGAATCTCAAGATTCATCGGCGCAAGAGCGGTGAAATCTCCCGCCTGCGTCTGAAAGACCTTGGACAATTCGCGCAGCCGGATTTTCACATCGGACATAAAAGAGCCGTTTCCTCGTTATTTTATGCGGCTTGAATAGATAGAAAGCCTCGTGGACGCAACTCTCGCCGTCATTGCGAGCCGAAGGCGAAGCAATGACGAGCCTAGTCGAAATCCTTCGGATCAAAGTCGCGATGCGTCGAGCAGAATTCGCAGGTGACACCGATGCGGCCATTGTCGCCCACCATATCCTTGCGCTCTTGTGGCGTGAAACGACGTAACATGTCTTCGATGCGCTCGCTCGCGCAGCGGCACGCATGGTGCACGCTCTGCTCTTCAAACACTTTCACGCCGCGCTCGTGGAACAGGCGAAACAGCAAGCGCTCGCTCGAAAGCATCGGGTCAACCAGCTCGTGATCTTCAATCGTGGCGACAAGGCTTTTCGCCTCAACCCACGCATCATCATCTTCGCCTTGCTGAATGTCCGCCCCTTGCGGCGCGTCACCGGGATGCAAATCGGCCTGACGCCTACGGTCTGTTGATTGCGGCAGGAATTGCAGCATCAAGCCGCCAGCCCGCCAACGCGCACCCTCAGGTGTAATCGTCTCGCCAACAGCCAGACGTACCACGGTCGGGATTTGCTCGGATTGCAGAAAATACTGATGCGCCGCCTGTTCAAGCCCCTGCCCGTCGAGCGGCACCACGCCCTGGTAGCGCGAGAAATCCGAACCCTGATCAATGGTGAGCGCAAGATGTCCGCGACCCAGCAATTGCGCGGGCGCTGCTTCATTCACCGCCAAAGCCTCTTTTAAACGCTCGGCATCAAAACGCGCAAAGCCACGCACGCGGTCGGGCGCATCAAAATCAATGACGATCATATCGACCACGCCATCGCTGCGCGTCTGCAATTGAAAACGGCCCTGAAATTTTAACGCCGAACCGAGCAAAACAGCGAGCGCTGCGGCTTCGCCGACAAGGCGACCGACAGGTGCCGGATAGCCATGCTGGGCGAGAATGCGATCAACCGACGCACCAAGCCGCACAACGCGGCCGCGGCTCTCCAAAGGCTCAACAACAAAAGGCAGCACCACATCATCAGATCCATGATCCGAGATGGGCCGCGATACAAGTTCACTCACGTCAGCGCACCCAGACACCAGGCCAGCACACCCTTTTGCGCATGCAGACGGTTTTCAGCTTCATCAAAGACGACAGACTGCGGCCCATCCATCACGGCATCGGTCACTTCTTCGCCGCGGTGGGCGGGCAGACAATGCATGAAAATGGCGTTAGGTCCGGCGACCGCCATCAGCGCGTCATTCACCTGATAGCGCGACAGAAGATTGTGGCGCTTGCGGGCCTCGTCTTCATCACCCATCGACACCCAGCAATCAGAGATGATGCAGTCGACGCCACGCACCGCCTCGCGCGGATCACGCATGACATTCAACTTGGCGCCATTGGCTTTCGCCCAATCCACGATGGCTGCGCTTGGCGCAAATTCTTCTGGCGTTGCCACATTAATGGTGAAGTCGAAACGCTGCGCTGCATGGATCCAGCTATTGAGCACGTTATTCGCGTCACCCGTCCAGGCCACTGTGCGGCCCTTGATCGCACCCTTATGCTCTTCAAAGGTCATGACGTCGGCCATCACCTGACAGGGATGCGAGCGCTTGGTCAGCGCATTGATCACCGGCACGCTGGAGAAACGCGCCAGCTCCACCATGTCATCATGATCAAGAATGCGGATCATGATCGCATCGACATAACGCGAGAGAACACGCGCCGTGTCGGAGATGGTTTCTCCCCGACCCAGCTGCATTTCCGCACCCGTCAGCATGAGCGTCTCACCACCCAGCTCACGCATGGCCATATCGAAGGAGACACGTGTACGTGTCGAGGGCTTGTCAAAGACCATTGCCAGAGAACGGCCTTCGAGCGGGCGGTGCTTGGCGCGCACGCCTTTGACGCGCACTTTCTTGGTGGCCACCGACCAGTCGAGAATGCGGCGCAGCTCCGTGGCGTCCACGTCACTGAGATCGAGGAAATGGCGCGGGGCGCCTGTGGTCTGGCCGCTCATCACGCCTTCACTCCATGGGATTCTTTGAGGCTGGCTTCCATCCGTGTGCAAGCCGCATCGAGACGCTTGATCGCCTCATTGACTTCTGTTTCGCCGATCACGAGCGGCGGCAGCAGACGCACAACATTGTCGCCTGCAGGGATAACCAGCAGATGTTCGGCCCGCGCGGCCGCTGCAAAATCAGCATTGTTGGGGATGAGCTTGAGGCCGATCATCAACCCCTCGCCGCGCACCGCCTCGATGATTGTGGAATGACGATCTTGCAGGCCGCCAAGCTTCTGGCGCAAGAGCGCCGCCGTGGCGCGCACATGTTCCAGAAAATCGTCGCTCAGCACGACATCGAGCACGGCATTGCCGACCGCCATGGCGAGCGGATTGCCGCCATAGGTCGTGCCATGCGTGCCCGCCGTCATACCCTTGGCAGCTTCCTTGGTGGCCAGACAGGCCCCCAGCGGAAAACCACCGCCAATGCCTTTGGCAACCGCCATAATATCGGGTGTCACGCCGGACCATTCATGCGCAAACAATTTGCCGGTGCGGCCAACGCCCGTCTGCACTTCGTCAAACATCAGCAAGAGCCCGTGCGCATCGCAAAGCTGGCGCAGACCTTTGAGGCATTGCGGCGGCACGGGGCGAATACCGCCCTCGCCCTGGATCGGCTCAATGAGGATCGCGCCGGTTTCCGGACCAATGGCCTTTTTCAAAGCCTCATGATCGCCGAAAGGCACCTGATCGAAGCCTTCAACCTTGGGGCCAAAGCCGTCGAGATATTTTTGCTGTCCGCCAGCCGCAATGGTGGCCAGCGTGCGGCCGTGGAAGGCGCCTTCAAAGGTGATGATCCGGTATTTCTCCGGGTGGCCATTGGCCGACTGATATTTGCGCGCCATTTTGATGGCGCATTCCATCGCTTCCGCACCTGAATTGGTGAAGAAGACGAAATCAGCAAAAGAGCGATCAACCAGACGCTGCGCCAGGCGCTCGCCTTCTGGAATCTGGAACAGATTGGACGTGTGCCAGAGCTTCTGGCCCTGCTGCGTCAAAGCTTCGATCAGGTGAGGGTGCGAATAGCCCAGGGAGGCCACCGCAATGCCGCCGCCAAAATCCAGATAGCGCGCGCCTCCCACAGCCGTCAGCCATGCCCCCTCGCCCTTTTCAAAGGCGATGTCAGCGCGCGCATAGGTCGGCAAAATCGCAGAAGTCACGGCACAAGGTCTCCAAAGCCAGCAAGCACAGGGTCTTGAAAAGGCAAGTCTTGAAAAGGAAAGTGCCGCCTCGGAGGGCGGCAGCTTGATGAGTCAAGTGTAGTTTCTCGGGCGTCCCCGGTCAAATGAGTCGAGGGGAGCAGATGTGGCCTAAAAAGCCCGCTTTCCAAGCCAAAAGTCGATGTTCTGCGGTCATCAGGCAAGCCCCAATGCAACTCCTTGGGGAAAACAAATCCGACGGCCAGCGCTCTCTTGCACCTGATTCAACGGCTAGTGTAGCGTCCCCTTCGTCGACTACGACATCTCGTGCGTCGTACCTATTTGACGAGCGTTTCGCAAGCAACGACGCCGGCTGTGCCGGTGCTGCGTGCGCTCCCGGATTATTTGTTTGAGGGAGGACTGAATGTCCTGGACCGATGAGCGTGTTGAGCTCTTGCGGAAATTGTGGCTGGACGGCCTGAGTGCTAGCCAGATCGCGGCAGAACTCGCCCACGGCATCACGCGCAATGCCGTCATTGGCAAAGTGCATCGCCTTGGTCTGTCAGGCCGGGTGAAGGCGCAGGCCCCGGCCGCGCCCCGCCAGCGTACGCGCCCTGCTGCGCCGCGCCAGGCACCCCGCCCTGCGGCCCCCATGGCCCGCGGCAATCTCGCCGTCGCTTTCCGCCCGATGGAGGCTCCCGAGCCCCTGCCGGTCGAAGATGTGGTCATCCCCTTGTCGGAGATGGTCACCATTATGGATTTGCGCGAGGGCATGTGCCGCTGGCCGGTGGGTGACCCGACAACCCCTGAGTTCCGCTTTTGCGGCTCGAAGGGCGCGAATGTTGGCCCCTACTGCAACCACCACGCCCGCATCGCCTACCAGCCCGCTCAAGAGCGCCGCCGGGAACGCGAACGCCGCACCCAACAATTGATCCGCCTCGCTTGAGCGGATGAAAGAGGCCGGGGAAACCCGGCCTTTTTATTTGCGCGTCAGTGCCCTGCCTCCATCGGTAGCTCGACGGAAAACTCTGCGCCTTTGCCTGGCTCGCTCCAGATGCGCAGCACGCCGCGGTGGCGGGCCACGATGTGTTTCACCAATGCAAGACCAAGCCCCGTGCCGCCCTTGGCGCGGCTCTTGCCCGCATCCACGCGGTAGAAACGCTCTGTCAGACGCGGCAGATGGTCGGGTGAAATGCCCGCCCCATGATCGCGCACGGCAAACCGCGCTTCGCCATTCTTGATCGCCAGAGAAATGGCGACCGAGGTTTCGGTGCCATCGTCATTGGCCCCATATTTAATGGCGTTTTCGATGAGGTTCTCGGCCACGCGGATCAGCTCGTCGCGGTCACCCAGCACCGGCAGGCGCGTTGGAATATCTACTTCCAGACGCACATGGGCTTCTTTCGCGACCGGGCTCAGCGCATCGATACATTGGCGCACGACCTCACAGAAATCGACCTGCGTTTGCGGGCGCACGTGTTCTTGTCGCTCGATCTGCGAGAGCGACAACAGATCATCGATCAGGCGCGCCATGCGCCGGCCCTGATCGCGCATGATGACCAAGAAACGATCGCGCGCTTTGGGGTCATCTTTGGCAGCGCCCTGCAGGGTTTCAACAAAGCCCAGCAGCGAGGCCAGCGGCGTGCGCAATTCGTGGCTCGCATTGGCAATGAAATCGACGCGCATTTTTTCGGTGCGCCGCGCATCGGTGAGATCATGCAATGTCAGGACGACATGCATCGCGCCCTGCAGCTGCAAAGGGGCCACATGGACTTCGAACAGTCGCTCCACCGGCACGCGCTCATGCAAATGCACGGTCTCAACTGCGCCCCCGGCAAAGAGGCGCGCCACCGCATCCAGCACATCGGGTGAGCGCATCACCAGAGGCAGGACACGTTGACCCGAGGCCAGTGCTGGAAACAACGCGCGCGCAGGCGTGTTAAAGGCGCCAATCCTCTGGTCCTGGCCAATCACCAGAACGGGATCAGGCAAAGCCTCGACAAAAGCATCGATCAAAATATCGGTCCCCGGTTTGCGCCAAAGGGCAGCACCTGTGTGACACCTTTATGACGGGCAAAGCGGCCGCTGATCAAGCTCTGGGTCTAGTCTTCGTCCGGGGCACTCATCGCTGCGCGCAGAGATTTCCAGCGCAGGATGCTTTCATTGGCCCCCAAAAGTGCCAGTGCGAGAATGAAGGGGCCGACGTAATAGACCACGCGAAACAGCAGCAGCGAGGCAAACAGAGCTTCGGCTGAGGACGCAGGCACAGCATTCAGCATGGTCGCCTCAAAGGCGCCAATGCCGCCGGGCATATGGCTGGCAATGCCGAGCAGGCAGGCCAACACATAGGCCGCGCAGAAAGACACGAAGCTCAGGCCATGGCCGGCCGGCAAAATCACGTAAAGCGCGCCCGCCGCGCAACACAGATCAACCACACCCAACAGCAATTGGCTGAGCGTCAACGTCAGGCCCGGCAATTCCAGCCGCAGCCCCTGCACGCTGACACGCCTGTGTCCGCGCGACACCCAGGCGAGATAAAACATCATGCCCGCAAGCAACAGCAGGCCGATCAGCAGATTGAGCCAGCCCTTGAGGCGGTTCACATCGCTGACCTCATCGGGCTGAATGACCATGGCCATGCCAATCACCAAGGCCATGCCCAGCCAAAATGTCATGCCGGCAATGAAGGTCAGGCTCGCGACTTTGCCCGCACTCAAACCAGCCCGCGAATAAATCCAGTAGCGCACAGTGGCGGCTGTGATCAGCGGAAAGCCCAGCGTGAAGGAAATCGCAAAGGACGTGAAAGAGCCCAAAGCCGTTGTGCGATAGGGTACATGCACGCGCAATTGCCGCAGCGCCACGGCGTCATAGCCAGTCAGCGCCAGATAAGAGCACGCGGTGAGCGCGCAAGAGGCCACAATCTGCTCGAGTGATGTTGCGGCCAGCGCGGCGCGCAATTCACCCCAATGCAGGCTCGAAAAGGTGCGGCTGAGCACCAACACGGACAAAGCCAGAATACCCAGGCTGAAAACAGCCCCCAGACGTTTCAGCCAGACGCGATTGCGCTTGGTGGCGGGCAGCACGGCTTCAGCCGGCCCATCCATCACCGATGCCTCGCCGCTTTCATTGCGCATCGATTGATTCATAAGATCTCCAGCGCCGATGATGCACCCTCACCGTGACAAGAATGCGTCGAAAGCGGCGCCCAAGCTGGCCCGCAGGCCCGGCAATGGTTCGAAATGAAAGCGCACCTGACGCGCGCCCGGCGGCAGTTTAACGGCACGGAAAATGACATTGGCGCGCAGCAGATCAGCGGGGCGCCCATCGACATCAACCTGCCACCAAGGATGCCAGACGTCATTCAGCACCAGATAGCCACCATCGGGCGCATCCACGCTGATCCTGATTTGTGTGTTCTGATAGGCCTCAATGCGCGCGGTGGTGGGGCGGCGTGGGGTTTTGTCATCCACGCCCGGCACATCCAGCAAGACCGTCTCGCGCGGATTGAAATTCTCCGGCCATTCGCCGCTCTCAACCATCGCGTCGAAATCAGCGCTGCGCGCTTGGCGCGCCACCATCACGCGCGGCAGCGCGCGCGGATTTTCATAGACGTAAGCATCTTTGGTGCGCGCCACAGGAATGAGGTCGCCAGGCTGCAAATCAGGATCGATATTTTCAATCGGATTGGCAGAGGCCACAAAGCGCACGCCCAGCATATCGGCCATCATCGAGCGATAAGAGGCAAACAGCGGCACAAAGGGACGCTGCTCGGCGACCGCCACCTGATCTTGCGCGCCGGTGGCATCGACAAACCAGCCCAGCCGCACCGGATTATATCCCAGATCATGCTGGAAGCCGTGGATCAGGCCGAGATTGGGCCAATCAAAACCAACGGCTGCCAGTTCGATGCGATCGATACGATCTGGTCCTGCCGTCTCCGCCAGTTTCTGGCGCAAAAGCGCGATGGTTTCATTGGTTGTATCTGACCGCATGACTTCAAAACGCGCCGGCGGCAGAGCGGTGGATTCATTGGGGCCATTGCTGGTCGACAGATCAATGGTCAGCGTGCCCGCCACCAAAAGCAAAGAGGCAAAGCCCAGCTCGCGGCCCGCGCGGCGCAGAACGAACAAAATGATGCAGGCAATGATAAGGCAAGATCCGCCGATCAGGATCGGCACTTGTGCTTGGACAAAATGGTCTTTCCACACAGCCACCGCAATCGCAGCTCCGATGCCGGCGAGGACGACGAGCGCAGGCGCCACATAAGAGCGCAGAAGGCCCGCATGATCTTGGGTGAGAAAACGATGCAGCGCATAACCGCCCAGAATGGAGGCCAGCGCACAGAGCGGGAAAGTGGCATCGGCCGGGCGGCGGAAAAAGTCAGCGCCTGGCACTTCAAACGCCATTTTATAGAGCGGCGTAAAATCACCCAGCGCATAAAGCAGCATCAACACAAAGCCGATGACCAATGGCGCCATATCGCGATTGAAAATGCGTAGGCCCAGAACACCAAGACCCAGGAAAGACACAACCGGCAGCGCGCCAAAGTAAACATTGGCCATGTTGCGTGCGAGATTGTAATCGCCGCCCCAAACGTCGGCTTGGGGTGGGCCCCAGAACAAACGGATCGGACCATCGGTGCCAAACAGATTGGCGACCAAGGCGGTCAGCAAAGCCGCCGGATGCAGCGATCCGCGCGCCGCGCCTTCAAAGGTGATTTCCGTGCGCGTGGATTGCTCGGCCAGCACAAGGGTGAGTGAGAGCGGCACGGCCACGGTTGCAATGCCCGCAATAAGTCCGACCAACAGAGGCAATGCTGTCTGGCGCAATGGCGCGCGAAACAGATTCCACACCGCGTAGATGAACAAGATCATCGCGCAGAGAAAGGCGATCTGGTCGCGGCCGACCAGCATCAGCCCGCCAAAAAAGCCCGCCAGCAAACCATTCCACACGCCGCCACGCTGAAACACGCGCGCCAGAAACAGAAAGGTGATGGCAAAAAAGGCCAAGCTCAACACTTCACCAATATGCTGAATGCGCCAGGCCGCCGACCCGCCAAAGGCGAAACTCAAACCCGCAACAAGTGCGCCTGTCGGATGATAGCCGCGATCCCGAAAATGCAGGATCAGCGCAAGCCCACCCAGCGCGATCATGAAGAACACCGTCGCGTCCGCCGCAATGAATCCCGGGTCGCTCACAAATTTGGCAACCACAAGATAGGGCAGCGTGAAGATCAAAGATTGGGGATCAGCAATGTGCAGCGAACCGGCGAAGACATACGGGTTCCAGAACGGCGATTCACCGCTGTGCAGCGTCTTTGAGAGGAAGACGAGCTGCGGGTAAAAATGCGCCTTGGCATCCCAGGGAATGGTGTAGCGACCCGACAACCAAGGTGCTGCGAGCGCGAGCGCACAGACGACGAAGATGAGGATGGCGGCAAAATAGTTTTGATCCGCCTCTGGCTTGCGCTGATCCATGCCGCGTCAGTCCTTGGCCCCGCCGTGGGCGGGAGAAGCCTGATCGAGGTGATCAATCATATGGCCAGCACGATCTCGCTTGGAAGCCAGATAACGCACATTCTCGTCCGTCAAACGCCCAACAATGCGCTGGTCTGCCGCCACTGTCAGGCCTGCTGTCTCGAGCGCTGCAATTTTGATCGGGTTGTTGGTCATAACCCGCACAATGGTCACACCCAATTGCTTGAGCATTTCAGCAGCAAAGGCAAAGCCACGCTGGTCATGATCAAAGCCAAGCACTTCATCGGCATCATAAGTGTCGAAGCCCTGTGCTTGCAGACGATAGGCGCGGATCTTGTTGGAAATGCCATTGCCGCGGCCTTCCTGATCCAGATAGAGCAGGATGCCACCGCCATTTTCAGCCATGAAGCGCGCTGTGTGACGCAGCTGATCACCGCAATCACATTTGAGCGAGCCAAACAGATCGCCTGTCAAACAGGCTGAATGCAGACGCACTGTGACAGGCGTTGAGAGATCAGGCTTGCCAATGATGACCGCCGCCTGATCGCGCAGACCTTCGCCGCCGCGAAAGATCACAAATTCACTCTCAGGCGCGCCTTCAAGCGGAACTGGTGCCCGCGAGATGATCGTGAGATCGTGTGTCTGCGCGCTACGATAGTCGATGACATCTTGCAAGGACACCTGAACAAGGGACGCCAGCAAAGCAGCATCTGTCGCAGGAAACACAACAAGCGCTGGCAGCACGAGTGCCAGATGCATCAATTCAAGCGCGGCTTCATCTTCGGCTGACAGAGCACAGACCGGCGCATCAATCCGCGCATCGGTCTCCACAGCCAGACGAGTGATGCGGGCGAGATCGATGCTGGGCAGCGCGAGTGCGCCGGGCGCATCGCGTTCAAGACCCAGATGCCGCAGGCGTGGTGCGGCCAGCAACAGGCGCGCGTGCCCGGCAGATAATGTTTGAAGATCAGCACTGAGGGCACCATCCAGCGCCTCAACCGGTGTGGCGATCAGGACACCCTGGGGGCCTGAGACCGCGACGGGGCGCGCGGAGCGGATTTCAGCGATCGCCCGCTCGACCTTGATCTGGCCAGAGACGCCCGCGACCAATAGACTATGCTCACGATCCGTCACACGAACCTCACTCCCGGGATTGGGCCGCACAAAAGCTTGGCTCCCGGCCCTCACCTTGCCCCGCTCATAAACTATATCTGGGGCAGAAACTAGGAGCGTCCATGCACGCCAGCGCCGGTGACCAACCGACAGAGTTAACAGGTGACCCCTTTGCGCCGTTCAAGGCTGCCGATGCGGCGCGCCCCTTTGTCGTGGCCCAGCTTGGCCAGTCGCTCGACGGGCGCATTGCAACCGTCTCGGGCGCCAGCAAATATATCAATGGCGAACCGGCGCTCGACCATCTGCATCGCATCCGCGCCGCCGTCGATGCCGTGATCGTGGGGGCCGGCACTGTGCAGGCCGACGACCCGCAATTGACCGTGCGGCGTGTGCCGGGACGCAATCCGGCACGTGTGGTGATTGACCCGGCGGGCCGCCTGCGCGGGCCAGCCAAATGGCTCGAGCCTGACGGCACGCCCTGCTTTCTCATCACCAATGAAGAGGCACCCGCTTTCGCTATTCCCGATGTCGAACAAATTCGCCTGCCCGTTGGACCGCATGGCCTCGCACCGCAGGCCATGATCGACGCTTTGTTTGCGCGCGGTTTCAAGAAAATTCTCGTCGAAGGCGGCGCGCGCACGATTTCGGTTTTTCTGGATGCAGGCTGCATCGACCGTCTTCACTTGTTGGTTGCACCCATTATCATCGGCTCAGGCCGCAATGGGCTGGATCTGCACCCCATTGAGGACCTGACAGCAGCGCTGCGCCCGGCCACCACATTTCATGCGCTGGGCGGCAACGAGTTTTTGATTGATTGCAATCTGCGTCAGCGGGCGGAGGCTTGATATGAAACGGCTGGAATATTCGCGCGCATCCAAGTTTCTGCACTGGCTCACAGCGCTTTTGATTTTTGGCCTGTTGCCCATGGGATTTATTCTGGATGACCTGCCCGAGGGGCGCGTGCAGAATTTGGGTTATGATTTGCACCGCTCGTTTGGCTTTGTCGTCTTGCTTCTGGCCGCCGCGCGTATCGCTGCGCGCAAAATCTGGGGCGTACCGGAAGCCTATGCGGGTCTGACGCCTTTTGAACGGCGCGCCTCAACCGCCACGCATCATTCGCTTTATCTGCTGCTGATCCTCACGCCCTTGCTGGGCTGGGCGGCGACATCGGCCTATCCGGTGACGATCTCAGTTTTCTGGCTGTTCAACCTGCCGCCGCTGGCGCCCCAAAGCGAGGCTTTGTCAAAAGTGCTGTTCAAGCTGCATGAGGTCTCTGCCATTGCGATCATCGTGCTGCTGGTCGGCCACATTGGCGGCGCGCTGATGCATCGGCTGATCAAACGCAATGGCGTGATGGAGCGCATGCTGCCTGCGCGCAAAAGCTAGAGATCAGCGCGGCACAGCAAACAGATCGATGTGACCAATGCTGCAAGATGCGGCCTGCACGCGCGCCTCGCGCCAAACGGCAACATCTTGCGCACCAACAAGACCTGTCTCTGCTACAGCAGATGCAGCGCCCTGCGCGAGCTGGCGCAGCAATTCACCGGATGAGAGCCGCCATGGGCTCTCGCCTTGCGTGAGCACAAATCCGTGATGAGCTAAGGTCTGCGCGAGATAGGCAGCGGCATCGGGCCCAGCGGCGACGCCAAACCCCTTGTCGCTCTTCTGATGCGCATGAAACGCCGCCAGAACAGCTGCATCGGCCGCATGGGCGGGCTGCCAGTCCTCGCGCCCGTCATAGGTGAGAATGGCATAGAGCGGCAGACGACGGCGCGCGAGTGCCGCGCTGAGCGCGTCCATCCATCCACCAGAGACGAGATCGAAAAAAGCGGTGGCTGTCAGCAGATCCGCGCCATCAAGAACCGATTCAAAATTTTTGGCGAGGTCCGCCTGCCGCAATTCAAGAACGATCTCGCAACCGCCTTTAATGAGCGTGAGCACGCCTTGCGCCTCCTTCGTGCGATCCGCCCAGGCGATGAGGCGCGTGCGCGCAGCCGCCAGCAGGTTTTCATCCCAATCCACCAACCGCCATGTCTGGCGCGTGGGCAGATGCTGCGCCATGGCACGCAGGTTTGAGCCTGTGCCGCAGCCGAAATCGACAATCGTGACCTGTTCATGCGCGGCGAAATGCGCAAAGACTTTTTGCGCCACAGCCGGCGCGCGTGCCGCATGATCGGCGCCTTCGCGCAGGGCCAGCCAATCGGGTGAAAAGCTCATGCCGCGACCTCTTTCAAAACCTGCGCAATAATCTGCGCGGCACCATCCCATGTGGGCAATTGTTGCCCGGCCGCATAAGAAGCATCCGCCAAAACTTGCCGCAAATCCCGATCTGAAATGGCCTGATGCAAAGCTTGACCCAGCGCCTTCACATCGCCCGGCGCAACTTTGAGTGCCACACCCTCTGGCACCGTCTGCGCCATGGCCCCACCGCAGGTCATGACGATGGGCAGGCCCCGCACCATGGCCTCACCCAGCACCATGCCATAGCCTTCAAAATGCGAGGACATGACAAACAGATCACTGCGCGCATAGAGCCCATCCAGCGCCTCAGAACCCACTTCACCAGCAAACTGGATGCGGCCGGGCAAGGCCAGCGCCGCCTGACGCAAAACCTCATCTGCATAGTCAGGCGCACGCACCAGCGAGCCAACGATGGTAAGCGACCACTCCAGATCGGCACATGTTTCAAGCGCCGCCAAAAGCACATCATAGGCTTTGCGCGGGACAATGGAGCCGACTGCAAGCAGATGGACAGCACCATCACCGCCCGTTGCGCGCGGCGCCCGCGCGGTGCCAGGCAGCGCAACATGAATGCGCATGGCATCAACGGAATAATCGCGGATCAATATCTCTTTGGTCAGGTGGGATGAGACAATCACAGAATTGACAAATGTCAGTGCCACCTGCTCGCTCTCGCACAAAGCCTGAGCGGCATCCACGCTCAGGCCTGTTTCCAGTGCAAGCGGATGATGCACGAGCGCGACGATTTTTGCGTGCACCTGCGCCAGCACGGATGCTGGCAGAGCGCCAAAGGCGAGCCCGTCACACAACAGGACTTCGCCCTCGTCCACGCCTCCCAAAAGCGCCGCTGTCTGCGCCAATGCCTCTGCCGAGGGAAACGGAAACCCTTGCGGCAGAGACATATGCTGTACATGAACGCCATAGGCTGGCAGGCGCGCCAAGACCTCACGGTCATAGCCATACCCGCCCGTCAAAGTGGCGAGATCCCCGGGAATGGTAAAAGTGGCGCGCAGATTCATGTCAATCAGGCAACCGGGCCTTCAAACCAGGCGCGTGCAATGTGGCTCTCATGCAGGCTCACACGAATTTTCACAATGCCTTCTCCACCCGGGCCCAGATCGCCCTGTTTGGCGGCGGCGGCCATATGGTCGAAAATATATTTCGACAAAAATTCCGTCGTCGTCTGGCGGCCTTTGAATTGCGGCAGAGCGTCGAGGTTCTGATAATTGATCGGACCGAGCACCGCCTTCAATGCCTCATGGGCACGGCCAATATCGACCACCACTTCATGCTCATTGAGCGTCTCGCGGAAAAAGGCGACGTCCACAACAAAGGTCGCGCCATGCATGTTTTGCGCGGGGCCGAAAAATTCGCCCTTGAACGAATGGGCGATCATAATGTGCTCACGCACTTCCAAAGCATACATGTCAAAACTCCAGAAAAGAGATCAGTAGCGCACAATTGTTGCGAGCGCTGCGGGAGAGGGTCCAAAAATATCAGCCAGTTGATCGGGCAAAGTCTCGAATGCCACTTCGCCCGTGATGAAGCGATCAATGACATCATCCTGCAAAAGGTCGAGCGCTTTGCGCAGGCGCCGCTCATAGGTCCAGCGCGGACGCCGCTTTGGTGCCACATGGCCCACTTGCGACGAGATCAGCCGCAAGCGGCGGGAATGAAAAGAGCCGCCGAGTGGCACCAGCACCGGCTTGTCGCCATACCAGCTCAGCTCCACAATCGTGCCCTCAAGCCCGGCCGCATCAATGGCGGTGGCGAGACCTTCGGCACTCGCGCTGGCATGGAAGACAATGTCAGCATCGCCTGCCAGAGCGCCGGCGGTGCGAAACTCTGCGCCAATGGCGTTCACCAGCGCCGCGCGCTGGGGCTCGACATCGACCACAATCACTTCGGCACCCGGCAGACGGGTGGCCAGATAAGCGACCAAAAGGCCAACCAGCCCCGCCCCCACAATGACAATCCGATCACCCGGGCCTGCGCCCGAATCCCAGAGCGCGTTAAGCGCGGTTTCCATATTGGCGGCCAGCGCCGCGCGGCGCAGTGGCAGGCCTTCAGGAATGGGCACAAGCCGGTCAACAGGCGCGATAAAATGCGTCTGATGGGGGTGAAGCGCGAAAACAGGGGTGCCCAGCCATTCTTTTGGGCCCTGCTCAATGATCCCAACCGCGCAATAGCCGTATTTCACAGGGTAAGGAAACTCGCCCTCCTGAAAGGGGGCTTTCATCCGTTCATATTCTGAGGGCGGCACCCGGCCTTCATAGACGAGGCGCTCTGTGCCGCGACTGATCCCTGACCAAAGCGTGAGAACCAGCGCCTCATCTGCCTGAGGCTCCGGCACGACGACAGGGCGCAGCTCGCCCTGCTGATGACCGCTATACCAAAGGGCGCGGCCCACAAGGGCGCCCGTATCGTGCTTTTTCGTCTCGACCGCCATGCCACTACCGCCTATTGTCGCGCCGCCTGAGCTAAAGGCGCCATTTGAGAGCATCATGTCGAAAAGCATCCATGCCGCAAAGATGACGCCCGCCGGTCTGCAAATGGCTACGGTCCTGACACGTCGCCGGATTGCCGCAGCATTTCTGAACCTTGCAACCTATGTCGCACTTCTGGGCTGGCTTGGCACCATCCTTGGTGATCAAGGCTGGAGCCTGATCGATGGGCTGATTTTTCTCTGCTTTGCCATAGCCGCACCCTGGAGCGTGCTGGGTGTGTGGAATGCGCTGCTGGGTCTGTGGCTCCTGCATTTGCGCCGCGATGCGCGCAAGCTTGTGGCACCTTTTGCGGAAGCAGGAGATCAATTGGTGCCGCTGCAAAGCCGCACCGCCATCACCATGACTTTGCGCAACGAAGATCCCGCACGCGCCTATGCGCGGCTGGAGACTTTGATCCTGTCGCTGGATCAAACCGGCGAAGATCTGTTCTTCTCGTTTTTCATTCTCAGCGACACCAATGATGCCCTCATCGCGCTGGAAGAAGAGCATCGCTGCGCGGATTTGAAGGCGCGTTATCCCGCCTTTGCATCGCGCATTCACTACCGCCGCCGTGAGACCAACGAAGGCTACAAGGCCGGCAATATCCGCGATTTCTGCGAGAACCATGGCGCGGGCTTTGAATTCATGCTGCCGCTGGATGCCGACAGTCTGATGTCGGGCAATATGATCCAACGCATGGTGCGCATGGCTCAGGCCCATCCCAAGCTTGGTATTCTGCAAAGTCTGGTTGTGGGCGCACCAACTGACTCGGGCTTTGCCCGCGTGTTTCAGTTCGGCATGCGCCATGGCATGCGCCCCTATACAATGGGCAGTGCCTGGTGGGCAGGCGATTGCGGCCCGTTTTGGGGACATAATGCACTCGTGCGCATTGCGCCGTTTCGCGATCATTGCCACTTGCCTGTGCTGCCCGGTGGGCCGCCTCTGGGTGGACAGATCCTCTCGCATGATCAGGTGGAAGCCGTGTTGATGCGCCGCGCCGGCTATGAGTGCCGCGTGCTGCCAGAAGAGAGCGGCTCGTTTGAAGACAATCCGCCGACATTGCTCGAATTCACCCGCCGCGATCTGCGCTGGTGCCAAGGCAATATGCAATATTGGCGCTTGCTCGACATGAAGGGACTGGAGCCGATGAGCCGCTTCCAGCTCATCTGGGCGATCATGATGTTTGTGGGCGTGCCAGCCTTTACGCTGATCATCCTGCTGGCCGCGCTGAAGCCGCTGGATGGCGAAGATCTCACCCGCTTTCCGGCACAATCAGCCATTGGCTTTTACCTAATGTTTTTGGCCATGTATCTGGCGCCCAAACTTGCGGGCTTTCTCGACATTGCGCTGACACGCGGCGCGATGGTGCGCTATGGCGGGGCGCTTCGCTTTCTGAGCGGTGCCTTGCTCGAAGTGCTGTTCTCCTTTCTGCTCGGCGCATCAACAACCATGCGCACGGCTATCTTCATCATTGGGCTGGCCTTCGGCCATTCGGTTGTCTGGAACGGACAGGCGCGCGATGCGCATCAACTCTCGTTCGAAGAGGCACTTGAAGGCCTGTGGCCGCAAACCGCGTTTGGCTTCATTCTCTTTGCCATTGCCGCAGAGCTTGCGCCGCAATTCATCCTCTGGTCTTTGCCGCTGACGCTCGGCTATATTCTGGCAGCGCCTTTTGCGGTGATGACATCAAGCCCGGCCTTTGGCCGCTTTCTGAAAACGACGGGGCTTTGTGCCATTCCCGAAGACCTGGCGCCGCCACCTGTTCTGACAACACTCGAAAGCGTTGCAGCTTCCCACGACACCCTTCAGCAGAGAAAGTTCGAGACGACATGAAAGCCCGGCTGATTGCATCTTTCCTCGCCCTCGTTGCAACGGGCGCTTTGGCCCAGACTCCGCCGCGCCCGCCGGTCAAAACACCCGTGCCCGTCGCGCCGGAATTTGTGGCTCCGAAAGAGGGCATCAGCCCCAACGAGCTGGCTGTGAATGTCGCCAATCGTACCGTGCCAGTGCTGTGCGCTGAAAAAGACAATGTCGAGCTGACGTTCACTTCGCCGACAGTGCGTCACTTCCGCATGCAGGCGACGCATCCCGCCTATATCGGCTCGATCAATGTGGATCGTTATGCGCCGGACTTTACGTCCTGCGATATGTCGGCAGATCCTGTCTATCGCTCGGATGCCAACAAAGAACAGCGCATAACCTTTTGGGAGACGCCTGATTTCTGGATGACGGGCTATATTTATCCGTCCTTCTGGCGACCCGCGACTGTGCCTGTGCGCATTGGCAATCGTGAAGTGAAGGGGCTGCACATGGTGCAGCTGTGGATGAAATATCGTGAGCGCGCCGAAGAAGTGCTCGTGTTTTATCCCCCCGATGGCTATTGGCGCGCGCGTCCCCTGCCCTTTGCTGACATGCGCTGGACATCCTATGGGTCGTCTTTCCTGATTGGTCCGGTGGAAGTGCAGCAGCGCCCGATTGTGGATCTGAAAAGCATTGCGCTTGATCCCGACACCATGACCTTCACGCTGGAATTTGCACGCGGTGGTTCAGCCAAAATCAAGCTCGACACGATTGATCAGGAAAAATTCCTGATCGAGACCGAACTGTCTGCTGATGTGCCGCGCAATTACCCCTTCGCCTCCATGCGCTCCATGTATGCGACCGAGTTTAATTCGGACGTTGCGCGTGTGGCCTGGCGCACGAAAGGCGTTGAAGCCTGGGGTGAAGCGCCGATCCTGTCGTTCAAGGGCGCTGACATTACGGAAATCTGGGCTGGCCGCGTTGTGCCCTCGCTGCATAACAAAAGCGCGCCGGACATGATCTTCAGCCATTTCAGCGATAAACCTGCCGCCAAATGACGGGTGACATGACACGCCTGAAACGCTGGCCCGCGCTCGATGCCGCGCGCGGTCTGGCGCTTTGTGCCATGTTCATCTTCCATCTGTGTTGGGATCTCGCTTATTTCGAGTTTCTGCCACAGAGCTTTCTCGACAGCCCGATTTTCCATGGCTTTGGCCACGCCATTGCCGGCGCGTTTGTGTTCATCGCAGGCATTGGCCTGACGCTGGCCTCACGCGGCGGGCTTGATCTGCATGCTGCCCTGATGCGCATCGGCATGATCGCGCTGGCCGCACTGGGCATTACGGCGGTCACCTATCTGATCTTCCCTGATGCCTTTATCTATTTTGGCATTCTGCATCTGCTTGCGCTGGCCAGCCTGATGGGTCTGGCGTTGCTCAATGCACCTGCGTGGGTGCTGGCGGCATTGGCAATTGCTGTGCTTGTTTTGCCTGCCTTGGTATCCGAGCCAGCTTTTGATGCGCCAAGCCTGCAATGGTTGGGCCTTGGCACACATCCGCCCCTCACAAATGATTGGCGTCCGCTGACGCCCTGGCTCGGCGTGCTTCTGCTTGGCCAGTTAACCGGGCGCGTCATTGCCTCTCATGGCCTGCCAGGCACGCTCGATACGTGGAGCGCGCAAAATGCAACGAGCCGCACACTTGTGCTGGGCGGCCGCCATACGCTTCTGATTTATCTGACGCATCAGCCTGTTCTCATCGGACTCGTTTTTGTGGCGGCCATGGTGCTGCAACCCGGCGCATCGGACATTACGGCAAGCTCATCGAATTTCATGGGCGCGTGCGAGCGGCAATGCGTCACCACGGGCGGCGAAGAAGCCTTGTGCACGCGCGCCTGCGGCTGCATTGCGCAAGAGGCCGGCGCTCAGGGCATGAGCCGCGCTGTGGCGCGCAATCAGCTGACTGCAGATGAGCAGGTCAAATTCAACGACATCACCAAAGCCTGTCTGCGCCGCTTGGTGCCTCAGCCGCCTTCGCCTTGATCGGGTGTGAGCATTTTTTCTGGCCGCACCCATGTGTCGAAATCGCGTCCCGTGACAAAGCCCAGACGCAGCGCCTCTTCGCGCAAACTCGTGCCATTGTCATGGGCGGCCTTGGCAATGCGCGCGGCTTTGTCATAGCCGATATGGGGCGTGAGCGCGGTGACCAGCATCAATGATCGTTCCACATAATCGGTGATGCGCGCACGGTTCACGGCAATATCCATCACACAATGGGTGCGAAAAGATTGCGCGGCATCGGCGAGCAGCGTCATGCTTTCGAGCAAGGCATAGGCCATGATCGGCTTGAACACATTCAGTTCAAAATGTCCCTGCGAGCCTGCAAATGACATGGTCGCCTGATTGCCAAAGACACGCGCGCAAACCATGGTCATGGCCTCCGCCTGTGTCGGATTGACCTTGCCGGGCATGATGGATGAGCCCGGCTCATTTTCAGGCAAAATGATTTCCCCAAGGCCCGCACGCGGGCCACTGCCCAACAAGCGCAGATCATTGGCGATTTTGTAGAGCGCGACCGCCATGGCGTTGATCGCGCCATGCACAAAGACCAAAGCATCATGCGCCGCCAGCGCCTCAAACTTGTTGGGCGCGGTGATGAAGGGCAGGCCTGTCAATTCGGCCATGCGGCGGGCAAAAGCCACGGCAAAACCAACCTGCGTGTTCAGCCCTGTGCCCACCGCCGTACCGCCCTGCGCCAGTGGATAAAGATCGGGCAAGCTCGCACGCAAACGCGCCACGCCATGTTCGATTTGCGCGGCATAGCCTGAAAATTCCTGTCCCAAGCTGATCGGCGTGGCATCTTGCAAATGCGTGCGGCCGATCTTGATGACATTGGAAAATTCCACCGCCTTTTGCGCGAGCGCAACACCCAATGCCTCGAGCTCGGGGATCAGCCGCCCAGTCATCGCGCGCGCGGCTGCCACATGCATGGCGGTCGGGAAACAATCATTGGACGACTGCCCATGATTGACGTGATCATTGGGATGCACGGGTGACTTAGTACCCCGCCCTGCGCCCAGCATTTCATTGGCGCGATTGGCGATGACCTCGTTCACATTCATATTGGTTTGTGTGCCCGAACCGGTCTGCCAGATGACGAGCGGGAATTCCTGATCATGCTCACCCTGCACAATCTCATTGGCGGCTGCGATTATGGCTTGCGCGAAGGCCGCATCGATCAGGCCCATCTCGCCATTCACCTCTGCCGCAACGCGTTTGACGAGCGCCAGCGCATGCACCAGCTCAAGCGGCATGACGTGATGACCGATGCGGAAATTCTCTAGCGCGCGCTGCGTCTGCGCACCCCAATAGTGGGCGTCAGGCACATCGATGTCGCCAAAAGAATCGCTTTCCGTGCGGGTGATGGATGTTGTGTCGGCACTCATGCTGCGCCTCCTTGTGCGGGGCGCAGAATCGTCTGGAGGCCCGTCAGTCGCTGCCCGTGCGCGAGTAGCGATGACCCATGATGAGCGTATCAAGCCCCGTTTGCCAATTGGCATCTGAAGAAAAGTCCGAGCTCGAGCCAATGGCCAGCAATTCGATCAAACGATTGCGCGCGCGATTGACGCGACTTTTCATGGTGCCCACCGCGCAATTACAAATGCCGGCGGCTTCCTCATAGGACATGCCAGACGCGCCAATCAGCACCAAGGCTTCGCGCTGATCAGCGGGCAGCTTTTGCAAAGCAGCCCGGAAATCGAGAAAATCCATATGGCCGTTTTGCGCAGGTGCTGTGGCCAGACGCGCAGCAATTGTGCCCTCGGAATCGGACACTTCGCGGCGGCGCTTGCGATATTCGGAATAATAAATGTTGCGCAAAATTGTGAACAGCCAAGCGGGCATATTGGTGCCCTCAACGAAGGAGCCCAGATGGCTCCAAGCCTTCACCAAAGTTTCTTGCACCAGATCATCAGCGCGATCTGGGTTGCCGCACAGAGATACGGCAAAGGCGCGCAAATTGGGGATCGCCGAAAGGAGATCCGTTTTGAGCTGCGGGCTAGCCTGCATCATTCCGGAGCGATCTGTCACTCTTTGTCCTCTGATTTGGGCTTGTCGCCCGTCGCGGTCTCATCGAGCGCGTTCAAGAGTTCAAGGAAACGGTCAGGGATGGGCTGGTTGAGCACGTCGTCATAGACGGACTTCAATTGCCGTTCGATATAGACCTTCACGTTTGGCGCCGTTAACGTTGGGCCGTCTTCAATGAATTGCATCTGCTCTGCTGCTTTCTCAGGCAGAGCCTGAGCCGCCAGATGAGTGGGTGGCCCGGATGCGGCAGGCGTGGCGGCTCCGCGCCCACTGGGCGCTTGTGCGGGCCGCGCCAAAATGGCGCTTGGCTTCTTCCTGGTTCTGCTTTTGTCGTCCATGCTTTTAATCCCCCTGGCGCAGGATGCTCCGTGCGGCGGCCCTTTGCCAGTCCCCTTCAGCATTGGTCAGTCAGAGCTCAACGCACGAAGCTGGGAGCAAGTTCCATCGAGGACTGGAACCTAACGGGCTTTTTGGGGTTAGATAAACACACGGCTTAGTTCATCCAGTAGGGGCAGTGGCAGCATGTCGGTTTCGCAGGCGATCTCCTCGCACATTCCCTATTTGCGGCGTTTTGCCCGCGCACTCTCTGGCAGCCAGACAAGTGGTGACGCCTATGTGCTTGCCACCCTTGAGACAATTGTCACGGACCCGGCTTCGTTCCAGACCCAGACCGATGCGCGTACAGCGCTGTACCGAGTGTTTCTGAAGGTCTGGGCGGCAGCGCCTATCAATGACCATACGGAAGGTCAGGCCCCGGTCGCCGATGAGGCGGGCGCGCGGCGCAGCCTCGACGCCATTTCTTTGCGCCCGCGCATCGCTTTTTTGCTGTCCTCGCTTGAGGGGTTTGACACAGGCGAAGTGGCGAAAACGCTGGATTGCTCACCTGTTGAGGCCGGCGCCCTGATTGATGCCGCCAGCAAGGAAATTGCAGACCAGATCCGCACCGAAGTACTGATCATCGAAGACGAACCCTTCATTGCGCTTGATCTTCAGACTTTAGTCGAAGAGTTGGGTCACCATGTCATCGGCATTGCCCGCACCCATAAGGAAGCCGTCAAAAGCATCGAGACCAAAAAGCCCGGGCTCATTCTGGCCGACATTCAATTGGCTGACGGGTCGTCCGGGCTCGAGGCGGTCAATCAGATCTTGGGCAATATGGAAGTGCCGGTGATTTTCATCACCGCTTATCCCGAACGCTTCCTGACCGGCCAGCCACCTGAACCTGCCTTTCTCATCACCAAACCATTTGGCGTGGACTCGCTCAAAGCCGTCATTTCGCAAGCGCTGTTTTTTAATCGCCGCTCACGGCGCGCCGATCAGGAAAAAGCGATCTGAAAAACTGCACCCGCCAAAACCAAAAGCCCCGCTGAGCGGGGCTTTTTTTTGCAATCTACAAGCGGCCCATCAGTAGCATGATGACCACAATGACGAGCACAACGCCCAGAATGCCAGACGGCCCATAGCCCCAGCCACGACTGTGGGGCCAAGACGGAACTGCACCAATCAGAAGCAAAATGAGAATGACGAGCAGGATGGTTCCAAGTGGCATGAGCGGGTCTCCGAATGCCAAACCAACCGCTGTCGCACGATAATGTTCCGCTTCCACGACAGAGCAAAGACGCACAAAAAAGACCCACGATGGCAGGGGCAGCCATCGTGGGTCCATCTCTCTCCACCACGTCTCTTTTGATGCGCCAAGCGAAACCGGGAGGGGACGGGCACGCTGTGCGCAAGGCCAAACGTCACCCATCAAGGCGGGTTCCAGTGCATCATCGCCGCAGGAACCGCCCCATCGCAACCGCGTTTGCCTCCACCCAAAGAGGGAGGAAAGCATGGCGCCACGGGCGAATTGGAAGGGTTATCTGAAACTGTCCCTTGTCTCCTGCCCCGTGGCGCTCTTCCCCGCCGCCAGCACAAGCGAGCGCGTGTCGTTTCACCTGATCAACAAAGAAACCCATCACCGCCTCAAGCAACAATATGTGGACGCAATTACGGGTGAAGTCGTTGACACCAGCGAGCGTACGCGCGGCTATGAAATTGCCAAGGGCGAATATGTGCCGGTGAATGACGACGAATTGGAAAGCGTGGCGCTGGAAAGCACACATACAATCGATATTGAATCTTTCGTCCCCCGCTCGGATGTCGATGAAGTCTATTTCGACACGCATTACTATATCGCCCCGGATGACAAAGTCGGCGAAGAGGCTTTTGCCGTGATCCGGGAAGCCATGAAGCGGCGCAATGTCGTGGGTCTGGCGCGGGTGGTTCTGTTTCGCCGTGAGCGTATCCTCATGATCGAGCCGCGCGGCAAAGGCTTGATGGCCACCACGCTGCGCTACGACTATGAAGTGCGCGATGATGGTGCCTATTTCGACGAGATCGAAGATACAGCCGTCGCCCCGGAACTGGTTGATCTCGCCAATCACATCATCGACACGAAGAACGGGCATTTTGAGCCCGAGAGGTTCAAAGATCGCTATCAGGATGCGGTTGTCGATTTGATCCGCGCCAAACGCGCTGGCCAGCCCATTGAAGCGCCCCAGGCCGCCAAGCAGACCAAGATTGTCAATCTTATGGATGCCTTGCGTCGCTCCATCGAAGCGGAAGGCGCGGAGGCCGGCAAACGCGCGCCAGGCTCTGCACGGCGCAGCACACAACGCGCCATACCCGCGCCGCCGCCAAAGACGCCTGCACAACGCGGCGGTAAATCCGCCGCGCGCACATCTGCGCGCAAGCGCAAGGCGAGCTAGCGGAGGCGCTGAATGGCAGGCTCGCTTGAGGCCTATCATGCCAAGCGTGATTTTCACGCCACGCGCGAGCCACGTGGCAAAGTGGCGCGCGCGAGCAAGACCAAAGCGCTCAGTTTCGTCATTCAGAAACATGCGGCGACGCGACTGCATTATGATTTTCGTCTGGAACTGGATGGCGTGCTGAAAAGCTGGGCTGTCGCCAAAGGCCCAAGTCTTGTGGCAGGCGAGAAGCGTCTCGCCGTCCATGTCGAGGATCACCCCCTCGATTATGGCCGATTTGAAGGCACGATTCCGAAAGGCGAATATGGCGGCGGATCTGTCATGCTATGGGATCGCGGCACCTGGCTGCCGGAAGGCGACCCGCAGAAAGGATATGACAAAGGCCATCTGGATTTTTCGCTGCATGGCGAAAAGCTGACAGGCCGCTGGCACCTGGTGCGCATGCGCCGCAAGGCCAAAGACAAACATGAAAACTGGTTGCTGATCAAAAGTGACGACGATGCGGCGCGCAGTACTGATGATCCCGATATTCTGGAGGATCAACCGCTCTCCGTTGAGACAGGGCGCAGCATTGACGAGATTGGCACGGATGCGACAAGCCGTGTCTGGTCATCGGCCCCCGTCACCAAAGCCGTGCCAAAAGACGCGAAAAAAGCGCCGCTGCCTGACTTTATCGCGCCGCAACTGGCCATGCTCACCGAGACGCCACCCGCCGGCCCGAAATGGATTCACGAAATCAAATTTGATGGCTACCGCATGCAGGGCGCAGTTGCGCGAGGCAACGCCCTCTTGCGCACGCGCAAAGGGCTCGACTGGACGCATAAATTCAAACCCATCGCACAAGCGCTTGCAGCCCTGCCTGTGACAAATGCTATTGTCGATGGCGAAATCGTCATCGAAGACGACAAGGGCATTAGCGACTTTTCAGGATTGCAGCAGGCGCTGAAATCAGGCCGCGATGACACACTCGTCTATTATCTGTTCGATCTGCTCTATCTCGATGGCCATGATCTTCGCCCCTTACCCTTGCGCGAGCGCAAGGCGGCGCTTGAACATATTTTATCCGATCACAAAACAGGCGTGCTGCGCCTGAGCGAACATTTTTCTGAAGATGGCAGCTTGATGCTGAAACATGTCTGCCGCCTGAGCGCGGAAGGCATTGTCTCCAAGCGGATCGATGCCCCCTATCGTTCAGGGCGTGGCGCCGAATGGCTGAAAGCCAAATGTGCGCATCAGCAGGAATTCGTGGTCATCGGCTTTTCGCCCTCCACTGCGGCCAGCAAAACCATCGGCTCGCTGCTCATGGCCTATTATGAAGGCCAAGATCTGGTGTTTGCCGGACGTGTCGGAACGGGCTTTTCGACAACACTGGCCAAAGACCTTTTCAAAGAGCTGAACCACGACAAAACCGCGCATGCCCCTTTGGCACATGTGCCCACGGAGCTGCGCAAAAATGTCATCTGGGCTCCGCCCACGCGCGTCGCGGAAGTTGAGTTTCGTGGCTGGACAGGTGGCGGTCTCCTGCGACAAGCCTCGTTCAAAGGATTGCGCGAAGACAAAGACCCGCGCGAGATCATCCGTGAGGAGGCGGCCCCCACACCACGCAGCACGAAAAACACGCCTGTGCCAAAGCGTTTTCCGCTCACCCATCCTGATCGCATTTTATGGCAAGAGGCTGGCATCACCAAAGAAGCGCTGGCTGATTATTATGCGAGCATCTGGCCGCAGATCGACAAGCACATCATCCATCGCCCTCTCGCACTGGTGCGCTGCCCGACAGGCATAGACCACACATGTTTTTTCCAGAAACATGCGTGGGACGGCATGTCGAGCGCCATTGAACCCGTCAAAGACCCGCACGACAAGGAAAGCCTCGTTGGCATTTCCTCGCTCGAGGGACTGATCGGTCTTGTGCAAGCCAGCGCGTTGGAAATTCACCCCTGGGGCGCGACAGCCCGCGATCTCGATCATCCTGATCGCCTCACGCTTGATCTGGATCCGAGCGAGGACGTCCCTTGGTCCGCCCTCACCACGGCTGCGCGTGATATTCGCGACCGCCTCAAAGCGATGAAGCTCACGTGCTTTTGCAAAACAACCGGTGGCAAGGGATTGCATATTGTCATGCCCCTGACGCCGTCAGGCGATTGGGACTCAACCAAAGCTTTCTGCCGCACATTGGCTGAGCATATGGCGGCGGATCAGCCTGCGGCCTATATCGCCACCATGTCGAAGGCCAAACGGCGCGGGCGTATTTATATTGATTATTTGCGCAATGGGCGCGGTGCGACTGCGGTGGGCGCATGGTCCACCCGGGCGCGGCCGAGCTGCGGTGTTTCAACGCCCGTGGATTTTGATGAACTGGATGATCTGCGCAGCGGCGATCATTTTACATTGCTCAATATTGGGAGACGCCTGGCTTTTGCAAAAGAGGATCCTTGGGCTGGCTTCTTCCGCATCAAACAAAAATTGCCTGAGCTGCAAAAGCGCGCGCAAGCCAAGCGGGCGCGCAAAGCGTGAGAGCCGGAACTTCACACTGGCCTGCCCGTTGTGGAGCGCCTTTGCCATCACTCAAGGAGCGCATCATGGCTGCCGTCAAATCAATGGACGACCTCTTTCTCCACACGCTGAAAGATATTTTTTACGCCGAAAAACTCATCCTGCGCAGCCTGCCCAAAATGATCAAACAGGCGCAAACGCCCGAACTCAAACAGGCGTTTGAAAAACACCGCGAAGAAACGGAAGGTCAGATCGAGCGTCTCGAACAGGTCTTTGAGGAATGCCAGACACCCGCCCGTGCGGTACGTTGCGAGGCGATGGATGGCATTATTGCCGAAGCCAAAGACATTATGGATGAAGTGGAAGACCCGGAACTGCGCGACGCAGGCATGCTGGCTGCAGCCCAGACCGTCGAGCATTATGAAATTGCCCGCTACGGCACACTCATCGCCTGGGCCCAGCAGCTGGGCCTGAAAAACGCGGTCAAGCTTTTGCAGCAGACACTCGACGAAGAAAAGAAAACCGACAAGCTGCTAAGTGAGCTGGCCATGAAACGGGTCAATCAGTCGGCCGCGCAATAAATGAGCAAGCCACGGCTGAACATCAATTCACGCCGCGCCCGTCAGGGGCGCGGTGGTCTGCGGCTTGCGCTGACGCTTGGCGTGATTCTGCTGCTGGCCGTCGCAATTGGGTTCTGGCTTTTGGTCGGCGTGCGGTAAAATTCAATAAAAGGACGCCTCCTGCGAGGCGTCCTTTTATTTCACATCACTTTTATGAGCGACGGCAGATTTCACGTCCATAATCGTCAATGTAGCAACGGTCATAGCGTGGGCTTGAGGCTGCACCAATGGCCGCGCCACCAATGGCACCAATGGCTGCACCTGCGGCAGCGCCCCCGCCTGTGCCTGTGGCAAGCCCGCCAATGGCTGCGCCCGTAACGCCACCCAAAGCGGCACCTGTCAGGGTGCGGTCATTATAGCCAGGGCCACAGCCAGCCAGAGCCAAAGCGAAAGTCGAAGCGATCAAAAGCTTTTTCACCGGATTTCCTCCATGGCAACGCCATCAGACGAAGCGCTAACGAGGGCGCCTTGCGAGAGTTCCTGCTCCGGTTTTGAAGAAAACTTTGCAGTTTTAGAAAAAACTTCGACTTTGCAGGAACTCAAAGCGCATGCTTCGCGTTTCACTCATGTCATCTTGACCGCAACAAAATGCGAGACACTGCCATGGAAGAGAAAAAGAAGTCCCTTCGCGGTTTTGCCGCTATGAGCCCCGAGCGCCAGAAGGAAATCGCCCGCAAGGGTGGTGAGAGCGTGCCCAATGAAAAGCGCAGCTTCTCTCAAAATCCTTCGCTCGCAGCTGAGGCTGGCCGGAAAGGCGGACAGAACGTCAATCCGTCCAAGCGTTCCTTCTCCCAGAATCACGAACTCGCCTCTGCGGCGGGTCGCAAGGGTGGCCATGCCTCGCATGGTGGCAAGAAGGCGGCACTCCCGCCATCTGAATAATTTCACCGCCCGATCATTCAAGAAAAAAGCGCCGCGGCATCCGCGGCGCTTTTGCATTTTTTTAAACCTGTCAAAAACATCAGCTCGCGTCTTGATTTGTGTTTGTGCGCCGATTGCCATGAGAGGAATGTCCACCCTTGCGTCCTGCTTCGGACGCAAGCTGGTGGTTCTGGGAGAAGCTGCGTTTCTCATTGGGAACGCTGCGACCACCTTTGCGTGCGATCTCCCGCTGCTTGTCGCGATCCATCGATGCGAAACCGCGGTTCGACTTCCGCTCCTGCTCCATAAGGTCATCCTCCTCGCTCGTGACCCCGCCAGTAACGGGGCGACACGGCCAATCGTTCCCAAGGTTGATGCCGCGGGTCTGCGCAAAGATGGCGAAAAAACAATAGTTTGCTGACAGGGCGCGGGGTGCCGCGGTCAGTGCGTGGGTAAAATCGGCCCGCCCAGTGCCGCACCAATGAGGACGAGGCACGGGCCTGTGGGGCGCGCTTGCGCAATCAGCTCGGGCAATTGTGCAATCGTGCCGATGATCCGTCTTTCATCGGGCCAGGTGGCGCGCTCAACCGCAATGGCGGGAGTGGCCGGGTCCAGCCCCTCCGCCAGCAAGCGTGCGACGAGCAGGGGCAAGGTTGTCACGCCCATATAGACAATCGTGGTCGCGCGCGGATCGGTGAGCGCGCCATAGGCGAGATCATCCGGCAGGCGCCCATCATGCGCATGGGCTGTGATGAATTGCACACGCCGCGCCACTTTGCGCTCGGTGAGTGACAGGCCCAAAGAGGCCGCAGCCCCCGAGGCCGCCGTGACACCGGGAATGATTTCCACGGGGAAACCGGCCGCTGTCACACCTTCAATCTCTTCGCCAGCGCGACCGAAAATCATCGGATCGCCACCTTTCAGACGCACCACACGCTTGCCCTCGCGCGCCAGTGACACAAGCAGGGCGGTAATGTCTTCTTGTGTGCAGGAGGGCTTGTAGCCGCGCTTGCCCACAGCAATGCGGGTCGCTTCGCGCCGCGCGGCATTCACTGTGAGGGGCGAGACAAGATCATCATAGAGCACGACATCAGCCGATTGCAGGGCGCGCACGGCTTTGACAGTCAGCAGATCAGGATCACCAGGCCCTGCACCCACCAGCACCACCGAACCCTTGGACGCATCGCTCACGGCCGCATCGGTGATGCGCAGCAAATCCTGCAGATCGCCGTCGCGTGGCGGTTGATCGGGCCGCGAAAAAGCCAGCGCCGTAAAGCGCTCCCAAAACGAGCGCCGCGCACGGAATGGCAATTCGCGCGCCTGCACAGAGGCGCGCCATGATTTGGCCGCCTGCGCCCAAGCGCGCAATCCCTGCGGCAGAATGGATTCAATCCGCGCCCGAATTTCCTGCCCAAACACAGGCGCCGCGCCATCGGTTGAAATGCCGATGACAACGGGTGAACGCTCGACGATGGACCCAAACTGGAAATCACAAAAAGCGGGGCGATCAATCACATTGACGGGCACACCGGAAGCGCGTGCGGCGGCACAAAAGCGCGTGGCCTCTTCGTCACTTTCAACATCGCCAATGGCCAGCGCCGCGCCTTGCAAATCGGCTGTCTCCCAGACGCGCGCGATCCACGTGAGTGTGGGCAGGTCACGCAATGTCACGTGCATTTTTTCGCAGAGCTCGGGGGCAAAAATGCGCACATGGGCGCCGGTGGACGCCAGCAATTCAGCTTTCCACGCCGCTCCCTCGCTGCCACCCACCAGCACCACGGTTTTTCCCGTCAGCCTGAAAAAGACAGGCAGGGTCGCAAGTGCAGACAGACGTGCGAGGGGAGCAGGATCAGGCTGGCGCGGGCTCATAGGTGGCAATAGCTCCGGTGAACCCCTTTGCTCTAGCGCCAATGCGCTATCCCTGTCCATCAGCTCTGACGTGCAGCGACGGAACCTCCCGTCAGGCTCAATGATTGCCGCACGATGAGCGAGCCTATTCCAACAGGACAAACACGCGGCCGATTGCGCCTCACCCGCCCACCGGGCCATGACGCGTTGACCGGCTTGGCGGTCTGCGCTTTCACCATTACCGCTCTGTGGTTTGGCCGACAAATTTTCGTGCCGATCGTGCTCGCCGTGCTCCTCAGCTTTGTTCTGGCACCTGCCGTATTGCGGCTGCGCGCGTGGAATGTCTCACGCGGTTTAAGCGTTTTCTTGGTCGCGGCTGTGGCCTTCGGGTTTATCTTTGGCCTGAGCACGATTTTGGCGCGGCAGGTCTCAGATCTGGCCTCGCAATTTCCGCGCTATCAGACAACGATCCTGCAAAAAGCAGACGCGTTGCGCGCGGCTGCGACGCCCTCTGGCGTCATCGGGCGCGCGAGCAGCCTGTTGCGCTCGCTGGGCGAGAGTGGGCGCCCAGCGCCACGCGCTGCGCCACCAACAGACGGCTCACCGCCCCCGCCCGAACCCGTACCCGTCGAAGTCCACCAGCCATCGCCCGGCCCCCTCGACATGTTGCGCAGCGTGGCAGCCACTGTGCTGGAGCCTTTGGCGACCACGGGCATCGTGGCGATTTTCACGGTCTTCATTCTCATACAGCGCGAGGATTTGCGTGATCGCATGATCCGTCTGCTGAGTGGAGGTGATTTGCATCGCACCACTTTGGCGCTGGATGATGCGGCCGTTCGGCTGAGCCGTTTCTTTCTGGTGCAGACGATGCTCAATGCCAGCTTCGGCGTGATTGTCGGCATCGGCCTGTGGTTGATCGGTGTGCCGAGTCCGCTCTTGTGGGGATTGTTGGCCGCGATCCTGCGCTTCGTCCCCTATATCGGCGCGCTGGTGTCAGCGCTGGGGCCTGTCGCGCTCGCAGCCGCCGTTGATCCGGGCTGGAGCATGGTCATAATGACCATTGCGCTGTTTTTAATTCTCGAGCCGCTCACCGGTCAGGTTATCGAACCTTTGCTTTATGGCCATTCGACTGGCATTTCGCCAATTGCCGTCGTTGTGGCGGCCACCTTCTGGACATGGCTGTGGGGACCAATTGGCCTGTTGCTGTCCACACCCCTCACAGTCTGTCTGGTCGTACTGGGCCAGCATGTCGAGGCGCTGAATTTTCTCAATATCATTCTGAGCGACCTGCCCGCACTCACGCCACAAGAAAGTTTTTATCAGCGCGTTCTGGCGGGTGACCCTTCAGAAGTCGCCGAACAGGCACAGGAAAATCTCAAGAACCAAAGTCTGATCAGTTTTTACGATGAAATCGCCGTGCCCGCGCTGCGACTGGCGCAAACAGATTTGCGCCGTGGCCTGCTCGATAGCGATCAACAACAAGCGCTGCGCAACACATTGTTTGAAGTGATCGACGACCTCGACGACGTGCCGTTGCCATCCAACACAAGCGCGCCCACAAGCCAGACGCCGATCCTGTGTCTGGCTGCACGCACAACCTTGGATGAAGCCGCTGCAGCCATGCTTGCGCAGATTTTGCGCAAGAGCGGCATCCCCGCGACAGCCGCAGCTGCCGACGCACTGGCGCCTGGGCGCAGCCCGCAAGGCAGTGCGCCAAACATCGAGACCATTTGCCTGTCATCGCTTGATGCAGAAATATCGACCGCGCAATTGCGCTATGCCGTGCGCCGCCTGCGTCGGCGCTGTGAGGGCGTCAAAATCATCGCGTGTTTCTGGTTGCCGCAAGACACGCAAACCAGCGTGACCGCTCTGGCGCGCGACGCGGGTGCTGATTTTCAGGCTGCCAGTCTGGCCGGAGCGCTCGACACATGTCTGCATGCGCTGAGCCGTGGCACGAGCCCGGCGACGCAACAGGCTGTGGCCTGACGGGTCTTAATCCTTGTAGGAAATATAGGCGTAAGCGGGATCTTGCGGCGTGCCTTCGAGCGCGCCTCCTTCAGAGGCGGGCTGCCACATGATCAGCTTTTCAATAGCAATCGCAAGCTCGACATCTTTCTGCGTAATGCCGCCTGCATCATGCGTATTGAGACGCACAGTGACTGCGGGATAGGTGACGTGCAGATCAGGATGATGCCAGGCCACTTCGGCCAGATGACCGATGGCATTGACCGCCATCAGCGTGCCTTTCCAGCCATTGGTTTTATAGGTGCGCTCCAGCGCACCATTCACATGCGACCAGCGCGGCAGATCGCGCTGAAGGTGCGCGCGGATGACATCTTCAGACAGAACCTGTGAAGTCATCCGCGCGCTCCCAAAAATTACTTCTTCTTGCCGTCCTTATCGAACTGCTTCAGATAAGCAACGAGATTGTCGATTTCGGTTTCGTTGGTGATGCCAGCAAAGACCATCTTGGTGCCGGGCACTTTGGCGCGCGGGTTCTGGATATATTCCTTGAACGTGGCCTCATCCCAAGTCAGGCCCGAGCCCTTGTTGGCTTCCGAATAATTGTAACCTTCAACCGAACCGGAATGACGGCCAATCAGACCATTGAGGTTGGGGCCGACGCTGTTCTTGGCGGTTTCGCCAATCTGGTGACATGCGCGGCATTTGGCAAAGGTCTTTTCGCCTGCTTCAGCATCCTGGGCCACGGCCTGGCCGGCAAAACCGATCAGGGCGAAAGCGGCGGCCGCCGCCAGAGAAATCTTGAACGTCATGTGTTCTCCTTGGGGAAACGCCAGAGCAATCTGGGTTGTCTTCATATGAAGCGCGGCCGTGCGCCGATCAAGACATAAGTCGGTCTCCGTTGTCGGGAGGCTGCAACCCTGTACTGGGCGGCGCGTTGGTGGCCATGCGTCAAGAGATTTACGGGGAGAGCATGGCAGCGGATGCGGGTACCAAACAGATTCCACCCTTGATTTGCGAGCCTTTGGCACCGCTTCTGCGGGAAAGATTGCCGCGTGGCCGCTCCGTGCGGCAAAATCGCGCCCCCAGACCTGGCGAAGCCCAGTTGGAGGGCCTGTTTCCGGCCTCGCGGATCGCGCCGGCCACTGTCGCACGTCGTGCGCGTATCATCATGGCAGGCTGTCGGAATACAGGATCAGGTGCCTTGGAAGCGCTCGACCGGATTGCGGCACGCTTGTCTGCGCAGATCTTCATTCTGCATGAAATGCCATCACCACCTGTGATGCTTGAACAAGTGCAAGACCTGCCGCCGCTCAAAGCTTCTGCGGCGCGCGACCTTCTGGCGCGGGCTTGCGCCTTTCTGTGCCTGTCCGACGATGATGCCGAGGATCCCTTTCTGGCCAGTGCCGCCAAAAGCGGTTGCCCACTCGTGCTCATCGACACGCCGATCATGCGCGCACGCTGGGAGGGGGCGGCTGTTTTTGTCCGGCTGGATGAGACGGGGGCCTGCGCGCAGGCGTTACGCCGCATGATCGAAGATCCCGAGCACCGCCAGCGCATGGCCCTTGCAGCCGCCAGGCGGGCCCAGGACATGAAGCCAGCGAGCAAGCCGGAACGGGTCCGAAAGCCCGCGCTCGCCACCCCCAACCTGACCATGCTGGTATGACCCGAAAAGCGGATAAATAAGCAATAAACGCGCTGGAAAAATCTGATTTATTGCGTTAAATCCATATAAAATCTGACAAACCTTCCGTTAGGGCCATTAACCATTTTGGGAACAAGTGTAACGAAATAGTTCACAAACGTTAAAATGCGTTTACTTTAATCCCGCGTAGCCAAGTGCACTCGCGAGCGGCGGGGGAGTAAAAGTATGGCGTATTTTGATCTTTCAACGGCCGGGCAATTGCGCGTCACTCAGGGCGACGCCCTGCCCTTTATGAGAGCGGAACGGATCAGGCCACGCCTGTCCGAGCTCAAACGGATCGAGGCGGCACCCGCACCGTTCCCGCCGCAAGGCCTGCGTGAGCTCAACATTCGTTTTGATGCGCCCGCCAAAGCCATGTGGTGCGCCATGCGCCCGTCTGGCCCGCCCAGTTTCACCCCCTCGCTGCTGCGTGAACTGATCAGCCTGCGCCGTGCCATTCAGACTTATACGCAGGCCGGAACAGGTGCGGACAAGCTGCACTTTTTCGTCGGCGCATCCGACCTTCCCGGCATTTACAATCTGGGCGGCGATCTCGACCACTTCGTCGCCATGATCCGCAACAGCGACCGTGAGGGCTTGCGAGCTTACGCGGTTGATTGCTGCGATGTCGCCTATCACATGGCGACGGGATTCGACTCCTCTGTGCTCACCATTGGCCTTGTGCAAGGCGATGCGCTGGGCGGGGGATTTGAAGGCGCCATGTCGTTCAACATTCTGGTGGCCGAGCGCAAAGCGCGCATGGGCCTGCCAGAGGTCTTGTTCAACCTCTTCCCCGGCATGGGCGCCATGAGCCTGCTGACGCGCAAGATCGGCATGACCGCCGCACAACGCATGATCCTGTCCGGCAAGATCTACACCGCCGAAGAGCTGCATGAAATGGGCGTGGTTGATATTCTGGCTGAGGATGGTGCGGGCGAAGAAGAGGTTCGTAAATTCATTGCCGGCGGGACCGCGCGTTACAATCTGCATCTGGCTTTGATGCAGGCCCGCCAACGCGTGCTGCCACTCAGCTTTGAGGAATTGCACGATATCACCGATATCTGGGTAGGCACAGCCATGCAATTGGGCGAAAGCGACTTGCGCCGCATGGAACGCCTGGCCTCGGCGCAACGCAAACGCATTGCGCGCGCGTAAGATTCACGCAGCCTGAATATGCGGTAGCAAGGCCGCGCGCGCAGCCGCAAATTCGGCTTCCAGAGCCTGCAATTGCGCTTGTCCATCGTGCCTCAGCGCATCGGGCTCAATCGCGCGTAATGCCAGACAACGCTGAAAAATCGCCTGCGCGCCGACATTGGCAGCACAAGATCGCAAAGCATGGGCATGATCGCGAAAGCTCGCGACATCCTGTGCCTGCACCGCCTCTTCGAGTTTTTGCAAAACGCCCGCAGCATCGCTGACAAATTGCGTGACAATCTCGCCCACAAAAAGCTTGCCGCCCAATTTCTCAAGATCAGCCAAAGCGTCCGGATTGACCGCCGCAACCGCCCCATCGGCGGGCACTGATGCAAGGGTGGGTTCGACAGGAACATGCGCAACCGCTCGCCCATAACGCGCCACCGCCTCGAGCAGGGCTTTGGCATCAATGGGCTTGTTCAAACAGGCCACCATGCCAGCCTCCGCACATTTGCGCGCACTTTCGGGCGTCGCGTCGGCGGTGAGCGCAACAATCGGCGCACGCTCCTGCCCCAGCATCGCGAAAGCGTAAAATTTCGACGCCTCGAGCCCATTCATCACCGGCATGTTCAGGTCCATCAAGACCAGGTCAAAATCCTCCTGCAGCAAGCGATCAACCGCCGCATCACCATTATCGACGATGACAAGCGAATGCCCGCCATGTTCAAGAATGCGCGCGATCACCATTTGATTGGTGCGATTGTCTTCTGCCACCAGAATGCGCAGGGCGCGCGTCGGGGTAAGCGTCTCGTCTGTCAGCTGTACCTCAGGCGCCTCAGCCAACCCGACTTCCATCTCAAACCAGAAGGTCGAGCCACGCCCTGGCGCACTCTGCACGCCAATTTCGCCGCCATGTGCATTGACCAATTGCCGCGCAATCGAAAGACCAAGCCCTGTGCCGCCAAAACGATCAATGATCGTCTCATCGGCCTGTGTGAACGATTCAAAAATCCGCGCCTGCGCTTCGGGCGCAATGCCTATGCCAGTATCCGTCACTTCAAAGCGCAACCGAATCTGTTCGCCCTCAAGCGATGCGATTTTCACCGCCATCCCCACATAGCCGCGCGTCGTGAATTTGACCGCATTGCCGCACAGGTTGATCAGCACCTCTTCGAAATGGCGCATCGAGCCCAGAACAAAACGGGGCACGTTCGGGTCCACATGCAACAACAAGTCGATAGTCTTTGCCTTTGCCTGCACATCCAGCATGGCATGAATGTCGTTGAGCAATTCGTGCAAATCGAACACGGTCATCTGCGGCTTTTTGCCGATTTCCATGCGCGACAAATCGAGTAATGAATTGATCAGCCCGAGCAGGGAGCGCCCTGATTTCCCAATCGTGCGCGCCATATCTGATTGCGCATCATCCAGCTTTGTCCTGGACAGCATATCGCTCAAACCGATCACAGCATTGAGCGGCGTGCGCAATTCATGACTGATCGATGCCAGAAACAGGCTTTTTGCACGGCTGGCCTCTTCCGCCTGCCGCTTGGCTTCTGACAGGCGGCGAATGAGGGCGGACACATAGACCGGCAAAACAATGAGCGCCAGCAAAAGCCCCGTGCTCAATTCACGATTGTCGCGCCAGAATGGTGTGGTGACGATGACGGCCAGAAAGGCCAGAAAACCAAGGATGGCGGCAACAAAAAGATATTTGATGCCAAATCGGAAGCCATTGCCAAAAATTGCCCAAAGAAAAATCGGATAGGTGAAAGCTGTCAGCTCATCGCCCGAATGCATGAGATAGGCCACGCAGCCAATATCAATCGGAATACCCAGATAGCGCCGAAACTGCGAGACGCCCGGGCGCCAGAGCAGATGCGCAAAGAGAAACAATGTGGCTGCGGTAAAAGCCACGAAATACGTGCTGACGTGTTCCAGATAATGCCGATGCTCGTCGCTCCCGCCCAGATAGCCGATGAACAGCGCCAGAAAGGCAATCATGCTGAGCGCCAAACGGCTGAGCGTCAGCTCATGTTCGCTGTCAGGGCGCGCGGACAGGCGCGACATGACCCAGCCAAAGAGACCCTGCTCGGCGCGCATGAGGCCGCTCACGCACTGGCGGCCAGCTGCGGCCATTGCGCAGCCTGCGCAATGAAATCCCACGCGGGCATGGGGCGGCCGAAATAATAGCCCTGCACTTCATCGCAGCCTTCATCACGCAGGCGCGCCAATTGCTCGGGCGTCTCCACGCCTTCGGCCACAACTTTCAGGCCCAGACTATGCCCCAGCGTGACGATGGCACGCACAATCGCTGCATCATTGGAATCCTGCGTGAGGTTGCGCACAAAACTCTGATCAACCTTGAGCCGGTCAACGGGGAAATTCTTGACATAGGACAGCGATGAATAGCCCGTGCCGAAATCATCAATCGACACATGCACCCCCATATCCAGCATTTGCTGCAAGTCGGCGGCGACTGCATCAAAGTCTCTGACGACGATGCTTTCGGTCAATTCAAGATCCAGATAGTCCGGTGGCAGGCCGCTCTCCTGCAGCGCGCTTCTGACGAGGTCAGGCATATCGCGCTTGCGGAATTGCACAGGCGACAAATTGACACTGACGCGCAAGGCTAATCCCATATCCTGCCAGCCGCGCGCTTCGCGACAGGCTTCGCGCAACACCCATTCGTTGAGGGGAATGATTAGGCCATTTTCTTCGCAGCGCGTGAGAAAAACGCCGGGCCCAACTATGCCATTGCCCGGTCGGTTCCAGCGCAACAGAGCTTCCGCACCGACAATGTCGCCGCTGCGCATATCAATTTGCGGCTGATAATAGAGCAGGAATTCGCCATTCTCCAATGCACGGCGCAATTCGCCATCCAGCATGGCATCGTTGCGCGCGCGCATCTGCATGTCGGCGGCATAAAAGCAGAATGCATTGCCCTGCTCGCCTTTGGCGCGATACATGGCGAGATCCGCATTTTTCAGCAGATCTTCACCATCAAGCCCGTCATCGGGATGAATGGCAATGCCGATACTGGCGGTGGTGCGCAGTCCGCTATTTTCAAAGTCAGAGGCATCAGCGACCACCTCGAGAATACGGCGCGCAAAATCTGCCGCATCTTCGCCAGAAGTCACCTGTGCTTGCAGAATGGCAAATTCATCACCCCCCAATCGCGCCAAAGTATCTTGCGCGCGGATGGCCTGACGCAATTTTTGACCCACATGGCGGATGAACCGGTCACCGGCCGAATGGCCGAGCAGATCATTGACCGCTTTGAATCCATCGAGATCGAGCATGTGCAAGGCAAAGGGCTGATCACCACGCCGTGAGCGGGCAATCAGGCGGCGCATGCGCTCATGCAGCAGCGTGCGATTGGGCAGATCGGTCAGCGGATCATGATGGGCGAGATGGCGCAAATGGCCTTCGGTGGCTTTGCGGGTCGTAATATCAAGCGCGCTGGTCAGGACGGCTGTCACATGACCCGTCAGATCCTTCAGCGGCGATTTGGTGGTCAGCAAAACACGCACATCACCCTTGGCATCGACAATTTCTTCTTCAAAGGGCGGCAGCGCTTTGCCTGTTTCAAACACCATGCGGTTAAGCGCCATCATGCTCTCACCGCCCTCAGTGCCAAACACATCGGTCAGACTTTGGCCGATTTTCTTGTCCGCCTCAAAGCCAAACAGCTCCGCTTTGAACGCGTTCACAAAAATCAGATTGCCATCAGCGCCAGCCGCGCAAATAGCCACTGGCAGCGTGTCGATGACTTGCGCCAGGCGCTCGCGGGAATCGCGCAGCGCCCATTCACGCGAGCGCTCGCTATGTTCCAGCTCGCGCTCCAGTGAGATGGCACGGCTCGCCAGCAATTTCTGCTGCTTGTGCATTTTGAGCAAATTGCGGGCGCGCGTGACGAATTCATGGTGATCGACAGGTGAGGTGAGAAAATCGGTTGCGCCTGCTTCCAAGGCACGCAAACGGAAGCTGCGCTCTTCATAGACCGTGATGACAACGACCGGGACATCAATGGAGGACGACAGCTCACGGAAGCGGCGGGTGAATTCCGCGCCGTCCATCTCGGGCATTTTATAATCGGTGATGACGAGATCGGGCGTGTGATGGGCCAGCCAATCAAGAGCCTCTTGCGGATCACCAAAAGCGCGCACCGACACATCCTCTTCGATGGAGGCCGCGAGCTTGGCGAAAATATTCCGGTTCGAAATCCGGTCGTCGAGGATAACGATGAGAGACATGAACGCGCCCGGTGAGCTTGGAACACAACAATCCGGACAGCGCAGACAAAGTTGGCTCTGCCATCCGACAGGCCAATGATCATGTAATTGTCTTAATCAATCGCATATGTCGCAATTTGCGAAACATTATGCTTCACAAATTACTCCTCTTTGTTTCTGTTGAGTAAAACAATGAATGCTTCCGTGCGGGAAACCTTTTGGGCCGGGCCTCCGTTTACTTGTCTTTAACCGCGCGCAACCGGAGCGTCCCGCATGAAACTGTCGGATCTCGATCAATTGCTGCAGGCAACGCTCGCTGGCGGGCCCATGTCTGTGACGCTGACGGATATGCCAGCCCACGAGCGGGGCGTGCGTGAACTCATTGCCAAGGCGTGCGAAATGGCCTCGCTCAAGAAGACGCCACTGCTGTCCGTCGAGTTGCCGCGTGATCTGATGCTGCGGATGGGCGCCGATTATGGCGATCTGGAGCTGCGCGATTGTGGGGGCGCACGCGTCCTGCGCTTTGTCTATGGCGCGGCCGCAGCCGGGTCGGCCTGAATTTCCCTTTCTGCCACGCAGGGCCTATACGTCTCCTTTATTGGGATTGTGAATTGCACGATCGAGATTGCGGAGAGAGCTGTGGCGAAGAAACAAAATTCCAAAAGCGAATTCGTGCTCTTCGATGTGTTTTACGAAGATGGCTCGCGTCGCTCCAATCGCCGTGTGCCCAGCGATGTCGTCGGCGGCCTGGATGGTGATGAGCCCGCCCGCGCCGTGATCGAAGAGCAAGATCGCGAGATTGCCGAAAAATCCGGCCAGCCGCCGTTGCGCATCAAAAGCCTGCAACGCGCTGGTGCGACCACCAAGAAGTGAAAAAAACGGGCGCCTCAGGCGCCCGTTTTTGTATCAAGCCTCGTCGTCTTCTTCGTCATCAATATCGATGAGGAAAACAACAGAGGGCTCATCTTCATCGGCGGTCTCGTCTTCATCGAGATCGTCAGCATCTTCAAATTCTTCGACTTCGGCGGGCGTTGCCGGGCGAAGGCTGAGCTCTGTCTCGCCGTCCCAAATGGGTTTGCCGCCGCTGTGAATGACCGTCAGGTCTTCAAGAAACTCTTCGCTCTCGATCAATTCGCGCGCCTGCGCTTCCTGCGCATTGGTGACCGCAATGGCACGGCCCTCGATCTCTACAGTGAACATGGTCTCTCCCCGACTGGCTGGACAGCGGGGGAACTCGCGAAACCCCCGCTTGGATGCAAAGTCTATTGTGATGCAGGTGCAAGACACAAAAGTAAACGAAAAGTTAACGGCCCAACATTCAGCTCACCCCTGAAAAATAGGGCTTGCGAAGAAAAGTGATTCGCAAGCAGACTAGAGCCGTCTTCAACAATCGAAAGGAGGTGATCCAGTGTCTCATTGTCATCAGCCGGAGCTTTGCACCTGGATCCACGCCTCCGCTGAGGTGGGCGTCGATTAAGCGCAACCGCTGCGGCAAAGACAATGGAGGGGCTGCCTCGGGGCAGTCCCTCTTTGTTTTTTAAAATCCTTTTTTCGCCCCATTGACGCTCCAGATTTCACACCATGGGTCACGGGCACACAGATCAGACTTTGCCAGACATGCCGCATGGCCTGCGCATCTACTGCATCGGCGATGTCCACGGCCGCCTGGATCTTCTGGAGACGGTCACACAAAAGATTGAACGTGACCTCACGCGCGATACCCCTGACGAGGCCCTGATCATTCTGCTTGGCGATTATATTGATCGCGGGCTTGAGTCTTGTGCGGTTGTGGATGCGCTCGCCCATCATCGCCTGCCTTCTGCCAGTGTCTGCCTGCGCGGCAATCATGAGGCTCTGCTTGAGGCGTTTCTTGACAATCCAGCCACGCTTGAGAATTGGCGCCGCGTTGGTGGCCTCGAGACATTGGCGTCCTATGGCGTTGATCCGCGCGATGCGGAGCGCGGCCAGGGCTATGCCGAGGCCCGCCATGCGCTCATGCACGCGCTGCCCGCCCATCACCGCCGCTTCTTGCGGGGCCTTCACCTCAGCTATGACTGCGGTCCCTATTTCTTTTGCCATGCCGGTGTGCGGCCGGGCATCGCGCTCGATCAACAAAGCCCGCATGACCTGATGTGGATTCGTGAACCCTTCCTCTCCAGCACTGAGGATTTTGGCCGCATCATCATCCATGGCCACACGCCCGTGCGCGCGCCCGAGTTTCATGCCAATCGCATCAACCTGGATACCGGGGCCGTGAAAAGCGGGCACCTGACGTGTCTGGTCCTTGAGGGACAAGATCAGCGCCTGCTCTGAGCCTGCCCCTTGCATGGCTCAGCTGTTTGAGGGCATAGATTTCGGGTCCAAGAGGTTTTGATGCGTTTTCTTGTCACCGGATCAGCCGGCTTCATCGGCTTTCATCTCTGCCGCAGACTGATGGCGCTCGGCCATGAGGTGACGGGCCTTGATGGCATGACGGATTATTATGATCCGGCCTTGAAGCGCGCCCGCCATGCCGAACTTGGCACATCGCATTTGTTTCAGGCGCATGAATTCATGCTGGAAGACGAGAGCGCCCTGCGAGCGCTCGTCGCCGACACGCGCGCTGATATCGTCGTGCATCTGGCAGCCCAGGCAGGCGTGCGCTATTCGATGGAAGAGCCGCGCTCTTATGTGAATGCCAATATCATCGGCACGTTCAACCTGCTCGAAGCCCTGCGCGCGCATCCTGTGCAACATTTGCTGATGGCCTCGACCAGCTCCGTCTATGGCGCCAATCCCACGCCGTTTGCGGAATCAGATCGCGCCGATCACCCCTTGTCATTTTATGCAGCGACCAAACGGGCCACCGAATCCATGGCGCATTCCTATGCGCATTTGTGGAAGCAGCCGACCAGCGTCTTACGTTTCTTCACGGTCTATGGTCCGTGGGGGCGCCCCGATATGGCGCTGTTCAAATTCACGCGCGCTATTCTGCAAGGCCAGCCGATTGATATTTACAATGGCGGCCAGATGCAGCGCGACTTTACTTATGTCGATGATTGTATCGAAGCCATCGTGCGCCTTGTGCCGCTCGCACCCGCACCCTCGGCGGAGGCGAATGGCTCACCCGCCGCACCTTGGCGCGTGATCAATATTGCTGGCGGCACATCCGTCGAGCTGGATGCCTATATTCGCGCGATTGAAAAAGCGACAGGCCGCAGCGCTATCCGCAATGATTTGCCGATGCAGCCGGGCGAGCCGCAATCGACATTAGCAGCAACAGGCGTGCTCGAAAAACTCACCGGCTTTTTGCCGCGCACGCCCGTGGATGAGGGCGTGCGGGCTTTTGTTGAATGGTATCGCAGTTTTTACAAACTCTGATCAGGCAAGCGCGGGATAATCCGTATAGCCCGCGGCATCGCCCCCGTAAAACTTCGCCTGATCCCATTCATTCAGGCTCGCGCCTTTCTGGAAACGCGCGACGAGATCAGGATTGGAGATGAACAATTTGCCAAAGGCCACCACATCCGTGCGGTTTTCGCTGATGGCTTTGGCCGCACTCGCCGCTTCATAACCAGCATTGGCCATATAAGCGCCTGAAAACGCCTTGCGCAGAGCGGCAAAATCAAACCGCGGTCCTTCAGCGCCCTGCGTTTCATTGACATGCAGAAACGCCAGTTTCAGCGCGCTCAATTCTTGCGCGAGATGCTGGAAGAGTGGCGCCGGATTGCTGTCGCTCATGTCATTGGCAGGCGCTGCGGGCGAGATGCGAAAGCCCACACGTGAGGGATCCCAGCTCTCCAAAACAGCATGCGTCACTTCGAGTGCGAAACGCGTGCGATTTTCAATCGAGCCACCATATTCATCGGTGCGGTGATTGGTGCCATCGCGCAGGAATTGGTCGATCAGATAGCCATTGGCGCCGTGAATTTCGACCGCATCAAAGCCAGCGCGCTTTGCATTGGCAGCGGCTTTTGCATAGTCGCGCACAATCGCCTTGATTTCGGCATGCTCGAGCGCGCGCGGCGCGGACACATCATCAAAGCCATGGGCGAGATAGGTTTTGGTCTTGGCGGGAATGGCGCTGGGTGCAACAGGCGCGCCACCATTGGGTTGCAGCGACACATGCGAGACGCGGCCCACATGCCAGAGCTGCAAGGCAATGCGCCCGCCCGCATGATGCACGGCCTGCGTGACGATCTGCCAGCCCTCGACCTGCGCATCCGAATAGATACCCGGCGTGTTGAGATAGCCCTGGCCCTGCTGCGAAATCTGCGTGGCCTCGGTGATGATCAGGCCGGCGCTGGCGCGCTGGCGATAATAATCGGCATTCAGCGCGCGCGGGGCGAGTGTTGCGGGTTCAACGCGGTTGCGTGTCAGCGGCGCCATGACAATTCTGTTGGGCAGATCCAGGCTCCCGATACGCACGGGAGAGAAGAGAACAGAGAGGTCATTGCTCATGTAACGCGGCTCCGAAAGATCAAGAAAATAGCGCGCTCTCAAGAGAGAGACGCGCTATGTCCATCGCCTGCCGGAGGCGGGCCGTCAATGACGAATGATTTTCGCCAAACGGCCCTTATTTGGAAACACTGTTCTCCAGAGGCTGGCGCACAAGGTCCGGCCACCATTGTTGGAGCAGGGCTGTATTTTCGCCCGGACGCGTTTCGGCCACCCGGTCGATAAAGGCCGAGAGTTCGGACAAACGCTCAATCTCCGGGCTGAGCAGCTCAAGAGCGGCATTCGTGCCGACTTCCATCTCATTGCAGACCGTGGCGCGGGCGAGATCGGCCACCGCATAATTCAGGTCGATCAAGGCGACACCGAAATGGCGACGCGCAGATTCAAAATTCTCGTCAAAAGCCTTCATTTCTTAGAGCCTCTTCCCAGATCAAAATAGAGCCGAGGGCAGCAAAAGGTTACGCAACCCAGCCCGGCGGCGACAGATCCACACTAGCTCAAGTTTTTTAAATGTGCCGTTTACAGTTACAAAAATTGCAAAAAAAGTTATAATAAAACCGAAACTTGTCTAATCACTAGCTAAAGCAGAGCTATAACGTAACGGGAGCTTGGCCATATCGTGCCAATTTTCTGGGCACGCAATCCCGCTTTGGGGATAGTGCCCTCACCTTGAGGCGAATCAGTTTTTGTCAGGCTTTGGGCTCGACCTTGCGCCCGGCCAGCACGGCCCCGGCCTCCACCGGCAAGCGCAGGAAGCTGAATATGGAGCCCGCCGAGACCACGCCAATGACAGCAAAGGCAATGGCAAAGGCGCTCACGGGCAGGCGCGTCGCCTCGCCCGCCACCTGATGCAAAATGATGGCTGAAAAGGCCACCCCCATGGTGAGCGACAGGCGCTGGGCCAATTGCGAGAAACTCGTCGCATGGCTCATCTCGGCGCGCTCGACATCGGCGAAGGCGATGGAATTGATCGCGGTGAAGGCGAGCGAGCGGGAAACGCCGCCCAGAAAGATCACCGCCATCATGATCCAGATCGGCAGATCGGCGGTGAAAAAGGCGCAGGCACCAATCGACACGCTGGCGAGAATGCCGTTCCACACCAGAACAGGCCGATAGCCGAAGCGGCGCAGAAAATGGCGCGACAGCGTGCGCATGCCAAGCGACCCCACCGCCGACAAAAAGGTGAGTGCGCCCGATTCAATCGGCGAATAGCCAAAGCCTTCTTGCATCAAGAGCGGCAGAAGGAACGGCATGGCCCCCACGCCCAAACGAAACAGAGAGCCGCCCGTGACGCTCACACGGAAAGTGCGAATGCGCATCAGGCTCAGATCCATGATCGGATTGGGCACACGCCGCGCATGCCAGACATAGAGCAGCAGCATGATCAGCCCACCGCCCAGCAGGCCCAGACCCAAAGCATCCGGATCTTGTTTGGCAAAAGCCGTATCGAGTCCAAACACGGTGGACGCCAGCCCGCATCCCGACAAAAGAAAGCCGATCCAGTCAAACGGCTTCACGCCCTCTTCGCGCATGTTCTCGATATATTTTCCGGCCAGAAAAAATCCGAGAATGCCAACCGGGACATTGATCCAGAATATGCCGCGCCAATGCGAATAGGTGGTGATGATGCCACCCAGCAAAGGCCCGATAATGGGGCCAATGACCGAGGGCACGCCCATCACAGCCATGGCGCCCACAAGCTCAGCCTTGGAGACAGAACGCACGAGAATGAGACGCCCAACCGGCACCATCATTGCGCCGCCAAAACCCTGCACCACACGCGCAATGATCAATTGATTGAAATCCTGCGCTAGGCCGCAGGCCATGGACGAAACAGTGAAGACCACAATCGCCGCGCGGAAGATGACACGCGCGCCATATTTGTCTGCCACCCAGCCGCTCATTGGCAGAAAAGCCGCGACCGCCAGCAAATAGGCGGTGATCGCCAGATGCAGGCGCAACGGCGATTCCCCGAAGGACGCTGCAATCGTCGGCAGGGCGGTGGCCAGCGACGTGGAATCGAGATTTTGCATGAAGAGGGCGCAAGCCACGATCAGCGGAATGATCACATGGCGCTTCAACCTCTTCTCCCTTTGTTGTGTGCGCTTGCCTTAAAGGGCGGGCGTCGAATGTGTGTGGGTGTGTCCATCATCATCATGGGCATGCGTGTCGCCGCCATCGCGGATGGGCACCAGATTGACCTGGCCAAAATGCACGCCCCGTTCAGCCATGGTTTGGGCCGCCAGCTTGCGCACCGCATCGGTGTGGCCACGCAACAGCGTCACCTCCATGCAATGATGATGATCAAGACGTGTGCGCATGGTTGAAATGGTCAGATCGTGATTTTCATGGTGGGCACGATCGAGCCGCATGGCGAGATCACGTCCATCATAATCATAAACATAAGACACAGCCGCCACACAACGATGCGTTGAAGGGCCAGCGCCTTCCGAGCGCACCAGCGCATCACGCACCAGATCGCGCACAGCCTCGGATCGGTTGGAATAGCCCTGCCGCTCCATAAAAGCGTCAATGGCGGCTGCAAACTCGTCATCAAGGCTGATGGTCAGGCGCTGCATGGCTTTGCTCCTCGCAAGGACAGCTTGCAAAAAAGGGGCGCTTTGCAGCGCCCCTTCTTGATATCAGGTGCTGCGGTGACCGGTTGAGGCCGCGCCGCGCTCTTCGCCCGGCTCGATGTGAACATCGATCAGGCAGACGCCGCCCTTCTTCAACACATCCACACCGCGCTTGATCGCGGCATCCAGTTCGGCCGGTGTCTTCACCGGGCCAATGCCAACCGCGCCCTGCGCTTCGACAAATTTCGCAAAGTCGAGATCGGGATCAGCAATGCGCTGGCCGATCCAACGGTTCTGCGCCGGACGCTCACGACGCACCGCAATCGTTTCCTGATGCAGCTCGTCGTTGAAATAGGAGCGATTGTTGTTGATCAGCACGAGCAACGGAATGCGATGACGCGCCGCCGTCCAGATGGCATGGCCACCCATGGCGAAATCGCCGTCGCCCAGAATCGCCACTGTGTGAAGATCCTTGTCGAGATTGCCGACAGCTGCACCCACTGACAGAGCCGGACCCGAACCAATGCCGCCGCCGCCGTCTTTGCCCAGATAGGCGCGCGGATGACGGAAAGGCCAAAGATCAGCGGTCCAGCCACGGCAGATGGCCGCAAGCGAAACCTTATCGGGATCTTCAAAAGCTGAACGCAGGCTGACCGCCAGCTGATCCATCGTCACGCGCGTGGGATCAATCTTGACGTCCTTGCGCTCAGCCTTCTGCCAGCAATCTTTCTTGCCCGCACCCAGCTCTGCAACGAGATCGTCAATCACGGAGTCAGATGAAGCCGCCATGAAAATATCGGATTCTGGCAGCGCCTGATAATTGGCATGCGCGCCATTGTGCAGATATTGATCCATCGCAGTGGCGATGACCTTGGCGCCGATCTTGCCGTCTTTCTTGATGCGCAGAGCGCTCGCCAGATCGGTCCATTCCAGCGCGAGAATGACGTCGGCCTGTTCCAGAATATCGACAATGCGCTTGGGCGCACGGCCAACCTGGTTGAACGGTGCCGCCACATGCGAGGGATGATCGGTCGGGAAGCTTGAGCGGTTCTTCAGATCGGTGAAGACAACTGCGCCCAGACGCTCGACGAGCTTGATGCGCGCCTGCCAGCCAGCATCGCTCCAGTCGGTCTTGCCGAGCAAGACGACCGGATGCTTGGCATCCTTCAACAGCTTCACAGCCGCATCGAGATCAGCCTTGGCCGCACGCGCTGGTGCGGGCGCTTTCAGGCGATTGAGATCGGGCCATTCCGGCTGCTTCTCAAGGCTCGATTCCTGCAAGCCTGCATCGAGGCAGATATAGACAGGCGCCTTTGGCTCGGAACGCGTGATGATATTGGCGCGCGCCATGGCTTCAACAAGTGCATCGGCTGATGAAGGCTGATTGTCCCATTTGATGAAGTCGCGGATGATGCCCGCCTGATCGGCAGAGGTATGGATCCAATCGATCCAGGGACGACGCAGCGCGGCATCGACAGGGCCTGTGGCACCCAGCACAAACATTGGCGCGCGATCGCACCAGGCGTTGTAGAGCGCCATCGAGCCATGCATCAGGCCGACGTTGGAATGCAGCACGCAAGCCATCGGCTCGCCCGTTGCCTTGGCATAGCCATGCGCAATGCCAACCGCATGATCTTCATGCAGGCAAAGCAGCATGGAGGGATCGACATTGCCCAGATGATTCACAAGGGAATCGTGCAGACCGCGGTAGCTCGCACCGGGGTTGAGGCTGATATATTTGAAGCCGAAGCGGCGCAGCATTTGCGCGGCGACATCGCTGCCAAATCCAACCTTGGTGTCGACCTTGCCCTCTGGGCGATCTGTCAGCATTTTCTTGTCTCCCTGCGTGCTGTGTTTTCTTGACGTTTTTGAAGGTTCTCTTCTCGCTTCAGGGGCGAGAAGAGTCAACTTTAGTTCTAGCTGGGCAGCCCTGGAAAAGGGCGCTCAGACAAGGCCCTCGTCGGCCAGCGCCTTGGCAACCGCCGGGCGCGCCCTCATGCGTGCATAATGGGCAGCCAAATGGACTGGCAGCGGCTGTTTCAGCCGCTCAGCCACCCAGAATTCAAGATAGAAGAGTGCCGCATCGGCAATGCTCATGGTCGCGCCGCCCAGATAATCCTTGCCCGCCAGCTCGCCATCGAACCAGACGAGGCCCTTGTCGACGATCTCCTGCCCGCGTGCCTTTACGGCCGCCTTGTCGGTTTCGGTCGGGGCAAAGGCTTCTGGCTTCCAGATGCGCGTGAACCCCTGCATGTGGAGCGAGGCGCAGACATAGTCCACCGACTCCAGCGTGCGCGCGAGCTGCTCGGCCTCAAGTGAGAGCAGACCCTTGTCGGGGTGGGTGAGGGCGAGCCAAGCGGCAATGGCGGGCCATTCTGTCAGCACAGTGCCATCATCGCGCATCAGCGCCGGCACTTTGGATTTCGGATTGATCTTCACATAGTCGGGCAAAAATTGCTCACGCGCGGCGAGATTGACCTTCGCCAATTCAAACGGCGCGCCAATTTCTTCGAGCAATACGTGGATGCCAAGAGCGCAAGAGCCCGGCGCATAAAACAGCTTGGTCATGATGATCCTCTTTTACTTCGGTTCGGCAATGATGGCCGCAAGCTTGTCAGCAATGGGTTTGGGCGTGGCGACAATGTCTGCCACGATCTTGGCGAGATCCTCACCCGAGACCGGATTGATGTCGAGCCGCTCGCGCGCGGCCTCATCCAGAAACGCCTTGTCCTTGACCATGGCGTCAAACCCCTTGCGCAAAATGGCCAGCCGCGCGGCCGGCATGTCTGGTGGACCAAACAATGGACGGCCAATAGTGGCGGGTGCTGAAATCAGGCGCAGTACAGCGCGGTCATCATCAGTCTTGGCCAGATCAAGCAGCAACGGCACATCCGGCAGGTCAGCGGCTTTGGTCAGGCCGATCTGCACAAGAATGTTGATCTTCTTGTCCTTGACCCAGTCAGGCTTGGTGCCCTTCCACGACGACCATGGATTGGAGCCGCGCGAGCCGATCTCGCCATTTTCCATGGCCAGATTCATCTCATTGCCGCCGGGATAGCCCTGCACAATTTTGAATTTGGTGCCGAGGATCGCATTCATCACCTGCGGCAATTGCGCCGATGTATTGGGGCCTGTGGCACCAACAATGACTTCTTTTTGCGTGGCGTCCTGAATGGTTTTCACACCGGTCGTGTACCAAGTCACGGCTGTGTTGTTGTCAGCCGACGGATTGCCGACCCAGACGAATTTGTTCATGTCGAACTGGATCGTCGTATCGCCAATCGCCTGTTGCAGCACGAGCGATTGATCAGCCATTGCGATGGCAGTGCCATCTTTGGGTGCCACTTTGAAAATATATCCGGCGACCACGCGGCCACCGCCGCCCGCCATATTTTTCGGCACAAAATTCGGATTGCCGGGCATGTAATTGCCCATGAAGCGCGCAACGAGCCGCGCATAAGTGTCGTAGCCACCACCGGGCGCATAGCCGATGAACAGATCCACCGTTTTGCCTTTGTAGAATTCAGGCTCTTGGGCGAATGCCGGACCAGCAAGAAGAACTGCGGAGAGAGCGGCTGCAAAAGTCTTTTTCATTTTTTGTTTTTCCTTTCGTTCAGCGTCGTCATTGCGAGCGAAGCGAAGCAATCCAGAGCCTCACGTGTGGCTTGTGGATTGCCGCGTCGGCCTTCGGCCTCCTCGCAATGACGATCCTGCGGATCGTCACTTCTTGTCACGATCAATCAGCGAGAGAATGGCGGCCAGCCGATCACGCACGGGCTTGGGCGTGTCTATAATATCGGCGACCACTTTCTGCAGTTCTGCGCCCGAAATCGGATTGATATCGAGCCCGGTCTTCTTGGCTTCCTCAAGGAAAGCCGCGTCTTTCATGGTGGCATCAAACGCATCGCGCAAAGCCTTGGTGCGATCATCCGGCACATTGGGTGTCGAGAAAATCGGGCGCCCAACCGAAGGTGGTGCCGAGACAAGCCGCAAGGCCAGACGATCATCGTCCGTCTTGGCCAGATCCACCAAGAGCGGCACATCAGGCAGATCGGCGGTCTTCGTCAGGCCAATCTGCACGATGATGTTCATCTTCTTGTCGCGCACCCAATCGGGCTTGCTGGCTTTCCATGACGCCCAGCTGTTCGAGCCGCGTCCCGCCACTTCGCCGTTTTCCATGGCCAGATTGACTTCATTGCCGCCGGGATAGCCCATGATGATCTTGAATTTCGTGCCCAGCAGCGAATTCATCACCTGCGGATATTGCGCTGATGTGTTGAAGCCGGTTGCGCCAATGGCGATTTCCTTCTTCTGCGCATCCGCCACAGTTTTCACCGGCGATGTATGCCAGGTGACCAGCGTGTTATTGTCGACAATCGGATTGCCGATCCACGTAAACTTGCGCGTATCAATGGTGATGCCCGCATCCCCCACCGCCTGCTCAAGCGGCATGGATTGATCGACGGTGGCAAGCACCGTGCCGTCCTTGGGTGCAACATTGTAAACGTAATTGGCCGCCACGCGACTGCCAGCGCCCGTCATGTTTTTGGGCACGATGCGCGGCTTGCCGGGCATATGTTCGCCCATGAAGCGCGCAACCGTGCGCGCATAAATGTCATAGCCGCCACCCACCGAAAAACCGATCACCATATCGAGCGACTTGCCGCGATAAAAATCAGCGGGGGCTTGCGCAAAGGCGGGGCCTGCGAGCAAGATTGTGGTGACAGGAACCAATAAAATTTTCTTCTTCATTTTTATTCCTCCCTTTTCTTCCGTCATTGCGAGCAGCCGAAGGCGACGCGGCAATCCAGAAGCAACACGTGAGGCTCTGGATTGCTTCGCTTCGCTCGCAATGAAGGTCTTTTTCATCAATCTTATCCCCGCAACATGCGGCGTGTTTCGGTGGGCGATTCCCCGAAGGATGCGCGATAATCGCGCGCAAACTGGCTGGTGCTGGGATAACCCACAGCACTTGCCACTGCGCGGATGGAAACACCACGCCCGTCAATCAAAGCGCGGCGCGCCGATGACAGGCGCACATCGCGCAAGAATGTCATCGGGCTGGCACCCCGATATTTGCGAAAGCCATATTGCAAAGTGCGCGCGGACACGCCGCTGCCCTCCGCAATGCGTGCCATATCGAGCGTCTCGGAGAAATGCTCGCGGATGAACCGCTCAGCGCGGCGCATATAGGCCGGCACGATGCGATAGCGCTCATGGATCGGGCGGCGCTCCACCTCGTGGCGCATCGAGCGCAGCACGAGCTGCAAGAGCACGCGCTCAACTTCGAGCCCGACCGCGGGATCTGAAAAGGCCGAATTCTCGCCTTCCAGATCGCGGATGATCATCTCCACAAAGCGCGCAAGGGTAGCGGCTTCCTTCAGGTCGATCAGGGTCAGGGCTGGAAATTGCAGCACGCCATCGGGGCCAGAAAAAGCCTCACGCGTGACGCTTTGGTCCAGCGCATCGCGGTCCACCATAATGTTGAGGAGGTCGCTCGGCCCGTCCCACTTGCGCCGGGTCTCACCAGCGGCCGAGACGACCAAAGCCGAGCCCGGCGGCACATCAATCCATTCGCCGCCCTGTCGGGCCTGAAACGTGCCCCGCAAGGGAATGTGCAAAGCCATATGATGATCATGACCCCGCCAGGTCGAGGTCTCGCACGGCCCCTCACAATCCCAGGAGAGGAATTTGAGGCTCATCCGGCCCACCCGCGCCTCGGCGCCCTTAAACCCATAGAAACACGAGGGATCTTCGATTTCGAAGGTGCAGCGGCCGCGTGACATTTCAAGAATCGTGCGCCGCGCCGCGCCCGCATCTGCCGCCAGCGGCGCGCCCGCGCGACTCGTCAGATGGGCGCAGGTCTCAACCCAGCCCGAAATGGGGGTCGGCACAGCCTCAATCAGCCCGCTCACCAATCGCCTCCCTGCCCAAATCTCGTTTGGATCACCCCTCAGAGGGGGCGACTTAACCCCAAGGATGCGATTTCTTGCGCTCTGCGTCAAACCCTTGCGTTTTATGCAAAGTCGGGGCTTTGTCTGGCCGCGTGAGCCATTGACCCCCCGACCGGGGTCGCGGCACGCTGATGTTCAACAGAGGCTTGGGCTTTTCGCGCCCGAACCTGCAACCGCCGGAAACCGGCAAGCTGGCTTTTCATGTCTCCTCATTCTGCATTTCTTTCGCCCATCGAAGACGTCATCGAAGACGCGCGCCAGGGCCGTATGTTCATCCTCGTCGACGACGAGGGTCGTGAGAATGAGGGCGATCTTGTTATCCCCGCCGAGAAGGCCGATGCCGATGCCGTCAACTTCATGGCCAAATACGGGCGTGGCCTGATCTGCCTCTCCATCACGCGCCAGCGCACACAGCAGCTCGGCTTGCAGATGATGGCCCCGAAAAACGACGCACCCCATCAAACGGCTTTCACCGTTTCGATTGAAGCCGCGGAAGGCGTCACCACCGGTATCTCGGCAGCTGATCGTGCCCGCACCATTGCGGTCGCCATTGATCCGGCCATGGGCAAGGCTGATCTGGTCTCCCCCGGCCATGTGTTTCCGCTGGTCGCGCAAGATGGCGGCGTGCTGGTGCGCGCAGGCCACACGGAAGCCGCGGTCGATATTTCGCGCCTTGCTGGCATGAACCCGTCGGGCGTGATCTGCGAGATCATGAATGACGACGGCACCATGGCGCGCATGCCTGATCTGGTGAAATTCGCCCGCGAGCACGATCTCAAGATCGCCACCATCGCCGATCTCATCGCCTATCGCCGCCGTAACGAAAAGCTGATCGAGGCTGTGGCCGAGACGCAGATCACCAGCCGCTTTGGCGGTGCGTTCAACGTGAAGATCTACGCCAACCGCATTGATCATTCTGAACATATGGCTCTGGTCTGTGGCGATATTTCCGGTGACGAGCCGGTACTGGTGCGCATGCATCAGGCCAATCTGCTGGCGGACGCTCTGGGCGACAATACACAAAGCCAGTTTGCCGGCGGCGAAGCGCGTGCACGCGGCAGCGAGCTGGAAGCCTCCATGCGCCTCATCGCGCAAAAGGGCCGTGGCATTATCGTGATTATCCGCGATCCTTCTCCCACCGCATTGTCGCGCGCTGTGCGCGAGCGCGAGGGTCAGAAGTCGAGCCTGCCGATCCATGAATTGCGCCAATATGGCGTGGGTGCGCAGATCCTGTTTGATCTGGGCGCGCGCAACATCATTCTGCTGTCCAACACCAATCGAACAGTTGTCGGCCTTGATGGTTACGGCATCTCACTGATCGGGCAGCAACCGATACCCAGCATCTAAAGCGCACCAAAAAGGCGCCGCATCAAAGAAGGACAAAAAAATGTCAGGGAGAGGGAACGTTCAAAAGATCACGGTTGCGGGCCTCGCAATCGAAGTCGAACGTCGCGGTTCCGGCCGCCCGCTGGTTCTCTTGGCCAGCGAAGAGCAGCTCGAAAACGGCGCTGCTTTCGTCGATGATCTTGCCAAAAAATTCGAGGTGATCATGCCGGCAGCGCCCGGCTTTGGCACCTCGGATCGCCCCGATTGGCTCGCCAATCCAAACGACCTCTCCTATGTCATGCTCGATGTCATCGACGCGCTTGACCTGAAAGACGTGACGCTGGTGGGCTTCTCGCTGGGTGGATGGATTGCCGCTGAAATGGCGATCAAGACCACATCGCGCATTTCCAAGCTCGTTCTGGTTGACGCTTATGGCGTGAAAATCGGCGGTGCCTGGGATCGCGACATTATGGACATCTGGACCTCGCTGCCCAACAAAGTGGCGGCTGCCAAATGGGCCAATCCGGAAAATGGCAAGCGCGATTTCTCGGTCATGGATGATGCCCAGCTCACCGCTGTGGCGCGCAATATGGAAAGCTTCGCGCGCTTCTGCTGGTCGCCCTATATGCACAATCCCAACCTGCGCCATCGCCTGCACCGCGTGACCATTCCCACGCTCTTTATCTGGGGCGAGAAGGACGGCATCACGCCGCTCGCTTACGGCGAGGCCTATTCGAAACTCGTGCCCGGCGCCAAATTCGTGACCATCGCGAATGCCGGTCACTATCCGCACCTTGAGGCGACAGACGCGTTCATGTCTGCGCTGAATGGCTTCATCAACTGATTTTGGGAAATTAAGGGAGGGTTGAACATGCGTGCCTGGCACTTTACCGAAATGCCCTATCCAAACCTGCCGCCGCTCGAAGACTTGTCGACCATGCGCGTGTCGCTGGCCAACAAGCACTTCGATCCGAAGATTGGTGCGGATCTCTACAACCGCTATCTCGACGAATATATGATCGCCGATGATCTGGGTCTTGATCTGCTCTGCAACGAGCATCATCAGACCGCAACCTGCATCGATGTCGCAGCTCCGCTGACGGCCGCCATTCTGGCGCGCCAGACGTCGAAGGGCCGCATCTGCATTCTCGGCAATCCGATTGCCAATCGTGGTGACCCAATCCGTATCGCCGAAGAAATGGCGATGATCGATTGCATCTCGAAGGGCCGTCTCGATGTCGGCTTCGTGCGCGGTGTGCCGTATGAAGTGTTTGCCGCCAATTCCAACCCGACCGAAACAGTTGACCGCCTCTGGGAAGGCATTGATCTGTGCGTGAAGGCTTGGGGCGCTGTGGATGAGCCCTTCAACTTTGAAGGTCGCTTCACCCATCGCCGTGCAGTCAACCTCTGGCCGCGTCCTTATCAGACACCTCATCCCGCGATCTGGATGACGGGTTCGTCCGATCTCGAAAACATCAAAAAGGCAGCCGCACGCGGTTATGTCTTCGCGACCTTCTTGCAGCCGCACACGAAAGTGAAGTGGATGTTCGACGCTTACCGCTCAGCCTATAACGACACCGGCCTGCCCGGTGGCGGTGGCACGGCTTACATGCCGCTCGTCTTCACAGCCGACACGGAAGAAGAAGCCGAGAAGGGTGCACGCGAGCTGACCTGGTATCTCAATGCCAAGACAGAACCGCAGTATCGCAATCCTCCAGGCTATGTGCCGGTTGATTTCAACGTCAATGCGCTGAAGGGCACATTCACGGGCCGCACCGATGCGATGCGCGCCAAGACGATGGAGTTCCTGAAGGAAGAAGGCGTCATGGTTTATGGCACGCCCGACAGCGTCGCCAAGCAGATCAAGCGCCTCTACGATCTCGTCGGCGGCTTCGACCACCTGCTCATGATGCAGCAGGCGGGCTGGCTCGACCATACACGCACGGTGAAGAGCATGTCGCTGTTTGCCAAGGAAGTGTATCCGCAGATCAAGGATCTCGCACGCACGCAGCCGCTCAACACCAAGGCTGCCGCAGAATGAGCGCTTCTCACTTCGTCTCCATTGACGGGGTGAGGACGCATTACATCGAGGCGGGCGCCGTTCATCGTGGACGGCGCCCTTCTCTTTTGCTCCTGCACTCTGCAGAGTTTGGCGGCGCTGCCGAGCTCTCCTGGGAATTCAACATTGAGGCTCTGGGCGCGCATTATCATGTGATCGCCCCGGACCATCTGGGCTTTGGCCGCACGGACAAGATTTTTGATTTCACCGGCCAGTTCAATCGCCGCATTGAACATATCCGCCGCTTTATCGAAATCATGTGTCTGGGCCCGGTGCATGTCATGGGCTCATCCATGTCGGGTGGCCTGTGCATGACGGTCGCGGCCCGCGACAATCCCGATTGGCCTCTGCGCTCTGTCACCTGCTGCTCGGGCGGGGGCGACGCGCCCAACAATGAAGCGCGCAAGACACTCAACACCTATGACGGCACGCGCGAACATTTGCGCAAGATCGTCGAGGTCATGTTCGTTGATCAAAAATGGGCGAAGGATGAAGCCTATCTTGATCGGCGCCTTGAGCTCGCCAATCTGCCCGGCGCATGGGAAGCCACAGCGGCCGCGCGTTTCAAAGCGCCCTTCCGCGATGGCTCAGGTGATCGGCGCGAACGCGACTCGCTCAACTATGGCAACATCAAAGTGCCGGTGCTGGTTTTTGCCGGCAAACACGACACATTGCGCGAGCCCGGCTACACGGACGGCTTTGTGCCACACATTCCCGATTGCGAATTGCATGTGTTCGAGAAAGCCGGTCACATGGGCAATATCGAATGCGCGGATGAGTTCAATGCGCGCGTTCTGCAATTTTTGAAAAAGGTGGACGGCTGATTTCCTCGTCATTGCGAGGAGCCGAAGGCGACGCGGCAATCCATGGTGCGACATGACCAAAATGCGCGCCATGGATTGCTTCGCTTCGCTCGCAATGACGAATTACTTCATCACCCCCATCAAACCCCGCACCATTTCCACAAAAGTGCCCGGCGTCTGGGCTTTTTCAACACTCATGGCGAGCGCCACATAGCGGTCGGGGCGCAGCAAGATCAGCGTGTTTTTCGCGCGTGTCGCAATCTCGCCCAGATGATTGTCGAGATCGCGCCCCTCAACAAGTCCGTCATGGCGCGTCGGCTCAAGGTTTATCTTCTGCGGCACAATGGCAATGCGCGGCACATCACCCAGACCGAGCGTGGATGGATCAATCGCTGCAGCCAGCGCCTGCGCATCTTCACCCAGTGCAACAATAGCAAAGCCTGATCCCGCCACATCATCAAAGCGCAGACGCGTGCCCGCGTGCGTCTCCAATGTGGGTTGGGGCAACATGCGGCCGGACAATTTCAAACCGCCATCATTGGCGATGAAGCCATCATGATAAAAGGGCTTGGGCTTATATTTCATCTGCGCGAAATAGGCATGCAGCGGCGGCACAAGACGCGCCGCCAAGCGGAACGCATTCTGCACAAAAAACGCCTGACGCTCAGATGTGGGCATCATGATGCGGCCCATATTCATGGCGAGCTCAATCAAGGCCCAAGCATGGGGCGAACGCTCGCGCTCGTAAGTTGCGAGCAGACCTGCCCCAATTTGTCCCTTCACGACAGCCGCCAGTTTCCATGCCAGATTATGCGCGTCGCGCAGACCGCTGTTCATCCCCTGCCCTGCGAAGGGTGGCGACAAATGCGCGGCATCGCCCGCCAGATAAATGCGCTTGGAATTCCAGCGATCCGCTTTGCGTGCATGAAAAGCATAGACCTGACGGCGCACGACGGGTGAATCTGCATCCGGGCCTGCTGCCGCCAAAAGTTCGCGCACAAATTCAGGAGAAGCCGCGCGCTCTTCATCTTCGCCTTCATGCAACATGAATTCATAGCGGCGAATCCCGCCCGGACCGGGAAGCGTGATGAACGGGCGCTTGGGATCACACATCACGCGCGTCTGGCGCATGCGCTCTTTCGTCGAGGCGAGATCAACGATGATCCATTTCTGGTGATAGGTTGAGCCCACCAGATTGGCGCCAATCGCTTTGCGCAAAGCCGAGCGCGCGCCATCGGACGCCACCACATAAGAGGCCTCCACCGTGACCTCAGCCCCATCATGGCGCAGGCGCAAAACAGTGCCGCTGTCATTTTCGCTGACGCTCTCGCACTCATGCTCAAACAGCAGGGTGACATGGGGATAGCGATCCAGATGCGCGCGGAGGGTCGCCTCCAGCTTGGGCTGGGTGAACGCATTGCGGCGCGGAAAACCATATTCGCGCGTCGTCGGCTCGACTTTGGCAAAGCACACGCCCGCAGGCGTGAAATAATTCGAGCCATAATCCAGCGCGACATGTTCGATGATCTCGCGGTCCAGACCAATCGCCTGCATGGTGCGCAGGGCTTCATCATCAATCGAGACAGCGCGCGGCTGCGTCACCGTGCTGGCATTGCGCTCGATGAGGATCACCTTCACGCCCGCTTGGCCCAGCAGATGAGCCATCGTCATGCCGGTGGGGCCAGCGCCGACAATCGCGATATCGCAGGTCAGATGGGTCATGGTCTCAAAGCTCCAACGTGACACGCGTCCTTCTCCCTTTGGGGAGAAGGTGTCTGCGAAGCAGACGGATGAGGGGTTCTAACAAGAAAAGTCAAAGCGTATCCCCTCATCAGTCGGCTCCGCCGACAGCTTCTCCCGACGGGAGAACCGGGCCGCGCGCCTGATGATCATGATTGAGGAGATTTTCAATCTCATGTGCCGCGCTCATCACCAAATGGCGCAAGCGCTCTTCGCGTGCGCCCGCCAGGCGATGGCTCTCGACAACGAGCGACAGCGAGGCAACCAGTCCTTCGGGCTCGCAGACAATCGGCACAGCGATACCCGCCAGCCCTTCGTCAATCTCGCCGCGCCCCAGACAAAAACCAGCGCGGCGAATCGCAGCCAATTCCGCCCGCATCGTCTCCACCGCATCAGCACCAATCAATTTGGACAGGCGCTTGGCGGGCAGTCGCGCAAGAATGGCTTTCGATGTTGCGCCCTGTGTCAAAGGCATCGGCTTGCCGCGCTCATAGCTTGGCGAGAAAGAGGCTTCAGGCGAGACATGATCGGCGATGCACATCACTTCGCCTCCATAGAGGCGACACAGCAATGCCACACCGGGCACGCCCGCCTCCTGCACAAGCGCGCGCAAGACATCTGCACCTGCTTGCATCAACGGATCGGTGAGGCGGGTCAGTCGATCAAACTCGATGAAAGCAGGTCCAAGGCGATAGCGCGCCTCGGATGACATTTCGACAAGCCCTTCGCTCAGGAGATCTCGCACGGTGCGATAGGCTGTGCTTTGCGGAACCTGCAAAGCATCAGCCATTTCGGCCACAGTCCATGTTGGCATGCCTTCAGAAAAAAGGCGCAACACAGCCATATATCGCGCGAGACCTGCCATTGTGCCTCAGCTGCGCAAGATCGCCTTGCCCCAGAGATTGAGCGTGCGCTCGGCATGCGGCCATTCCTTCACAGGACGGTCGTGAATGATTTCGAGTTCAGCCGAAATCTCGATCCAATTGCCATCGGGGTCGACGATGAAGATGAAGAGATTGTTGCCCGGGCCATGACGGCCCGGTCCCCACATCAATTGAATGTCGAGGGTCGCCAGATGATCGCACCAGTCGCGAATAACCGTCCAATCGCCCGCTTCATAAGAATGATGATCAACACCCACGCGATCTGAGCGGAAGCAGGCGAGTGTGTGATGCTCGTGGTTTGAGCGCGCGAAGATCGTCGCCACTTCGCCATTGGGCTTGCGAACACGATCCGAAACGGCAAAGCCAAGCTTGCCCGCATAAAAAGCTTCAATCGCTTCGGGATCATGGGTCGCCAGCGTCAAATGCTGTGTCGGGCCTTTCAGACCTTTCAGGCCTTCGGGGTCTTTTTTGGCGAGACCAAAAACTGCCTTGTTGCCATCAGGGTCGACAACCGCGAAAGCGTGATCCATGAAGACAGAGGCTTCGTCCTGCGGGTTGAGGCCTTCCTTGGTGGCGCGTTCGCGCAACATGCGCAGACCATCGGCATCGCGGCAGGCGAAGGCGCCCAGCGCCAGCTTCTTGTCTTGACCCTGCGAGATGATCAGGCGGCGCTCAGGACCGCGGCAAACAAAGACCGCACCCTGCTTCTCGACCTGCATCTGCATGGCATCGCCATAAAATTTCGCAAGCCGCTGCGGGTTGGAGCTCTGCAGTTCAATGTGATGGAGATAAGTGCCGGCATGAAGCGCTGTATAGGTCATGGAAGTCCTCCCTTTGGCCCGGAGGCTAGGAGAGCCTCCGAAGAGAGTCAATCCATATTTCTCATTTTTTGAGAATATGACCGGGCGCCAGCCCTTCTCCCGCATGCGGGAGAAGGTGCCCTGCGGAGCAGGGCGGATGAGGGCAGTTCAGCCGCGCTCACCCTCACCCGACCGCCTCCGGCGGCCCCCCTCTCCCGCATGCGGGAGAGGGGGCTAACGTTCCTTACTTCGGTGCATCCTTCAGGACGGGCGTCCAGCGGGCGACCTCCTTGCCCACAAATTCGCCAAGCCACTTGCCGCCGCGCTCATCCTTGGTTGGCAAGACGCCACCCAGCTCCAGCAGACGGCCCTTGGTGGCCTCGTCATCCAGCGCCTTGTTGAGCGCATCGGTGAGGCCGGTCACGATTTCCTTGGGTGTGTCCTTGGGTGCGAAAATCGCGTTCCAGGCGGTCACCTGATAATCGGGCATGCCCGCTTCAACAGTGGTTGGCACATCGGGCAGCGCTGGCGAGCGCACAGGGGTTGCAATCGCATAGGCCTTGATGGAGCCCGCCTTGATCTGCTGCACGAGATTGACGATCTGGTCGCACATATAATCGACCTGACCCGACACAAGATCATTCAGAGCTGGCCCTGTGCCACTATAGGGTACTGCCGTAGGCTTGATGCCGAGCTGGCTGTTGAACATGATGCAGGTCATGTGAGACACAGCGCCAATGCCCGCATGGGCCTGGTTCACCTTGTCTGCATTGGCCTTGAGATAGGCCATCATTTCCTTGAGATCTTTGGCCGGGAAATTCTTCTTGCCGACGATCAAGATCGGCGTGCCAGCGGCCATGCCGACAGGTTCAAAATCCTTCACCGGATCATATTTCAGATTGGCGTAGAGTGCGGGCGCAGCACCATGCGTGCCCATATGGCCCATCATGATCGTGTAGCCATCATTCTTGGATTGCGCGGCGCGCGTAATGCCTGTGGTGCCACCCGCACCCGCGACATTTTCAACGACGATCTGCTGGCCGAGAGTCTTCGACATATGCTCGCCCACGATGCGCGCAACAATGTCGGTTGGGCCGCCCGCAGCAAACGGGACGATCATCGTGACAGGGCGGTTGGGATAGGACTGGGCCTGCGCGGCACCTGTCATCATCGCTGTGGCGGCCAGCGCCAGGACGAGCTTCTTCATGCAATTCGCTCCCACTCTTTGTTCAGGCCATTGGCTCGGCCTTGGCAAGAGTATGGGAGCTTGCACTGGGCGATGGGAAGATGCCCCATCGCCCAGTGTCGTGAATGTGATCGACTATTCCGTAAATACTTCGTCGCGACCCTTCTGGATCGACGGCAGAAGCGCAATGGCCAGCATGACGACCGCCACCAGCAACAGACCAGCCGAAACCGGACGCTCGATGAAGGTCGAGAAAGAGCCACGCGACAGGATCAAGGCCTGACGCAGCTTTTCTTCCATCAACTTGCCCAGCACAAAGCCCAGCAACATCGGGGCAGGCTCGAAACCGAATTTCAGCAGTGTGTAGCCGACCAGGCCGAAGAAGGCCGTGAACAGAACGTCACTGGTGGAATTGTTGATCGAGTAAATGCCGATGCAGCAGAAGATCATGATCGCCGGGAACATCATGCGGTAAGGCACCTGCAAGAGTTTCACCCACAGACCGATGAGCGGCAGGTTGATGATGACCAGCATCAGATTGCCGATCCACATGGAGGCGACCATGCCCCAGAACAATTCCGGGTTCTTGGTCATCACCTGGGGCCCAGGAATAATGCCGTGAATGGTCATCGCGCCCACCATCAACGCCATCACGGCGTTGGGCGGAATGCCCAGAGTCAGCAGCGGAATGAAGGCGGTTTGCGCGCCTGCATTATTGGCTGATTCCGGACCGGCCACGCCTTCAATCGCACCGCGACCAAAGCGCTTGGGATCTTTCGCGATCTTCTTCTCGACTGTGTAGGACGCGAACGGCCCGAGCACAGCACCATTGCCTGGCAGAATGCCAAGCACAGCGCCGATCAGCGTGCCGCGCAGAATCGGGAAGTAAGACTGACGGAAGTCATCCTTGCTGGGCCACAAACGACCAATGGCTGCGCGCACAACGTCACGCGTCTCAGGATTTTCCAGATTGCGGACGATTTCCGCAAAACCGAAAATACCCATGGCGAGAACGGCAAAGTCGACACCATCCGACAAGTCCTGAATACCAAGCGTCATGCGCTCCTGACCTGTTTCAAGGTCAGTACCCACGGTCGCCAGCAACAGGCCGAGCAAGATCATGCACATGGCTTTGAGAATCGAACCGCGTGCCAGCACGACCGCGAACACGAGACCCATGATCATCAGCGAGAAATATTCGGCCGGGCCGAACAGCTGCGCCAATTTCGTCAGAGGCTGACCAAGCGCCGCAATGAACAAAGTGGCCACAGTGCCCGCGAAGAACGAGCCCATGGCTGCCATGCCCAGCGCCACACCGGCGCGGCCCTGCTTGGCCATCTGGTGACCATCGAGCACGGTGACAACCGAAGTCGCTTCACCGGGAATGTTCACAAGAATGGCTGTCGTCGAGCCACCATATTGCGCGCCGTAGTAAATGCCGGCGAGCATGATGAGGGCGCCGGTCGGGTCAAAACCAAAGGTGATGGGCAAGAGCATCGCAATGGTGGCGATCGGGCCCACACCCGGCAACACGCCAATCAGCGTGCCAACCATACAGCCAACGAAACAGAGGAAAATATTGTTGAGCGTCAGCGCAACGCCAAAGCCCAACGCGAGATTGCCGAGGAAAGCTTCCATGATGAAAAATTCTCCGGCTCAGAAAGGAAAGAACGGCTCAAGCAGCGTGCCAATCACAGGGATCGGCAAGCGCAAAAGCGTCTTGAAGAGAAGGATGCAGACGATGGTCATCGCGACGGAAAAGATCGTCGCTTCTTTCAGCTCGAATTCGTCGCTCGCCATCATGCCGAAAATCATCGACACGGGACCAGCAACCATCAAGCCGCAAGTGCGAATGAGCAGCGCGAAAAGAATGATGCCGCCGAACACGAAGAACGGACCGCGCAGCGACCAGCGCTCAAGGCGCGGACCCACTTCAAACAATGAAAAGATCACCATCATCAGGCCGCCGACGCCCAGCAGCGTGACCAGTGCCAGGGGCAACATGCCAGGGCCCAGCGCGCGCAACGAGCCGCGCGGCAGATCAAGGCCCTGCCAATAGAAAAACAAGGCAATCGCAATCAGGAACAGGCCAGCGCCCAGCTCCTGCGTGGACTTGATCAGCCCTCGCGATTGGTCTTCGGACGGTGCAACCTGGTCCGACATGCGTTTATCCTCCTGATTGAACAAAGAGGACAAGTCCGCCGACCCTGTTTGGGCCTGCCGCGTCTATCCCCCCTGAATTTTCCTTGGCGCGATCTTAGCGACCTCCGCCCCGGTACGCCATGCCCTGAAGGGGCAGAACGACCAAAGTCGGATGTTTTCAAAGTCCTTGTGCACGGGCCGCTTTGATTTCCGAAAGATAGGCTCCGAAGCTAGCCACAATGTCGTGAGTGGGCTGCCAGTCCAGATGTTTTTGCGCTGCGCTGATCGAAAGTGGGGCAGATTTGTTCTTGGGCGGCTCGCCCGGCTCAATTTCAAAGTCCAACCCCGGGCAATGGTGACGCACCGCGGCCACAACATCGGCAAAAGGCGTCACAAAGCCATTGCCAATGTTGAAAATGCCCCCGGCCGCTGCGGGCTTTGTCACAGCCAGATCAACCGCACGCCCCATATCATCGGCATAGATATATTCATTGGCCATGGTCTCAGCAGACGGAATACGCGCCTTTGTGCCTGCAAGCCCGGCCTCGAGCAAAGCCTGCATTTTGGCGCCGCCCGAAGAACCTGCCCAAAAATGCCCAAAGCCATAGACATTGGCTGGCCGCAGCATCACGAGCTCGAACTTGTGCCAATCGGCATAGGCTTCGAGCAGCACTTCCTTGGCCACTTTCAGATTGCCATAGCCACGCCCAGCGCCTCGCGGGAACGTCTCATCCACTGTGGTGGGCATGTCGCGGCGCGTGTCATAGACACCGAAGGTCGAGATATGGACGAGGCGGCGCAGGCCGGCCAGCCGCATCACCTCAGCCACATTGCGCGTGCCGCCCAGATTGATGTCGAAAGCCAGCGACAAGGATTGCTGCACGCGCCCACCGATCAGCCCGGCTGTGTGGACAATGGTCTCCACCTTGAACCGCTTCACCGCATCCAGCAGCGCTGGCAAATCGCGGACATCCCCGCGCACCAGCTCGGCCTGTCCCGCACCACATTTGAAATCGATAAAATTCCGGCGCGGTTCGGGATCAAAAAAGACGACTTTCTCGCCCCGTTTGATGGCTTGGCGCGCGAATGACGTGCCGACAAGGCCAGCCCCGGTGACGAGAACGCTCATGGAAAATCCTCCCTCCCGCCTGTGGCGGTCTTTGCGCCTATTTTCGGCCCATTGTGCGAGCCGGGGCAAGCCCCTATCCTCAACCTGCGTAAAAACAAGAAAAGGAGAGGCGGCATGGCCAAAATATCCCGCATGGAAAAAGAGCTTTCGGCAGAAAACACCGGGCTGATCATGTTCGACAGCCTCAACGGCTATCTGCACCCGCGCGATCCCGCCAAGCAAAAGTTTCTGGCCGACCGCAACATCCTGCCCAATATGCAGCGCCTTCTGATGGGCGCGCGCAAGGTCGGCATGACCGCCTTTTACCCCTCCGGCCACCATGCCCCCGATGGCTCGGACACGGTGCTGCGCCTGACGGATACCGATATGGATCTGGGCTCCACCGATGCGCCTGATGCGGTCATCAAGCCACGCTTCTATGGCGATAGCAAAGATGCGGAAGTGGCCCCTGAACTCGCACCCGCCAAGGGCGACGTGATGGTGCCCAAGCATCGCTGGAACTCTTTCTTCCAGACCGATCTCGAATTGCAGATGCGCGTGCGCGGCATCGTCAACATCGTCATCTGCGGCGGCTCGACCGATGTGGGCATTGCCTCCACCGTCTTTGCCGCACGCGACCTCGACTTCGGCATTGTGGTCGCACGCGATGCCTGTTTCTCGGCGCGCGGCAATAACAATGAGTTTTTCATGGACCGCGTTTTCCCGCGCATGAGCCGCGTGATGAATGTGGATGATATTGTCGCGCTGATGCGCGCCTGAGGGAGAGACAAAAATGACTTCGATCGAAACGAAGGAAATCACCTGCTCGAACGGCATGCCTGCCTTTCTGGCCAAGCCCGCCGGATCTGAACGCCGCCCCGTGGTCGTGCTGATGCATGAGCGCTATGGCCTCGTGCAGCACACGCGCGATCTCGCCAAGCGTTGCGCGAGCGATGGTTTTGCTGTGCTCGCCCCGAACTTCTTCTTCCGCCACCCTGATCAGCCCAAGCTCAATTGCGGCGATGGCCGCTATGACATGAGCGATATGGAAGCTCTGGAAAATATCGACGCGGCGATCAAAGCCATGTCGAATGAAGCGGGCGCTGATATGGAAAAAGTGGCAGTGGCTGGCTATTGCCAGACAGGCCGCCATCCGTTGGTCTATGCGGCTGAGCGCAAAATCACGGCCGCGATTGTCTGGTATGGCGCAGCCTCCAAGCGCGAATGGGCGATCAATGAACGCCAGCCCAAAACGCTGGACGACATTTTGGCCTCGCTCGATTGCCCGGTCTTTGGGGCCTTCGGTGCCTCCGACCACATCATTGCGATTGAAGACGTGCAGCGCATGCGCAATTGCCTTGAGGCCAACAAGAAGGGCTATGACATCCACGTCTACGCCGATGCCCCGCACGGCTGGCTGAACGACACCATGCCCGGCCGCTATCGCAAGCCGCAGGCCGAACAAGGCTGGGCCGATCAGCAGAAGTTTCTGGCGCGCGTGCTGTCGCCCAACTGGACGCCCGATCCGGTCTTCCAGGCCTACGATTGCTCGTTTGCGAAGGCTTACGACTTTTCGAAGAATGTGCGGCTTGAGTAATCCTCGTCATTGCGAGGAGCAAAGCGACGAAGCAATCCAGAAAGCTACACGTGAGGCTTCTGGATTGCTTCGCTTACGCTCGCAATGACGCGGAAAACGTCAACCAATCTCGATGTCGAGACCCAAATCCAGAATCGGTGCCGAATGCGTCAGCGCGCCGGATGAAATGAGATCCACGCCCGTCTCGGCAATCTCTTTCACGCTGCCACGGTTGATCCCGCCAGACGCCTCGAGCTTCACCTTGCCCTTGGCCATCGCGACAGCCTCGCGCATCTGCTCCACATTCATATTGTCGAGCAACACAAAGTCCGCGCCCTCGCTGATCACTTCGCGCAGCTGATCCAGCGTATCGACTTCAATCTCGACTTTCACCAGATGACCGGCTGCAGCTTTCGCCGCACGCAAAGCCGCGCGAATGCCGCCCGCCACCGCAATGTGATTGTCTTTGATCAGCACCGCATCATCGAGACCAAAGCGATGGTTCATGGCCCCACCACAGCGCACGGCATATTTTTCAAAAGCGCGCAGATTGGGCGTGGTCTTGCGCGTGCAGCAGATCTTCGCATTCGTATGGGCGACCAGCGCGACAAATTCCGCCGTCATCGTCGCAATGCCTGACAGGCGGCAGGCATAATTCAAGGCCACACGCTCAGCCGTCAAAATTGCGCGTGCATTGCCCTTGATGCGCGCGACCGGCGTCTTGGCTGGCACATGCGCGCCTTCCGCCACCAGCGGCTCAAACGAGAGCTTGGGATCAATCAGGCGAAACGCAGCCTCAGCCAAAGGCAGGCCGCAGACCACGCCACCTTTGCGCGCGGCCATGACGGCGGAAGCCTGCATGTCGGCGGGGATCGTCGCCATGGTGGTGATGTCGCCGGCCTGGCCGAGATCTTCGTCCAGCGCTGCACGCACGGCATTTTCGAGCAGGATCGGGTTAAAGAAAGCCATGGTCATGGATGTTGGCCCCAAGAAAAATCAGATTGCTTACTTACGCGAAGGCAGCGCGCCAGACAAACGTCCCGCCACTTCACGTGTTGAGGGGATGCGGCGGTTGTCACCCGCCGCCTGGTCTTCATCGCGCGCCAGATTGTCGATCATGGCAAGCAGCGCTTGACGCATGGCGGCAATCTCGCGCTCGTCCAGGCCTTCCACGGCAATCGCATTGACCTCTTCCGCCAGCGGCACAAGCTTGTCTTTCAGCGATTGACCCAGCGGCGTGAGATGGATGAACACCTGCTTGCGATCACCCGGCTTCTGACGCCGCTCGACATAGCCGAGCTTCTCCATCGCCTTCACAGCGGAGAAAGTGGTCGGCTCCATCACGCCAGCCAGATCCGACAAAGCACGCTGCGCAATGCCATCGCCATTCCAAAGGATGCGCAAAAAGGTCCAATGACCGAAGGACACGCCGTGTTCAGCGAGCCGCATCTGCAGGGCGCGGCCAAGTCCACGCGAGGCATCCTTGATGAGATGGGCCAGGCGATCATCGGGCACAGCCTCGCGCCAATGATGCTGGATGACTTGGGCGAGGCCGCCGCGCTTGCTCATGCGCGTGCTCCCGTGCCGATCTGATGCATCATAAAAATCTCGCGCCCCTCGCGGGCCGATTGCAGCAGCGAGAGGCAGACTTCCATGGTCGCCAGCGACCATTCGCCCGAATGAAGCGGTGCGACATGATCAAACACCGCGGCGTACAGTTCATCCACCACTTCACTGCGCGGAATTTTGGGCGGCTCAAGTGACAAGAATGTTTGTTCAAGGTCACCATAAACGCGCACGCCATCGCCAAAGCTGCGCAAATCAGCCTGCTCGCAACTGGCGGTGAGAAAACCAAAAGTGTGATGCTGACGCGCACTCTCGCTCGACAGATCGGTATAAGCGGAACCGCCATAATTACGGGCGTTTTTCAGCGCTGACTCTTCCGCCAGATTGCCAGAGGCCAGAATGGCCTTGCGCGCCGCGCCATAATTTTTCGAGTCTTTCTTCAGCCCAATCTCATTGGTCCAGTCGAGCAGCTCATCACTGTCAAAATGCGCATAGCCTGAATAGGTCATGGTCGCGCTGACACCATTCTCGAAGGTAAGAAAGGCATTATAGGCGCCCTCCGTCGGGCGCGACTCATCCCACACGCCCGTCATCGCGCGCACGCTTTTCACGCGCCCACCCGCAATGAGGCGGAGCATTTCAACTTGATGGGGCGCCTGATTGTAAATCGCACCGCCACCCAGCGTGCTGTCCAGCTCTTCGGGTCGGCGCGGACGAAACAGAAAATCCGTAAAGTTCAGCGCCGTGATCATGCGCAGCCGCCCGTAGGTGCCAGCCTCCACAAGCTCGGCAATCTTGCGGATCGGCGCATCAAAGGAATGGCTGTGGCCAACGATCAGATGCACACCGGCTTTGCGCGTGGCATCAATCATTGCCTGACAATCTTGCAATGACAAAGCCATCGGCTTTTCGACCAGCACATGCTTGCCGTGGGCTGCGGCCATGGCCACTTGCGGCGCATGGAATTGATGGGGCGAAGCAATGTAAATGGCGTCCACGTCGCTGGCGCAGAGTTCTTCCATGCTCTCATAAGTGCTTGCGCCAAAATCCTGTGCAAAGCGCGCACGCGCTTCCGCGCGCGGATCAAAGCCCGCCACAATGGCCACGCGCGGATCATCGCGGAACGTCGGAATCATGAAGGAAAAAGCGCGGCCAATTCCGGCAATTCCAAGTTTCAGGACCGGCGCGCTCATGGGTCAGCCTTACAGATCAAGCACAAGTTCGCCGCCCATAGAGCGCGATACACAGACCATGATCTGGCTCGCCTTCTCATGGTCAGCCAGCACGAGATCGCGGTGGTCGACCTCACCGGACACAAGCTTCGTCTTGCAGCAACCACACGAGCCACTCTCGCAAGAGAATGAAACATCGTGGCCATGCGCGCGCAGCACTTCGAGAATGGTTTGGCCCACCGGCACATCATAAACAGCGCCCGTCTTGGCGAGCCGCACGGTGAAGGGCACATCCTGCGCCTTGGTGATGGCGCCGGGCGGCGTGAAATCTTCAAAATGCACTTTGGCGCTTGACCAATGTCCGGTCATATCGCGCACAGCTTCCATCAGCCCACGCGGCCCGCAGCAATAAAGATGCGCTGCACCGGGCTTTTCGACGACTGGCCAGAGATCAAAAGCCTTGTCGGGATCACCCTCGTCATGATGGATGATCACCATGCCGCGCAGCTCAGGCGCTTTCAGCTCGTCGAGAAAAGCCGTCATTTCCGGCGAGCGTGTCAGATAATAGAGTTTGAATTTCGCTGTGCCTGTAGCGCGCACCCATTTGATCATCGACAGGATCGGCGTGATGCCAATGCCACCGGCGATGAAGACATATTGCGGCGCGCTCACCAGTTCGAAATCATTGCGCGGTGCCGAGACCATGATCTCGTCGCCAATCTTGGCCTCATCAATCAGGCTGACAGAGCCGCCGCGCCCGTTTGTCTCGCGCTTCACAGCGATGCAATAGCGGTCGCGCTCTTCGGCATCATTGCAGAGCGAATATTTGCGGATCTTGCCATTGGGCACGCGCAGAGAGACATGCGCGCCGGGCATGAAGGGCATGACCTCCCCGCCATCGGGCTTTTTCAGCTCGAAATATTCGATATCCGCCGCCGCTGACCGCTTGTCCGTGATCCGCAAGGCCTGTTTCAGCTCTTCGACCGCCATCATCCCCTCCGCACTCGCGCATATACTTAGAGGGCTAAGGATATTTGTTCAAGGGGGCTGCCCATCCCCCTCCCCCTTGTGGGGAGGGGTTGGGGGTGGGGGTCGTGCGATGCTTGCCCTCATCCATGGGCCTCCGTGTCCCCTCTGGATTGCTTCGCTTACGCTCGCAAAGACGGCTGAAAGGCGCCCCTGCCCCGTGGACAATCCCCCATCTCCCCGCTATTCTGGCAGAAACTTAGAGAGCTAAGCAAGTCGAGGAAACGCCATGCTCACGAAAGAGGAAAACGACCTCCTGTGCCGTGTCGAGGGCGATGCGCCCATGGGCCAGATCATGCGCCGCCATTGGCTGCCCGCTTGCCTCATTGAAGAAGTGCCAGAGCCGGATTGCGATCCGCTGAAGCTGCGCCTTCTGGGCGAAGATCTCGTCGTCTTCCGCGATACCGAAGGCCGCGTCGGCATTCTGGATGAAATGTGCCCGCACCGCCGCGCTTCGCTGGTCTTCGGCCGCAACGAAGAATGCGGCCTGCGCTGCCTCTATCACGGCTGGAAAATCGACGTCGAAGGCAATGTGGTCGAAATGGCCTCCGAGCCGCCGGGCACGGGCCTTGTCGAAAAGGTGAAGCACAAAGCCTATCCAGTGCGCGAAGGCGCGGGCTTCGTCTGGGTCTATATGGGTCCAGCTGAAACCATGCCCGAATTTGAGCCGCCCGTGTTCCAGCCCACACCAGACACCCGCGTGTCGATTGCCAAGATTCACATCGACTGCAATTGGGCGCAAATTCTAGAAGGCGCGATTGATAGCGCGCATTCCTCGTCGCTCCATTCCTCCGACATGGTGCCAGCGCGTGTGCCGGGTGCGGCTGCGACAGACACAAATTGGCTGCGCCCCTCAACCGACAAAGCCCCGCGCATGCAAGTGCAGCGCACGTCTTTTGGCTTTCGCTATGCCGCGATCCGCAAGCCCATCGCCAATCCGCAGACGCATGATTACATCCGCACAACGCTGTTCATCGCGCCCTATAGCGTGCTGATCCCGCCCAACAATCTCTACAATGTCGCCATTCTGCATGTGCCGACAGATGACACACACACGGCCTTCCACTTCATCGCCTGGGGCGATGCGGCAACCACACCTGCAACGGAAGAATGGCGCAAATTCTTGCATGCGCAGGTTGGCATTGATGTGGATAAATATTTCATCAAGGTCCGCAATCGCGCGAACAATTACCTGCAAGATCGCAAAGCGATGAAGCTTGGTAATTTCACGGGCATTCCCGGCATTCCCAATCAGGACATTGTCATGTGGGAAACGATGGGGCCGATTGCTGATCGCACCCACGACCGTCTGGGTGCGAGCGATCTTGCCATTGTCGAATTCCGCAAGCAAATGGTTGCTGCCGCACAAAGCTTCGCTGCTGGCGGTCCAGCTATCGGCACGGTAGAGCCGCGCATTCCCCACAACAAGCTCATGTCTTTTGAAGGCGTGGTGCCCAAAACAAATGATTGGCGCGTGATGGGCGTCACACCCGAAGAAATGGCGCATCAGGCCAAATCTCACGCAGCAGAGTAAATGCCCTGAAACAAAGGCCCGGATAGAAGGTCCCCAAAAATGCACGATATGGACGAGGAACACGACCACAATGCCATGTCAGATGATGACAAGGCCGCAATGGCCGCCTGGATTTGGGCGCAGGAATCAGTTGAGCTGAAAACAGTCGGCATCGACATTGGCTCATCCACCTCACATCTGCTGTTTGCAAAAGTGACATTGCAGCGCATCTCGCAAGGCCTCTCGGCGCGCTTTGTCGTGACGGGGCGTGAAGTGGTCTGGCGTTCGCCGATCATGCTCACACCTTTCCTGCCCAACGGCATGATTGATGCTGCCTACCTGCAAGAATTTATCCGCGCCTGCTACCGCGATGCGAAGGTCAAGCGCGAAGATATTGATACAGGCGCCGTCATTCTGACGGGCGAGGCCATCAAGCGCTCCAACGCGCGTGCCATTGACGAGCTCTTTGCAGAAGAATCCGGCAAATTCGTCTGCGCCACAGCAGGCCACAAACTCGAATGCACACTCGCCGCCCACGGCTCCGGCGCGGTTGCTTTATCGAAAGCCAAGAACGCTGTCGTGCTGCACGTCGATATTGGCGGTGGCACCACCAAGCTCGCGCTCATCGACAAGGGCATGATCAAATCCGTCGCCGCTTTCGCTGTCGGTGGACGCCTTGTCGCACATGACGGCAAGACAGGCTGGACGCGTGTCGATGAATCAGCCCAATTGGTGGCAGATGATCTCGGCCTGCCCACCACGCCCGGCGCGCTCTCCAATGCGATGACGCGCAAGAAAATCGCTGTGCGTCTGGCGGACCTCGCCATTGATCAAATCGTCAATGAACCGCTCGATGAGCTCGGCCAAAAGATCGCCCTCACCGAACCGCTTGATCGTTCGCTCACACCTGAGATCATCACCTTCTCGGGTGGCGTGTCGGAATATATTTTCGGCACGGAAGAAGAAGAGTTTGGCGATATTGCCAAGCCATTGGCCGCTGCCATTCGCGAAAAGCTCGCAGCCCGCTGCACCATTCCGGTGGAAGATCCGGGCAATCGCATCCGCGCAACCGTGATCGGCGCCTCGCAATTCACGGTGCAGGTGTCTGGCAAGACCATCTATCTGCCCAAGGATCAGGAGGGCGTGCTACCCGTCCACAATATCCCTGTTGTGCAGATCGGCATGGATCTGTCGGAAGACATTCCAGCTGCCGACATCATCAAGCGCATCCACGAAAAAATGGCGGTGCTTGATCTCGAACCAAGCGCGCGGCTTGCCATTGCTTTCCCTTGGCATGGTGATCCGGAATATTCGCGTCTCGCCAATGCTGCCAAGGCAATCAAGGCTGCAGTCGCGCCCGATGGCAAACGCACCAACACATTGTGCCTCATGATCGATGGCGATGTCGGCCGCACCATGGGCCGCTTGCTGCAAGATGAAGAGGGGGTTGAAGGCCCTGTCGTCTCGATTGATGGCGTGCAGCTGCAAGAACTCGACTTTGTCGACATTGGCGAATTGATTTCACCGCCCGGCGTTGTGCCGGTCGTCATCAAATCCCTGCTCTTCGACAATCCTGCCAATCATCAGTGAAACAAAAACACACGGGAGTGAACCATGTCTGACGACAAGCCGCGCTATGGCGTTGATCCCTATCTGAACTGGGTCGAAAAAGAGGGTCTGCCGGTCCATGAGGATTACGGCGTCGATCTCTTCTGCGTCGAGACCAAGCCCTGGGCGCGCTATGGCGTGAAGGGTGCCGCCGTTCATCTGAAGGGTCGCGGCGACTTCTCCAACATGTTCCTGTTTGACATTGGCCCGGGCCAGTCAACATCGCCGCAAAAGCATCTCTATGAAGATGTCATCTATGTACTCGAAGGCACAGGCTCGACGCAGATTGAATTTGCCGATGGCACCAAGCGCTCGTTTGAATGGGGCCCGAAAAGCCTCTTTGCGATCCCGCTCAATGCCACGCATCGCCATTTCAATGGCTCGGGCCGCGAGCGCGCTTTGCTGGTCTCCACCACCAATCTGCCGATGATCATGAACGTCTTCCATGACGAAGATTTCGTGTTCCAGACCAATCGCGATTTCATGTCGCGTGCGGGCAAGCAGGGTTACTTCTCGGGCGAAGGTGATCTCATCACCGTGCGTCCGGGCAACCACATGTGGGAAACCAATTTCGTTCCCGATCTCGCAGGCATTGAGTTGAAGAGCTGGGGTGATCGTGGAGCTGGCGGCACCAACATCATGTTCGTGCTGGCCGATGGCATTATGCATGCGCATATTTCGGAAATGCCGGTGGGCACCTACAAGAAGGGCCACAAGCACGGGCCGTCTTTCCACGTCATGTGCGTCACTGGCCACGGCTATTCACTGCTCTGGTATCCGCATGAAAAAGATTTCATCCGCATCGACTGGAAGCACGGCACCGTCTTCCCGCCAGCCGACCAGCAGTTCCATCAGCACTTCAACACATCGACCGAACCGGCGCGTTATCTCGCGACCGCAGTCGGTGGCCTGCGCTACCCCACCATGTTATCGCAGCGCCGCTCGCTGATCGGTGTGAATGGCGAAAAGGGTGCCGTCTCGCTCTCCATCAAGGAAGGTGGCGACCAGATCGAATATGAAGATCAGGATCCGCGCATCCACCGCGAATGGCTGGAAGAGATGAAGAAGAACGGCGTGACGCCCAAGATGGACAAGTTCAACGTCGCCGTGTGACTTTACTGAAAAGGGGCCTCAGGGCCCCTTTTTTGCGCCGTCATTGCGAGGAGGCCCGCAGGGCCGACGCGGCAATCCAGAAGCGACACGTGAGGCCTCTGGATTGCTTCGCTCCGCTCGCAATGACGAACCCCTAGCCAGCACCAATCTCCTCCCCTAAACTGCCCCCATCCGCACCGGCGCAAAGACCGGGCGATTTGGGAGGAATATACATGGGCTTTTCAAGCTGGCGTGGCACGCTTGGCATGGTGCACCCGACATTGCGTCCGGGCTCGACCGAAGAATTCATCCGGCTCGCACCCGAAGGTATCGGCGTCATTCCGATGTTTCTCAACATCAGCCGCGGCACGCGTGATGAGTTTGAAAAAGTTTTTGCCGCTTACGAGGACCAGATCAAAATCTGCGCCGATGCCGGCTGCGATCTCATTCACCCATCGGGTGCCCCGCCTTTCATGGTGCAGGGCCTGAAGCGCGAATCGGAAATCGTCAAAGGCTGGGAAGAAAAATTCGGCGTGCCGATTTTCACCTCGGGCCAGAACCACATTACCGCCATGCGCGCGCTTGGCGCCAAGAGCATCGTCGGTGCGACCTACTTCCCCGGCGACATCAACAACACATTCTCGCGCTATTTTCAGGATGCGGGTTTTGATGTGAAATGTATGGCGGGCATTGAAGTGCCTTTCGACCGCGCGCAGGAACTTTCCGGCGAGCAGGTCTATGGCCATATCAAGAAAGCCTTCTTGAAATCAGGCGGCGGCGATGTGATCTACATGCTGGGCTCAGGCTGGCGTGTGCTCAATATCATTCACATGCTCGAACAAGATCTCGGTGTGCCGGTCATTCACCCCGTGCCCGCGCGCGTGTGGGAAGTGCAGCGCCGCTTGCATATCAACGAGCCCAAGGCGGGTTACGGCAAGATCCTCGAAACCATGCCACCGCTTCCGAAATGAAGCGCACCGTCATTGCGAGCGAAGCGAAGCAATCCAGAACGCTCGCAGTGACGAACTGATAATGATTGAGGAGAACACTCCATGGATCGCCGCACGCTATTAACCGCACTTGCCCTCGCCACCTTGCCGCTCGCAGCCCATGCGCAAGAAAGCGTTGAAAGTTTCTACAAAGGCCGCACCATCACACTCGTTGTGCCCACCTCACCCGGCGGCATCAATGATATTTCAGGCCGCCTCGTCTCACGCCATCTTGGCCGTTTCATCCCGGGTCAGCCCAATATTGTCGTGCAGAATCTGCCCGGCGGCGGCGGACTTGTGGCTGCCAACAAACTCTACAATACGGTCGAGCGCGATGGCTCGGTGATCTCGCTCATCCAGCGTGGCACCATGCAGCTGCAGATCCAAGGCAACACCAATGCCAAATTCGATCCGCAAAAATTCACGTGGCTCGGCTCTTTGTCGTCTTATGCAGATGATGGCTATCTGTTGCTCGTCAATGATGATCATCCGGCTAAAACCGCAGCTGATCTCCACAAGCCCGGCATTTCGGTGAAGCTTGGTGGCGATCAGCCAGGCTCGACCAATCTGACGTTCGCCATCATTGCGAAAACCGTGCTCGGCATGAACATTGATGTTGTGCGCGGCTATCCCGGTGCAGCGCCCATGTTCCTTGCCATGGAGCGGCGCGAGCTTGATGGACAAGTGATTGGCTATAATTCCGTGCGCGCAGGCCAGCCCTCGCTGTGGAACGGCAAAAAAGTGCGCCCTCTCATCCAGTTTGGCCGCATCACACGTCTGCCAGCTTTGCCTGATGTGCCAACAGGCCGCGAGCTTGCCACCGATCCGCGCATGCGGGCCTTGGTGGAATTTGCCGAACTGCCGTTCTTCATGGCGCTGCCATTTCTGGCACCGCCCGGCGTGCCCGCTGATCGCGCCAGCGCGCTGCAAAAGGCTTTTGTCAGCATGGTCGCCGACAAGGAGTTTCAGGCCGATGCGGAGAAGGTGAATATTGAATTGTCACCGATCGACGGCAAAGGCGTGCTCGATCTCGTTGCACGCGCTGCGGCTACACCGAAAGATGTCATCGCTCTTTATAATGAAATGGTTCCGGTGGGGCATTAACAGAACGTCATTGCGAGCAAAGCGAAGCAATCCAGAGCCGCATGTGCTGCTTTCTGATTTGCTTCGCCTGCGGCGCGCAATGACGGTTTATTTGACGCCCGGCTTGTCACGATCAAGCCCTTTGGCGGCCAGATCATCCAGATAGGTTTGAAACCGCGCCTGCGCGTTTGCGCCAAGCTCGCCCAAAAAGTCCCACGAATAAATGCCGGTCGAATGCATATCGTCGAAGACCAGACGCACGGCATAATTGCCCACCGCATCGACCGAGAGAATGGCGACATTGCGCTTGCCGCCCACCGTCTTGCGCTCGGATTCGGAATGCCCCTGCACTTCAGCTGACGGGCTGGTCACGCGCAGCAATTCGGCAGACAGCTCATATTGCGCGCCATCATCAAAACTGACGCTGAGCGTGCGGCGATCTTTCGACAGGCGCAGTTCGGTTGGCCACGTCATGACGCACCCGCCTTTTCAATCAGAAACACGATGCGCGTGTCATCGCGCTCGCGGATTTCAATCCGGTCGCCCGTCTCGCGGATGAGATTGGGAATATCGATCACCGCCAGCGGATCGGTGCAATGCACTTCGAGCTTGCCGCCGGGCGCAACAGATTTCAGCGCCTTGCGGGTCTTGAGCGCGGGCAGCGGGCATTTCAGCCCGGTGAGATCGAGGATCATTGTCATGAGCCATGGTGTGACGAAGGAGAGGCGGCCCGTCAACTGTCGTCATTGCGAGCGCAGCGAAGCAATCCACGGGCTTCACGTGAGGCTTCTGGATTGCCGCGTCGGCCTGCGGCCTCCTCGCAATGACGGCTCACAATGTCGCGACTGGACCCCGCAAGTGGACGCACTAGATTACCGCCCATGCGCGCGCTCCTCCTCGCCCTCCTCCTTACCGCACCCGCCCTCGCCCAGGGCGAATTGCGCGGCCATGGCGGGCCTGTGCGGGCGATTGCGCTCACGCCCGATGGCCGGGAGGCCATTACCGGCTCGTTTGATTCTTCCGCCATTGTCTGGACGCTGGAGCGCGGTACAGCGCGCGCCATTCTGCGCGCCCATGATGGCGCGGTGAATGCCGTTGGCGTGACGCCAAACGGTTTTGCAACTGCAGGCGAAGATGGCCGCCTCGCCATCTGGAACCGCACAGATCTCACCCGCCCGCTCAGCATCGAGAAGATCCACACAGCGCCGATTGCGGCGCTCACTCTCTCGCCTGACGGCACAAGCATCGCGACAGCCTCGTGGGATTCGAGCCTTGCTGTCACGCCACTCAACGGCGGCGCGCCCCGCCGTTACGAAGGCCATCAGGGCAATGTGAATGGCGTCGGCTTCATGCCCGATGGCACGACATTGGTCAGCGCTGGCTATGACGCAACACTGCGCATCTGGCCGCTACAGGGCGCGCCGCGCATCATCAAGCTCGATGCGCCGCTGAATGCGCTCAGCATTGCCGCAGATGGCCGCATGGCCGCAGGTGGTGCTGATGGCTCGCTGTTTCTGCTGGATGCTCAGGGCAACAATCTGCGCCGCATCGAGGCCGCAGAATCCCCGATCATTGCTTTGGCCTTTTCGCCTGACAGCACACGCGTGGCGACCGCCAGTCCGCGTGGCTCTGTGACGCTGTTTGAGACCGGCAGCGGCAAGCCACTCTTCACATTGAACGGCCCGGGTCTGCCTGTCTGGTCACTCGCTTTTTCGCCCGATGGCAAAATTCTCTTCACCGGCGGCAGTGATCGTCTCGTGCGCCGCTGGAGCACGCTCAATGGCGATCATCTGGGCCCCATCGTCATCGAGAAGCCGACAGAAATGTTTGTCAGTGATGGCTCGCGCGGGGCGGAAGTCTTCAAAGCCTGCGCCGTCTGCCACACGCTGACACCTGACGCTGAGAACCGCGCAGGGCCGACCCTCTATGGCGTCATAGGCCGACGCATCGGCACAGCTCCGGGCTATGTCTATTCCGCCGGATTTGCCGCCCAGGACATCGTCTGGACCAAAGAGACGATTGCCAAGCTCTTCGAGCTTGGGCCAAGCACCTATACGCCGGGCACCAAAATGCCCGAGCAAAAGGTGGGATCAGAGGAAGGTCGCGCAGCGCTCGCAGATTTTATCGAGAAAGCAGCCCGGCCACGCTGAATAACTTGATTTGAGCGGTCTCAATGCCCATAGATTCAATCCAGAAAGCGGCCAAGCCAGCCGCCCAAGAATAAAACAGGAGTATTCTTTATGAAGGCTTTTATCTCTGCTGTGATCGTGGCTGTCGCGCTCGCTGTCGGCGCTGCCTTTGTGCTGAACACTCAGCAGCAAACAGCTGACAAGGCTTTTGCGACCTCAGGCGCACGCGTGGGCGACCCCGGCCATAACCTGATCCAGATGTAATTTAGAAAAGGCTCGGATAAGCGATCAAGGCGACCATTTCGCCGGGCTTCACGCCCTCGCAATCCTCGGCCAATTCGACGAGACCATCGGTCTCGCAAAGAGAGGACAAAAGCCCCGCGCCTTCACGCGGAAATTTTTGAGCCTCTCGCGTTCCATCGCTGAGAACAGTCAGGCTGGCGCGGACATATTCGCGCCGGCCTTTCTTTTTCTTGTAAGCAAAATTCGCACGCACCGGCAGTGCGACGAGCTTTTCCATCCGCGCGCCAGACAAGGCCAGCAGGACGGGTCGCACAACATAGGCAAAGGTCACGAAAGACGCGACCGGATTGCCCGGCAAGCCGATGAACGGCATGCCATCAATCACGCCCATGGCGACAGGGCGCCCCGGCTTGATCGCCATGCGCCACAAGACCAGTGAGCCAACAGCCTCAACAGCCGCACGCATGTGATCTTCTTCACCTGTTGAGACGCCACCCGAGGTGAGAATGAGATCGTGATCACGCGCCGCCGCTTTCAGGCCTGCAGCCAGCGCTGCGCGCTCATCGCGCAAAATACCAAGATCCGAAACTTCACAACCCAAACGGGCCAACATGGCCGCCAGCATGTAGCGATTGGAATCATAAAGCTGCGCGGATATGCGCGGCGCGCCGGGCGCCACAATTTCATTGCCGGTTGAAAAAACTGCAACCTTGATCCGCCGACGCACGTGCAGCGTGGTCAAGCCAAGTGCTGCTGCCAGCGCCACATGTTGCGGGCGCAAACGCGTGCCCGCCGGAATGGCCATCGCGCCTTGCGCAATATCCTCACCCGCCGGGCGCATATTCGCACGCGGCTTCAATCCGGGTGGCAGGATGATGGTGTCGCCATCCATCTCGACATCTTCCTGCATGAAGACCGTATCAGCGCCTTCAGGCATCGGTGCGCCGGTGAAAATGCGCGCCAATGTGCCAGCCGCCAGCGGTTGCGCCACAGCGCCTGCGGTCACACGTTGCGAAACGGCGAATGCACGTGGGCCATCGAGCGGCAGATCGGCGCTTGCAATGGCATAGCCATCGACGGCTGAATTGGCGAAGAGCGGCAAAGGCACAGGCGCGAAGAGATCATCCGCCAGCACACGATTGTCGGCCTCATGCAGAGAGACTGGCTCGACGGCGTCCACCGCCACAAGGCGCGCAGCGATCAAAGCCATAGCTTCATCAACGGGCATCAATGCACCGCCGAAGGCAAAGCAATCGTCTGAGAGCTGCGCCATGATCCGCCTTAAATGTCGTCGCCGCCCGCCAGCACATCAGCCAGCGGCACGGCCTTGGTCAACATCATATCGGCGATTTTTTCAATGTCATCGAGATGCAGAACAGGCAAGCCGGTCTCAACCGCAACATCACTCGCCACCGCCACAATGGCCTTGTCCTGCCCATGCAGGAACGGCTGTCCGTTCTCGGCGCGATAGACCTCGATCTTGGGATGGGGATCAGCCTTGAAGCCCTCGACAATGACAAGATCGACAGGCGACAGCAGCGACAAGAGCTCGGCCAATGTCGGCTCGGGCGCCCCGCGCAATTCATGCATCAGCGCAAAACGGTTGCCCGACGACACGAGAACTTCGGTGGCACCCGCCTGCCGATGTTTCCAGGAATCCTTGCCCGGCACGTCAACATCGAACTTGTGATGCGCATGTTTGATCGTCGAAACCGATAGACCGCGCGCGATCAAATGCGGGATGACACACTCCAGCAGCGTCGTCTTCCCCGCTCCGCTCCAGCCTGCAAGACCGATCAGTTTCATTTTCTGTCCCCCACACCTCGTCATTGCGAGCGAAGCGAAGCAATCCATGGCGCAACACAATGGCCATCGCGCCATGGATTGCTTCGTCGCTACGCTCCTCGCAATGACGACGAGGCGCCAAAACAAAGACTGCCCGGCTGATACCGGGCAGTCTCAAATCATTCAAGCTGCGCGCGGTTTTATTCCGCTGGCACGCTGTTGCGCGGCACAGACGCAGCCTTGGCCTGCTCTTCAGCCACCCAAAGCGCGTGATGCTCTTTAGCCCAGTTGAGATCGACTTCGCCATTGCCCATGGCGTCAAACGCGCCTTCCATACCGACCGAGCCGATATAGGCATGGGCCAGCATGGCTGCGACGAATCCAACGGCCAGCACCGCATGCACGGTGGTCATCAGCTGCAAGCTGGTGACGCCATCCGGTGCCATATAGGGGAAGAGCAGGAACCAGCCCGACACGGACATGACCGCACCGCCTGTGATCACGATCCAGAACACAACCTTCTGGCCCGCATTGAAACGCTCTGCCAGCGGATGCTTGCCCTTCACGAAGAGCCCACCGCCCTGCTTGATCCATTCCAGATCAAGCTTGTTGGGGATGTTGTCCTTCACCCACAGCACGAACATCAACGCCACACCCGCCATAAAGGGGAAGGCGAGATAATTATGCGCCAGTTTGCCCAGATGCGTCAGCTCAGCAAATGTTTCCGGCCCAAACAGCGGCAGGATAACCATGCGACCGAAGGAGACGTTCAATCCCGAGAGCGCGAGAATGATGAAGCAACCCGCCGTCATCCAATGCGCAAAGCGATCAAGCGAGGCAAAGCGCGTGATCGTCTGGCCAGACAAGCCATGTTCAACACGCACGCGGCCGCGCACGAGGAAGAACAGAACCAAGGCGCCCAGCATGCCCAGCAGAACCACGCCGCCAATGGTCGGCAGCTTGTTCTGGTGGAAGTCACGCCAGCTCTGGCCCTGCGGCTGAATCAGGCTTGCTGCTTTGGCATCGGGAATGGAGATGCGGCCCGAGAGACGATCACCTTCCTTCAGCTGCTGCAGAAGCTTTTCTTCCTGCACGGCCTCTTTGGTCGGCTGGAAATTATTATATTGCGCGGCTGCTGGCAGCATGGCGCTGGCGAACAAAATCGCCAGAGCCGCCACGAGAGATTTGAACTGTGCTTTCATCGCACGACCTTTCGAAATGTGTGCGTGAGACATCAGATAGCAACGGTTTCTTTGTAGGCCGTCTTCCAGCCCCAAGCACCCGAACCATAGCCGCGCTTCATCACGCGCTCTTTGTAAATGGTGGCGATCATCTCGCCATCACCTGCCAGAAGCGACTTGGTGGAGCACATTTCCGCGCACAGAGGTAGCTTGCCTTCTGCGAGACGGTTGCGGCCGTATTTTTCAAATTCCACGGTCGAGAAATCTTCTTCCGGGCCGCCCGCGCAATAGGTGCACTTGTCCATCTTGCCGCGCGAACCGAAATTGCCAACCTTGGGATATTGCGGCGCGCCGAATGGGCACGCGTAGAAGCAATAGCCGCAGCCAATGCACAGATCCTTCGAGTGCAACACAACAGCATCTGCCGTGGTGTAGAAACACGAGACGGGGCACACGGCGGCGCAAGGCGCGTCGGTGCAGTGCATGCAAGCCATGGAAACCGAGCGCTCGCCCGGTTTGCCGTCATTGATCGTCACCACGCGGCGGCGGTTGATGCCCCACGGAACTTCATGTTCGTTTTTGCATGCCGTGACGCAGGCATTGCACTCGATGCAGCGATCCGCATCACAGAGAAATTTCACACGTGCCATTTCTCGTATCTCCTCACGCTGCCTGGATCTGGCAGAGAGTCACCTTGCCTTCGTGCATGCCCGTGACCGGATCATAGCCGTAGGTTGTGACCGTGTTGACGCTTTCACCGAGCACGATGGGGTCCGTGCCCTTCGGATAATTGCCGCGCTGATCGACGCCCTGATACCAGCCCGCGAAATGGAAGGGCATGAAAGCCACACCCTTGCCGACGCGATCTGTCACCAGCGCTTTGACCTTCGCCTTTGACTTGTTCTCAGGGCCATGGACCCAAACCCAACCGCCATCAGCAATGCCACGGCTCGCGGCATCGGCTGTGTTGATTTCGACGAACATGTCTTGCTGCAACTCAGCCAGCCACTTGTTCGAACGGGTTTCTTCACCACCGCCTTCATATTCCACAAGGCGACCAGAGGTGAGGATGATCGGGAAGTCTTTCGCGATCCCCTTCTCCACAGCAGCCTTCTGCACCGAGAAGCCCGCATTCATCATGCGGAACTGACGGCCATCCGGACGCGTCGGATATTTCGCGACGAGATCGGTGCGCGGCGTATAGATCGGCTCGCGATGCACAGGCACCGGATCGGGCAAGTTCCACGCTGTCGCACGCGCCTTGGCATTGCCATAAGGCAACACGCCATGGTCGAGACAGACGCGGATGATGCCACCCGACAGATCAATCGCCCAACCCACAGTATCCGGATTGGCGCCGCCGATCTTGGTGATCGTCGCCACTTCTTCCTCAGTGAGATCCTTGTCCCAGCCGAGTTTCTTCAAAATGCCGAAGGTGAATTCCGGATAACCGTCGGTCAGCTCTGAGCCCTTTGAGTAAGAGCCTTCGGCCAGCAGGTTATAGGTGGTCGACGTGCCATCGGCTTTCTTGTCTTCATAGACAGTGCCGAAGCGCGCGCGGAACGTGCCGCCGCCGTCCTTCACATGCAGGTTGGTGTTGTAGAGCGTATGCGTGCCGGGATGGCGCAATTCCGGCTTGCCCCAGCACGGCCACGGCAGACCATAATAATCGCCACCAACTTCGGGCACATCGGCGGGCGCGCGCAAGGTGACCAGATCAAACTTGTCGCGATGACGCACATGCGCCTTCAGGCGCTCTGGTGATTGTCCCGAATAGCCCGTCGACCAACCACCGCGATTGATTTCGCGCAGAATGTCTTCCGGCACCGGGCGGTTGTTTTCGACCTTGATGTTCTTGAACATCTTGTCAGCAAAACCGAGTTTGGTCGCAAGACGATAGATGACTTCGTAATCATCCTTCGATTCAAAGATCGGATTGACGACCTTTTCACCCCACTGAATCGAACGGTTCGAAGCTGTGCGCGAACCATCCGTCTCAAACTGCGTGCAGATCGGCAGCAAATAAGTGCCGTTCTTGCGGCCGGAAATGGCCGCAAATGTTGTCGGATGCGGATCAGCCACCACGAGCAGCTCGAGCTGCTCGAGCGCTTTGATCATGTCGGGCATGCGCGGCACAGTGTTGCCGCCGTGACCAAAGATCATCATCGCCTTCAGCGCATCGCGCTGATCGACATCATCGGGATTGAAGCTTGTGGCATCAAACCAACGAGTCGAGGGAATGCCAGGCAATTCCATGTTTTCCTTGCGGCTACGCGCAGGACGGCCGGATTTGGCTGGCACATCATCAAAGCGCGCCTGCAGGAAGTCATATTCAACCTCCCAAACACGCGCCCAATGTTTCCACGCGCCTTCAACAAGGCCGTAATAGAGCGGCAGCGACGTAATATCGAGGCCCATATCGGTCGCGCCCTGCACGTTGCAGTGACCGCGGAAGATGTTGGCGCCGCCACCGAAGACGCCGACATTGCCGGTCGCCAAGAGCAGGTTGCAATAAGCGCGCACATTGGCCGTGCCGACCGTGTGCTGCGTGCCGCCCATGCACCAGATGAAGGTGGAGGGACGTTCTTTGGCAAAGGTCTCTGCGACACGCTTGAGCTGTTCGCCGGGAATGCCGGTGACGCGTTCGGTCTCTTCCGGATTCCACTTTTCAACTTCGGCGCGCACAAGGTCCATGCCAGCCACGCGCTGTGCGATGAATTCCTTGTCTTCCCAGCCGTTCTTGAAGATGTGCCACATCATGCCCCAGATCACCGCAATATCGGTGCCCGAGCGGATGCGCACAAATTCCGTGGCATGTGCCGCCGTGCGCGTGAACCGCGGGTCCAGCACGAACATATTGGCGCGGTTCATTTCCTTGCCAGACAGCACATGCTGCAACGAGACAGGATGGGCTTCCGCGGCGTTCGAACCCATGAAGACGATCGTCTTGGCGTTGCGAATGTCATTGTAGGAATTGGTCTGCGCGCCATAGCCCCAGGTGTTGGCCACGCCCGCGACTGTGGTCGAGTGGCAGATACGTGCCTGATGATCGATCGAATTCGTGCCCCAGAAAGCGCCAAGCTTACGGAACAGATAAGCGCCTTCGTTGGAGAATTTCGCTGAACCCAGCCAATAGACCGAATCCGCACCGCTCTTGGCGCGAATTTCGTTCATCTTGTCGCCGATTTCATTCAAAGCCTGGTCCCAGCCAATGCGGGTCCATTCGCCGTTCACGAGCTTCATCGGATATTTCAGACGACGATCCCCATGCACGAGTTCGCGCACCGACGCGCCCTTGGCGCAATGCGAGCCGCGATTGATCGGGCTGTCAAAAGCCGGTTCCTGTCCGACCCACACGCCGTTCTGCACTTCGGCCACAACCGAACAGCCGACCGAACAATGCGTGCAGACGTTCTTTTTGATTTCGCTTTTCACGCCAGCCACAACGGGGCCTGCTTCTGCCTTGCGCACAGCGCCCAGCGACAGCGAACCAATGGCGGCGACGCCACCAGCTGCCAGACCTGAACGGCGCAAGAATGAACGGCGATCCAGCACACCTGACGCCAGACCTGCGGCCAAGCCAGAAAGGCGGGCGCGCGAAGCCGAAGCTGATTTTCTTTTCGTCAGCATAGGAACTGCTCCTCAGTACCGGTTGACGCGATAAAATGTTTTGACGTGCTCGGTCTCCTGATAACGCGATTTCTTGCGCTCAGAATCCGATTCAGCGGCCATCGCCGGCTCCGCGCCGGTGGCCACCACTGTTGCCGCAACCACAGCAGCACCGCTGCCTGCGCGGAAGAAGGCGCGGCGATCCATCGCGCCGTCTGACTTCTCATTCGTCTTCGTCATAACCGTTCCCTCCGGTTGATGATGTTCAAGCGACAGCCGCCAAACTGCTCCCCTTAATTGGGCAGTTTGAAAGCCTCCGTCTCAAGCTCGATAAAGGTGCGGCCATAACGGCCAACTGATTTGTAGAATTTGGCTGCACTGGTTGTTTCCAGATCAGCAAAGAAGCGCGCCGCCCATGGCTGGATGTGACGCTCAAAAAACTGGGCCTGACGGCCGCTATCCGCATCAAAGTCACCGCGTGCCAGCCCTGCCATGATTTCGCAGAGAATCGCGATGTGGTCTTCGGGCTCGCGCATATGGCCTGCGCGCTCGATGCCGAGTTCCGCCAGATCTTCGCGCACGCGCGCCAGCGGCCGCTCATGCAGAAAGCCGGTCTGGTAATAGGAGCCGTAGGGCAAGAGCTCGCCACGCCCAACCCCGATAAAGAGGTCGAAAAATTCGCGCCCCGCTGCCGTCTCATCAACCGCGCGCGCCGCTTCGGCGAGCTCGACATGAGCCATGCCCAGTGGCGTGGCGTCGCCCCGCAAGGAGGAAAGACGCGACAACAGGTCGACGCTCGGTGCCTGACCAAGCAGAACCGAGAGAAGCGCATATTCGGCACCACGCAGGATATCGATCTCATCGATGTCCTCCTTCACCGCTTCAGCACCTGGCACCCGACACTCCATAAACCTGAGAACCCGCACACAACTGCGCAAGCCTGCATCACCTGCGCACTCTCATAGACCAAGCAAAGTTTCACAACACTAAATTTTTAGAGCGCCCACGGGCAAAGCCCTGCCATGACGTTGCTTTTTCGGCACCGCATCAGGCGCAGATAGGGGACGTAGACGACCGTCAATATCTTGACCCTGTTCTGATTTCATAAGTGTTTCTGGTTTCGTTTCCAATGCGGAGTCGACATCCGCACGTGCGACATCCGGAAAATCTTCCTGTTTTTGCTGCGCTGCAGCACGTTCGATCACTTTTTTGTCGGTGGGTTCATCACCGAAAATGCGCGCCACCATGTCGCTCGAATCAAAATCGGCGGGCAAATCGCCCCCGCCCGGCACGCCACCGGGCGCATTCCAGTCATAGGCATAATCCAACGCCTCGCTGCGATAATCGCGAATGGCTGGATCAAGCGTCCACATTTTGCGCAAAGCGGCATTGCGCAGAAATTCCGGCACGCCTTTTTTGAAAAACAGCGTCAGATCGGTCTGTGGCGTCATGTCTTCGAGCTTGGGCAAGAGCGAGAGGTCGAAATCCTCTTCCTCGGGCGCCTCCGGCACCAGCTGGTCGGGCGCAGGCTCCAGCGCCTTGGCCTCGCTGTCGCGCACAGCCTCACGCTTGCGCTGCGACCAGCGCGCGAGAAAATTACGTTCCTCGTCAGACGTCATGAACGCCCCTGTTCAGGCTTGTGACCAAAGCCACGCTCCCCGCGCTCGCTGCGATCGCGCTTGCGCTTTTCAAACACGCGCTCAACATGAAACGCATCCGTGAACGCTGCGATCCAGGACGCCAGATGATCGGGCATCGGGATCGAGCCCACAATATCAAAACCGGCTTCAAACCAGGCTTCGCCTTCGGTCGGGTCTGCTGTCACGCGCACCAGTGTCGGGGCATCATTCTCAAGCCGCGCCGCAATCCAGAGACGGGCTGCACCCTCAAACATATTGTCGAGATAATTGCTGGTGTCTGAGGCAAAGAGCTCGATGGACGCCACACCTGCATAGACCAGCGCACGCGTGCCATCATCTGAAACCACCGTGCCGGGCAGCGTATCGGGCGCAGGAAACAGCACACTGTCAGGTGACCAGACATGATCAGCCCAGGCATGGGTCACTTTGCGTCGCGAGAGAACGACGCCCAGTTCGCGCGTGATCTCTTGCTCAAAGGCACTCATGATTTTTTGCTTTCGATCAACGGCAGACCCGCGATCAGATTTTGCGGTTTCATGCGCCAGAGTTTTTCCGCGTCCATCGCACCAATCAGATAAATCGGCGCCCCGCGCACATCAGCGCGCACGCGCGTTTCATCCTTGATCACCATGCGCATCAGCGTCACCACGCGCTCGGAAAAGCCAGCGCCCAAGGTCGCGCCCTTCCAGAGCATATTGCCAATCTTGGTGCCTTCGGGATCGAGCCCGACAAACCAGCGCCAATCCTTGTCTTCAATCGCCGCCAGCGGCTCGACGACCACATCCAGATCAAGCAGATGTTTCACCCAGCGCTCAATCACCCGCGCCAGTGCCTCGCGCGCTGTCTTGCTGGCACCAATATTCATGATCATCGTATGCGCATCAGAGCGTGACCAATAGGTCCAGGCATTCTCGTCGTCCATAATGTCGAGATTGCCAAACTCCGGCACCGGATCAAGCAGAGCGGTGAGCGGCGTCAGATGCGCATTGTCTTTTAACTGCTGCTGCGCCTCAACCACTTCCGCATCGGCCAGCAACAAAGCGCCTTCATGCACGGTGGCTTTTTGCGCGCGGAAGAAAAGCTCGGCAGCGCGCAACTGAAAAGGATCATCACATTCATCGAGCGCATTGCGCAAAATGAGATGCACAAGCTGCGACAGAAAAATCGGCGGCACGCCTTCTGCGCCATGGCGCGCAAAATCCAGATAAGCTGCCTCAAGCGAAGGCGCTTTCAGTATGCGATCCCGAAAAGCCAGCATGAATTGCCAGTTCTCGCGCCCATCCGGATCGGCAATGGCCGAGACTTCCGCCTCGCTCACCAGACGAAACGGATCGGCCATCAAATTGGCATGCAAGCCGCGCTCATGCTCACATGCATCATCGGGCGGCAAAAGCTCGGGGCGCGCAAGATAGGCCATCATCCATTCAGGCGTGGCCATCAGCCCGCCATGGTCGGCACGGCGCACAAGATGATGACCCGAAGAAACCCAGAATTCTCTCATGGTGCTTTGTCTTTCATCAGACCCATCAGGTCGACGTGTTCTTCCACATCACCTTCACTCTCGACAAAGGTGAAGGCGCGCGCCTGCGCATGCAAAGTGTCAGCGCTCTTCTCCCGCGCGCGCTGATGAAGCGTGCGGAAACGCTCGCGGATTTCGCCATCCTCAAGCCCACGCTGCACAGCCAGAACCGTGCCTTCGGGATGCTCGCAGATGGAGGCTGCAAAAGCGATCTCGTCTTCCGCCGCCGCGCGCGCATGCTCAAGCGAGGGTGCACCCATTTTGTCGAAAATGAATTGCGCAAGACACTCAACAGCAGCGGCGCGCTCGGCAGGCGTGACAGGCGTCACCACCACAAGCGTCGACCAGCCGAAACTGGACAGCCCCAAAAAGCCTGCACGCAAAGCTGCACGCTCTTTGGGTGACAGCGCCTCAAGATCGCAATCGAAAAACATGAAAGAGCCGGACACCGCCCATTCGCCCGCATCAGCTGCATGGGCAAAGACAAATGTATCGGATGGATCAAGCCGCAAAGTGCGGGGCAGTTTCATCACAGAGCCACCTGAAACTTTGGTGCGCTATTTTCTGCATCATACCAGCTTTGCGCCTGCAAGGCTGGCAGAAAGACCACGCGCTCAGCCGCCCCCGTGTCGAGCGGGGCATGGATGAGCAAATCACCGTTGCCATCAATAGCGCGGCGCTCGCCGGCTTTTTTGGCGGGCATGCGCGCGAAATAATCCTGCGCCACAGATTTGAAGCCGCGCTCTTTCCAGCGATCAAACTGCACCATCAAATGGCGCGCATAAGAGCCGATCAGCATGTCGGTGTCGATCAGCTCAAAACCTTCCGACATAAGCGAAACCGCACCGGGCACCATGCCGGTATCAACATGCGCCAGATCAGCTGCCCGCAGAATGACCCCAGTGACCAGCCAATCGGGGATCGCATCTTCCGCACAATCCTTGGGCCAGGCGAGGCGCGCGCCGCCAATCAACCCGCCATCAAAGAGAATGGAATCAGGCCAACCAAATTCGACCATGCGCTCGGGCGGGCAATGGGCGGCAATGGCATCGGCCATAGCCACCATCGAGGCATAATGCGCGCGGCGCGCCGAGACGAGCGGCTCGTCGGGCTCCAGCACGAGGGCAAATTCAACGAGATCATAGCGGCGCACATGCACCAGAGTGCCAGCCCCCACCTCAGCCGCAATGGTCTGCGCATGCGCAAAAGCATCGCCATGCTCACGCAAAGCAACAGCGCTATAGCCGGGCGGCAGATCAAGGGCGGGCGTATCAATGGGCATGGGGCCTCTCGTGGCGTTGTGCAGGAGATAGTCTTGGAAGGCGCCCCGTCAAGCAACAGAACCGTCATTGCGAGGAGCGAAGCGACGAAGCAATCCAGTGGCCGCTGCGCCGCATCTGGATTGCTTCGCTCCGCTCGCAATGACGCCCGGAACAAACGTGCCTGACCGAATGAACCTGTAGCGTATAGGACTATACTCCTAAAGTCAAGACTTCACGGAAAAATTCCCGAAACCCCACCCCTTCCCCATGTCAAAGGGCTCAGGCAGGGTCTATCTAGCGGGAGATGGCCCTTTCCGGCCCCGGAGTTGACCTGAATGACCGCCGAAAACCGGCTTTTCGTCTGTTCCTGCGAAAAAACCATGCCGCTGGATGGCGCGGCGCTGGAGAAATCTTGCGGCGCTTTCACCCGCGCCGACCAGCTTTGCGGCGCGCAGCTTGATCTCGTGAAGGCCGCGCTCAGCACCAACGCGCCCCTCACCATTGCCTGCACGCAGGAAAGCCCGCTCTTTGCCGAAGTCGCCGAGGACATGGGCGCAACCGGCCCGCTCACCTTCGTCAACATCCGCGAGACAGCCGGCTGGTCGAAAGACGCCGCGCTCGCAGGCCCCAAAATGGCAGCGCTCATTGCAGCAGCGCGCGAAGACATGCCGCCCGTCTCGCTCGTCTCCATGCAGTCAGACGGCGTGATCCTCATTTATGGTCGCGATAATGTGGCCATCGATGCAGGACGCCGCCTGTCCGAGACGATGGATGTCACCGTCATGCTGTCGCGCCCCGGCGATGTGACGCCGCCGCGCCTGCGCGATTTTCCCGTGGTCAAGGGCCATGTGCGCAATGCCAAAGGGCATCTGGGCGCCTTTGAACTCACCATTGATGAAACAGCCCTCGCCTCGCCGTCATCACGCGACCGCCTTGTCTTTGGCGCACCCGCCAATGGCGCGACCTCGCACTGCGATGTCATTCTCGATCTCACCGGCTATGCGCCGCTGTTTCCCGCCTCAGACTTGCGCGATGGCTATTTGCGCGCTGATCCGCGCGATGGCGCGGCGGTGGAACGCGCCATTGCCAAAGCCGCGACCATGGTCGGCACATTTGACAAGCCGCGCTATGTGAATTTTACCGAAAATCTCTGCGCCCATTCGCGCTCCAAGATCACCGGCTGCACACGCTGCCTTGATCTGTGCCCCACAGGCGCAATCGTCCCCAATGGCGACCATGTCGCCATTGACGAAAACATCTGTGCGGGCTGCGGCGCTTGCGCCTCTGTCTGCCCGACGGGTGCGGCCGCCTACGCACTGCCCTCGGCAGATGCGGTTGAGCGCCGATTGCGCGCGCTGCTGCGCACTTACCGCGCGGCGGGCGGCCAGAATGCACTCGTGCTTCTGCATGATGGCGAACATGGCGAGCCGATGATCGATGCACTGGCGCGTTTTGGCGACGGGCTGCCTGCCCACGTCCTGCCGCTGCGCGTCAATGAAATCACGCAGCTCTCTTATGATATTTTCGCCGCCGCCTTCGCCTTTGGCGCATCCGGCGTGGCCCTGCTCGCACACCAAAAACCAAAGCATGATCTGTCTGGCCTGAACGCCGTGATCGACACATCAGCCAAGATCATCGCGGGTCTGGGCTTTGGCGATGCTCTCATCCAGCTCATCGAGACGGATGATCCTGATCAACTGCATGCAGCCCTTGTTGCGCAGAAACTCGGCACGGCATCACCAAAGCCTGCCAGCTTCGAGCCGCGCGGCACCAAACGTTCGGTCATGGAAACCGCCTTCCGCGAATTGCATCTGGCAGCCCCCGCGCCTGTCGCCGTTGTGGCTCTGGAGCGCGCCGCGCCATTTGGTGGGCTCGACATCAACATCGATGGCTGCACGCTCTGCCATGCCTGCGTCACCGCCTGCCCGACAGGCGCCTTGTCGGATAATCCCGACAAGCCGATGCTGAAATTCACCGAGAGTGTGTGCGTGCAATGCGGATTGTGCGAAGCCACCTGCCCTGAAAAGGTCATCGCGCTGGCACCGCGCCTCGACTTCGAAGCCTGGGCCGCACCCGCGCGCGTGATGAAGGAAGAAGAACCCTTCCATTGCATTTCCTGCGGCACGGCCTTTGGCACCAAGAGCACGATTGAGCGCATTGTCAGCAAACTCGCCGACAAGCATTGGATGTTCTCCGGCCCCAATGCCAAGCGCATTGATGTGGTGCGCATGTGCGACAATTGCCGCGTCGAAAGCGTCATGAATGAAAGCTTCGATCCGCATGGCGCACCTCAGCGCCCACCCATCATGACCACCGAAGATTATCTGCGTGCCCGCGACAAGAGCGGCAGCGATCCAGCAGGATCGTAAGGAGCACATACATTGACCTTGCAAGATTCCGATATTCTGAAAGCTCTCGAAAGCGTCTCACTGCCTGACGGCACATCGCTCAGTGCGTCTGGTCGCCTCACCGGCATTGTCATCAATGACGGCAAAGTCATCTGCGCCATTGTCATTGACGCGCAAGAAGCAGCGACCATGGAACCCGTGCGCGCCGCCGCTGAAGCCAAAATCCGCGCGCTGCCGGGTGTCACCACGGCGCTCGTTGGCCTCACTGCAGACAAAGCACCGAGAAAACCCACCGCGCCGCAACCGCGCGCCACATCCAAGCCCGCAGCCCTTCCCGGTGTGAAACACATTATTGCCGTGGCATCCGGCAAAGGCGGCGTTGGCAAATCCACCACTGCCTGCAATCTGGCCTTGGGCCTCGCGGCACTCGGCCTCAAAGTCGGCATTCTGGACGCTGATATTTACGGCCCCTCGCAGCCGCGCCTCTTTGGCCTGCGTGGCAAGCCGCGCATGGTTGGCCCACGCATGCTGGAGCCGATGGAACGCTACGGCGTGAAAGTCATGTCCATCGGTTTCCTGATTGATGATGATGCCGCCATGATCTGGCGCGGCCCCATGGTGATCTCCGCCATTTCGCAAATGTTGCGCGAAGTCGCGTGGGGCGAGTTGGACGCGCTCGTGGTCGATCTGCCACCGGGCACAGGTGATGCACAGCTCACCATTGCGCAACAGACGCCAACGTCCGGCGCTGTCATTGTCTCCACCCCGCAAGATCTCGCGCTCATTGATGCGCGGCGCGGCATTGCCATGTTCCAGAAGGTAGATGTGCCGCTGCTCGGCGTCATCGAAAACATGTCGAGCTTCTGCTGCCCCAATTGCGGACATATCTCGCCGATCTTCGGCCATGGCGGCGCGCGTGCGGAAGCTGAAAAACTCGGCGTGCCATTCTTGGGCGAGATTCCGCTCGACATGAATATCCGCGAGACGTCCGACGAGGGTCGACCGGTGGTCGCCACCGATCCCGACTCGCATCACGCGAAAATCTACAAGGACATCGCGGCACAAGTCTGGGCCTCGCTCGACAAGGCTGCCAAGCCTGCCCCGCGCATTGTCATTGAGTGAGGCGCGATGACAAAAGCGATCATCAGCCCCGCGCCCGACAATCCCCGCCTGACAGAGGCGGTGAGCGGCATTGATCAGACGGGTGCGCCCGTCGATATTCGTGTGCCGGTGGAACGCGCGCTGACGCTCTATCTCAATGCGCAAGAAATCGTCACCATGATGACGATCAATGATTACCCCGAATATCTGGCGCTCGGCTATTTGCTCAACCAGAACATGCTGAAGCCCGACGATATCGTCACCGAGGTCGAATATGACGACGATCTCGAAGTCGTCGTTGTGCGCACGGAACGTGGTACCAATTACGAGCAAAAGCTGAAGAAGAAAACGCTGACCTCCGGCTGCGCCCAAGGCACGGCCTTTGGCGATCTGATGGAAGCGGTGGAGGATGCCGTTCTGCCGCAAGCAGAACTGCGCACCAGCTGGCTCTATGAGCTGACCCACAAGATCAACACCACGCCCTCGCTTTATCTGGCAGCAGGCGCGATCCATGGCTGCATCTTGTGCGAAAAGGGCGAGCCCATTTGCTATATGGAAGATGTCGGCCGCCACAATGCGGTTGATAAAATTGCCGGCTGGATGTTTCGCGAAAAGATCGATCCTGCGAACAAGATTTTCTACACAACCGGACGCCTGACCTCCGAAATGGTCATCAAGACGGTGCGCATGGGCATCCCGATTCTTGTGTCACGCTCCGGCTTCACCGCCTGGGGTGTGGAACTGGCACGCCAGGTCGGGCTCACGCTGATTGGTCGCGCCAAGGGCAAACGTTTCATTGCGCTGGCCGGACAAGAGCGCATTATTTTCGACCAAGATCTCAACTTCGTCGAAGAAGAAAGCATGCGCGCGAGGCGCAAAGGGTCTGATGATGAGTGATACAATTGGCGTCATTCTCGCAGGCGGTCTGGCACGGCGCATGGGCGGCGGTGATAAAGCCATGCGCGAGATTGCAGGACGCACCATTCTGCAGCGCGTGATTGATCGCGTGGGGCCACAATGTTCCGGCCTCATTCTCAATGCCAATGGCGACCCGGCACGATTCGATGCCTTTGACTTGCCCGTTGTGCCCGATGACGTGCCTGATTTTGCCGGGCCGCTGGCCGGCATACTCGCAGCGCTAGACTGGACCGCGCAGAACCGGCCTGAAACCGAATGGGTGGTGAGTGCGGCAGCCGATTGCCCCTTCCTGCCGCGCGATCTCGTGGCGAGGTTTCATGCTTTTCGTCGCGAGGAAGATGCCAAGCTTTGCGTGGCGCGTTCAGACGGACAGACGCATCCGGTCATCGGTCTGTGGAGCGTGAGCCTGCGTCATGATTTGCGCAAAGCGCTCGTCGAAGAAGATTGCCGCAAGATCGACCGCTGGACCGCGCGCCACGCACTCGCCACTGTTGATTGGCCGACGCGTCCCGTCGATCCATTCTTCAACGCCAACACGCCGCATGATTTGGCTGAGGCGGAAAGATTGGCGGCACTGGACGATTAAGCTCGTCATTGCGAGGAGGCCGCAGGCCGACGCGGCAATCCATACCTCGCAAGCTTGGTGCTATGGATTGCTTCGCTACGCTCGCAATGACGAAGCAGGGGAGAAGCCCGCCTCGATCAAGGCTTTCTTAGTCTCGTCCGAGCGCAACGACTGCAAAAGCGCCTGCACCGCAGGCTTGTTCTTGCGCGCACTCACCAGTGCCAGATCATAATGCTCTTCAGAAAAAGGCAAGAACGCCAGACCATAAGCCTCAGCCACAGGCGCAATCGTCATGCCCCAATCGGCACGCCCCTGCGCGACAGCAGCGGCCACGGCATTATGTGATTTCGGCTGGTTCCAATAACCTTCGGGCTTCACACCTGCGAGCAGGCGATCCAGCAGAATGCGTGTGCCTGCGCCCTGATTGCGGTTGACCATCAGACAGAGCGGATCAGCGATCGCCTTGGCGACGGCGCCGCGCGCATCCAGCCCCGCAAAGCGCGCATCATCTTTGCGAAAGACGATGCCCTGCATGCGCCGCCAGCCTTCGACAAGCTCAAGCCCCTCGCTGAGGAACGGCTGGTTATAAGTCTCGCTCTTGCCATCAAAGAGATGAATGGGGGCAATATCGCATTCTCCGCGCTTGGCGGCTGCCAATCCGCCGAGTGAACCCACCGCGATGATGCGCGCGGCAAAACCCGCACGCGCCACGGGTGCCATCGCCACATCAAGCCCCGTGCAATGCGAGCCGATAATCGTGAGATCGGGCACGCGCACGTGCGGCGTGAACAAAGTCACTTCGGTTGATGTGCCTGCCGCCATATGATCGGCCAGCGCATCAATGCGCAAGAAACCATCGGCCTGCGCAAAGCTGGTGATCGCGCCCGAGCCCTTACCCGTGGGGTAAGCCAGCAAACCATCTGCGCCCTCGACCAGCGCAACCATGACAAATTCGGCGCGGCCCAATTCAGAGGCAATGCGCACCGGCACGCGCGCGTCCACTTTTGCATCCTTGCGCGCAGGCAATCCCGCCATGCGGCGCAGTGATGGCACGATCATATCGTGGAAAGTGAACATAGCCGACGTCGGAAAGCCCGGGAGAATGACAACGGGCTTGCCATCACACACCGCCAGACACAAAGGCTTGCCGGGCTTGAGCGCAACACCATGCGCAATGATTTGGCCAAGCCGCGACAGAATGCGATGCGTGTAATCTCCTGCACCTTTGGACGTGCCACCCGACAAGATCAGCATGTCGTGAGCTGCCAGCGCGTCACGCATGGCCGTCTCAAGTGCAGCTTCATCATCCGCGACATGGCCCAGGAAAATCGGCTCACCGCCATTTTCGCGCACAGCGGCAGCGACAATCGGGCCGTTGGTATCGAAGATTTGTGCGGGCTGTAGCACGCCACCCGGCTGCACCAGCTCATCACCGGTCGAGAGAATGGCGACACGCGGAATGCGCGTGACATCAATCTGCGCAATGCCGCAAGCAGCCAGCATGCCGATTTCACGCGCGCCAATCACCGCGCCTGCGCGCAACACGGTTTCACCGCGCGCCATATCGGTGCCCGCCGACGATATGAACTGGCCAGCACTCACCGCGCGGCGCACATCAATTGCACCATCCAAAGGCTGCGTTTGCTCGATCATGACAATCGCATCAGCCCCACGCGGCACAGGGCCACCTGTTGCAATGGGTGTTGCAGTCATAGGCGCAACAACGAGTCTAGGTGCCGTGCCGCAAGCAATCACTTCGTCATTGAGCGCGAGGCGCACAGGATTGGCTTCTGACGCCTGCGCCAGATCAGCCGCGCGCACGGCAAAGCCATCAACATTCGAGCGATCAAAGGGCGGCACATCGATGGGTGCACGCACATCTTGCGCGAGTGCGCGACCCAGTGCTTCAGCCAGCGCCACACGCTCTGTGCTCAGCGCACGCGGAAACAGCGCCGCCTCAAAACGCGTCAGCGCATCTTCGCGCGAGAGGATGGACAGGAACTGGTCCTGCGCAAGGCTGGCATCTGGCTTGTTGGTCATGCGCGAACCGGAAAGGCTGTCATCATCTCACCCGCGCCATGGCCTTCACTCATGGCACCGATCAGGCTGACATGTGTGGCACGCACCAGAGATTGCAAGGGCAGATCACCCAGAGCAAGCAGATGGAAGTGACCTTCCCGCTCTTCGAATAAAGCCAGCTCCGTCACACCCACGCGGCTGGCGATTTTCTGAGCGAGCGGCAGGCTTTTTTCAACCCGCACAATCCCGGAGAGACTCACAAGCGCGGGCCAGATGAAGGCATGGAGCGCAGCAAAGGCCTGATCGAGGCGCGCGGGCATGCCAATCATCGGCCCGTCTGCCTCTTGCGCCAAAACAATCTCGCGCCCCGGCTCCAGCGCCAGTTGCTGCGCATTCTCAGACGCACCGAGTGCAATGACGAAATCAGGCGCACCATCCAGATTTGCGCCTGCATGCGCGAGCTGATCTGCGAGCCAGTTTTTCAGCGCACCATCTTCACCGCGCAATGCAATCACTGGTGCGCGCACGGACACGTCGGCCACGCCTGCCAGTGCGAGCAACAGAGCATGGTGCGCCGAGACCACTTCCCCAGAACGCAACAGCAAAGCGCCTTGCGCAAAATCTTCACCCGCACGGCGGATATTCTCACCGGGGAAAGATTCCACCAAAGCCTGCGGGAGCGGCCCATCGAGATCAACGCCACTGGCTTCCACAACACAATCGCAAGACGCCGAAAGCGCATCACCCGCATGCACAAAACGCGGTGCAGCCGACAGGACAACCGGCGCATAAGAGGACGCGCCCGCAATCTCCTGCGCCTGCATTTCATAACCATCGCGCAGCGCCATAGCCTGCGCGGGCACAGGCTGGGCCACGTGCACATCCTGCGCTGCCACACATCCTGCTGCTTGCGCGAGCGCGCGCGACTGCGCGCTGACAGGTGTCAGCTCGGCTAGCAAGCGCTCCAGCGCATGATCATAGGAAAGAAGGGCACTCATGGCCCGAAGGTGTAACGCGGGCGGCGGATCTTGCAAACCCGCCGCCCGAAAGATCACTTGCCCGCGTTGGGGAAGAAGAGCTGCTGGCCTTCGATTTTGTAATCAGCAATCACCTTCTGCCCCTCGGCCGAGATCACATAATCAACAAAGGCCTGACCCAGATCGGCTTTCACATGCGGGTGCTTGGCGGGGTTCACCAGCATCACGCCATATTGATTGAAAAGCTTGGTGTCGCCTTCAACCGCAATGATGAGACCATCCTTGCCCTTGAAGGAAATCCACGTGCCGCGATCCGACAAAACATAAGCGCCCATCGCCTTGGCCGTATTGAGCGCCGCGCCCATGCCTTGGCCGATTTCCTTGTACCAATCAGCCTTGGCGCCTGCGGGGTCGAGGCCTGCATCTTTCCACAGCGCGAGCTCCGCCAGATGGGTGCCCGACTTGTCGCCACGCGACACAAAGGGCGCAGCCTTGGCCTGAACAGCTTTCAAAGAACCAACAATGTCTTTCGAGCCTTTGATGCCAGCCGGATCACTCGCGGGGCCCACCAGCACAAAGTCATTATACATGACGTCGAAACGCTTCACGCCGAAGCCTTCAGCGAGAAACTTCTCTTCGGCCGATTTGGCATGAACAAAGACAACATCCGCGTCACCCCGACGTGCAGTGTCGAGCGCCTGCCCTGTGCCTTGCGCAATCACCTTCACATCAATGCCTGTCTTGGCTTTGAAGGCCGGCAGCAGATGATTGAAGAGGCCGGAATCCTGCGTCGATGTGGTCGAGGCAATGGTGATCGTCTTGTCTTGTGCCTGCGCACCAAATGTCAGGCAGGCAATGGTCAAAGCTGAAATCAGAAAACGCATATCAGTCCTCCGTGATAAGATCGCCGCGCAAAAAGGCTGATGCCTGCGCGCTGCGGGGTTGCTCGAAGAAATCTTTCGCACTCGCCACTTCCAAAATCCGACCGCGATGCAGAAACACAATATCGCCAGCCAGACGGCGCACCTGACCAAGATCATGCGAGGCCATCAGAATTTTAATGCCCTCACGCGCGGCCGTGGTGATGAGCTGTTCGAGAGCGAGCGTGGCGGAGGGATCAAGGCTCGCGGTTGGCTCATCCAGAATGAGCAATTCAGGTGTGCGCGCCAGCGCGCGGGCAAAAGCAAGCTTTTGTCGTTCGCCACCTGACAGGCGTCGCGCCGGGCGATCCGCCAGATCCAACAGACCAACAAGCTCCAGCAATTGCGCGCAACGCCCGTCCTGCTTGGACTTTTCGACGCCTGCCTGATCGAGCGCATAGGTGAGATTGGCCGCCACAGAGCGGCGCAACAAGACCGGATGCTGAAACACAATCGCGCGGCGGCGCGGTGCTGGATCGCGCGAACCATTCCAGTCGATCATGCCCGACGTCGGCGCAATCAACCCCATGGCAAAGCGCAGAAGCGTGGATTTGCCCGAGCCATTCGGCCCGATGATAAAAGTCGGCGCACCCGCGCGCACCACAAGATCAACATCGCGCAGAATCGGCGTGGCGCCGACCGCATAAGAAACCTTCGAGAATGAGAGCGGCAGATCACTCATCCGATCCGCCTTTCCGCATAAAGCCGCAAGCCCCAAGCGCTGGCGTTCATCGCAAAGACGATGATGATCAGAATGAGCCCCAAGCCCATGGCGAGCGGCAGATCGCCTTTCGATGTCTCCAGCGCAATGGCTGTCGTCATCACACGCGTGAAGCCGTTGATATTGCCTCCCACAATCATCACAGCGCCGACTTCGGCAGCCGCACGGCCAAAGCCCGCAAGAAGGACGGTGACCAGCGCAATGCGCGCATCATAGAGCAGCGTCAGCAAACGCTGGAACGGGCCGACGCCCATGGCATTCAGCTCGTCGCGATATTCGCTCCACAAATCTTCAACACTCTGGCGCGTCAACGCGGCAATGATCGGCGTGATGAGAACGGCCTGCGCCATCACCATGGCGGTTGGCGTGAACAGCAGCCCCCACGCGCCCAGCGGGCCCGAACGCGACAGCAGGAGAAAGACGGCGAGACCCACCACCACTGGCGGCAGGCCCATAAAAGCATTGAGCAGAACAATCACGCCTGCGCGGCCCGGAAAACGGGTAAGCGCGATCAGCCCGCCCAGCGGCATGCCGATGAGCGCGGCCACAGCCACGGCGCTCAGGCTGACGACCAGCGACAGGCGGACAACTGCATAAAGCGCCGGATCGCCCGAAAGGACGAGCTGCAGGGCGCCAGACCCTTCCATCATGATGCTCTCCGGCGCCAGATAGGGTTCTTGTTACGAATAAAGTCAAATGGTTGAATTTGTGCACTCTGGCGCATATAAATGCAGGCATGGATCTGCTCACAACCGCCGAAGCTGCCGATTATCTGCGCCTCAAAGAGCGCAAGCTCTATGAGCTTGTGGCCGAGGGCGCGATTCCTGGCTCCAAAATCACGGGCAAATGGCTCTTTCCCCGCCATGAGCTCGACCGCTGGGTCCTGTCGGGGCTTGCCGTGCCGGCCGGCATGACAGCGCGCCCGGCCCCGCCGATTGTCGGCGGCAGCCAGGACGGTCTTCTCGAATGGGCTTTGCGGGAATCAGCCTCGGGGCTCGCCAGCCTCCCCGAGGGCAGCGAAATGGGTGTCGAGCGTCTGCTACGCGGCGAAGTGCTGGCGGCTGCGATTCACTATCATGCGGCAGATCGCGAAGACGCCAATCCGGGCGTTGTGGCCCGCCTGGCGGGCCTGCATGACGGCGTGCTGGTCAACTTCGCCAAGCGCGAGCAAGGTCTGCTGGTCGCACCCGGCAATCCCAAAAACATTTCCTCGCTCGAAGATGTGCTGACGAGAAAAGCCTGCTTGGCGGTTCGGCAAAAAGGCGCTGGCGCGCAAATGCTGCTCGATGTGCTCTTGCAGCGCCTTGGCACCAATACAGCCGCACTTAATCTCTTATTGCCAGCCTGTTTGACTGGTCCTGATCTCGCCAATGCTGTTGCCAGCGGCAAGGCTGATTGCGGCATTGCCACGCGCGCTGCTGCCAAAGCTGCGCGGCTTGATTTTGTGCCGCTGCAATTTGAGCATTTCGATCTTGTCATGCGGCAAGCAGATTTTTTCCGCCCACCGATCCAAGGCCTGATGACGCTGCTGCGCGATGATCGCTTTGCTCAACGCGCAACTGAGCTCACAGGCTATGACGTGTCAGATGCAGGCGTGATCCGTTACGCGCCCTGAGGCTCGAAATCTTCCAAGCGGCCCATTTTACCGGCGCGGAAATCCATGATCGCTTGGCGAATCTCGTCCTGCGTATTCATGACGAACGGACCCTGTGCGGCAATCGGTTCGCCCAGCGGCTTGCCAGCCAGCACAAGGCATTTCACGTCACTCTTGGCGTGAAGAACAATCGCCTCACCCTCTTTGGCAAAGGTGAGGAGGCCCGGCTGCGGCAAATCCTGCCCGACCACATGCAACGTGCCGGAAAAATGCGCGACCGTGACATTGTCACCCCTAGCCACGGGCAGCGTGACATCGGCACCCGCTTTCAGCTCAATGTCCCAGACATGCAAATCTGAAAAAGTGCGCGCCGGGCCTTTTGCATCTGCATAAGCGCCAGCCACCACACGCAAGCGACTGCCACCACCCAGATCCACAACCGGAATCTGCGCATTCAGAATGGTCTGATAGGCGGGCGGTGCAGACTTGTCCTTGGCTGGCAGATTGACCCAGAGTTGCGCCATCGACACAAGGCCACCGCGTTTGGTCTGTTCGCGCGAGTGAAACTCTTCATGCAGCAGGCCAGCGCCTGCTGTCATCCATTGCACATCGCCCGGACCAATCGTGCCGGCATTGCCCGCGCTGTCGCGATGCTCCACCTCACCATGATAGACAATCGTCACCGTCTCAAAACCGCGATGGGGATGCGCGCCAACGCCGGGTGGTTTGGTGCGCGGCGGAAATTCAGTGGGCGCAGCATAATCAAGCATCAGGAACGGGCTCACCTCTTCGCTGAAGGCGAGATCGGCAAAGAGTGGCACAACGAAAAAGCCATCGCCCACCCAATGGGGCGCGGGTGCAGGCAGAAAAGCAACGGGCTGTCGTGCGGCCATGAGACAAGGCTCCTGAAAAGCGTTGCGCTCTTCATAACCGATTGCCGCGGCTCCGTCAGCTGCTGCCCGGCGGCAGGCGCAACATGTCGGAGCCTTTGGCCTCCAGAAAATTGCGCGCACGCTCGGCAAAGCCCGCCAGCAGCACGGGCAGGAGCAGCGTGACGTCGACACGCCGATCCGCCACATCAATGGCCGTTGTCAGACTTTGCCCGAAGGCGGCAATTTTCACATCCGCATTCGTGTCGGACCAGACAATATCTGCGGTGGAAAAATGCGTGCCATATTCGGCGCGCAAAGCCTCCAGCCCGTCATGAATGCGGCGCTTGGCTTCTTCTGCGCCCAGTTCATGCGGAATGGAAAGCTTGACCTCGCGCGCCATAGGGCCTGCCCCTCAATGCGAGTGAACCATCACGCGGTCGCGCTGGGCTTGCGCCTCGCGGTGCTGCGGCATTTCACCCGTCACGGTTTCGCGCAGACTTTCAGCCACCTGCGTGGCGCGGTCAGAAATAGCCCCGGCTGTCGGCATCTGCCGGATCATGCCACCCAGCACAGCGCCAATGGCCACGCCCATGATCGACAGGAGCAAAGGGTGTTCGGCCGCCATGTCCTGCGCACTGCGCACAGGCACCATTTCATCACCTAGCTCTGAAATCGACTCGCCCAAGTTGCGCGCCGTCTCGCGGGCTTCATCCATCATGCGCTGTGCGGTTTGCGAATTGCGCAACAGGCCACCGACGCAAAGCCCGGCGCCTGCCATCAGCGCCAGCATGCCCAGGCGCGCGCGATTGTCCTCATCAAACAAGGGCGCTGCACGTTCAATCACGGGCTGCACGCTCGCCTGAACACGATCCGCCACATCAGACACACGCGCGGCCACGGCATCTTTGGCGTGCGTCAATGTTTCACCGACACCAGCTATGGGCCGCTCAATTTGGCTGACATCGGGATCGGACACGGAATCCCAGTTTTTGAACAGCTGCCAAAGCCCTGTCCCGATCAGCACGCTTGTCACAGGCGGGCGTTTCCACAGGCGCCAGCCAAGTCCAGCACCAATCATCAGCACCGGCCATGGATTGTTCATCGCATTCATTTGCACACGTCGCGAAAAATCTGACCATTGCGAACGCCCGCTCTCCATCGCATCGTCGCGCCGCTCGCGCACAAACTCCAAGGCGCGATCCTTCACCTCATTGGCACGATGTTTCATCTCCAGCTTGGCATTGTCGATCGTGCGCGGGTCACGAATCTCGGCAATGGTTTCGTGCAGACGCGCGCGGGCATTTTCTGCTTCGCGCTCCAGCCGGCGAAGATCACTGTCTCCCATCACACTGGCCATGAAATCCTCCTCGCCATCCCGTTACAAAGCTCAGATGACACGAACGCCCGTCATGGGCTTGCGTTCCGCTCACGGTCTTTGCGCCATACGGTCAGGTGCGAGGAACCAGAGCCTTTCACTCGTGTTGCGCAACGGGGGCAAAGGAGGCTCGGCCATGACATTGGCAAACAGCAAAAAACTCCTGCTTGTTCTTTTTGCATCTGGATCGGCCTTGGCACTGGCTGCCTGCAACACCACGCAAGAACGCGTGGGCGGCGCGGGCGTCGGCGCTTTGGCGGGCGCTGCGGTGGGCGGCCCAGTGGGCGCTGTCGCAGGCGGCGTTGTGGGGGCCGCAACCGGCCCGACCGTGGCGCGCGAAACCGGTGTGCCGACCGTTCGGCGCACCGCAACGCGCCGGCATGTTGTGCGGAAAAAGAAAATCCGCCGCACGCCACCACCCGAGTGAGATTGACATTGGCCTCGCAGACCCGCCTCTAAGCCGCACAATTTGAGGCAGGGGGCGGGCATGCAGGATCACGGCATTTCATGGAGTGAAGCGCTGCGCGTTTGGGTCCGTGTGGCTGCCCTGTCCTTCGGCGGTCCTGCCGGGCAGATTGCCGTCATGCATCGCATTCTGGTCGACGAGAAGCGCTGGATTTCCGAGACGCGATTTTTGCACGCGTTGAATTATTGCATGTTGCTGCCCGGTCCCGAGGCGCAACAATTGGCCACTTATATTGGCTGGCTGATGCATGGCGTGCGCGGCGGACTGGTAGCCGGGCTCCTGTTCATTCTGCCTGGCATCATCGCAATCATGGCGCTGAGCTATATCTATGCGCTGTTTGGGAGCGTGGGCTTTGTCGCCGCTCTGTTTTTTGGCCTGAAGGCTGCCGTGCTCGCCATTGTGGTCGAGGCTGTCGTGCGCGTTGGCAAACGCGCGCTGAAAAACCGCGTCATGCAGGGCCTCGCAGCTGGCGCTTTTCTGGCGCTGCTTCTGTTTCAGGTGCCCTTCCCGTTGATCATTCTGGCCGCAGGGGTAATCGGCTTTATGGGTGCGCGCATGAACCATCAAGCCTTCACCGGCGCGAATGGCCATCACGCCACGAAGTCACAGGATCACCCGAGCCTTCTCGATGATACGATGTCACAAACCGCAGCGATGCGGCGTGGCGCGTACATCGCCGCACTTTGTGCTGCCATGCTCTGGATCGCACCTGTCGCCGCGCTGATCATGGCGCTGGGTGAAGGCCACATCTTTTCGCAAATCGCGCTCTTCTTCTCAAAAATGGCTGTCGTGACATTCGGTGGCGCTTATGCGGTGCTGGCCTATGTGGCGCAGCAGGCGGTTGAGAATTTTCACTGGCTGAAGCCTGGCGAAATGCTCGATGGTCTTGGCATGGCCGAAACCACGCCGGGGCCCCTCGTCATGGTGTTGCAATTTGTGGGCTTCATGGGTGCGTTCCGCGACGCGGGCTCTTTATCACCTTTGCTGTCGGGCACAATTGGCGGGCTGATCGCAACATGGGTCACCTTTGCGCCCTGCTTCTTGTGGATTTTTCTGGGCGCGCCCTTCATTGAACAATTGCGCGACAACCGCGCGCTGGCAGGCGCGCTGTCCGCCATTACAGCCGCTGTAGTCGGCGTCATTCTCAATCTGGCTGTGTGGTTTGCCGTTCACACCCTGTTTTCGCAAACGCAGACATGGCACGGCATGGATCTGCCTGTGCTGGCCTCCGTCAATCCGGCGGCGCTGGCTTTGAGCTGTGGTGCGGCTTTGGCGATTTTCCGGCTGAAGGCCGGCATGTTGCAGGTTTTGGCTGCAACGTCTGCCGCAGGCATCGCGGCGTGGCTTGCGGGCGCGATATAATCTCGCGCCCGCGCTTTTGCTTTAGTGCTTCTGATGCGCCTGAAGCTGGTACTTGCCATATTCCATCGCAGCGGAATCCCACGACAGCGAGTGATGCGCGGAGGCGGCAAAACAATCGCGGAACTGGCGCTGCATGGGGCTATCCAGAAACAGTGCACGCCCACCTGCTGCATTGAAGATTTTCTGCGCGGCCTGCATGGCAAGTTGCGCGGCATAGCAGCAATTGCGCTTACCTTGCACCTGCATCTCTTTCGAGACTTTGTCGCCACGCTCGAGCACTTCCATCGTCTCGCGCAACACGCCCATATACATGCGGTCAGCTGCTTCCAGCTCGGCAGAGGCCAGACCAATCAGCATTTGCGTGCCGGGCTCATCCGCCATAGCCTTGCCGCGTGATTTACGCGGCGCGGTATATTCATAATAGGTCTTGAGCAAAGCCTGCGCAGACCCAAGGGCCGCCGCTGTATAGCTGGCCGCCGAGACACCACCGCGCGGCATGCGAAACACCGCCGAATGGTGCATTTCAGCGCCAGGCGTAGTGCCGGCGTCATAATCTTTTTTCATGATGATGCGGTGATCTGGAATGAACGCGCCATCAACCTTGAAGCTCTTCGAGCCTGTGCCCGCCAGGCCAACGACTTTCCAATCGTCGATCACTGTGACATCGGTTTTGGGGATCAAAACCATGCAACCGGTCTTGGAGCCATCAGCTTCGGTGATCGAGCCGCCGCAGATCAGCCAATGGGCATGGTCGATGCCACTCGAGAAGCCATGCAGGCCTTCCCAGGTGATGCCGCCTTCAGCGCGCGTGCCTTTGCCAACCGCTGCCACAGCCACGCCGACGCGCTGCGTATCATCCTTGCCCCAGACATCATCCTGCGCTTGCTTGGAGAAGGTCGCCAGTTTGAGCGGATTGTCGGCCAGCACCATATAGGTCCAGGCCTGCGAGGCGCAGCCGCGCGCCAAAGTCTGGATGATCGTGCACAGCACGTCATAACCCATTTCATAACCGCCATACAGCACCGGCTGGCATACGCGCAGCAGGCCGGACGCCACATAATCAGCAATGGTTTCATCCGGGCAACGACGCAGCGACTCGGCCTGTGAGGCGCGAGAGGCCAGAACCGGCACCATCGCTTCAGCACGTGCAATCATCTCTGCGGGGGTGGCGCTCAGCGCCTTGTTCTTGTCGAGCATGTTCTGTCCCCTTATTGGCTCTGCTGGAGCTTCTTCAAGCGCTCAACCACGGCTGGCGGCGAACGATAAGACGTCACGATAATATCCTGAATTTGCTCACCCGTGCGCGGCGTATCCGCACCCAGATTGGCCTTGGCCTGTTCGCTCAGGAATTCCTTGTCGTTGATCGCATCCCAAAAGGCTTTGCGCATGGCGATCACGCGATCGGCAGGCACGCCCGGCGGCAGCAAATAGGGACGACCCGTGGCAATCGGGCCAACGGCCGCGCGCCACAGCTGGCGATCTTCCTCATTCTTCACAAGATCAAGAACGAACGGCACGTCGGGCAATTGCGGCAGCTTTTCGGCACCATATTGCACGATCAGCTTGACCTTCTTTTCCGGCAGCCAAGTCGGGCGCGTGGAGACAAGGGAATTGTAGAAGACGCTCGGATAACCATCGAGCTCGCCGCGCTCCATCGCCAGCAGCGCGTCATTCTGGCCCGGATAACCAACGATCAGCTTGAGCTTGGTGCCCAATGTTTCATTGAGCAGGCGGCCATAAAAGCTCGGCGTCGAATTGGCGCCCGATGAGCCCATGGTCAGCTCTTTCTTTTGCGCTTCTGCAAGCGTGCTGACGGGGGATGTGTGCCAGACTGTCAGAATGCTGGTCTCAACGGAGGGCGAACCCAGCCAGTTGAATTTGGTGGGATCATATTGCGCTTCCTTGGTGCCAAACAGCGGCTCGAAAGGCGTGTTGTTCTGCACAGCGCCAATCACGGTGCCGTCCTTGGGCGCCAAAGTGTAGAGATGATTGGTGGCGACAATGCCGCCAGCGCCCGGCATGTTGCGCACCACAATATTGGGCTGTCCGGGGAGATGGCGCGTGAGGAAGCGTGTCAGCAGGCGCGCCAGCGTGTCATAGCCACCACCCGTGGAGGAGGAGACAACGAGGCTCAGCGTTTTGCCCTTGTAAAAATCCTCAATGGCATCAGCCCGGGCCGCCGACAGAGAGGCCGTGGCGGCGAGCAGGATCGCGGATGTCGAGACCAGGGCCCGGTGGAAGGCACGCTTCATTTTCTTATCTCCCCTGAGGCCACTGGTGGACCTTTGAGAAGAAGGTAGCAATCAGCGGCCCGCTTGCCAACCCGCAGCTTGCATCCTAACCTCTCGGCAAAACAACAAACTGGGGCGAGACACCATGAAAGCTGAAGCCGTTCTCCACTTCGCCATTCCCGTCAAAGATCTTGACCGGTCGGAAGCCTTCTACACGGGCATTCTGGGGCTCACCAAAGTGCGCCGGAACAGCCATATGGTGTTCATGCGCTGCGAGGACGTCTATTTCGTGCTCACCTATTCGGAAAATCCGATTGATGTGAACCCCGGTGACAAGCACGACATCCACACAGCCTTCATCTATCGCGGCGAGCGCTACGACCAGATGAAGAAATTTCTCGCTGAAAAGAACATCCGCGTCTTCAAGGAAGAAGACCGCGAGCACGGCACATTCCGCGGCCGCAGCGCTTATTTCCACGATCCCGATCGCAATGTCATCGAGATCATGGATCTGCAAGGCGCGCCCGTTCCGGAATAATCACTCCGGCTCAAGCAAACACTGCAATTCAATCGGCGATTCATCGCGAGGGCCAGGCCGGCGGATCAGATCCACCGGCTTGAAGCCTTTTATGCTGCAGGTGAATTGAATCGAATTGGGATCGACCGTGCGGCCAAAAGCGCCAAAGCGGAATTTCCCCTCAGCATCGGTACGCGCCAGAATCGCCTGACCTTTGCCAAACTCGGCCCGCACCAGAACATCCGCCATCGGCTTGCGCGCCTTGATGTTGAGCGCTTCGCCAAAGAAAGGCGGGCCATCAGCAGGGTCGCCCAGACCTGGCTCGACATCATCGCCACCGGCATAAGCTGGCGCAGCCAGGCTGATCAAAAGAAGCCCGAAACAAGCGTGTTTCTTGAACATGGACCCAAGCCTTTCAGCGGAAGAAGAAAGCGCGCAGCAAATAGACAAACAGCACCATGATGACGAGCGGCACAGCCCAGCCGATCACCACGGGCACGGAGCGCGTGCGCACGAAGGGGATGGAGGCCGCCGTTACCGCACCCGCAGCAACAATGGACGTACCCAACCACCCATACCAATACATGCCCGGCCCGTTGCGCGGGGCCTGCGTCAAGAAACCCCATTCATCAATGCGCGGATGATAGGTGAAGAGCGCAAAATTATTCTGCTCCGCGATGACATAAGCAATCGCGAAAGCAGCAGAGAAAATCGGTGTCAGTCTTGCGCTGAGCATGTCAGAAAATCCCCCGCACATTGTTGACGACATGGCCCGTGATAAAGCCGAACCAGACGGCGAAGAAAATCAGGGCGCTCGACATTTTGCGCGCCAAGGTCAGCGCTTCATCCAGCGGCTGCCGCCAGACGTGCCAATAGAAGGGCAACATGCCAAGGCTCAGCGCGAGAAACTGCTCCTTCAATTCAAAAGAGCCATTCACCGTCCACATGCGCATGGTCTCAAGATAGGTGCGCCCATGCAGGCGATAGGGCGGATAGATGATGGCCCCCAGAACGAAGGTGATGAGGAAAAGGATCACAATGGCTTTGGTGAATTTGGCGCCTTGAACCGCGCGAAAGCTCGGGCCAAAGCCCATGGCCTTGCGCGCTGGCCACCAGGCCGACACCGTCTGATGCGAAATAGCCCCCAGAAGAGCCACGGCGCACAGCCCGTGCAGGATCAATAGAAAAACGTTCATCTCCCCCTCCCGAAAGCTGTTGGCCGCTTTCTTGGGGGCAAATCTGGCCCAGAACGCTGCCCCCGTCCAGAGCGCTCGCTCTATTGTGAGGCGAGCGGGGCAAAATCACCCGCGGCATGGACAATGCGCCCACCCACCATGGTCAGATCGGCGCGGATGCGCGCCAGATCTTCCACCGGCAGGGCAAAATAATCCTCCGACAAAACGGCGAGATCGGCCAAGGCCCCGATTTTGAGCACACCCCGGCGCGCATCCTCATGGGAGAACCAGGCGGAGCCTTGCGTCCAGATGCGCAGCGCCTCTTCACGGGTCGGAATTTGCGCCGCCTCCCGCGTCGCCTGCCCGGCAATGGTGCGCCCATCCAGCATCCAGCGCAGCGCAACAAACGGGTTGTAGGACATGACGCGATCCGCATCTGTGCCACCGCCCACCGGCAAGCCCAGCGCCAAGGCCTCTTTGAGGGGCGGCAAGGCGCTGAGACGCTCAGCCTCATAGCGCGCCAGAAAAGCGGGCGCTGCAAAATACAATCTGTTTTGCACGAGCCAGCCAAGCTGCAGCTCTTTCATCCGCGCGAGCGTTTGCGGGCGTGCATCATGCACATGGGCAATCGACCAGCGCAAAGGCGCATAATCCACCTGCGCGCGCACATGTGCGAAAGCATCCAGCAGATGATGGATCGAGGCTTCATTGTTCCAATGGATCGTCAGACCCAGCCCGGCGCGTGCCGCCCAAAGCGCGACCTCTTCAAATTCCGTCAGCTGTTCGGCGCTTGGCGTGTCGTTATTATAAAGGCCCCATGTCACGCATTCGCCAATGCCGTTGAAACGAAAAAAATCGTCGCCTGCAAACATCGGGCTGTATTTGGCGAGCATCTGGAAATCGGCCAATTCCTGCCCGGCACGCGGCGCACAAAGGGACGCGCGCACACGCACAGATAAAGCGCCCTCGCCTGCCAGCTCTTGCACGGCTGCATATTGATGCAGGCTCAGATTATGCCCGCCCGGATCAGACACGCCTGTCACACCCAAGCGATTGAGCGCACGGAAAAACGCCTGCGTGCCACGTTTGGCTTCTTGCAGAGAGGGTTTTGGCAGCCGCTCATATAAGTCCACAATGGCGGGGAGATCGCCCAAAATCCAGCCGGTCATCTGGCCTTGCGGATCACGCTCGAAACGCGCCGCACCGGGCAGATCTTCATCGCGCGAGAGACCCAGCAAAGTCAGACCGCGCGCCGACATCAGCACACCCGCATAAGACATTTGCACATAGACGGGACGCCCCGGTGCCGCCGCTTCAATCTCGGCGCGTGTTGGTGCGCGCTTCTCGTCAAATTGCTGCGCGTTCCAGCCACCGGGCACAACGATCCATGCATCATCTGGGCGGCGCGCCGCGACATCGCTGATGCGCGCCAAGGCCTCTGTCAGATTGGGGACATCCGCCCAGTCAACTTCCTGCGCAAAGGTGAGGCCTGCGCGAATGGCGTGAATGTGAGAATCAATCAGCCCCGGAATGACGCGCCGACCTTGCAGATCAATCTCGCGCGCAGCTCCCTTGGCTTGCGCACGCAGCGCCTGCGCCTCGCCCACACCGATAATGGTCTCGCCCTCGACCAGCAGCGCCGAAACCTCGCCCGCTGCATCCTGCGTGGTGATGGTGCCATTGTGCAAAAGCCACGTGTCTGCATTTGCAGGCACGCAGATCCAAGCACAGACAAGAGCAAAGACGAGGCGTTTCATCATCACCCAGAGTAATGTCGCGCCCTACCCCTTGCCAAGTCGATTGGCCATGCTCTAGAGCGGACAGAACAATCAGAACAAGGAAGGTCACTGCGTTGGCTCAGAGGCAAGACGAACAGACCGGCACGCCGGCACCGCACCTCTCCAGCCTGCCAGCCACCTATGCCGCCGGCCTGTTCAGCATGGGCCAGTCGGAACTGCTCACCTTCATCGTGCCACTCTGGGCCGTGCTGCAAGGCGCGGAGCCCGCCGAAATCGGCATTCTGGTGGGCGCACGATCGGCCCTCACATTCTTTCTCGCCATTCACGGCGGCGCGCTGATGGATCGGCTGGGCACACGCCGTGTCATGCTGTTCTTCACCGCCATGACGGGCTTGCTCGCAGCCGTCTATCCGCTGCTGCCGTGGCTGCCGTTGATGATCATCCTGCAAATGCTCATTGGCTTTGCCAGCAACATGACCTGGATCGGCGCACAGACAATGATCGCGCTGGTGACGGGTGGCGACCCTGGCCGCATCGGCACATTTTCGTTCTACTCGCGCATCGGCACGATTTTCGCGCCCCTTTTGATGGGCCTGTTATGGGATCTCACCGGCCCGCGCATTGCCTTTTTGGGCATCACCGCCTGGTCCGCCTGCATGTTCTTTTCTGTGTCGCGGATTGAAAACCCGCAAAAAGCAGAAAGCGTGGTCGGCAAAGTGTCATGGCGCGATATTCTGCCAAAACTGTCTGATTATACGGGCTCGTTCAAACTGGCTGTCATTCCAGCTGTGGCCTTTACACTCGCCATTTCCTTCACCCGCCACGCCACCAATGCAGCCGAAGGCTCGTTTCTGATCGTCTATCTGAAAGAGCTGGGCTACACCGGCACCATGATTGGCTCGCTGTTTTCCTTTGCCGAAATTTTCAACGGGCTCGGCTCTCTGATGGTGCGCTACTTCAACCGCCTGTCGATGGCCTGGATGATGATTGGCTTTACCGCCAGCTCAATTCTGCTGCTCTCGCTCACGCCACTGCTGGGCTCAATGTTCGTTCTGCTGGCTGCCGCTCATGCTGTGCGTCGCCTCTCGGAAGGCATCGTGCAGCCGATGATGTTTGCGCTGCAGGCGCGCGCTGTTCCACGTGATGTGCAAGGCTCGATTGTGGGACTTCGCGTCACCAACAATCGCTTGGCCTCCATCGTCACGCCCATTGTCATGGGCTATGTGGTGCAATGGTTTGGTCTGGCCAATGGCTTTTATGTCATCGGTGCTTTGTTGCTCGCTGGCTGCGCATGGCTGGCCATCAGCGTGGCGAAATTTGAACTCGACCGGATTTAACGGCCAAAAACCGACCAGCCCGTGCGCTTGGCCAATTCTTCCAGCGCAACGCGGCCCAGATGCGAATTGCCGGTCTCATCCAGTCCCGGCGCCCAGACCGCAATGGATGCGCGCCCTGGCGCAATCGCCAGAATGCCGCCGCCCACACCGCTCTTGCCGGGCAGGCCGACACGATAGGCAAATTCGCCCGAGCCATCATAATGGCCGCACGTCATCATCAGCGCATTGATACGCCGCGCGCGTTCAGACGAGACCACGGAATGTCCGCGCACCGGATGGCGGCCATCGCTCGCCAGAAACAACCCCGCATTGGCCAATTGCCGACACGACATAGCAATCGCGCAGTGATGGAAATAGACGCCCAGCGTATATTCAACCGGGTTTTCGATGACGCCGAAACTTTTCATATAATTGGTCAAAGCGGCATTGCGAAAGCCCGTGCGCTTTTCGGACGCCGCCACTTCGTGATCAATATAGATCGTCTCGTCATCGGCCAGAAATTGCAGGAAGCGCAAAATCTCGCCCAAAGTTTCGCGCGGCTGACGGCCTGAGAGAATCTCATCCGTCACCGCAATGGCGCCAGCGTTGACGAAGGGATTGCGCGGCACGCCTTGCTCATGTTCGAGCTGCACGATGGAATTGAACTTGTTGCCAGACGGCTCGCGCCCGACCTTGCGCCACAGGCGATCGCCCACGCGACCCAAAGCCAGCGTCAGCGTGAACACTTTGGAAATGCTCTGGATCGAAAAGGGCAGATCCGCATCGCCGCCCACATGCACCTGGCCATCAAGATCGACCAGCGCCATGCCAAAATGCGCGGGATCAACTTTCTCAAGCTCGGGAATATAGCTCGCCACACGCCCGCGATCTGTGCGCGCGCGCATCTCTTGGGCAATCTCGTCGATCATTTTGGCGAGATCAGGATCGGTTTTGCTCATCATGCCCTCAATATGGGTGGAGGACACTCTCAGAGCAAGACCGATGCCGTTCTTGTTTCAGGGCAGATATTCCTGTTTCAGCACCATATCGGTGACCGCTTTGCCGCGGCCAGCCATGGCCTTGATGATCTCGTCCCGTTTGAGACCGGGCTTCAGCTCGCCTGGCGCCAGATCAGTCGCCACCAATGTGATCACATAATGGTGCATGCCCGAGCCCGGCGAGGGGCAAGGGCCGAAATAGAGCTGCGTGTCATTGCCAGCCGCGCCACCCGTGATGAAGGTCTGTGCCTTGGAATGCATGCCTTCATCGAGCTTCGTCACATCGGCTGGAATGCCATAAGCCAGCCAATGCTCAACGCCCGCGCCCAATCGACCCGCCAGATCAACCATCATCAGCACATAAGACTTGGTGCCCTCAGGCCCCTTGGTCCATTGCAGCGGGATCGAGATATTTTCACCCACGCAATTTTTATTGGCAGGGCTGATGCCACCGTATTTTTTGGGCAGCACGTCGCCATCTTTGAAGATCGGCGATGAAAGGCGAAACGGTTCAGCGGCCAGCGCCGGGCTTGTCAGAAGAGCAGCGACAGCAAGTGCCAGACATGATTTTTTCATCTGTTATTCCCCAAAGAATAAAGGCGGCCCCTTGCAGGACCGCCGATTGATGTCACTTCAAATTCAGCAGCGGAATTGTTTTGGGATCCGCAGGCTTTGGTCGTGATTGCAGATAGGCGTAAATATCCGACAGCTCTGCATCCGAGATCAGCTTTTCCGAAAAGGGCGGCATGATGCCATTCGTATTGTGCACGAATGAGATCAGACCATCCTCCGGCAATTGCGTATTGGCCAGACGCGGACCAGCTGACCCGCCCTGCCCTTCATAGCCGTGACATTGCCAGCAACCTTTGCCTACAAAAGTGGCCTTGCCCTTGGTCGCATCACCCGCGAAAGCGGACGAGAGGCCACATGCTGTGGCTGCAACGAGTGCAGCGTAAACGAGCTTCTTCATGGTTTCTCTCCCGATCAGCGTGGCTGCGTCCAGACGTTGAGAAGTGCGGGCTGGCCCGACTTCACCACCGCCATGGCTTCCTTGATCGCCGGACCAAGCTGCGCTGGATCCTTGATCGGACCCTTCGCCCACCAGCCCATCGATTCCGCCAGCTTGTGATATTCAATGTCCGGGTTCTGGATCATCGTGCCAATCGGCCCCGCATCATTGCCGTAATTGGACGGACGATTGCGGAAGCTCGCCATGCGCTGCACATGCATGACTTCCTGATGCCATGCGCGGTTATTGTGCATGACCGAGAGCAACGGGATTTTGTGTTTGGCTGCTGTCCACAAAACGCCCGGCGCAAACATCAAGTCACCATCGGATTGGATCGACACCGAGAAGCGGCCCAGATCGCGGTTGGCCAGCGCTGCACCCACAGAGGCAGGCGCACCATAGCCCACGCCATAACCGCCTGAGCGGCCGAGCCAATGATGGTGCTTTTCCATCTTCCAGAGGCGGTTGGGCCAGTTCGACACATTGCCTTCGGAGGCAACAAGCGACCAGTCTTCATCCTTGATCTGGTTGTAGAGCTCCATGCACAAACGCGCAGTGGAAATGGGGCTTGCATCCCATGCCACAGCAGCCGCCGCCGTTTCACGACCGCGAATATCAGCAAAAGCCTTTTTGGCTTTTTCCGCACGCTGATCATTTTGCGCGCGCCGCTCGGATGTCATCTGCGATTTCACAGCTTCAATCAAAGCCGGCAATGTCGCTTCGGCATCGGCGGGCATGGAAATGTCGACCGACTGGAAGCGCTGGAAATCCTGATAATTGGCTTTGGTGAGCAATTCGACCGAGGAGATCGAGATCAGCTTCACACCGGCCTTGGCCTTGGCGGAATTATAGCCAATGCCATGCTCGCCATTATCTGTGTAGGAGTTCACCACAGCCCAGAAGTCAGACAGTTCAAGGCCGAGAATCAAATCCGCCTGTGCGGTAACGCCCGCACCACGCGCAAGATAATGCGTGTTGGGGAAATTCATGCGCCCGCCTTGGTCAACGACTTGGGCTTGCAGAAGCTCAGCCAATTCAACAAGCAGGCGAATGCCATTGGGTGTGCGCGCGGCGCGATCTGCCACGATCACCGGATTTTCAGCTGCCAACAGCATTTTGGCCGCATCCTTCACCGCGCCCATTTCACCTGCAGGGGGCGATGGCATGGTGAATTTGGGAATGTAGAGACCCGAGTTATGCGCGCCAATCGGCTCTTGCTGCAGACCGGCATCGAGTGAAATCGCCACCGGCCCGTAGGGTGGCGTCATGGCGATCTTGTAGCCACGCACCATGCTTTGCGCGAAAGCCTGCAGAGACGTGGGCATGTCATCCCACTTGGTATAATCGCGCACAATCGTGTTGATGTCTTGTGCAGCATGGAAGGTTGGCACACCGGGTGGGCGTGACGCCGCATCCAGATCGTTGCCGCCAATGATGATGACCGGCACGCGGTCGCACCAGGCATTGTAAATGCCCATCGTTGCATGCTGCAGACCAACCGTCCCATGCACCATGGTCATCAGCGGCTTGCCGGTCACTTTGAAATAACCATGCGCCATGCCGACGCCCGACTCTTCATGCATGCAAGACAGATATTCCGGCGCTTTGTTGTCGCCGTAATTGATGATCGATTCATGCAAAGCGCGGAAAGATGAGGCGCAATTAGAGGGCGTGTATTTGATATCGAGTGTCTTGATGACATCGACCATGAAATCCGAACCCGGCTTGCCGCCGATGCGGTTTTCAATAGGGCCGGGCGTGTGTGTTTCCGCCGCGATCTGATGCGCGTTCGGTGGCAGAGCTGAGGGAAGATGACGCGGCGCGGCCACTTGGGCTTGTGCGACGGATGTGGTGGCGGCAATGGCAGGTGCGGCTCCCGCCAGCGCTGCTCCCTTGAGGAAACGGCGACGGTCGGTGCCCGACCCGTTACGGGGTTCGGTCATGGGCTCTCTCCCTGATATTCTAGGCGCCCGGTTGCCCGGACTCTCCCGTGTTTTCACGGTGACCTGAGGCTAGCAGGCGGCCGACGTCTGTCAAAGGCAAAGGCGGTTGGACGCCATGCCACCTTTCGCCTATCCTGACCCCAGATAAGCCCGCCTCAAAAGAGCGAGCCAAACAAAAAGCGTTGGGAGGACATCATGACCGGAACATTCCGGGCGGGTCGCATCGGCCTCGCTTTCGCTGCGGCACTTGGCGCGCTGCCAGCGCAAGCCCAAAGCAGCGATGAGTTCTACAAAGGAAAAAAGATCGACATGATCATCGGCTATTCAGCCGGTGGCACGTATGATCTTTATGCGCGCCTTGTGGCCCGCCAATTTGGCAATTATCTCCCCGGCAATCCGGTCATTGTGCCGCGCAACATGCCGGGTGGCGGCAGCCGCACCGCTGTGACCTGGCTCTATACCGCTGGTCCGCGTGACGGCACGGTGCTTGCCACCGCCGATCAATCACTCTCGGTCGAGCAAGCCATGGGCGACAAACAGCTCAAGATTGATACGCGCGAGCTGATCTACATTGGCAATCCGGCAGCCGACAACAACACCACCGCCATTCTCTCGACGAGCCCGGTCAAAAATATCGAAGACGCCAAGCGCATCGAAATTCCGCTGGGCGCCACAGGCGGCTCGACGTCCTCGCAATATCCCAAGGCCATGAACGCGCTGCTGGGCACAAAATTCAAGATCATCACCGGTTACCCCGGTGGTAACGACATCAATCTCGCGATGGAACGCGGCGAAGTCGCGGGACGCGGCTCGAATTCATGGGGCGCGTGGAAATCCACCCGTCCGCAATGGGTCGCAGAAGGCAAGCTGACCATCCTCGTGCAGATCGGCCTGTTCAAAGCCCCTGACCTGCCCAATGTGCCGCTCCTGATGGATCTCGCCAAAACTGCTGAAGACCGCGCGGTGCTGAAGCTTTTGTCAGCGTCCACCACCATCGGGCGCCCGATCTTCACGACACCCGGCGTGCCAGATGATCGCGTGAAACTCCTGCGCAGCAATTTTGATCGCATGATGAAAGATCCCGCTTTCCTCGATGTCGCGAAGAAAGAAAATCTCGATATTCAGCCTGTCTCGGGTGAAGAGATGCAGCGCATTGTGGCTGACATCGTGTCAACACCGCCCAGCATCGCCGCACGCCTGCAAGAGATCATCGGCGGCATCGAACAAAACAACAATACAGGTAAATAATGGCCTCCAATCTCAACACGATTCATAACCAGTTGCGCAAAGAAGTGGCGGCTGCCACGCGCATTCTCGTGGCCGAAGGCATTCTGGATTATTCCGGCCATGTCGCCACGCGCCTGCCCGGTGGCGAAACGTTTCTGATCCAGACGGGTCTTGATTCCCGCGCCGAACTTTCCCCGGAGCGCCTGCTCGTCGTCGATTACGAAGGCAATGTGGTTGAAGGCGAAGGCAAAGTGCCAGCTGAACTGGCGCTCCATCTTGAAGTGCTCAAAGCCCGACCCGATGTGGAAAGCGTGCTCCATTGCCATATGGAACTGGCCATTGCCTTCACCATGATGAAAGGCGTGCAACTGGGCCTCATGCGCGCGCGTGCTGTGCGCTGGGAAAGCGGCATCCCGACCCATCCCGATCCGAGCCACATCAAAGAGCAAGAACAAGGCGCGGCACTGGCCAAGACACTGGGCCCCCACCACGCCGTGCTGATGCGCGGACATGGGCTGACTTTGGTCGCTGAAAGCGTGCCTGCTCTTCTGGTGGATGCCGTGCATTTTGAAGAAAATGCCAAGGCTTACATTCAAGTCCTGCAATCAGGCGCCGAGCCTTTGCCACTGACAGAAGAAGAACTCGTGCAAATCAACAAGCATGAAATGCGTGATTTCCACGTCGGCAAATTGTGGAACTATTACGTGCGCAAGGGCGTGGCCGAAGGCGTCGTGCCAGCCGATTGGGGCATGATGGGCTAAGTCACGTTCAAAGATGCGTGAGCCACAGACCAATAACCGGTTTGTTATTAGACCTTGATGACTGACAACAGCTGACTGTCTCCGTCCCGTTTCATGGCCATCCAGAAAGGCCGTGTGCGAAAGAGAGGAGACGTCATGTCCATTGCTGTTCCCGCTCCCGCCGAGCGCGCAAGACCTATGACGCGCGAAGAAAAGCGCGTCATTCTGGCTTCATCTGCCGGCACCATTTTCGAATGGTATGATTTTTATCTTTACGGCTCGCTCGCCGCGATTATCGGCGCGCAATTTTTCTCATCCTTCCCGGAAGCCACGCGAAATGTCTTCGCGCTTCTTGCCTTTGCGGCGGGCTTTCTGGTGCGCCCCTTCGGCGCCCTCTTCTTTGGTCGCCTCGGCGATATGGTCGGGCGCAAATACACGTTTCTGATGACCATTCTCATCATGGGTGCGTCGACCTTCATCGTCGGCTGCCTGCCCACTTATGAGCAGATCGGATGGCTCGCGCCTGTCACCCTCATCGCATTGCGCATGTTGCAAGGTCTTGCACTGGGTGGCGAATATGGCGGCGCGGTTGTCTACGTTGCTGAACACGCACCTGCCGGTCGTCGCGGCTATTTCACCAGCTGGATTCAAACCACTGCAACGCTCGGCCTGCTGCTGTCACTGATGGTGATCTTGGGCGTGCGCTCCTGGACGGGTGAAGCCGACTTCGCCAAATGGGGCTGGCGTATTCCCTTCTTGCTGTCGATCTTCCTGCTCGCGATCTCGGTCTGGATTCGTATGCAGATGGAAGAAAGCCCGGCCTTCACCAAAATGAAGGACGAAGGCAAGCAGTCGAAGGCGCCTTTGTCGGAAGCTTTCGGCCAGTGGAAGAACGCCAAATTTGCCGTCATCGCTCTGCTTGGCCTCGTCGCCGGTCAGGCCGTTGTCTGGTACACGGGCCAGTTCTACGCGCTGTTCTTCCTGCAGAGCATTTTGCGCGTCGACATGTTCACCGCCAACGTGCTCATCGCTTGGTCGCTGATCCTTGGCACCGCTGGCTTCGTCATCTTCGGCTCACTGTCAGACCGCATCGGCCGCAAGCCGATCATTCTGGCTGGCATGCTGCTGGCGGCGATCACCTACTTCCCGGTGTTCAAGTATATTTCGGAAACAGCCAATCCGATGCTGTACAAGGCACAGCAGAACACCAAGGTCACCGTGCTGGCCGACATGGACGAATGCTCGTTCCAGTTCAACCCGACCGGCACATCCAAGTTCACCTCGTCTTGCGACATTGCCAAAGCAACACTCGCACGCTCGTCGGTGAATTATTCGGTTGAGCAGGGCACCAAGGGCCAGACTGCCAAGATCCGCATCGGCGACAAGGAAGTCGCTGCTTACGATGCTGGCAAGCTGACGGGTGACGATGCCAAAAACGTTCCGGCTTCTTTCACCAAGTCGGTGAATGATACGCTGGGCGCAGCTGGCTATCCTGTCGCTGGCGTGAAGAACGACACGATTGTGAAAATGTCAGGCTTCTTTGATCTGCGCGCGCAAACGCTCGGATTGATCGCAGTCCTGACCTATCTCGTCGTGCTGGTCACCATGGTCTATGGACCGATTGCAGCAGCGCTTGTCGAACTCTTCCCAACACGCATCCGCTACACCGGCATGTCGCTGCCCTATCACATCGGCAACGGCTGGTTCGGCGGTCTCATGCCGGCCACCGCCTTCGCCATGATTGCGCAAACGGGCGATAACTATTTCGGTCTCTGGTATCCGATCGTGATCGCGCTGGGCTGTGTCGTCATCGGCTTGATCTTTGTCCCCGAGAACAAGGACAAGGATATTTTCGCCGAGGAAAAGTCTTGATCTGAACAGCCTGTCCGGATCCTCAGGAAAGGGCGCCCGCAACGGCGCCCTTTTTATTGCCCGCGCCGATCCTTCCTAAAAAACGAGCAAAAAGAAACAGATCGGAGCTTGGCAGCTTGGCCGAGCGCCGGGGGACCCCGCCTCGATTTTTTTTGGCCCGCGCCCAAAACATGGACTCAGATCAAGGCGCGCCTCGCCCGCGCCCTGTCATTGTGTGCCGATAATGCTGTGAGCCAAGCCCCGATCAAAGGACCAAAGCCTTGCGCCCTGACCTGCCCCGCCCGCGCCACGGAGCCGATTCCGCGCTTCTCGCGCTTTATGCGCGTCGCGCCGTGCCGCGCTATACGAGCTACCCTACCGCGCCGCATTTCGAGAAAAATTTTCCCGAAGACATCTATCGCAGCTGGCTCGCAGCCCTTGATCCAGCTGAGCCGGTCTCGCTTTATGTGCACATCCCCTTCTGCAAGCAGATGTGCTGGTATTGCGGTTGCAACATGAAGCTGATCGCCCGCTACCAGCCCGTGCGCACATATGTCGACAATCTCTGCGCCGAGATCGCCTTGGTGGCTGCGCAATTGCCCGCGCGCATGGCCGTCGCGCATTTGCATTTTGGCGGCGGCACGCCAACAGCTGTGCATCCTGAAGATCTGGAGAAGATTGTCCGCACAATTGAGGCCCTTTTCGATTTCACACCCGGCGCTGAGCGCGCCATTGAAACCGACCCGCGCACCATCACGGATGAGATGATTGCCCGCATTGACGCGCTCGGCTTCACGCGGGCCAGCCTTGGCGTGCAGGAGTTTGACCCGACCGTGCAGGCGGCCATCAACCGCATCCAGCCAGCAGCACTTGTGCAAAAGACCACTGAGAAGCTGCGCGCCGCTGGCGTGAAGGGGATCAATTACGATCTCATCTATGGTCTGCCCCAACAAACGGAAGTGGCTCTGTGCAAGACGGTCGAAGAATGTCTTGCGATGAAACCCGACCGCGTCGTGCTGTTTGGCTATGCACATGTGCCATGGATGGCGAAAAACCAGCGCATGATTGATGAAGCAGCCCTCCCCGGCGCGGAAGAGCGCGCGGCCCAAGCGCGCTTGTCTGCGCAAGCCCTCGTCGCAGGTGGCTATCAGCCGATTGGCATTGATCACTTTGCTTTGCCTGATGACTCCCTGGCCAAGGCCGCACGCGAAGGCCGCCTACACCGCAATTTCCAGGGCTATACGGATGATGATGCGCGCAGCCTGATTGGCTTTGGCGCAACATCTATCGGCCGCACACCCTTTGGCTATGTGCAGAACCAATCGGAGACGGGCGCTTGGGCGCGCGCCATTGAAGCCGGCCACCTGCCCGTTTCAAAGGGCCTTGCCATGAGCGTGGACGATTGTCTGCGCGGTTATGTGATTGAGCGCATCATGTGCGATGGCGCGGTCAATCTTGAAGCCGCCGCCGCTTTCTTTGATGTCGAGCCTGACTGGTATCTGCCCGAAAATGAACAGCTCGACATTTTGCAGCGCGACGGCCTGATCACCCGCGAGGGTGCCAGGCTCACACTCACCCCGGCAGGGGCAACGCTCGCCCGCGTGGTGGCCGCAACCTTCGACACCTATCTGCTGCGCGACCGCGCACGCCATTCTGTGGCGGTGTGAGTAGGATGATTACGGCTTCTGAAACTTCAAAACAAACTCATCATTCTTGATGCCGGAGCGATTGACGGAGACATCGCGTGGGTCGGCTGGGTTGCGCAGGAAATCGGCGCTGCCAACCAGTTTGAAGCCCGCTGCCGTCACTTCCCCAACAAGCGCGCTTTCCTCAATGCGATGCGTCGTCTTGCCCACACTTGTGCCCTCACCGGGGCGTGCTGAATGGTCGGCGATCACCAGAAAGCCACCGGGCTTCAGCGCATCAAACATGGCCTTGTTCATCTTGGCCCGGTCGACCTCCATGAAGGTCGTGTCGTGATAGGCGAAGAAGAAGGTGATCAGATCGAGCTTTTCGGTGCCTGCGGGCAGCGGATCATCAAAGGGGCGCGTGAGTGCTGTGACATTGGCCATGGCGGGAGATTTGGCCCGCGCCGCAAAGCGCTCGCTCGCCGCCCCGTTCTGCGCATAGACCTTGCCGGTCGGGCCCACGGCGCGGGCCATCAGCTCGGTCGAATAGCCGCCACCCGCGCCCATATCGAGCACAGATTGGCCGGTCTTGGGGGCGGCGAAGGCGAGCAGCTCGAAAGCCTTGCGCTTATCATCATTGGTGCGGTCGGCCTCGCTGCGGTCGGGGGCGGCGAGGAGCGCGCGGTAATCCTGCGCTGAGGCCGGGGCCTGCCCCGCCCCCACCAGCGCCATAAGGGCCAGAAAGCCCAAAGCCATGATCTTCATGCCATCCTCCCCTGACGTTCTGATGGGCCAATCATGCCACGCCCACAGGGGCGGGCAAGCGCGGGCTGGGGCTTTGGCGGCAAAAGGGCTGAAAAGCGGGCGGCGGCGCTTAATATTTGTCCGGCCGAACCGTCTAAGAGCCTGACACCAACGACAGACCCCTGTGGTTGATGTCTCACTCCAGAGCCCCGAAGGACATCCATGTTGTCGTTTGACGAAGATGATCTCCGTTTCCCGCTTCTACAGGAAATCATCGCGGATTCCTCTGAGGAGGAGCGCATCATGATGCTCTTCGGGTGCCTGGTCTCATCCGTGCGCATGGCGGCCTTGCGGGGGGCCGCCGGCGCTCCAGAGGCTCGAGAGAGCCTTGGACAAGCGCTGGATGTGATTACCTTCCTGCGAGCGCATTTGCGTCAGCAGGGATACACGCCCTTCGGGGTGGCGTTGCGCCGGTTTTATAACCGTGCCCATCGCGGAATGATTGATGCATTCCGCGACAATCGTCCGCGAGACCTCCTGCTGTTGGAGGCCTCGCTGTTGAAACTGATCCAGCCGCCGCTGTCAGAATTGTTTTTCATGGCGGCTGCGCGAGACACGAAAGTCGACGAGGCGGAACTTGCCGACTTCCTGCATGCCCACGCCCTGGGCGAGGAGAACCTCACCGCGGTTTGAGTGCCTCGGCGAGGCGATCAGAAATATGAGGTGGTGTGGCTGCAATCAGCGCCATCACCTTGCCCACATCGTCCGAACTCGTCGCGCTGATTTCAACGCCCGAGCGGATGGCGTCGGCAATCGCTTCCTTATCCTTCACCATGGCATTGAATGCCGTGCGCAGGGTTTGCATGCGATCAGTCGGCACGCCGGGCGGCGCCATGACGGGGCGCGCCACCTGCTTTTGCGCGAAATAGAGCTGCAGCACTTTGCGATCATCATCCGTCTTGGCAAAATCCATGACGAGCGGGATGTCAGCCGGTGCATCATCCAGCTTTTCAAAACCAAGCTGCATGAGCAGATTGATCTTGCGGTCACGCAAGAAATCAGGCCGACGCGTTTTAATGTTGGGCCAGGCCCAATCACCCAGCCCGCCAATCTCGCCGTTTTCCAGCGCTAACATGATATTCGTATTGCCGCGATAGCCCGACACAATCTTGAATTTTGTGCCCAGCACCGCATTGAGCAAACGTGGCGTGGCTTCCGTATCGGCTGCCACACCTGCGCCACCTACAATCAGCTCTTTGGTAAAAAGATCTTGCGCGGTTTTCACCGGGTGATTGTGCCACGAGACAACCATGCCCACTTCGGTGGTCAGATTGCCCACCCAATTGATCTGCATCGGATCAAATTGCACGCCATCCAGCCGCGCCAGTTTGGCGGTCAGCATGGTGCGCTGGATAATGCCAAGACTCGTGCCGTCTTTGGGCGCGACATTGTAGAGATAATTGGTGGCCACAATCGAACCAGCGCCGGGCATGTTTTGCACGATGATCGTTGGATTGCCGGAGAGGAACCGCCCGAAATGGCGCGACATGACGCGCGCATGCGTGTCATAGCCGCCACCCGATTCAGAGCCCACAATGATGGTGATGCGCTTGCCTGCATAAAAATCACTTTGCGCATGCGCGCTTGCAGGAACCAGACACGCCAGCAAGGCGCCACAGAGAGACAGTTTTTTCATGATGAATATCTCTCCAGTGAAGAGCCTTTGAACGACGTCTGCCCGCCATCAACCAAGAGGTCTGTGCCGGTGACAAAACTTGATTCATCAGACGCCAGGAAAGCCGCGGCAGCAGCCACTTCTTCGACTGTGCCTGTGCGGCCCAGCACTTGGCCCACGCCACGCACACGATTGGAATTTTCTCGCGAGCCATAGCGGCGCAAGGAGCGCTCTGTATCAATCGGGCCGGGCGAAATGGTATTGGCGCGGATATTGTCAGGGCCATAATCAATCGCCAGAACGCGCGTGAAATGCATGACCGCAGCTTTGGTCGAGCAATAGGCGGTACGCCCCGGCAGACCAAAATGACCGTGGCTGGAGGCGATATTCACCACCGCGCCGCCCCCCGCCGCACGAATGGCGCCCAGCGTATATTTGCACATCAGAAACATGCCGGTGAAATTCACATCCAGCGCGCGCTTCCAATCGTCGAGCGCGATTTTTTCGACATTGCCGTCGGGCGATACAGTGGCGGATGCGTTGACGAGTGTGGTGATCTTGCCAAATTCCGCAAGGGTGCGCGTGGCTGCGGCTTCGCATTGGTCAGGCCGCGAGACATCAACTGCAATGCCAATCGCACGCCCGCCGCTGGCGCGAATGTCAGCGGCGACTGCCTCTGCCTTTTCGAGCGAGACATCGCAGACCGCAATGGCGGCACCCTCTTTGGCAAAGCGGCGGGCAATGCCCCCGCCAATATCCCCGCCGCCACCGGACACGACCGCGACGCGGCCCTCGAGCAGAGCCATGCTTTATCCTCCCTGACTTTGTTTTTTGTCAGTGTGGGAAAAGCAGACGCAGCCCGCAAGGGGAAAAGTGAAGACGAGCCTCAAATGCTCGCGATATAGCCACCATCAACACGCACAATTGTGCCCGTGACATAAGATGCGCGTGCGCTCGCCAGAAAAGCGGCCACATCACCATATTCAGCCGGGTCGCCATAGCGGCCAGCAGGAATCTGCGCCAGACTCTGCTTCACCACGTCGTCGACGGCGATCTTCTCGCGCCCTGCACGTGCGGAATCGAGTTGCGCGATGCGCGGGGTCGCAATGCGGCCGGGCAAAATGACATTGGCAGTAATGCCATCAGATGCCACTTCCCGCGCCAGCGTCTTCGACCAACCCACCAGCGTCGCGCGCAAAGCATTGGATACGCCGAGATTGGGAATGGGCGCCACCACACCTGACGATGTGCTGGTGATGATGCGGCCCCATTTTTGCGCGCGCATATGCGGCAGAGCACGATCCGTGATCTTGATCACCGACACGACCATGGCGCGAAATTGTGATTCCCACACATCGGCGCCCACATTGGCAGCCGTGGATGGCGGCGGGCCGCCCGTGTTGTTGATGAGAATATCGACGCCACCAAGCTTGCTCTCAATGGTCGCGAAATGCGCGTCAATGGAAGACAGATCAGCCAGATCCCAGACAAGCTCGAGAACCTCAGCCCCCTGGTTACGCAATTGCGCGCCAAGCTTGGCCAAAGCTTCTGCATTGCGACCGGCCAGCGCAACCTTTGCGCCTTCAGCTGCAAGGGATGCGCTCATCGCGCCGCCCAAGCCACCGCTGGCTCCAAAAATCAATGCAACCTTGCCCTTCAAGCCCAGATCCATGACGTCTCTCCTGAAGTTTACGAATGCAGACCCGGCGCCTCTTGCCCTGTGCGCGCGACATATTCGGTATAGCCGCCGCCATATTGCTGAATGCCATCGGGCGTCAGTTCAAGCACGCGGTTCGACAAGGCTGCAAGGAAATGACGATCATGGGACACAAACAGCATCGTGCCATCATATTCCGCCAGAGCTTTGATCAGCATTTCCTTGGTCATCATATCAAGATGGTTGGTGGGCTCATCGAGCACCAGAAAATTCGGCGGATCAAACAGCATTTTGGCCATGACCAGACGGGCTTTTTCACCACCCGACAAAACGCGGCACTTCTTTTCGATGTCATCGCCCGAAAAACCAAAACACCCGGCCAGCGCGCGCAAAGCGCCTTGGCCTGCTTGCGGGAAGGAATCTTCCAGCGATTCAAAAACCGTACGATCACCATCGAGCAATTCCATCGCATGCTGCGCGAAATAGCCCATTTTAACCGTGCTGCCGACTGTCACTGTGCCTGAATCAGGCTCGGACGCGCCCGCAATCAGCTTCAGCAATGTCGATTTTCCAGCGCCATTGACGCCCATGATGCACCAGCGCTCACGCCGGCGGATGGAAAAATCAAAACCCTCATAAATACTGCGTGCACCGTAAGACTTCGACACGCCCTTCAGCATCGCGACATCATCGCCAGAGCGCGGTGCCGGGGGAAAATCGAAGATGACTGATTCACGACGCTTGGGCGGCTCGACGCGTTCGATCTTGTCGAGCTTTTTGACACGGCTCTGCACCTGCGCGGCATGGGAGGCGCGCGCCTTGAAGCGCTCAATAAATTTGATTTCCTTGGCGAGCATGGCCTGCTGGCGCTCAAACTGCGCCTGCTGCTGCAGAGCGTTCTGCGCGCGCTGCTGCTCGTAAAATTCGTAATTGCCCGAATAAGAATTGAGATTTCCGCCATCAATTTCAATGATGCGATGAACAATGCGGTTCATGAATTCGCGATCATGCGAGGTCATGAGAATGGCGCCTTCATAGCCTTTGAGAAAGCTCTCCAGCCAGATCAGGCTTTCCAGATCCAGATGGTTGGAGGGTTCATCCAGCAACATGCAATCGGGGCGCATGAGCAGGATGCGCGCCAGCGCCACACGCATTTTCCAACCGCCCGACAGATTGCCAACATCGCCATCCATCATTTCTTCCGAAAAGCTCAAGCCCGCGAGGACTTCGCGCGCACGGCCTTCCAGCGCATAGCCGTCGAGCTCTTCAAAGCGCGACTGCACTTCGCCATAGGCATCAACAAGCTCTTCAATCTTGTCGAGCTGATCGGGATCAGCCATGGCGGCTTCGAGCGCCTTGAGTTCGGCAGCAACCACACTCACAGGCCCCGCGCCTTCCATCACCTCGGCCACGGCGCTGTGACCCGACATTTCGCCGACATCCTGATCGAAATAACCAATGGTCACACCACGATCGACCGATACCTGACCTTCATCAGGCAAATCCTGCCCCATGATCAATCGAAACAAAGTCGATTTGCCGGCCCCATTGGGACCCACGAGGCCAATCTTCTCGCCGCGCTGAAGCGCCGCGGAGGCCTCGATGAATACGATCTGGTGCCCGTTTTGGCGGGAGATATTATCGAGACGGATCATGAGCTGAAAAAGTCCGAGCAGGAGGATGCGCTCCCATAGCCGCTTGCGGGCCAAAGGTCACCCTTTTTCAGCCTGACACGGCCTCGTGACCGGGCCAGATTGGACAGGGATGCGCGGCAGCGGCTAAATTGCGCGCATGTTCCGGCAAAGACCGGCCAGAGAAGATCGGGAGGAGTCCTATGAAATATTTGTTCCCCAGCCTGTGCGCCGCCACGCTGATTGCCGCCGCACCGGTTGCCGCGCAGGACTCCTTTTACAAGGGCAAGACGTTCACAGTTGTCATCGGTTATTCGCCCGGTGGTGGCTATGACAGCTATGGCCGCCTGATGGCGCGCCATATCGGCCGCCATATTGATGGCAAGCCGGAAGTCATTGTGCAGAACCTGCCCGGCGCCGGCTCGCTCAACGCCGTGCGCCAGCTTGATGCGACACAACCCAAAGACGGCACGTATCTCACGGCCTTCAATCCTGCGCTGATTCTGGAATCGCTTGTCGATCCCAATCGCATCAAGGTGAAGTTCACCGATGTCGCATGGATTGGCAGCATGGCACCCGAAGTGCGCGTTTGTTACGCTTGGCACAAAACGGGCATCAAGACATGGGATGATCTTGTTGCGCGCCAAGAAACTGTCTTTGGCAGCACCGCCAAAGGCACGGCCAATTACATGAACGCCTCAACACTGCGCAATGTGTTTGGCATCAAGATTCGTCACGTCTTGGGCTTCCCCGGTTCAGCTGAACAAAAGCTCGCCCTTGAGCGCGGCGAGCTCGATGCTGACTGCGGCTCCTGGAGCAGCTTGCCGGTGGAATGGATTGCGGACAAGAAAATCTATCCGCTCGTCTCTTTCTCGCCCTCGCGCGAAAGCTCGATGCCAGCCGACCTTCCTTACGCGGGCAATTTTGCAAAAACCGACCAGCAGAAAGAGATTCTTGAAATTTTCGCAGCCTCCAGCGAAGTGGGGCGTCCCTTCATTATGGCCAAAACGGTTCCTGAAGACCGGCTGAAGCTAGTGCGCGCAGGCTTCAACGCCGCCTTGAAGGATGAGGCTATGCTGGCGGATGCGAAGAAATTCAATTTGCCAATCCAGCCCATGACAGGCGAAGAAGCGGCCAAGATCATTGCGCATGTCTATGCGGCAAAGCCCGAGAGCATTGCCAAAGTGCGTGAGATCACGGAGTGACACTCGTCCTCTCAACGGAGGATGCGCAAAAGGTGCTTGATCTCCCCAGCGTGATCGAGCGCCTTGAACAGACCTATGCGGAACTGGGATCAGGCAGCGCTGTCTATCGCGGCCGCACCGATCTGTTTCATCCAACGCAAGCCGCCATTGGCGCAGATGTGCCTGCCGCCCATCAATTCAAAACATTGGATGGCGCGATCCCGAGCCTGCAAGCCGCCTCCATCCGTGTGACGTCGGATGTGGTGGCCTTTCCGCTGGTTGATGGTGCGCGGCGGCGGATTAAAATTCCAGCGGCGGAAAATCAAAGCTGGGTTGGGCTGGTGTTTCTCTTCTCCTCAGCCACCGGCGAGCTGATGGCCATTCTGCAAGATGGCATTTTGCAGAAATTCGCCGTGGGCGCGATCAATGCCATTGGCGCGAAATATCTGGCGCGCAAAAATGCCCGCCGTGTCGGCCTGATTGGCGCCGGCAATCAGGCAGGCCCGCAGATTGCCGCACTCTGTCAGGTGCGCGACATTGAGAGCCTGTCCGTTTTCAGCCCCAACCGCGACGAAGCTGAAGCCTTTTGTGCCCGCATGCGCGTGGAACATGATCTTGATGCGCAACCTGCTGAAAGCGCAGAACAAGCTGTGCGCGGCGTAGATATTGCAATCACTGCCACCAACAGCCGCAAGCCTTTCTTTCCTGCCCGATGGCTAACACCCGGCATGCATTTATCCTGCATGCAACGCGATGAGCCGATGGATGACTGCTTTACCAAAGCCGATGTCTGCGTCTTTCACACCCGCATGAAAGAGCATGAATATGTCTCGACCGATTTTGCCGCTATGGAGGCCCGCCATGCCTTCACCATGCGCGATCATCTGCCGGGCACAATCAACTGGAATGATTTTCCTGATCTCGGTGAATTGGTCAGCGGAAAAACCACAGCGCGTGCCCATGATGATGAGATCACGTTTTTTCTGAATTCAACGGGTGTGGGCGCGCAGTTTACAGCTGTTGCGCATCTGGTTTATGAGCGCGCCAAAGCGCAAGGCCTTGGCACGCAGATTCCGACATCTCTGTTTAACCAACCGATGCCGCCTTAAAGCTCGCGACCGATCTTGCGATCAAGCGACCAAGGCCCACCACCGCGCAAGGCAATGACCAGCAGCACGATGCCCCAGAGCAACGTGAATTCATACCCACGCGCCGTCCAGCTGAAGCCATTGCTCCAGTAAATATAGAACGTCAGCACGCCCATTTCGATGGCAGCTGCGGCTGCAAAGAAACGTGTGAACAGCCCCAGCGCAATGCACAGGCCACCGATGAATTCGATGACCATCAAAACAAAGGTGAGCTCGGCGCCAATCGAGGCCATGTCGGGCGCGCGTTTGAGCAATTCAGCAGGGCCTGCCGTGCGCCCCACTTTGCCAAAACCATGAACAGCCAGGAGCAAACCTGCACCACAGCGCAAAAGGAGCCATGAGAAAGGGATGCTCAGCGCATAAAAGGGATCTAGTGCTGGAATGATCCTCTTGGGTTCAGACTCACTCATCGCGTGCCCCTTTTATTTGGCGTAATAGGCGAAGAACTCATCTTGCTGCGCCTTGGCCATCGGCTCTTTCATGAGCTTCATCTCAACGGCATCGCGCATGGCAGCGTCTACACCACCCAGGCTTGTCATGAGAATGGCTTTCTTGGGCCAGAATTCCTCAATCACCTGATTGGCAATATCGAGCGGAACTTTGGAGAAGTCCGAATAGGCCTTCATGGCCTCAGGGCCGGAATACATCCACTCAATCGTCTCGGCATAAGCCGCGCGAAAAGCTTCCATCTGCTTGTGCTTGTTTTTGATCGTGTTGATATTGGCGATCAGCACGCGCGAGGTCTGATCCAGAAAATCTGGCAATTCGGATTCACGCGCCACCACGCGGATCAGCCCATTCTTGCGCTGTTCAAAACCGAACGGTGGATTAGCCCAGCCAATATCAACCTGACCGGACATGACCTGCGTGTAAGTGGCGGCAGGCCCGCCTGTCGCGGTCAGTTTCAAATTCACATTGTACAGCTTGGCCATCTGCAACAATGCGACATAACCAGACGAGCCGATGGTTGCATAAGAAATGCTTTTGCCATCGGCGTCTTTCAGCGATTTGATCGGGGAGTTGGTCGGCACATACCAATAAAGATCAGGCCCCGTGCTGGTGTTGCCAATCGGGCGGATCGGTGCGCCCTTTTGATAGGCCGCCATCACAGCTGACAGACCCAGCCCAACACCCACATCGGCACTGGCGGAGGCCACAGCCTGCAGGGATTCGCCGCCGCCCTCCGTCCACAACACTTCGACATCAAGGCCGTGCTTTTCGAAAATGCGCGAGACTTGCCCCATATGCGGCGGGGCCGTCTGCCAATTGCCAAAGGCCCCAGAGGCGATGACGAATTTATCCAATGCCTGCGCGCCCGACCCGGCAAACAGGAAAGCCACCGCGGTTGCGGTCAAGAGAAACGGACGTTTCATAGGCATTTCCTTCAACATCAAATCGGCGAAATTTTTGCCGTGCGCACAACGTCACCCCATTTTTCGGTGTCATCACGCAGCAGGCGGCCAAAGTCTGCAGGCAGCATGGGCATCGAGGCTGCACCCAGTTCAGCAAAGCGGGATTTCAACTTGGGGTCGGCCAATGCCGCTGCGATTTCACGATTGAGCAGCGCGATAATCTCTGGCGGCGTGTTTTTGGGCGCGGCCATGCCAAACCAGTCATTGCTCTCAAAGCCCGGCACAGTATCGGCAATCACCGGCACATCCGGCAGACGCTCAGAGCGCGTCTTGGTGGATACGCCGAGCGCGCGCAACGTGCCAGCTTTCACAAACTCCACAGCACCCGCAATGCCCGCGAAAGAAATATCCACCTGCCCGCTAACCAGATCGGCAAGCGCGGGAGATGCGCCGCGATAAGGCACATGCAAAAGCTCAATGCCCGATTTCATCTTGAACAATTCGCCCGTCAAATGGCCGATGGAGCCAATGCCAGCCGATGCGACTGTCAGTTTGCCCGGGTTCTTTTTGCCATAGTCGATCAGCTCAGCGACGCTCTGCACCGGCAGTTTCGGATTGGCCAGCATGACCTGTGCCTGACTTGCCACGGCGCTGACAGGTTCGGCATCACGGATGAAATTGAAGTTGAGCTCTTTATAGAGCGTGGCATTGATCGTGACTGAGGGGCCAACCATCAGCAACGTATAGCCATCAGGTGCTGAGCGAATAGCAGCCTCGGTCGCAATATTGGTGCCCGCACCCGGCCTGTTTTCGATGACGAGATTTTGCCCGATCCGCTCACCCAGTGCCTGACCGATCAAACGACCAACGGTATCGGTGGAGCCGCCGGGCGCGAAGCCCACGAGCAGACGAATGGGCTTGTTAGGATAGCCCGCCTGCGCGAGCGCGCTTTGATAGGATGTCGGCAAGGCCGCAGCCAGCGAAGCCCCGGCCACAAATTGACGGCGCGAAATGGTCATGTGCTTCATCCTCCCTCGGGCGGCTCTTTGAGCCAGCCTGTTTTTCTTTGATCTGAGGTTATTTTTGGAATGGTCACCTGACAACCCAAAAGGTCGCCCGGCCCGCAAAGGTGATCACCCCCGACCGTATTTGAATGACGGTGGCGGCAATTATATCGATCTCGTTGAATTGTAATGAGCGATTACGGGATTTGGATTTGCTTTTGGGCCGCGTCGAGCCAATTTTCAGACCATAAGATGAGCCCTCAGAGCGGATGGAGGAACGTGCGTATGAAGACCTGCAGGATCGCAATTATCGGTGGCGGACTGGCTGGCCTCGCCGCCGCCAATGCGTTGCGCACGCATGGAATCCAGGCCGAAGTGTTCGAGGCTGCCGCAGAGCTGGGCGAAATTGGTGCCTCGGTCAATTGCAGCCCGCAGGCCGTAAAGGCGCTGCATGCCGTTGGCGTTGGCCCGCAAGTGGATGCCATTGGCCACAAGTCACCCGGCCCCGTCACCCGCAATATGATCACCGGTGAGTTTCTCGAATATACCAATCGCTTCGAACTCGCTGAACGCTATGGCATGCCCTATTATTGCTTCCATCGCGCCGATCTGATCGATGCACTGGCTGAGCCACTCGACCGCGCGCATATTCATCTGGGCCACCGCCTGAAGAGTGTTGATGTGAAAGACACAGGCGTGAGCCTGCACTTCACCAACGGAACGCAGGTTGAAGCTGAATATGTCATCGGCGCCGATGGTGTGAAATCCGTTCTGCGCCAAGCGCTTTATGGTGACGACAATCCGACCTTCACTGGCCAGATGGTTTGGCGCGCGCTGCTCAAGGCCGAAGTTGTGCCCGCTGATTGTCTGGAGCCGCATGGCCATGTGCAATGGGTTGGCCCGGGCCGCCATTTGATCGCCTATTACATCCGCCAAAACCGCCTTGTGAATATCGTCTCGCAGGTCGACAGCGATGTGTGGGAAGAAGAAGGCTGGGCGATCAAGGGCGATCCTGATCTGATGCGCGCGAGCTATCCCGATGCCGAACCGCGTCTGGTGAAACTGCTTGCGACCGTCAAGGAATGTTCCAAATGGGGCCTGTTTACGCGCCCCATCACCAACAATTGGGGCTTTGGCCGCATTCAACTGATCGGCGATGCTGCGCATGCCATGGTGCCGAGTGTGGGACAAGGTGCGTGCATGGCCTTTGAGGATTCCTACATTCTCGGTCGCTGGATGAACAAATGCGCTGACCCGCTGGAAGCGTTCGAGCATTTCCGCGCGGTGCGCATTCCCCGCGTGCACGGCGTGCAGAACCTGTCGAACTCGGCCAACAAGTTTAAGCACATGGCCGACCAAGAAAAGCAGAAGAAAGAAATCAAATCCGGCAATGGCACGCACGGAAAGATTGACTGGGTCTGGGGCTTTGAGCCCGCACAGGATTGGGACAAAGTGCCAACCAATGTGCCTGCAGCTTACGCCAATCCCGCGTAAAGCTTCCCATCATACAAAAGAAAAGGGCCGGGATTTCTCCCGGCCCTTTTTTATGCCTGCCGCGCAGACTTATTCAGACACGCGCTTCACTTCTTCATAGAAGCTTTTTGGTTTTTTCGACAATGCAACCATCGTTGCCTGAATGTCGTCCGCCGACACGGGGCTGATGGACATGCCAATCTTTTCCGCTTCCCCAAGGAAGTCCTTGTCCTTCAGCGTCTCGGGCAGAGCCTTGCGCAGAGCAGCCAGTCGATCAGCCGGCACGCCAGCAGGCGCTGCAATCGGGCGGCCAATGGCCAGATCCTTGAAGAAGAATTCCAGCATGTCCTTGGTCTTCTGATCCTTGGCATAATCAAAGACGCTTGGCATTTTGCCAAATTCTTCTGTCGTTGAGCGGCCCATCTGGATGATCAGATTGATCTTCTTTGTCTTGTAGGCATCAGCCAGATTGGTGCGCAGAATCATTTCTGACACGCCGCACACGCCCGAAACTTCGCCGCCTTCCATCGCCAAGCGAATGGCGGGCATGCCGGGATAACCCGACACGAGCTTCATCTTGGCGCCGAGCAGGTTTTTGATCACGGCACTGAAGCGGAAAATATCCGTCGCAGGCGCGCTGGAGCCGAAAGTGACTTCTTTCTGGACGAGCTGATCAAAATTCTTCACGCCATTGGCATCGCCCTGCAACATGCAGAATTGGCGATCCTGCGACATGCTGCCGATCCAGGACAATTTGGTCGGATCAAACATAGCCGCTGTATTGCCCAGATAGGGCTCAATGGCTGCTTGCGATGTGAACATGGAAATCACGGTGCCGTCGGCAGGCGCCTTGAACAGATGATTGGCGGCGAGCAACGTGCCGGCACCCGGCATGTTGGACATCATGGTCTGCGGATTACCCGGCAGATATTTGCCGATATAGCGACCCAGCAGGCGCAATTGAATGTCATTCTCGCCATTGGGCGTGAAGCCCGAGACCAGCGTCAGCGTCTTGCCTTTGTAGAAATCTGAAACAGCATCAGCCTGTGCTGCATTGGCTGAGAGCAGAGCGGCTGCAGCAAGCGCCAGAGTTTTCACGAACATGCGCATGGAAGCGCTCCTCCTGTTTTGAATTATCGACAAAGCTTGCGGCTCAGCGTTTTTCTTGTGTTTGGGTCAGACCAAATTGCGAGCGATCAATGGCGGCCTTGGCGGCAGGATCGAGCGTCTTCTGGCGGAAATGTTCCCACGGGCGGTTGATGTCGAATTCATCTTCCGTAAACAGCTCAGGCGTGTTCATGGTTTTGACATTCTTCGACAGGTAAAGCGCCTGCGTCTGCATTTTCGCATTGATGTCGATATAAACGGCAAAAACCACCGCCTGTTTGATCGACTTGCCAACGACCGTCTCACCATGTCCGCGCATCAGCGCGACGGGATTGGGGCCAAGCGTCTTGGCAAGAGCAGCGCCGCGCTTGCTGTCGGTGATCTGCATGCCGCGCCCACCGGGCTCACGCGCATCTCGGATTTCAAAGGTCGGCGATTCCAGCGGCAGGAAACCTGCCTGCGCCACCACAGGCTTCAGCTTGATCGGCGTCAAGCTGAGCGGGATCACGCCCATGGAATGGGAATGAATGACCGACTTCACATCCGGCCGCGCCTTGTAGATTTCACCATGAATATAACGCTCGCCATTGACGCGCCGCCCCTTGGGATCAATCGGTTGGCTGTCTGACACGCGCACTTCGAGAATATCGGCCTTGGTCACCAGCGCGGGCGGCATGGCTTGGGGCATCAGAAAAATATTGGGATCTTTATTGGACCGCGCGGTCACGTGACCGAAGGAATCGAGAATACCTTCATTGACGAGAATCTTGTAGGCAGTGACGATGTCTTCCTTCAACGCATCATCGGGATCAGGCGCGCCTTGCGCGAGAGCAGCTGTTGAAACACCCATGCAAAGCGCCAGCGCAATGAATCTTGTGCCCATGGTCTCCCCCTTATTTGTTAGAGAAATTAGAGCCTCGATTGGCGCGTTGCGCAACGCCAAAAGCGCAGATTGCAAGGCTTTTGAATAAGCTCATGCCGGAATTGGATTGGCCCGAAACCAGCCCCGGCCGTGGCGCTCCGGCTGGCCAGGATGGGGCGGTGGCAACGGCTTATCCGACACTTTACAAACAGGCCCCTATCGGCAAACCTGACAAAGAACTTTCGAAACGCTGATCAAGGAACAAGAAAATTGGACAAGAGGATCGCCGACGCCCTTCACCCATCACGCGCATCAATCGCCGCATTGCCGATCTCCACCAATGTGAAAATTGCCAATGAGGAATTGAAAGGGCTTGGACCGCGCGTCATTGATCTTGGCTGCGGCGAAGGCAAATTCACCCGCGGGCTGGCGAGTCTCTTTTCCGATGTGACGGGCCTTGACGTCAAAGAACGCAAAATTGCGCAAGCCGCCGACAAGGCGCGTGAGCTTGGCGTACCTGTGCAGTTCATTGAAGCCAATGCGGACAAAATCCCCTTCGACAAGGGACATTTTGATGCCGTGATCTTTTCCAACAGCCTGCACCACATGCCAGACCCGGCTTTGGCCATGACAGAAGCCTTGCGCGTGCTGCGCACGGGCGGCCTGCTTTATGTGATGGAGCCTGTGCCGTCTGGCAATTATCACGACGCAACCTGCCTCGTGAATGATGAGACCCTGGTGCGCACGCAGGCCTATGAGGCTGTGCTGGCCATGCCCAACGTTCAGCTTGAAAAAGAAATTCTCTATCGCGCGCCACGCACGTTCGATCATTTCGAAGAATGGCGCGACGACCAGATTGATCGCGACCCCAAGCGCAAAGTCTTTTTCGATGCGGACCCCGCCAAAGTGCGCAAGACGTTTGAGGACAATGCCGAGCGCGTCGATGGCAAGCTTGTCTTTGATCAGGTGTTTCGCGTGAATATCCTGCGCAAAAACTGATCGCCCTATTTGCTACCGATCAGCTCTTTTGCCAGAGCAATGGCCTGAGGAGATGAATTGATAATCTCCTTGGCCAGCCGGTCCAATGTCACGCCATCGGAAGGCTCAATGTCCATCTTGAGTTTTTCCGATTCAGCCAAAAAGGCCGCATCTTTCATTGTCGCGTCAAATGCTTTGCGCAAAATCGCAACCCGCTCGGGCGGCGTGCCCGGTGGCACAAAGAAAGCGCGCGCAAATTCACCAGACGCCGAGATGAGGCGGACAGCCGCTTTTTCATTCTCACCCTGAGCCAGCTCCAGAAGGGTGGGAACATTGGGAAGCGTGGGATCGCGCGTCAGGCCATCGACCACCAGCACTTTGAACTTCTTTTCCGCAATATATTGCGGCGCTGAAATCACAACGCTGATCCAATTGGCGCCACGCCCGTGAATTTCTCCGCGCTCCATAGCGAGATTCAAATCAGCCGCGCCATTATACCCAAGCACAATCTTGTATTTCGTGCCGATGAGCTGATTGAGCGCGGCGGGCACCGTATAAGTCGGAGAATTGCGCCCGGTTGCACCGATAATGGTCTCGATCTTTTTAGCTTCATCCAATGTCTGCGTGGGCGCCGTGTGCCAGACACCGAGCATATTGCGAAGCGGCGCCATATTGCCGATCCAATGCCACTTGGTGACATCATAGCGGCCCTTCACCTCGTCTTCGGTAATCTGACTTGTCACATTGGTCTGTTGAACAATGCCGATGGTGAGCCCATCTTTGGCCACCGAATGTTCCATCTGCACAGCGGTTGCAACACCGCCACCCACGCCACCTGCTATTTTGACGACAATCGACGGCTGGCCTGGAATATAGCGCCCCATATGATTGGCGAGCGTGCGCGCATAGACGTCATAAGAGCCACCAGCGCCAGCCCCGACCAGAACCGATATGCTCTTGCCAGAAAAAAAGTCCTGCGCTGCAGCGGGTACCGCGCAAGACAGGAGGGGAATTCCAACCAGACAAGCAAGCCTCAGCGACATGGTTCCCCTCCCTTTTGATTCAGCACTCAGCTATGGCGCTTGCACCAGTCAATGACGATGCGGTTGAAGCCATCCGGATCTTCAATATTGGGCAAGTGGCGCGCTTTCGGAATGGCGAGGAACTCGCCATGCTGCACCGTCTGCGCGATCATTTTATTTTCGTCCGGATTGGCGCCCGGATCATCTTCGCCACACAGCACATAAGTGGGTGCCGAGATTTTGGAGAGCTGATCCGTCCATTTGAAATTCTGGATCGCAGCTGCGCAGCCGATGTAGCCAGACGGCGTGCAGGAGGCGACGGTTTCACGGATCTGCTGCCAGCGGCCGGGATTGCGGGCTTTGAATTCGGGCGAGAGCCAGCGACCCAGTGTCGTATCGGCAATGGGCTCCAGTGAATTGTCGCGCCGGATATGGATGATGCGATCACCCCAGCGCTTTTGCGCATCCGCCGGCGATTGGCTTTGCGTATCGCACAGAATGAGCGAATGCAGTCGCGTAGGATGATGGATGCCCAGCCCCTGCCCGATCATGCCGCCAATCGACAGGCCGCAGAAATGCACCTTCTCAATCTCGAGACGATCCATGACTTCGACCGCATCATTGACAAGATCATCCATGAGATAGAGGCCGGGAGCAGCATCGCTCCCACCGTGCCCGCGCAAGTCGACACGCAAGACACGGAAACCGGCCGCGGTGAAAGCCGCGACCTGTTCTGCCCACATGCCCATGTCGGAGGCGAGCGCGTGGCCGAAATAAACGACCGGCGCTTTTTCATCGCCGACCAGATCATAGGCAATGCGCAGACCATTCGATTTTCTGTAGAGCATCGAATCTGTCCTTAATGTTGATGCGCGCGCACCGGCACATCCATACGGCCAATCAGCGGGCTCTCCAGCGTTATGACATCACCCGGCTTCACCGGACCCACACCCGAACATGTGCCCGTATAGATCACATCACCCGGATAGAGCGTGTAGAAGGACGTCGCGAATTCAATCAGGCGACGCACGTCGTAGATCAGATAGGCTGTGTTGGTTTTCTGGCGCGTTTCGCCATTCACCTTCAGCTCCAGCGGCACGTCGGTGGGATCGGGCACTTCATCAGCTGTGACCATCCAGGGGCCCAGCACCGCATAGCCATCGGGTGACTTGCGGAAAGAGCGATCTTCAGGACCGCGAATGGTCATGTCGAGACCCAGCGAATAGCCGGCGACATAATTCAGCGCATCTTCCTGAGTGACATTGGTGCATTGCTTGCCAATCACAACCACAAGCTCCAGCTCATGATCGGTGCGGCGTTCCGGAAAACGCACCGGCACACCAGCTGCAGGGCCGACCAATGATGTTGGCGCCTTCAGAAACAAACCATCCGTGCCGATCTTGGCCGTATGTTTGGAGCCACCCGCCTGACGCGCGGCTTCCATCTCGATGATGTGATCCTGATAATTGGTCGGAGCCGCCACAATCTTCGGCACACGCGCGACAGGTGAGAGCAATGTAACGCTCGCCACATCGACGCCCGGCGCTTTTTTGGCCGCGTCCATCAGACGATCCTTGATCTGCGGAAGGGCTTCGATCACGGCGTCATACATGGCCGTATAAGGCGCTTTGGCACGCACCTCTGTCTGAATGTCTGTGACATCATGAATTTGATCGCCGATCACAACACCGAGGCGATCATCTCCGAAGCGGCAAATACGCATAGGTCAATCCTTTCTGAATGTCGCTCAGGCCTGAAGGGCTGTGGAAATATCCTGCGCACTCGACAGGCGCTCGGCGTTCATCACGAGATCAATGATCTTGTCGGTCTTTTCGCATGAGAATTGCGTTTCCGACAATTTGCGGAACTTCGCGATCACATCTTCCTCGGTCGCAAATTTATGCTCAGAGCCACGTGGTGACTCGACCGTCTCTTCCTGCACATCACCATTCTTGAAGCGAATTTCCACACGCACCTTGTGGCGGAAACGCGAACCCAGCGCGGTGATGGCCGGATCTTCAATCACATTCACGAGCTTTGAGACTTCCATGCGCTGCGGATCAGCCACTTTGTCTTCCGTGAACTGGGCCACAAAAGCATCACCCTCGATCAGATAGGTCGCGATGCAATAAGGCAGATTGAGCTGCGCCGAGGTGAGGCCCTGTGGCTTGTAGGGCCAACCCACATGGTCAGCCGTGACCTGCGAACCATGCACGATGATCTTTTCAATATCATTCAGCGTGAAGGGACGGCGTGCCTGAATCTCGCGAATGCCATCGAGCGTCGTATGATTAGAGCCGACGCATGAATAGAATTTCAATGCGATCTGCATGGTTTCAAAACGCTCGCCCAGACCATCGGAAAGGGCCGCGAGGTTGAAGCGGTCGGTTGAGCGCGAGAAGGTCGTGCAGAACCCGCCATATTCGCTTTCAAGCACATCCTGAATGCCCGTGTAGCCCTTGCGCGCCAGCAGCGCGCCATAAAAACCCGACTGCGCCGAGCGGCCTGCATGCATGCGCTTGACCATGGAACCATATTGCGCGGCCATCAGGCCTGCGGCCTGCGTACCACCAATGCCCAGAGCATTAATCGTCTGCGCAACATCGAGACGCATCGCGCGCGCAGCCCCTGCAGCCGCCGAAAAGACACCAAGCGTAGCACCTGAATGCCAGCCTTGGCCGATATGTTCTTGACCCATGCAAATGCCCACACGCGGGCCAATTTCATAGCCAGCCACAGTGGCTGCCAAAAATTCTTTGCCAGACAGCGACGCATCTTTTTCGAGCACGGCGAGCACGCCGGGCAGCGTCACAGCACCCACATGCAACACGCCGACACGATGCACGTCATCCAGCTCAAAGCTCTGCACCAGCGCGCCATTGATCAACACAGCGTGAGGCGAGGACAGTTTTTCTTTCGTGCCCCAGACAGCCGAATCTGCCGTCTTGTCCACTTCACCCAGCGTTTCACGCAGGATGCGGCTCCAGGGCAGGTTGATGCCATAGATTGCGCAGCCCAGAGAATCGAGCGTCAGCAGCTTGATCCGCTTCAACACGTCTGCGGGAATGCGCTCAAAGGTGAAACCGCTGACGAATTCAGCAATTGCCTTGGTGTGGGGATTTTCGCCGTTGTGAGACTTGGCCATTTGATGTCCTTCTTTTCTTGTTTCAGCACAGCCAGTCGAGCTGGCTCTCATTTTCAATTGCGCAGAGCCGCTCAAACAGATGAGCCGCATCTCCAGAGTAATCCTTGGTCATGATATCAAACCGCTCGCGCAATTGCGCAGGCGTCAGAGGCATACCCGGCGTGCCGGGGAATTCTGCAACTTCGCGCTCCAGCACGCGGCCATCGCTGAGCGTCAACACGGTGCGCGTCATCCAGTCGGAATGGCTTTCGCGCCCGTCGCTCACCACGTCAATCTTTTGCGCCAACGCCCTTACGGCTTCGTCTTGCAGCTTCGACGCCTCGAAGGAGGCAGGATCAGCTGCTGTACCGCTCAAAGCGCAAGCCAGCGAGAAGGGAATGGAATAATTGGCAAGCGCGGGATCAGCAGGCGCCTTGTTCCCGTTCAATTCAGCCATGCGGCTGGTGCCATAGACCGTAATCTGTTTCACCTGATCGGCGCTCACATCCAACTCGCGCTGCCAAGATTCAATCGCATAAATCGCCGTATGCGCGGTGATGTGACAGGGATAACGCTTGAGGCAGATTTTCAACGTCTCGAAGTCGTCTCCCAAACCGCCGGTCAGTTTGACGAGATCCTGCTTGCCGCAGAATGTTGCGAGAAACCCGCGCTTGCCTTCAAGCGATTCATGCGGGCCTTCATAGCCACGCGCCGCCATTTGGGCTGCAAACACGCCATTTTGCGCTGCGCGGCCGATATGCAGACGCTTGACCATCGCGCCCTGCCCTTCATAGGCAAATTGCATCAGCCCGGCCGACATGGAAACAGCCAAACCAAACGCTGAATTCATCTGGTCCGCGTTGAGTCCATAAATTTTCCCCGCCGCAGCTGCTGCGCCCAAAGGCCCGGTGAGGCCCGGCGCATGAAAACCGCGCGGCTCAGCAGAATGCAGTGTTGAAGCACCCACGCGCATCAGCACTTCAAAGCCCGCAATGATCGCCTCAAGCAAGGCATGACCTGACGCCTTGCGCTCTTGCGCTGCCGCCAGCGCAGCCGCCACAACAATTGCGCCCGGATGCACGCCGGCACCCGGCTTGCGCAAGGAATCCAGCTCCAGCGCATGCGCTAAAAGCCCGTTGGCAAAAGCAGCCTGCTCCGCACCAATGTGCAAATCTGGCAAACCGATCACGCGGCACGCGCCTGTCACCTGACGGGCATGCTCAATCGCGATCTTGCCCCAAATCGTCTCACGCCCACGCACGGCAATCCCGATTGTGTCGATCAGACATTCACGCGCGCGATCCATAACGTGCGTTGGCACCTGGGCCAGCGAGAAGTCGACAACATATTTTGCCAGCGTGGCGCTTTCGCCGCTCATCGTGCGTCCACCTGTTTCAAGACGATTTCATTGCCCGATGCGACAATATCCGTGCCCATGTCGCGCGAGCGCTTGGCAATGTCCTTGAACTCATCCTGCTCTTGGGCGAGATCACAAACATAGCTCTCATTGGCCTCATTGTGGCGCACAAATTCAAATGCTGCCCGCGAGACAGCATTATCTTCAAACTCCACTTTGGCCATCATGCCAATCCAGTCACCATGGGTGACGCCACCATGGCCTGTGTGGAAGGAGAAAGAGCCAAGCCCGTAATAGATCGGCTTGCCTTTATAGATTTCGACACCCAGCGAATAATGCGGACCGTGGCCGATGACGACATCCGCGCCACCATCAATCGCGGCATGGGCAATCTCTTTCATATAGTCCAGCACATCCTTGTGCAGGCCCCAATGGAAAGAGCAGACAACAATGTCAGCCTCTTTGCGCGCTTCCACCAGATCGGCCTGAAACTTTTCGAGATAGGCTTTGTCAGCCCATGTCACGATATAGGGCGGAATGCCTGGCCGATTCATCGGCGGAATTTCGCGCTTCATTTTATACATCGGCACTTGATAGGCCGTGTGGCCGCGCAAAACGGCAATGCCAGCTGAATGTTTGGTGGCTTCGTGATTGGTCGCCCAATAGACGGAGCTGCGTTGCAAAAAGGCAATCTTCTTGCCCTTGCGCTCGATGATCGCGGGCTTGCGCGCCTCGGCATCATTGGCCCCGGCACCGGTATGCAAAAAGCCTGCGCGGTCGAGATGCGCAATCGATTCATTGATCGCCTGTTCGCCATAATTGACGTTATTGGCCAGCCCGACCACTTCGATACACGCCTGTTTCAGAGCGGTTTCTGTCACTTTCGGATCGGAGAAGAAGCCCTCAACGCTGGTCGAGCCTTCGTTCAGCCGGTCTGTCAGACAGCATTCGAGATTGGCGAACACCAGATCAGCCTTTTCAAATGTGCTGCGCACTTTGCGAAAGGGCACATCTGCATCGGTGACATTCATCAGATTGACGTCACCTGTCAGCATGAGCGTGAAGGTCATTTTCTTGTTCCTTAGTCTGCGATGTCGTTGAGGCCGGGCACGACCAGCGAGGAAATGGGAATCATCTTCTCCATATCCTTGATCGCCACCATGTCGCGCATCATGTTTTCGAGCGGTTTGCGGTGAATTGTGCTGGTGCGGGCAAAGAATTCAATGCCGCGCAGAAAATCATAGGAATCGGCGATCTCCTTGCGATCAGACTTGGCGGCTTCCGCCATAATGTCGATGGCTTCTTCGCGGTTCTTTTCGTCATAGAACCAGGCCACGGCCTCATCCACAGCGGTGTTGATCTCACGCGCTTCCTTCATATTGGCCTTGGCCCAGCGCTGCGAGACCTGCATGCCGGTCTGCGGCAAATCGGGCGCGAAATCGCGCACAAGGCCGAGATCTTTGAAGCCGTTCTTGATGGCTGTGAAATTGAACGGTGGCACCAGCATGGTCGCGTCAATCGAGCCGGACTGGAGGGCCGCAAAACGCGCACCCGTAGCGCCGATGACGATAATATCGACATCAGAATCCTTGAGGCCCGTATGGGCCATCACGCGGTCAAAATAGATTTTGTTGATGTCGCGCAAACCGCCCAGCGCCACTTTCTTCCCCTTGAGATCTTCGAGCTTGTTGATCGTTTTGCTGCCAATCATCACATAATTGGTCGTCTGGCCCATGATGCGCATGATGGCGACGGGTGCACCTTTTTCAACGGCATGCAGCGGTTCTGCCAAACCGTTCAGCGCAATCATATCGATGGAGCCTGCCGTCAATTGCTGGACGAGACCGGGCGCTGTGGGCACAAAGACAATGTCATGCTGAATGCCATGGCGGGCAAACAGGCCTTTTTTCTGCGCGATAAGAAAAGGCCACAGGCCTGAGGTCCATGAGCCCAGCACGCCGGTGATCACCACCTTTTCAGCCGCAAGCGCCGATGGGGCAACAGGCGTCAGGACGCAGGTCAGCGCCACCGCGCTCATGCCGACTGCTTTTGCAAACATGCCCGAAAAACGTGTCATGTCAGTCCCTCCCCAGCAGCGCTTGCGCGCCTTTTTAGATTTTTTCGATCAGCACGCTTTCGCGCACATCCTTTTCGATCAATTTCCAGATGCGATCAACCAGAGCAACAAATTCCGGACGACGCTTGGTCGCCATATTGCGCGGGCGCGGCAGATCAATGCGAATATCCTCGAGCAGGCGGCCGGGACGGCGCGCGAAGACGAGAACGCGATCGGCCAGAAACACCGCTTCATCGATTTGATGGGTCACAAAGAGAACGGTTTTGCGCCCCTCTTCCCACACACGTTGCAATTCCGCCTGCATGATCTCGCGCGTCTGCGCATCAAGCGCCGAGAACGGCTCGTCCATGAGCAAGACTTTGGGATCAATGGCGAGTGCGCGGGCGAGATTGACGCGCTGGCGCATGCCGCCTGACAATTGGCGCGGATAGTAGTTTTCAAAACCACCCAAGCCAACAAGGTCGAGCAAAGCGCGCACGCGCTCAGCCTCGGCGCCATTCAGCTTGCCTGCGAGCTCCAGGCCCACAACTGTATTTTCCATGACGGTGCGCCACGGCAACAAACTGTCTTGCTGAAAGACAAAGCCACGGTCGCGACCGGGGCCCGTAATCTGATGTTCGTTGAGGTAAATGGCGCCTTCATCAGCCGATTCCAATCCGGCCACCGTGCGCAGAAAAGTTGTCTTGCCACAGCCAGACGGGCCAACGAGCGCAACGAATTCGCCGTCCTCAATTGTCAGATGGACGTTTTCCAGAACCTTCAGATCACCAAAGGATTTTGTCAGCCCGTCGGAGACAAGTTTCGACATGGGCTTAATCCTTCGTCCAAGGCACGAGGCGCTTTTCGAGATGGGCGAAGGCGCTGTTCATGGCGATGCCGCTGGCGGCCAGAATACTCACGGCTGCGAATAATTCCGGCATGTTGAAACTGTCGGCAGAAGCACCAATCAAACGGCCCAGACCCAGACGCGAGCCGAACAATTCTGCCACAACCACGCCAATCAAACCACGCCCGATGCCAAGCTTGAGACCTGCCAGAATAAAGGGCGTGGCCGAGGGCAGTGAGACTTTGAAAAACAGCTGGCGTGGTGTGGCTCCAAAAGAGCGCATCATCTCAAGATAGCGCTCACTCGTGGACCGAATGCCAGCCTCCGTATTGATGATGACAGCAAAGACAACGAGCAGAACGACAACCACGATTTTAGACCAGACGCCGATGCCCAGCCACAAAATGAACAGAGGTCCCAGCGCCACCGTCGGTGTGGCGTAAAAGCCGGAGATCCACGGCTGCAGCCAGTTTTTGGCAAAATCATTGGTGGCAATCAGCAGGCCGATGCAAATGCCGAGCACAGCGGCAATCGCATAGCCTGCGAAAAATTCAACGGCACTTATGGCCACATGGCGCCATAATTCACCCGTCTCCATCAGACGCAGCAGCGCTTTCAACACCTGAAAGGGTGAAGCCAGAAAGAGCGGATTGGCGATGACATGATCCGATACCATCTGCCAGACGAAAAGCCCGCTGACGACCGACAGAAGCGAGATCTGCCAGGGATGCAATGTGCTGATCCAGCGCGATGATTTTATCGCTCTCATGAGGGGCGCCCGACCAAACCGTCTTGGCGCAACAGGGCGAGCGCTTCGGCGTAATAGGACAGATCCATATAATCTGACGCCTTGCCGCAAGCGCCCGGTGCAAAGAGCTGGCGCAGTGCCAGAGTGTTTTCGACACCGGGCAAATCCATCTGGGCCAGCGGATCAAGCCCATATTTGGGCGCGCGCAACAGGCGCAGCGTTTCATCCGCGATGGTCGGCTCCATTTTCAATTTTGAAATGAGGAGGCTGACACATTCAGCATGATGGGCGGGATCCAGAATATAGGTGAGGCATTCGATATAGGTCGCAATATAGCGCACGGTGAGATCGCGGTTTTCGGCAAACCATGTACGCAGACCAAAGGCCGATCCGGCCTGATAGGGGCCGATATAATCGGTCGTATCACCAAAAGAGCGCAGGCCCATGGCTTTTGTCTCGAGCGTATAGGGCAGGTTCAAAATGGCCGCTGCATGGGTCGGGTTGTCGCGCAAAGCCTCGACGCGCAATTCGCCGCGCCCAACCGCCACCACTTTGTAATCGCGATCCCGCTCAAGCCCCACTTGCGCAAACATGCGATAGGCCTGCAGGGCGAAAGCCGTATCGGGCGCATCCACAAACAGTTTGCCGCCTGCGAAATCTTCCAGCTTGGTGATGTCAGGCGTGGTGATCAGTTCATTCATGCCCGGGTCGCCACCCATGATGGCGACAACATCAATGCCATCGTCTTCACGCATCGACACGGCATTGTCGATCGCCACATGAACGATCTGGAAATCACCCCGCGCAATGCCATCACGCTGGGCGCGCGAGGAATTGGTCGAGACCAGCTCCAGCGCTATGCCGCGCTTGGCAAAAAGCCCGCGCGCCAGCCCGGCATGAAAGGGCAGCGCCTTGGCGGTCGGATTGCAATTGACGATCAGGCGCTCAGACATGCGCAACGCGCCCCGCCGTGCGGCCACGATTGTGCGCTGCAGCATAATGCGTGCTGCTGGCGGGCTTATGCCCTGTTTGCACAGACGTCATCATTTCTCCCGGCACATTCTGGATGGACAGCGCCATGGCTGCCGCCTACTTTAGGCTCATAGGGAGGAAGTCTCGTCACTTCAGGGGTCTCTGGCCAATCTGAAACGGACGCGATCTCATAAAATTTCCGTTCCGAACTCGAGGCCAACTTGAGCCAACCATGTCAGATGTGACCCGTATTCCCAGCTTCCGGCATTTGCGCGTCTTCGATGCCATCGCGCAATTCAAAAATTTCAGCCGCGGCGCGGCCTCCGTCCATCTGTCTCAGCCGGCCGCTACGCAAGCCATTCTCAATCTCGAAAAATGGGCGCAGGCCTCGCTCTTCTATCGCAACAAGGGCGGCACCTATCTGACCGAGGAAGGCACCGTGCTGCAGGAAGCCGTGCAGCGCATGTTTGACCGCGTCGAGAAAACGCTGGCCGCAGAAGTGTTCGACGATTCAAGTGAAAAAGCCCGCTTTGCCGCTTCCCGCGTCAAATCTTCCCACGTCAAAGTATTGCGGGCGATCTCGGAATTTTCCTCCATCGAGCTCGCCGCCAATGCACTAAAACTCTCACGCCCGGCGGTTCAGCGCATCGCGCGCGATCTCGAAATCAGCCTCGGCATCACCTTGTTTGAGCGCACGCCACGCGGTGTCTGCGCCTCGGCTCTGGGCTCGCGCATTAGCCAGTGTTTCCAGCGCGCGTGCTTTGAACTGTCGGCCGCTCTGGATGAGATAGCCCTGCTGCAGCAGCGTTTCTCGATGCAGCTCTTCATCGGCGCGCAGCCTTTGTGCTCGACATCCTTGCTGGCAGCCAGCATCAATGATCTTTTGACCATCTATCCCCAGACGCATATCCGGGTGATTGAAGGCTCCTACCATTATCTGCTCAATGAGCTGCAAAACGGCCGCATTGACATGATGTTTGGCGCGCTGAAATGTCCGGAAAATCTCGACAAGGTGCGTGAGATTCCGATGTTCCAAGAGCCCTATTGCGTGGCCGCGCGCACAGACCACCCCCTGATGAGCAAGAAGCGCGTCACCTTGCGCGATATTGCCGCTTGCGACTGGGTTCTGTCAGGCCCCAGCACCCAGAGGCGCCGGACATTTGAACAAATGTTTGCCAATTCGCCGATTAAGCCAACCACCCAGATTGAAGCGACCTCGGTCTCGGCCCAGATTGCCTTTCTGGCCTCCAGCAATCGGCTCGCTTTGCTGACCCCGCTCGAGCTTGAGTTCGACCCCCATATGGGCAAGATCGGCAAGCTCGACTATGACACCGGCATTACGCGCATTCCGGATGGGCTGACGGTGCGCAGCGACTGGAAGCCCAATGCCGTCCAGAGCCGTTTTGTGGGCTGCATGCGCAGCCGCATCGTCGATATGCAACGCAGCCCAGAAGATCTGCCAGCCGACCTGATGCTGGATGTGATCTCCTGATCGATCAATTCGGAAGTGAGCGCGGCTTATCAAGTTTTGAGCCGAAGACCTCGCTTTTTGATCTTCTCCCCGGCATGGTGCCGGAGATTGAAAAATTTCGGGGCCTCTGCCCCCATCGGAGGACAATATGACCGATATTCGCGTCAACGGCCTGCGCGGCGTCGAACTCGCCGTGTTCGACCTGAAAGAAACATCCGCCTTTTACTCCAACGCCTGGGGCTTGAGCGAAGTCGCCTCGGCCAATGGCGCGGCTTATCTGCGCGCATCGGGCACGGAGCATCATGTGCTCACCATTCACGAGCGCCCCAAGGCGGGTCTCGTGGCGATCAACTTCTCCGCCCCCACACGCGCAGGCGTTGATGGCCTGCATGCCAAGGCTGTGGCCATGGGCTGCGAGATTGTCTCGGCTCCCCAAGCGCTGCCCGCCATTGCCGGCGGCGGCTATGGTTTCTCGGTGAAGACACCCGAAGGCCAGACGCTGAACATTTCTGCCGATGTCGTGGTGCATGCGGGTGGATCGTTCAAGGATCATTCGCAGCCGCTGAAAATGTCGCATGCCGTTTTGAACGTGATGGATGTCGACAAGCAGCGCGAGTTCTTCATCGATGTGCTGGGCTTCCGCCTGACCGATTCCACGGCGCGCATGGATTTTGTGCGTTGCTCCTCCTACCACCACTCGATTGCACTGGCGCGCGCACAGGGCGCGAGCCTGAACCACATGGCCTATGAAGTCGAAAATTTCGACGGCCTGATGCGCGGTGCTGGCCGCATGAAGAAGCATGGCTTCAAGATTGGTTGGGGCGTGGGCCGCCATGGACCCGGCAACAATCTCTTCTCTTATTTCATCGAGCCGAATGGTTTCGTCACCGAATATACCGCCGAAGTCGATTACATTGATGAGGCCAAGCATGTGGTCGGCATGCCGGATTACTGGGCCAAGATCATGAATGGCCCGGATCGCTTTGGTCTGGCTGATCCCTCGCCTGAATTGCGCGACGCGATGGCAGGCAAGATTCTCGAAGAGCGCAACAAGCGTTGCGACGAGATTATCTCGCAAAAGCTGGCCGGCTAAGCCGCACCTGCAAGAACAAAAAGAAACAGGATCACGACATGTATCTTCTGGGCGATTCCCATCCATCGGCCCCGGCCGGTCAGCGTTTCCGTGAATTGCTCCGCAAGGGCGAGATTCTTGGTATTCCCGGCTCGCATAATGGCATTTGCTCCCTGCAGGCCAAGCGTGCCGGGTTCAAAGCCGTCTATCTGTCAGGTGCAGCCGTCTCGGCCTCGATGGGATTGCCCGATCTTGGCATTCTGACCATTGAAGACATGGCCTTCTACATTCGCCAGGTGGCGCGTGCATCAGGCCTGCCCGTGCTCGTCGATGGTGACACGGGTTATGGCGAAGCGCTCAATGTCATGAATATGGTGCGCAGCTTTGAAGATGCAGGTGCAGGGGCGGTGCATCTTGAAGATCAGATTCTGCCCAAAAAATGCGGACATCTGAGCGACAAGAAAATCGCCAGCAAGGATGATATGGCCGCCAAAGTGGCTGCCGCTGCCCGCGCACGCCGCCACCTCTATATCATCGCGCGCACAGATGCTGCGGCCAGTGAAGGACTTGATGGGGCCGTTGAACGCGCCAAAGCCTATCTGGCAGCAGGTGCAGATGCGATCTTCCCTGAAGCCCTCAACAATGAAGAGATGTTTCGCGAATTCGCGCGCCGCATTGATGCGCCACTGCTTGCCAATATGACGGAATTTGGTCGCACGCCTTTCTTCACCGGCGAGCAGTTCCGCGACATGGGCTATCAGATGGTCATCTGGCCCGTCAGCTCGCTGCGCGTCTCGGCCAAAGCGTCAGAGAATCTCTACGCAACCATCCGTGATGAAGGCTCGACCGAAAAAATGCTGCCGCAGATGCAGACCCGCGCCGAGCTTTACGATCTGATCGGCTATCACGAGTTTGAAGCGCTTGATCAGTCGATTGCCAAATCGGTCATTCCGTAACGAGATGGCGCGGCACAGCGACCGCGCCTTTCATCAGACAGCGCGAGGTGCGATAGACGCCTGCGCTGTCGGCCACCCACTGACCATTCTCCTGGCGCACATCAGCGCCATAGGCGAGCAGGCCTGAGGGATTGCCGATGCGGATCGGCTGACCATCCACCACTTTGCGCGACATTTGATGAGGCAACGTGCCCTCAATGCGCAACGCCACCGACAGACAAAGCCCGCTCGACAAAGGCACCGCGCGATGGGGCTGTTCGACGGAAATCATCCGCGTGGCAATTTCATAAGCATCACTGATCTGCGACTTGTCCAAAGCGACATAGGCTTGCGGCTCAGCCACCATACCAATGCGCGGGCCTGTCAGCGTCACAGCCTCTTCATTGGGCGCCAGCCCCATCATCACGCCAGCACGGCGGCGCAAATGTTCGAGTGTGGCCATCAATTCTGTATTGGCCTGAATGGAATCGGGGCTTTCGATCCCCGTGAGGCCCAGATCACGCGCGCGCACAAAGGCATTCGGGTGGCTGGCATCGACCAGTGAAATATCGATCTCTTGGCCATTGGGCAGCGCAATGCGATCCACAACCTTACCGGTCGGCAACAGCTTGCCTGTGGCCGCACCACCCGGCTTGACGAAATCGAGACGCACGGGTGCGGCCTTGCCAGCCACGCCTGCAATTTCCATATCGCCATCAATCGCCGCCATGCCATTTTCAACACGGAAGCGCGCGTGAATGATTTTCTTCGTATTGGTTTGGTGAAAGCGCACGGTGGCTTCGCCATCCGCCACTTTCACCAAGCCGTTGTCGACAGCATAAGGACCAATCACCGAAGAGAGATTGCCGCAATTGCCGGTCCAGTCCGCAATCGGCTTGTCGATGGCAAGCTGGATGAATGTGTAATCGACATCGGCATCAGGATGCGTCGAGGGGCCGATGATCACTGCTTTGGACAGGGATGACGTGCCGCCCCCCATGCCATTGAGCTGACGCCCGTTGGGATCGGGCGTGCCCATGACGGCGAGCAGAATCTGATCAATCACCTCACGCGGATAAGGCAAATCTTCTGACTTGAAGAACACACCCTTGCTGGTGCCACCACGCCAAAAGCTTGCCGGGATCCAAGCCTGATTCATATCCTGCTCCTCAAGCCCGAGAACGGGCGAATGGTCTTACTCGACGGTCAGCTTGGCATCTTTGATGATCGGGCTCCAGAGATTGGAATCTTTCTGGATGCGATCGCGCAAATCCTTCGGCCCCTTGGCGATGGAGAAGGTGAAATTGGGCGTGAGGAATTGCTTTTCAAACGCCGGATCGCTGAAGATCTCCTGCGTGGCTTTAGAGAGTTTTTCGATCACATCAGGCGGTGTGCCCTTGGGTGCAAACATGGCGTACCAGGAGCCTGCCTCAAAACCCGGCAGCGTTTCGGCAATCACCGGAACATTGGGGACGTTTTCAAGCCGCTTGCTGGACCCATAGGCCAAGACCTTGAGCTTGCCGACTTCAGCATTGCCCGCAATGAGACCAATCGAGACCGTCATGGCCTTGATGTGATTGCCCAGCAAATCATTAATCGCGGGCGACGCGCCGCTATAGTGAACCGGCGTGAATTTGCCAGCCGTCATCTTTTCAAAATACAGAAAGTTCAGATGGCCTGACGTGCCCGCACCAAATGTGCCGTAAAACACATTGGTGGGATTTTGCTTCGCATAAGAGACAAATTCATCAAAATTTTTCGCCGGGAAATCAGGCGGCACCACCAAAGCATGTGGGCTGATGCCCAGACCTGACACAGGCTCGAAATCTCCCAGCTCATATTTCAACTTGGCCGACATATGCGGAATGGTGGTGAAGCTGGAATCGGGCGCCACAAGCAGCGTGTAGCCATCTGCAGCCGCGCGCGCGACAGATTCTGTGCCCACAATGCCATTGGCACCCGGACGATTGACGATGACAAAACGCTGTCCCGTTTTTTCGACAAATTTTTCAGCCCAGGCGCGTTCCAGAATATCGGTGATGCCACCAGCTGCAAAAGGCACAACGATCTGGCCGGGCTTGTTTGGATAGGCCTGTGAGAAAGCCGGAGCCGCCGCGCAAAACGACAGGCCGAGCGACAAAGCAACGCCGAAAATACGCATAAGCTCCTCCCCTCTATGTGTTTGGTGGCAGCCCCCTTCTGTGTGGGGCTGCGCCGATTTTTTTAATGCTTCTGCCAGATGGTGCAGATCTCGTCTGTCTTCACAACCGGCGTTGTCCAATTGCGCAGGAAGGTCATGGACCGCTCATGCGCCTCGTGTGTGTAGGCGCCGCTCGCATCTTCCACCGCGACAGAATAAATGCCCAGTGACGCCGCATGCCGACAGGTGAATTCCACACCAATGTCGGTGGCCACTCCACCAATGACAATCGTGTCACGGTTCATGACCTTGAGCCGTGTCGCCAGAGGCGTGTCGACGAAGAAGGACGGCTGGCTTTTTTCGAGGATTGTATGATGGTCCGACGGGCCAAAGCCGTCGATGTAATCTGTCTCTTCCATGCCGCGCTGCATGGCAGGCTTCAACTTGGAGGGATGATCGACCTTCTGCTTCTTCATCAGCCAGAGCATGAACGGCCCAACCGTCATTTCAAACGGCGGCGCGATGTGGCGGCTCCAGATGACCGGAATATGGAGCCGATCTGCCTGCGCAATCAGCTTGCGCGCATTGGCAACAATGGCAGCGAAATCGGGTGCTTTGCCTGCAAGGCCTTTTTGCATGTCCCACATGACCAGCGCGACGCGCGCGGGCTGCAGAAAATCATCAAGGCTGAGTGGAATGGCATGCATGGACAACGAGCCTCTCGATAATTTCAATTCGCGCCAGACCAGACGGCGCCCGGCACATAGACCTCGCCCGCCATCAGGCGCCGTGCATGACGTACCAGAGTGGCCTGCTCTACTTCAACCTCGCCATTCTTTTCAGCGATTTTCGAATCCACGTAAATCTTGCCCTGCGGATGCTCAATGGCAATGGTGCTCACGCCTTCCGCATTGGGTGCAAGGGTCGCGTAATCATGAGGAACAGTGCCCGGCACGCAGCAGGCGGTGGCCAGGCAGGTCGCGCCCGTCACTGCATAGGCGGTGGCAATGGCATGAGGCATGAAATAGCGCGAGGCAATCGTGCCGCCATTTTTCGGCTTGGCGACAATGGAGATTTTGGGGATCACGCGGCCCGACACATCGCCAAAGCCCATGCGCTCGCCTGCAATGAGACGAATGGCTTCGAGCTTGCCCAGCATGTCGCGATTGGTATCCAGCTCCAATTTGCCTTCATAGCCTGTCACGCCCACCTGCTCAGCCGGCACAAAGACAACCGGCATGGCCATATCGACACAGGACACATTCACGCCATTGATCACTTCCGAGCGCTGGCCGGTCGGAAACAATTTGCCCGTCTTGCCACCGACCATGCGGCGGAAATCGAGACGAATGGGCGCATAGGAATCATTGACGCCATCAATGCTATGGACGCCTTCATAATCCACACGCCCGCCGGGCGTCTGCACAACGGCCTCAACCAGCGAATTGGTGTTGACGTCAAAAATACGCACACGCGTTTCGCCGTCCTGCGCCTTCACAAGACCCTCATCAATGGCGAATGGTCCAACCCCCGTTAGGATATTGCCGCAAGAGGGGGAGGTGTCGACTTCAGCACGATCCACCCAGACCTGCGTGAAGAGATAATCGACATCGGCATCGGGGCGGGTGGATTTGCGGATGACGGCCACTTTGCTTGTCACCGGATCAGAGCCGCCAATGCCATCAATCTGGCGCACATGCGGGCTGCCCATCACGCGCAGCAACACTTGCTTGCGTGTTTCCATATCGGCAGGCAAATCAGCATCGTGGAAGAACGGGCCGCGTGATGTGCCGCCCCGCATCAAAACGCAACGAATAGCCGTTTGCATATCATCCTCCTGTGCTGCCATCTGCAGCAGAAATATGTCTTATGGTCCGCGCGATTTTATCTGAGACGCAGATGTTCGCTCAATTTGTATAAAGATTGCCATCTTCGACCACGCGACGCCAAGTAGCGCGTTCTTCTTCAAGCACTTTGGCAAATTCTTCCGGTGTGCCGCGATAGCTTGATGCACCTTCTTCAGCAAAGCGTTTGACCATAGCGGGCGAGGCCGCTGCATCATTCACGGCCTTATTGAGATGAGCCACCAGATCAGGGGCCATATTGGGCGGGCCAACAATGCCCCATAATGTGTAGAGGCCCGGCCCCTTCACGCCACCCTCAGCAAGGGTTGGCGCATCAGGGAAGACATTGGAGCGCTCATCACCTGTCGAGGCCAAAAGTGTGAGCGTCTTTTCCTGCACGTGGCTGGCCACAACCGGAACAGTGGTGATGAAAAGATCCGCCCGTCCTGCAACGAGATCCATCAACGCAGGACCGCTGCCTGAATAGGGCACATGCGTCATGGTGATACCGGCGCGCTTCATGAACAATTCGGTCGACAGATGCAAAATGCTGCCCACACCTGAAGAGACAAAATTCAGCGAGCCGGGCTTTTGCTTGGAACGTGTGACGACATCACCAATGGTTTTCAAACCCGATTCATTGCTGGCCACAACCAGAAACGGGCCACGCCCGATCATCGCAATCGAGGTAAAATCCTTGGCGATATTATAGGGCTCTTGCTTGCGCACCGCCGCCGTTGTGACAACGGATGAACTGACAAACATCAATGTCAGGCCATTGGGCGGAGCGGCCGCCGTGTTTTTGGCCGCGATCAAACCACCTGCGCCTGCGCGATTGTCGATGATGACATTGGTCTTCAGCGTATCGATCAGCTGGCGGCCCAATTCGCGCGCGATAATGTCATTGCCGCCACCCGGCGCGAAGGGAACGATCAGCGTCACAACACGCCCATCTTGCGCGTGCGCCAGCGGTGTCAGTGCCAGACCAGCAAGAATGAATGCGCCAAGGCATGTGGACAGGTAGCGGCGTGACAGCATTGGACTTCCCCCCTTTTTCTTGAGCCGAAGGCTAGGAGAGGAGCCCCCAATCCCGGCATTCAAAAGCGATCTGTGCTGATCACATTTCAGAGGCGGCAAGGTGCAGATCCCCCCATCTTGTCGGCGGGAGCGCCGATCTTACTGAAATGATGGGGTTTATGGATGCCCTAGCCACCTTTTCGGCAATTGTAGACCAGATCCATCAGATAGGGGTTCGAATGTTTCACCGTGCCTAGAACCAGGCCATTCTCACCCTTGATCACGAAATCCCCACGCTCGATCATCGAGAAAATCGGATCGTTGAAATTGAGGTTGTTGGTCAGGAAATAGCCATCCGCGCCTTGCATGAGCGTTCCGGCCTGAATGGCCACGCGCGGCAGGCTTTCAATCCGGATCATGCCCTGCTGGGTGTTCTGGCGTGGCTTTGGAACCACAACCGACAATTTCAAAATGAAATTTTCGCAGGAGATGGTGATTGGGCCCAGCTGACCAGGGCGGTCATCGACCTCATAAGTGGAAAAGCGCATGCCCTTGTTGGGCTCATAATAGCGCCAACCGTCGGCTTGCGCGCGCCCGCTGGCCATCAAAGCCAGCGCCACCAGCAACAAGCGGGCAAATCCATAAGGGCCGGGTTTGTCTGTCATCACGTATCGCCTGACTGGATCGAGACAAAGCAAGACAGCTGTGCATCAGCAGGAAGAAACAAAGGCTACAGCCAACGACAGGCGCGTCAAACCTGTTTTTTCAAAGACTGGGCGCGAGCTCACCCCACGGCTCTATGCAGACACAGACGGGACGGCTTATGATCGGCGGATCATCCTGTCGCGCGTCAAAGCGCATCTGAAAGGCTCGAAACTGATATGGCCCGCATTCCCTACGCGCAGCCCGACACACAAGATCGCCAGGCCATTGCCGAGCGGATTGTGCAAGAGCGTGGTTCGCTAACACATCTCTACAAAATGCTGCTCAACAGCGCGCCCGTGGCCGATGGCTGGCTCACCTATCTCACGGCCATTCGACAGAAATGCAAACTCCATGGCGCGATCCGCGAAATGGTGATCATGCGTGTCGCCTTCGTCAATGGCGCTAGCTATGAGGCGGATCAGCACGCCCCGCTCGCCTTGCGTGAAGGCTTGTCACACGCGCAAGTCGATGCCCTGCATGATTGGGAGCCTGCGACATGTTTCACCGATGAACAGCGCGCTGTGCTGGCCTATTGCGACACGATGACCAAAAAGATTCAGGTGCCGGACACCATTTATGACGCCGTCGCCAAATTCTATGATGCAGAGCACATGGTTGAGCTCACCGCCACGATTGCGGCCTACAACATGGTCTCGCGTTTTCTGGAAGCCTTGCAGGTCCATTCACACGACCATCACTGATCAGCGCGAAGGCTGCTTGCGGCCGGTCTGTGTCGTGAAAGGAAATGGCGCGCCCGAAGAGATTCGAACTCCTGACCCCCAGATTCGTAGTCTGAGGGTAATTTGATACATAAGAAAACTTAGGTGATCAACAGATCAAAATGTGATTGAAATTCCAACCATTTTTCTTTAGACCCTCTGATTATGGAAACAAAAAAGATCGGATGCGATCAGAAAATTGCTTCCCAT
>CANGBC010000003.1 GCA_947452005.1 Beijerinckiaceae bacterium | reverse complement strand
TCGCGACCAATTACTCTTGGTGGACCAGACGCATCCACGCTCGCCTTTATGATCGAACCATTGCTCAAAATTCCGGAAAGAAGAAGCGAGCCACCATGGATTGACGGCGAGGATGATGAAGCTGCAAACATTTTGGTCCTGGAGACATCAGGTTCACTAGCAAAACCAGCAAAGACCGGGCGACCCGTACCAATTAGAAAGAAGCCACGAATAATGAGAACAATCGGCCAGAAAATTGCAAATACCATTTCAAGAAGCAGCATAAAACCAATGTATGGCAACGAAGTTGCAGAATCGAACTTCTGAGTCTGCATGAATTTTGCGACTTCAAGCCCCATCGCCTGAACCTGAATCAGGATGATGAGGAAAATGAGAAGCGAAACACCCACGCCTAGAAGATAATTGTAAAGATGCGATCGGAAAATGCGCGCGTCAGAGCTCATATAGCGAATAAGCGCGTAGAATGTCTGGAGAACTAGCGCGCCCATCGCATACCAGCTGACTACTGGTATCAACATGAATGCCAGCGTCAGGAAATACCCGACATATAGAATTAGGATTTCATTCCTTTGGTCGGGGCGCATTTGGCGATCCTTACTTTCGATACATTTCACTATTAAATAAGGGCGAATATTAATATTCATCCGACAGTTAGCAACAGCAAAAACAAGTGAGGGGTAAGGAAGTTTATGGAAGCTTCCGTAAAACTCAAATTTGTGCTTGTTTTCATTTGAGCTTTGAACAAATTCTCCGCAAAGGAAGCTAGGAATACTAGCCGTCTAATACCGAGCAATTTAATAGATCCACTGCAAACAAAAAAAGAGGATTAGCGATAGTGCTTCAAACGGAGTCAATGCTACGCCAATACAAGGTCCTCGAGATCTTGGGAGAAGGTGGATTTGCGACCACTTATCTTGCGATAGACACAAGCCTCCAGAAGAAATTCGCAATCAAGGAATATTGCCCACCGGAATTTGCTTTCCGCGAAGGCGCAACCATCCGCATAAAGCCTGGCTGCATTGATAATTTTTCTTGGGGGCGCGATCGCTTCCTTGAAGAAGCACGCGTTCTAGCTCGCTTCAATCATCCTAATGTTGTCAGCGTTAATCAAATTTTTGAAGAAAACAATACTGCTTACATGGTTCTCGAATATCAAAGCGGGCGAAGTTTGGAAGCATGGCTGAAGGAGTTCGACGGGCCTCCTAATCAGGATGAATTGGACCTAGTCCTACGCCCTCTTTTGAGCGCTCTCGACGCGATCCACCGGAACAATGTGCTGCATCGGGATATTGCACCAGACAACCTCTACATTCGCGATGATGGAACTCCAGTCCTTCTCGACTTTGGATCTGCGAAAGAAGCTGTCGCGGCCCGCACAAAGGCAGTTTCAGCCGTAGTAAAAGACGGCTTTTCTCCTCCGGAACAGTATTCAACACGCGGCACGGCGCAGGGTCCGTGGACGGATATTTATGCTTTAGCTGCAACGATTTATTACGCCATCACTAAAAAAACACCCCCAGGCTCGACAGAGCGCTTGATGGAAGATGACCTTCCCCCCATTTCTGTGCTGGCACCGACTGGTTTTCGTGCGTCATTTCTCAACGCTATTGATTGGGGTCTGAAATTACCCCCCAAGGAACGGCCGCAATCAATCGACGCTTGGCGAGATATGCTTATTGACGGAAAAGGTACCAATTCGTCGGTCCCAATTACCGGAAAATCGCAGACATCCGAACCGCAAACAACAAATGCTGCTAACCAGAACAGCAGCGATGGAAGCGGCGACATCAAGCCCAAACATATGCTGATTGGTGGCCTCGTCCTGCTTTTCGCAGCCGGAAATTTTTGGGCCTACAAAAGCGTGCAGACCGAAGCTGAGCGTAATGGTTATGTTCAAATGGAGACACGCCAGCAGCTCGATCAAATTCAAAAGCAAACACTAGAGCTGCAACAGCAACGTGTCGCAGAAGAACGGCTTAGGCAAGAAGAGGCACGTCGCCGCCAAAGCATAGCTGATGATACCGCTCGTCGCGCACAAGCGGAAGCTGAAGAACGGCGTCGCGTGCTGGAACAAGAAGAATTGCGCCGCCGCCAAACCCTTGCAGAAGAAGCAGCACGTCGCGCACAAGCCGAGGCCGAAGAGCAACGCCGACGCGCTGAGAATGAGAGATTACGTGCGGCATTACCTCGTGTTTGTGCCGATGCACTTAACGTCATGCGCAATGATTGGGACAGAACGCCACAATATGCTGATGCCTTGCGCACCGCCCTACAGAGCGGGCTTTCAGTTGAAGATTGTCGTCAATATATGGGGTTTTCACGTACTCCAATGACTATTCGTACAGGCGGCTACGACCTGCCGGGTCACGACCTTGGACTCTTCACTGAAAATACGTCCTTGCCCGTCTGTCATAACCAATGCGAACAGAATTCAAGCTGTTCAGGATATACGCACAATCCCCGCGCCAGGGGCGGCGCATGCCAGCTCAAATCTATCAACGGCGTCACGCTCATGACACCTGCGGCATCACCAGATGTCACGAGTGCTTTTAAAAGCGCAGCCAATAGCTATATACGCTTCATTAATATCGAAATTAAGTGGAACAACGACATTTTTGGCTCGCCATTTTTCTCATCGCAAATCGATTTTGAAAATTGCGCTATCTATTGCAGCGGTAATGGAAATTGTCGCGGCTTCACCTGGAATGAGAATACGCGCATATGCCAACAGTACGGATCAGGCGCGACAATGAGGCCTGTACGAGGGTCTGGTATCCGCGCGGGAGTTCGCCAATGAAAGCGAGGCTTTGTAGCAGCTTCATTTTAGGCATCTTTTTTGTCGCTACGCCGGCTCATGCCGCAAATGACACGAAGCCTGATTTTGGACAAACAATGATCGTCGGGTTTTTCGGGACAGAAAAAACGGCGCCCGGTTTCATTGATGTCATGCAAAACCTTGAAAGCGGCCGGATTGGTGGGGTGATTTTTCTGCCTCGGAATATGGCAAACCCGACGAAATTGCGGGACATGACGCTCGCCGTAAAAAATTGCAAATGTAAATTTCCACCATTTATTGCGCTGGATGAAGAGGGTGGACGCATTCAGAGACTTGGGCCGAAATTAAAAGAAAAAAATCTTCCATCCGCGAGAGAGACGGCTCTGTTATCAGACGAGCAACGTCACGACATTTTCGAAACAATGGCAACGCGTGTTCATAATTACGGATTTAATCTCAATTTCGGTCCTGTTGTGGATCTCGATATTAATCCTAAAAACAAGATCATCGGTGAACTTGGTCGTAGCTATTCAAAAGACCATGAAGAAGTTACTGCCCTCGCCAAGGAATTCATCGAAGCGCATCGAGGCCGCGGCATCCTCACCGCTCTGAAACATTTCCCTGGGCATGGATCTGCACAAGACGACACACATAAAGTGGCGGTTGATGTCACCGCTGTTTGGAAAGAGATTGAGATCAAGCCTTACGCAAATCTTATTCAAGAAGAACTCGCCGATATGGTGATGGTTGGCCATCTCGCATCTCGAAAATGGGGCGGCACAGCAACACTTAAAGGCTCAACTGCCATTTCCGATCTGCTACGCCGTCGGCTCAAATATAATGGGGTCGTTATTACTGATGACATGTTTATGGGTGCAGTCCGAGATGACAAACGAACTGCGGTCGACGCAACCATTTCTAGTTTTTATGCAGGAGCCGATCTTGTAATACTGAGCCGGTTAGAAAATCAGGATGAAGACGTCGGGCGCAAGATGTACAGCGCACTTTCTAATGCACTAGAAAAGAACGATGCGCTCCAACAGCATGTTCGTCGATCTGTAGAGCGTATTCTACAGCTGAAACATAAAATAGAACCGATCAAAGCAGAAAATTCCCAGAATTTAATTGAAAGCACAAAGTCATTTCTCCGAAAACTGTCAGAATAGTTTGAACCCTACATTGCAAAAGGAGACTTGCCTTGCTGGAACCTGAGGATTGCCTTCGTCAATACAGAGTGATCAGAATCCTGGGCGAAGGTGGGTTTGCTACAACTTATTTAGCTGAAGATAAGGACTTAAAAAAATATTTCGCCATAAAAGAATATGGGCCTAAAGACTTTTCAAAGAGCATAGGGCAATCGATAGTTCCGAGAGAGAGATACGAAAACGATTTTAATTGGGGTAGAAGCAGATTTCTAGAAGAAGCTCGTTTGTTAGCAAAATTTACTCATCCGAATATTGTAAACGTTAGTCAAGTTTTCGAAGAAAACAATACTGCCTATATGGTTCTTGATTACCAGAAGGGTATGCCACTTCATGATTGGCGTAATAGACACTCTGATGAGCTCACGCAATCTAGAATAGATGCTGTCATAGCTCCCCTCTTGGACGCGCTCGACAAGCTTCATCAAAATAATATTTTGCATCGGGATATAGCGCCGGACAACATCTTCATTAGAGATGATGGAACGCCAGTTCTTCTAGATTTTGGATCTGCGAGAGAAGCATTTTCGCTCAAAACTCAAACTGTTTCCGCAGTTGTTAAAGATGGTTTCTCTCCGATTGAGCAATATTCTCGAAAAAATGACTCACAAGGTCCGTGGACTGATATCTATTCCTTAGCCGCGACAATTTATTGGTTAATTTCAAAAAAGGCGCCTTCTCCGTCTGTCGAAAGGCTAGTTTCAGATGATCTTATCCCAATAACCGGCAATTTTCGGACGTCTTTCATCGCTGCTGTGTATTGGGGTCTCAAAGTACTTCCCAAAGATCGTCCGGATTCAATAAAAAAGTGGCGACAAAGCATCAATGGTGAAACGATTATTGACACCACTGATAAAACTTCCATTGAGCGGCAGATAGTTCCAAAGACTATAAATAAAAAATACAAATTTTTATTTATTGCAGCAGGCTTGTGTACATTAATCATCCCCCCGTTTTTTCTAGAAAAGCCGATAAAGACTATTGAAAACCCTGGAATTCCAGAAAACACTTCCATACAAAATAGCGAACCAAGCTCTGCAGAAAACATAAATCCAACGAAACACCGGGCAGCATTATTGTTAGATGCGCCGGATTTACCAGAAAAAGTAAAAACTTTTGTTGGAAATGTTGTTTGGCGCTTGGAAGATATAAGTCGCGGCTCCGGCCAACCTATTATGTTGGGGGTGCGTGCAGAAATAGATCTTCCATACGCTAAGTTAAAAGCTGTCATGCTAATACAGAAAAACACTGACGAGACCTTACCTGCCTCGCATACAATTGAATTGCGCTTTTTCCCAACCGAAGGCGGGGCTGTGCCGGGTATTGCGCAGATTCAGACGCCGCAAATGCGGCGTGAGGACGTGGCTAAGGGCGACGCTCTCATCGGTGTGCCAACACCTATATTGCGCAATTATTTCCTAATCGGCTTGACGCGTGGCGCGACGGCTGAATCGCGTAATGTTGATCTGATCCGCAATCGCGGTTGGTTTGATGTGCCGTTGCTGCTATCAGATCAGCGCATCGCCAAAATCACATTTGAAATAGGCTCTTCTGGCGAGCGCATGATCAATGACGCGATCAAATCTTGGTCGGCAGTAGGCAGGTCATCTCGACCTGCCCCCTGAAAAGTGGTCCTCACTGATGTATGGCTTTCGAGCCATTGAAGCGCTTGGGTTTGGTGGTCAATAACCTAAATACGCTGATGCGGCTGATCGATATGAGCGCCGGTAATATTTACGCCATACGTCCCTGTGCGCGGCGAGCCTTGACCTCTTCAAATTAAGATAGGCAACCCCTGCTCAAGGTGGTTCGGTAGAGGTGGTTGCGCGTCCCCGCAACCAAATCCTAAACACAAACACAAACGCCCCGTGAGTGAAAACTCCGGGGCGTTTTTGCGTTGGGGCGTGTCTTCTGCCCGTTTGCCACGCCTCATTCCTGCGGGCGCGAGACTCAGTTGTGCGCAATGGTCAATGCACTGTAAGCTAGATGATTAGGAAGGCCTTGAGAATGCTAAAGAAGGGCGAAGGAGATCCTGTCGGCAAATCTGCAACCGCGATTGATGCGGTCGATGCAGCTGTCGTCAGCCTTATGACCCGAGACGAGTTTAGCGTGCCGACCGCGCGACAAATTTCCAAGCGGTCAGGATATTCTGTCGGCACGATTTTCAATTATTTCAAGAATATGGACGGCGTTTTTGTCCATGTCTTTTTGAAAAAACAGGCATCCGTACTGCGTGGCGTGATCGACGTGATCGAAAAGCATCCTGTTGATCAGACCGGCACCGTGTTGATTGAATCCTTGGTTGCATGCCTTTTTAAAGAACCTCAAATCCGCACCCCCGCTTTGGTGCGTTTCTTTGTCCGGCATTTTTTCAAAACAGCGAGCCGCCCTGAGCAGTTCAATACGGCGATTGACGCTTTGATTGAGCCCCTGATTCTGGCGCGTTTGCGTGACACCACAGGCACATTTCCTGTGATGGAGGCCGAGGAATTAGGGCTGCTGTTGCGGGCCATGCAGGCAATTATGCGCGCGCCCTTGTTCGAACAGAGTCCATTTTTTGGAACCGCTGAGCATCAACGCCTGACCAGAGATATTTGCCTGAGGCTCTTTCACCCGAGCGCCTGATTTGCTCGCAAGACGCTCATCGATCGCAAGTCCGTACCGACTCATGTGCCATCGCCCCCTACATTCGGCGAAAGGGGCCTATAGCCAGAAAAAATGAACACGTACGTGCAGTCAGGCTTTGACTTTCTGAAAACCGATTAATACCAGTGGCTTAGCTCACGTTTTGGTCGACCTTCCAGCTGAACACGAGAAAGCACCGCTTCCGTCATCCGACGTCACCGCATGATAAAATGTATTAGATTTCATACGGTTACTGAAAGACTAGACAGTGAAACGATCTGTGCGCGGCGGGCAGGGTGGATCCTTACGGAAAGCCCAAGCTTTTTCGGTTGGCGATGTTGGGCCATTCCGTTGGCTGGTATCGTGTGATTTCAGACGGCCGGTCTGGTCGGTGGTTTTTGTTGGCTTGAGCGTTCAAGCAGCGCAATCGGACTCCTTCATCGCAACCATTGAAGCGCCGGGCGTGCAGCAGACGCAATCTGTCTTCTTTAGCGTCGGCATGGAGACATTTGATACCCGCACAACAGCGGCAACATTTACAAGTAGTTTTTCGACGTCCGTTGGCAGTTTTCCATTGGTCAGCGGCCTTGGCGCGACTTTATCGTTTAGTCAAATCAATACGCAAAATGTCGGCGATCATAATCCGCCACTCTTGTACGGCGGTGCGGGTGGTACCGGCGCTTACCCGAAAGACAATGGATCGATTACGATCAACAGTTCAGTTGGTGTGAATTATTTTGGCCTTTGGGTTTCTGCCATGAACGGCGGCAACACCATCACGATTTATCGCAATGCTGGCGACGCGAATGCTCTCTATACTTTTACGCTGTCCCAGATGACGTCCATCGTTGGCTCGTCATCCAGCACGAATCTTTATTACGGTAATCCGAACTGGCAGACGATATCGGGTTTGACCGGCACCGGTGTCACCCCGCAGACATTTGCAAATCAGTTCGCAGCTAACGGCAGCGAGCCCTATGCATTTGTGAATTTCTATGACACCGATGGCCGATTCAAATATATCACGATTCAGGGCGGTGGTTTCGAGTCTGACAATTGGACGGTGGGTGATTACTCGGCCATCAGCGGAACAAATCCTGCTGCATCCGATATTACTTCAACCAGCTCGGTTTCGGATATTGGGTCGGTTGTGAACCCGAAATTCAACGGGGGTACGCTCAACGCATCCTCGACCAGTACTGTTGCTAGCAATTTCACCATCTCCGCCAATAATGGCACGCTGAATTCCAACGGGTTCAACCCGATCTATTCAGGTGTGTTTTCCAATGCGTCCGGTGTTGTTGGTTCTTTGACCATCGCTGGGTCTGTCGGCTCTGTGACTCTGAGTGGCGCGAACACTTATACAGGGTCTACAACGATCAGCTCGGGGGCAACTCTGGCGCTCTCGGGCAGCGGTTCGATTGCTTCATCAAGTGGCCTCAGCAATGGCGGTATATTTGATATTTCCGGCACGAACAGCGGCGCATCCGTTGTGGATATGACTGGTGCGGGCAGCACGGTGCTGGGTTCAAAAACACTGACCCTTACCAATGGGTCTGGAACCTATACGGGCGCGATCAGTGGCACGGGTGGCGTGACGCTCTCGGGCGGTTCAAAGGAATTCACCGGGACCAGCGGATATACAGGTGCCACCAGCATTGGCTCTGGTGCGACTTTGACACTGACAGGAAGTGGCTCAATCTCGGCCAGTAGTGGTGTGTGTAACGCGGGGACGCTGAATATTTCGGGCACCACGGCCGGGACATCGGTTGTTGATCTGACATGCACCGGCAACACGATCTTGGGGAGCAAAATTCTCACCCTCACCGGCCCCGCCAACACGACTTATGGCGGCGTTGCGAGCGGGGCGGGTGGCATTTCATTTTCCGGCGGGGTCAAGACACTCGAGGGCATCAATACATATACGGGTGCGACCACGGTTGCCTCTGGCGCCACATTGAAGCTGACAACAGGCTCAATCGCAGCATCGAGCGGTCTCAACAATAGCGGCACGTTTGATATTTCTGGCACTACCGGTGGGGCTTCGCTTGTCAATCTGACGGGATCGGGCAACACGATTCTGGGAGCGCGTACGCTCACTTTGACAAATGGGTCGGGGGCTTATTCTGGGGCGATTACCGGCACCGGCGGGCTTAAGTTGGTGAGTGGTACGAAGACGCTGTCCGGGACCAATACTTATAGTGGCACGACAGAAGTGGATGCAGGTGCCAACCTCACCATCACATCAGGCTCTGCCATTGGAGCTGGCATTCTGGATCTGGTTGGGACGTCGTTAACGACGGCAACGTTCAGCACCACCGCCAATATGACGTTGAGCAACAATATTCACGTCACGGGCGACCCGACATTCAACATCGCTCCAGGTACGACTACCACGCAAACGGGGGTTATTTCTGGCGCGGGCGATGTTGTTGTCACGGGTGGCGGCACATTCGTCATGGCGGGCATTAACACCTACACGCTCGACACAACGATCAACTCCGGATCGACATTGGCTTTGAGTGGCGTTGGCTCAATCGCTTATTCAGGCACGGGTGTGGGCGCAACAGGTCTCTTTAACAATGGCGCGTTCAACGTCTCGGCTGGTGCAAACACTATAGCCTTGGGCAAGAACTTCACCCAGTCCGCAACGGGCTCATTGGTGATGAATTGGTATCAAACCATCAATGCTGCCGGCACGATGAATCTTACCGGTACACTCTCATTGCTGAATGCCGGCAATATATCTTATGCAGCGGGGCGCTACACACTTCTGTCATCGCTCGGCCGGACGGGAACATTCAGTACCTTCGATACGAGCGCTCTCTCCAGTGCTTATCTCTACACGCTGGCTTACAACAATTATGATGTTTATCTCGACATGGTCATGAATGGCCCGTCGCAGCAGGATACGCAGCAATCCCTTGTTGAGACGGCATCGGTTCTGAAAAACATCTTCACCTTGCAGCATGCCATCCTTTCCAACAGTTTCGCCTATGATTGCTCGCTATTTGAAAAGAACAATGTGTGCGCGTCTTTGGGTGGGCGAAACACGTCTGTTGCTCGCGGCAATAATTCGAACGACAACAGTGGCTCATTTGTTGGCGCTTATCGCCCAGATCCGCATTATCGTCTGGGTATCTATGCAGAGCAAAGCCTGTCGGCAAACAAATCCGGCGCTGTTGTTGATCTCGATCCGGCGTCAGGTCTTCCGCTCATCGGCTTGTTTGGTGTCTGGAATGAGCGTCTGGATGGGACTGGCACGGAGGTGAAACTTGCCGGCTCTTATGGACAAAAGAAAGCCACGGTCAATCGGCCGATTTCTGGCGGATCAGAGCCGGGCGCTGGGTCATCCCAGTTCATCAGTCAGGGCGCACAGCTGACTGTGAAGCAGGGCTTTGGTTTAGGCGCAGATATTGTCGTCGCTCCATATGCAGGCGTTCGTTTTTCGCAATACAAAATGAACGGTTATCAGGAAGCAGCCTCCACTTCTGTGACGGCACCTCTCACCTTTAACGCCTTGAGCATCAATGCCACCACTTCATTGGTCGGGCTATTTGCGTCTTATCAGGCGGCGCCGAAGGTCGTGCTGTTTGCGCAAGGTGATATTGAGGCTGACCTCAACGCCGCCAAAGGATCCTATTCGGCGAGCGGCGTGACGGGTTTGGTACCCATGGCGTTCAATGCAAATCCTGTCAGGACGCGCACTTCAGGCACGGTGGGTGCTTCTTATTATTTGCAGAGCAAGGAACGCTTGAACATCGCGGCAAATTATCGCGAAGAGCCATTTCAGGGTAAAGGCTCAGCCTCCGTGCGCGCCAGTTATGACATGGGCTTCTGATAACGATTTTCCGAGGAACGGTTAGATATGCAAACGCCCCGTGAGCTCACACTCCGGGGCGTTTTTCGTTGAGGGCTGCTTGGCGTGGCGCCAGCAATGGCTTGACAGGACCCGCCCCATGCGACCTTTTGAGCGAAATATATGAGGCTTGGACAAGGCATCCGGCCAGCATCCTAGGGAGATGGGGAATGATTACCTTTTCAAGGCGTGGCTGCCTCACCTCTGGTGCCATTGCGGTTGCGGGTCTCGCGCTGCCAGGCGGGGCACGGGCTGCGACCTCTTTCGAGGGTAAGACGCTGCATTTCTATGTCGGCATTCCGCCGGGCGGGGCCTATGATCTCGCGCCGCGCATCCTGGCTGCACATATGAGCAAATATATCCCCGGTGCGCCACGCATTGTTGTCGATAATATGCCTGGCGCCGGTAGTCTGACGATGATGAACTATCTCTATAACCGCGCCGCACGCGATGGCACCGCCATCGGCTTTCCCATGAACACCATCTTGCTTGAACCTTCGCTGAAGCTCGTCTCAGGTGCCAGTGGAAATGCCCAATTCGATCTGTCGCGCATGGCTTGGCTTGGCACGCCGGGACAAGATCCGGCTGTTGCTTGGGTTGGTGGCGACTCGCCGTTGAAGACCTTCGATGATCTGCGCACACGGGGCGGGAGCTTCGGCTCGACGGGTGCGGGCGCGGACAGCACCATCCTCGCCAATCTCTGCAACAAGCTGTTGGGCACAAAGATCAAGGTCATCGCCGGCTACAAGGGCGCTGCAGAATATTTCATGGCGTTTGAGAATGGCGAGATCGACGGCGCTGTGACGACCTATGCCGCCTTGATGGCTGCGCATGCAGACTGGATCAAATCCGGCCGCATCCGAATTCTCGCACAGTTCGGCACAGACCGCAGCCAGGATCTGCCGGACGTCCCGACCGGCATCGAACTGACCAAGGATAAGCAGGCGCAAGAGATGCTGCGCCTCTATGGCGTCAAGTTTACGGCCGCCTATCCCGTGGTGTTGCCGCCCGAGGTGCCTGCCGATCAGATCCAGGTGTTGCGCGACGCTTTTGCAGCGACGATGAAAGATCCCGAATATCAAGCGCAACTGTCCTCCATGCGCGTGACTGGTGGCATGGTCACGCCCGCCATGGTCGAACGCTTCATTAAAGAGCTCGACGGTGCGCCGAAGGAAACAGTCGATCAATTGAAACAGGTTCTGGAATGCAAGTGAACAGCATGACACATCTCGTTCTCGAGCAAGACGCGTTCATGCGTATGTTCGTCCCCATGCTTGATCCCAGCGCGCCTCAAGAATTTCATGACGCCGTCGCAGATTTTTTCTCGCATGATGAGCCAGACTTTGATGGCTGGCTCAGCGACATGCGCAATCGCATTCCGGGACTCTTCCCTGCGCGTGTGTCTCTGGCGCAAGATCAAGATCACTTCCGCAAACTTTTGGAAACTGCCGATGCCTGCCTGATCGAAAGCCTAGCCTTTGGCGCGGCAGAGCTGGCGTGTGCGCCGCGCATTGCCGTTGTGCAGAAATATGGGGCGCTGACCCGCAACATTGATGCGAGCGCTTGCGCTGCGCGGGGGGTTCGTGTGTGCGTGCAGCGTCGGCGCATCAATGTTGCGCTCGCTGAACTCGCCATGGCCCTGCTGCTGTCCATGGGCAAGCATGTGATCGAACTCAACCATGTCATCGACGAGCCGCGCCTCAATGCGGCTGGGCACACAATTCGTCCATATGACAAGCGCTATACGGGGGGGAGTAATTTCGCCCGCATTCCGGGCTTGCGCACGCTGTTTGGCAAGACGCTCGGCATTATCGGCTTCGGCGAAGTTGGCCGCGAGATTGCCAAACGCGCGCAGGCATTTGAAATGCGCGTTGTCTATACGCAGCGCACCCGCCTGTCTGATGTTGAGGAAGATGTGCTCGGCGCGACCTGGCTGCCGTTGAGCGAGCTGATGGCACAATCGGATTATATCAGCGTCAATCTGCCGGTGACGCCGCAGACCACGGGCATTCTCGGTGCCGCAGAATTTGCGGCCCTGAAGCCCGGTGCCTTTCTCGCCAATGTCTCGCGGCCCGAACTTATCGACCGCGCGGCTTTGTTCGAGGCGCTCGACTCCGGCCGTCTTGCGGGCTATGGCACCGATGTCTGGTTCGAACGTCCGGCGCGGACCGATGATCCGGTCTTCAACTACAAGAATGTGGTGGTGCTGCCGCACACCGCCATTGCAGATCGCCACAATGCGCTGCGCGATACCGAGGAAATGTTTATGAAAATGTCGCAGGCACTCGTCGCCCGAAACGTGGGAGCCTGACCATGGCACGCGTTCCACTGCTTGAAACAAGCGACGATTCCGAAACCCAATCGCTCATCGACCGCCTGCGTAAGGGGCGGCGCGGCAATTTGCTCGGCATCTACAAAGCGCTGCTGCACAATTCCAAACTGGCAGTCACCTGGTTTCAGCATCTCAACGCCGTGCGCTGGGAAACAACGCTGAGCGGGCGCTTGCGAGAGATTTTGATCATTCGCATCGGCTGGCGGCTCGACAGCGCCTATATCATCAAGCAGCACATCCCCAAGCTCGCGGAGCCGGAGGGCTTGAGCGCCGCCGAATGCCAGCTATTGCTGCGCGAGGATATTGACGAGTCGTTCTCGGAAGCGGAGCGCGCCGCGATCTACGCCGCCGATGAATTGACGCTGCGCGCCAAATTGTCGGACGACGCAGCAGCTATTCTGAAGGCCTTTTATGATGAGCGCGCTGTGGTCGAGATCATGGTGCTGATCGGGACCTACAACATGCATGCGCGCTTCGTCGCCGGGTTGGATATTGAGCTGGAGAAGGACTGAGCGGCATGCGTGGGGCGGGGTTCAGTCCCGCTTGAACGCATCAATCTTCGGAAAAACAAAACGCCCCGTGAGCTTCCGCTCCGGGGCGTTTTTCGTTGGTGTTTATAACCAAAAGACCTTTTGCGCCTTTAGCTGCTTCCAAGCCTTTTCTAGACTTTTGTCAGCGGTATCGCTTTGCCGGGCATGCCAACCCATCACAAAGCCGGCAGCTTGTGGAAAGGGTTCTTTGGCCAGGGGTGTAATCCGTTCCAGCATCATTTGCGCATTGGCCAGATCATTATGCAGCCCAAGCAAATCTTGCAACTCGCCAAGATCCGCCAGCCAGGATTTAGCGGCTTTTGGCGCAGCAAACAGGGCCGTGAAGCACCCCGCATTGTAGCGAAGATTTTTCAAGGCGATCCTGAATTCATGTCGTTCTTCGTCGCTGCGCTGCAAAAGGTCTTTGCCACGTTTGCGCGCGCGTTTGAAGAGGTCGTCTAAAATTGCGCGCGCAAAATTTTGTGCTGGCGCTGCCAGAACGACCGTGTGTGCTTCACTGGCTTCGCTGAGCCAACCGCTGCGCGCCAGATAGGCCAGTATGTCGAGGATGAAGGATAAGGTTTCCGGGCTTTCGACCAACATGCTTGCGCTTTTGTAGGCCTTGGCGCGTAAAGTTTCGAGACCCTCTTTGAGATATTCAGAATCGGCAGGCCTGCTGCTGTGGGCGAGGCATTCACCGAACGCCAATTGCTGAAACGCATCGCAATCGCGCGCTTCACCAAGGCCCCCCGCCAGGATGCGCGCGCGGTCGGCAAAGGCACGAAATGATGTTTCCGGAAAAGCCTTGCCGAGCATTTTTAGGGCGGCGCGCAGGCGCCGTAGACCAACCCGCATCTGGTGAACAGAATGGGGGGAATGCTCGTCTCGGAAAGGGCGAATGTGGTCAATGAAATGTTGCAGGCAATCGGACAGAAGAGCGTGGATGCAGGCGTCGAGCGAGAGGCCCGCATGGCGCGCGCGGACTGGGCGGTGCTCGGGGACGATCATGCCTGCGAGCAGAGCGCATCTTTCAGCCTTACTCGTGAATTCAAGTTGCAGCCCCGCAGCCAGCGCAATGCTTTTGGCAAAGTCGATGGCCGACGCCGGTTCACCGGATTTGAGTTCAAATTCGACTTCCTGGAGGGGGTGAGCTTGGCCGTTGGTGATGAATTGTCCATCGTCTACTGCAATTTCGATCTCGCATGCATCAAGCAAGACGATTGCGGTGCGCCGATAAAAATCGGTTGTGTATTGTTCTTCGATTGCGAGATCATGCGTTGCTTTTGCAATCAGCTCCCGGATGTCGTGGTCAAAGCCTGCGAGATCGAACCCATCCGGTCCGGCGGGAATTTCGATTTCGGTCCGCTCAAAGGCGGAACGCTGATTTTGTGTTGGCCCCTTGAAAGTTTGCACCGGGCGCTTGCGCCCCGACTGGCGTAAACGCAGGCTGATGCCTTGCTGCAACAGGGCGCCATCGGGCGTGTCATAATAGGTGGCGCGAATGTGTTGCCTGCGAGAAAACGCGTATTTTTCGAGTGCTTTCAGGCTGGCTACGCGCCTCAGGCCATGCGCGTCTGTCGTGAATTTGAGCTCAAACTCAGCATTGAGCGGCAAACTTGCGAGAGCAGCTACGGTTGAGTTGGGCGGCAATGGTTTCACCTTGGCCATAGGATGTTTGTCATTATTGCATGATTTTTCCTGTTCATGCCAAGGCTCATCGAATGTCAAACCTTCGTGCTTAAGCCAAGCTCGCAATGCAGATCTAAAAATCGGCGCTACCGCTGAGCATTAAAGCGCCAGCTAGTCGCTGGAATTGGCGCGAATATAAACCCAGAGGGCATCAAGGTCTGAGGCTGCCAATGTGCCGCGCCATGGAGGCATTTGCCCTTTTCCCTCCATGACGGATGTGTTGAAGCGTCCACGCTCAGTTTTTTGAAGGGTCTTCAGGTCGAAGGACGAGCCGGGATTGCGCAGGTCATCGCCGTGGCAGATGGCGCAATTGGTGGCATAGATGTCTGCGCCTTCGGCCGGGTCGGGTTCCGCCAAGGCGGGGGCGAGCCAAAAGGCAGCCAAGGCTAACCCCCATATCACCTTTCGCACGCTCGCTCTCCCTTGGACCCAAATGCGGCTTGTTAGCTATCCGCTTATCGTCATAGTCTACCAACAAGAGCGGCAAAGCTGCTCATAAAAATAAGTTAGGGAGGACGATCATGAAGAGCAAGTTGCTCGGCCTTGCGGCCATTCTTCTGGGTGCTACGTCCATCGGGGCCGTGCAGGGGGCAGAATTTCGCCCCGTAACCGATGCCATGCTCAGCAAGCCCGACAAGGCTGATTGGCTGATGCTCAATCGCACGTATGACGAGCAGCGCTTCAGTCCGCTTGATCAGATCACTCCGACGAATGTCGGCCAGATGCAGCTGGCCTTCGTGCGAGGACTGCCGCCGGGGACGAATGAATCAACGCCCATCGTTTATGACGGGATCATGTATGTCATCGCGCCTGGTGCTAGCATTCAGGCCATCGATGCGACCAACGGCGATCTGGTGTGGGAATATTTTCGGAACTATCCGAAGGAGATGGCCGACACCATCGGTGGGCCGTTGCTGTCGCGCAGCAAGAGCCTCGCGATTTATCAGGACATGATTTACTTCACAGCACCTGACGGCTTCGTCGTGGCGATCGACGCGAAGACCGGAAAGTTGCGTTGGGAGACAAAGGTCCAGGATTTTCGGGACAAGACCCAGCACACGGGTGGATTGATCGTTGCCGATGGCAAGGTCATTTCAAACCGCACCTGCGAAGCGCGCGTTGGTTGTTTTATCTCGGCGCTTGATGCGCTCACCGGCAAAGAGGCGTGGAAATTCTATAATACGGCAGGCGAAGGCGAGCCCGGCGGCGACACATGGGGCGACGTGCCCACCGAGAAGCGCGCCGCAAGTTCATGGGGATTGCCGGGGTCCTATGATCCTGCGCGCAAGGCGCTCTACTGGGCGATTGCGAACCCAAAGCCCTATACACGCCTGAAGCGCCATGGGTCTGCCGCGGGCGTCTCCGACAAAGCCCCGGCTGATCTCTACAGCAATTCAACGGTGTCGCTGGATGTCGAGACAGGCAAGTTGAAATGGTACTATCAGCATCTGCCAGGCGATGATTGGGATACCGACCACGTTCATGAACGCACGCTTGTGCGCACGCGCATTGCTCCCGACCCGAAATTCGTGAAGTGGATTAATCCCAAGATCAAGGCGGGCGAGGAGCGCGATGCGGTGATCGCGGTCTCCGAGGGCGGTGGTATATGGGCTCTGGATCAGACCAGTGGTGAATTCTTGTGGGCCACGCCGTGGCCGCTTGATGTTCCGAATTTCCAGATCTCGAAAATCGACGTCGAGACCGGCCGCACCTACATCAATTATGATGCGGTGTTCAAGAAGGATGGCGACAAAACGCTGACCTGCTTTTTTAACATCCGCAGTTACTGGTCGACGGCTTATTCGCCGGTCACCAACTCGCTTTATATCCCCTATAATGACGCCTGCATGGAGGGGACAGCGCTCACCGAAAATGCCATCGGATTTAGCAAGCGCAATGGTGTGATGCGGCCGGGCATCGACCCGAATACTTTTCTTGGTATTTCGAAAGTTGATCTCAGCACGGGCGAAATCAAGCGCATTTACTCGCAGGCAGCGCCGGGCAATGGATCAGCGCTTGTCACAGGCGGCGGTGTCTTGTTTTGGGGTGACATGAACCGCCGTTTCCATGCGCTGGATGCCAATGATGGCAAGGTGCTGTGGGAGGTGCCGCTGGGCGGTATGATTGAGACCAGCACTATCAGCTATGCAGTTGGTGGGCGCCAATATGTGGCGGTGATGACGGGTGATGGGCAATCGGGTTCGGGCGGACCGCTGGGAATGGCAAAAACTTTCAAGCCGCCACGCGGACAAAACGCTATTTACGTCTTTGCCTTGCCTCAAGCAAAATAGCTTCGAGGTCTGCGAAGGCTGCTGAGCCCGACATGGGTTGCTACGAGCACTTGGTGCGCGACGCATTAGAAATCTGAAAAAGAGACGGGCGTATAACGCCCGCTCCCGCCGCTGTCGGCGATGGGTACTGGGGAGGTTTAATCATGCGTCGTTTATTCGCTTGCAGCGTCGTCGCTTTGGCATTGACCGGGGCAGCGCAAGCCCAGTCCGAAGACACTTTTTTCAAGGGCCGCACGCTCTCGGTGAATATCGGCTTTGGCAATACCGGCTCTTATGATTTTTACGGGCGCCTGTTGGCGCGCCATATCGGTCGCCATGTGCCCGGTGCGCCAACCGTCATTGTTCAGAACATGCCAGGCGCGGGCAGCACGAAGCTTGCCAATTGGATGTATGCCGTGGCGCCGAAAGATGGCACGGCGATTGGTATTGCCTCGCAGACCGTCGCGCTCGAGGAAGTGCTGGGTGCGTCAGGCGTTCAATACAAAGCAGCCCGCTTTAATTGGATTGGCCGGCTCACCTCGTCAGGCGAGGTGATGATCGTGTCTGCTGCCTCGGGTGTCCGGACGATTGACGATATGCGGCGGCGCGAGATTGTGGTGGGAACAACCGGGGCGGGGTCACCTTCGCAAGGCTATCCGATGCTGATGAATGCGGGTGCCAATGCCAAGTTCAAAATTGTCACGGGCTATCCATCTTCGGGCGATGTTCTGCTGGCACTTGAAAAAGGGGAAGTGGAGGCGGCGTCTGGTTTGCTGTCGCATCTGACGGCTGCGCATAAGAGCTGGTTGGACGAAAAGAAAGTTCACATTCTTCTGGCAGAAACCGTTGAACGCATGGCCGCGCTTCCGGATGTCCCTGCTGTGGGTGAATTGGGCGTAACCCCAGAAGATGGGGCCATGTTGCGGCTCTATGCGTCAACGGCTTCCGTCGGGCGCGCATTTTTCGCGCCGCCCGATATGCAGTCTGCGCGTGTGGCAAATTTGCGCGCGGCATTTGATGCCATGACAAAATCGCCGGAATTTCTGGCAGATGCTGAAAAACTGCATGCCGACATCACACCCATGGGTGGTGCCGAATTGCAAAAGATTGTCGCCGCAACAGCGCAAACGCCGTCGGGCGTTGTGGCGCGCATGAAAGCAGTCATGCACGCCACAGAAAAGTAAGTCGCTACTTTATGCGCGGGGCTTGACGTCCGGGTTGACGATGTTGCTCGGCTTGCCAGCGACATAATCGACAATCTGGTCGAAAATCTCGGTGAATTGCACTTCATATTCATCAGTGGTGACGTAGCCCAAATGCGGCGTGCAGATGACATTGTCCATTGCCAGCAATGGGTGATGGATGTCGCGCATGGGCTCAGTTTCATACACGTCCACTGCTGCGAGTCCCGGCCTGCCGCCCTTGAGTGCGTTGACGAGTGCGTCTGGCTGAATCAGCGGTGCGCGCGACGTGTTGACGATCAGGGCAGTCGGCTTCATGCGTTCGAGATCAGCCTGCGCAACAATGCCGCGTGTGGCATCGACAAGACGCATATGCAGGGTGAGCACGTCGCATTGTTCAAAGAAGGCTTCTTTGCTTGCTGCTGTCTCCCAGCCATCGGCGCGTGCGCGTGCGCGTGATTCTTCGCGCGCCCAGATCAAAACTTTCATACCAAAGGCGCGACCAAAGCTTGCGACGGCGCCACCAATGCGGCCATAGCCAAAAATGCCCAAGGTCTTGCCATGCAGTGACGAGCCAATGCCCATCTGCCATTGGCCAGCTTTCATTGAGGCGACCTGTTGGGGCAGCTGGCGCATGGCGGCCAAAATGAGCGCCCATGTGAATTCAGCCGTGGCATGTGAGGGCACGCCGGGATGCTGGCTGGAGGAGACGATAATGCCCAACCGCGTGCAGGCAGCAATATCAATATGGGGATAGACGCTGCGCTGGCTGATCAGTTTCAGTTTCGGGAGCCGATCAAGAAGCGAGGCGGGAATCTTTGTGCGCTCGCGGATGAGCACGAGCACTTCCGTATCCTTGAGGCGTTCGACCAGTGCGTCATCATCTTGAACATGGTCGTTCCAGACGGTCACATCATGCCCGGCCAGCTTGCCGAAAGAGGGCAGGTGGCGGACGGTGTCGAAATAATCATCGAGGATAGAGATCTTCATTTTTGGCTCCCGGTTGATCAGGAGCGAGTGCGCGCATCCTGATCTTCATTTTGTGGGGCGATCCTAGGGTGCGCCATGGCGTGTGGCAACTTGGCGCCCAGTCCGTGTGGGGTTGAAATTAGCGATTTACGCGCTCCCCCGGCGTGGCTAGCATGGCTTGAGAGCTCGCAAAGAGCCTTGATAAAATCGGGAGGATCAAATGCCGCTTCAGGCGTTTGCCAAAGCACATCACGCCCTTGGCGCATCTGCATGGAATCCCGTGTTCACCACCCCATTCCATTCTCGTCAGATCAGCTGAAGGACAGATGATGCAGATGCCCCCCAACCAGATGTATGGCCACCGCGCGCGTATTGGCTATACCTCGCCGCCGCTGACGACTGAAGTGTTCCCGTATGAATTCTACAAGATTGTGCCTGACGGCGTGTCGCTGGTTGTCACAAGCCTGGCCATCGTTACGCGGTCGAAGGAAGAAATCGATAAATCCTACGATATCAGCATGAATGCAGCGCGTGAAATGGCGGCTGCCAAATGCGATCTCATCATGCTGGGTGGCGTGCCGATCAATCTGTCGCGCGGCACCAAAAATGCTGAGCAAATAGTGTCCGATCTTGAAGCCGACCTCGGTGTGAAAGTCTCGACCAGCCAGAGCGCCCAGATCAAAGCCGCGCGCGCTTTGGGTTGCAAGAAAATGGTCGTCGCGCATCCCTATGAAGAGAAAGATACGACACGTATCTCATCTTATAATGAGCATATGCACTGCGAGACCTTGGGCGCGATGGCCTTCGGCTCGCCGTTCAATCAGATCGGGCGCATTCCCCGCGATGGCGCGCTTCAGCTGGGGCGCGCCTTGATGAAGAAATATCCAGACGCCGATACAATCATTATGCCGTCGCCCCATTGGCCCACAATTGAAAGCATTGAGCCGTTGGAGAAAGAGTTTGGCGTGAATGTCATGACGGCCTTGCAGGTGATTGTCTGGGATGCGCTGCGCCGCTGCGGCATCAATGACAAGATCGAAGGCTATGGTCGCTTGTTCAGCGAATTTTGACCGATTGCCGAACATGGGAGAGACAGGATGAAGAGATCTTCCCTCATTCTTCTGGCCGTGGCGGCAAGTCTGCCCGCTGCGTCCGAGCCGGTCGCTGATTTCTACAAGGGCAAGTCGATCACAATGCTGGTCGCGAGTGGGGCTGGTGGCGGCTATGATACTTATGCGCGCGTCTTTGCCCGTCATGTGGTGAAATATATTCCCGGACAGCCCAATATCATTGCCAAAAACATGCCTGCAGCAGGCGGATTGGCAGCCGCGAGCACATTGTTCAACAATGCTGATCGCGACGGGCTGACGATGGGTGCTCTTGCCAATGTCTCGACGCTTGATCCCTTGTTTGGCAATCCCGGTGCGCGTTATGACCCGCGCAAATTCGGCTGGATTGGGTCGATCGGCAAGTTGCAGAATGTCTGCGCGACTTGGCACACCAGTTCAGTGAAAACCATTGAGGACGCCAAGAAGCGAGAGGTTATTGTGGCGGGCTCTGGAGCGGCCTCGAACACGGCCGTTGTGCCCCGCATCGTGAATGAATTGCTGGGGACGCGTTTCAAAGTGGTTGCCGGCTATGATCCGGCTGGCGGGTTGACCATGGCTGTTGAAAGTGGCGAGGCCGAAGGTATTTGCGGTTTGTCATGGTCGACGATGAAGGCTTCGCGCCCCGACTGGATTTCGGGCAAGAAGCTGAATGTCATTGTGCAGATGAGCATGGAGCGTTTGCCGGATCTGCCAGACGTGCCCAGTGTTGTTGATCTGGTGACAGACCCGGCGCGCAAGCGTGTTCTGGAATTGATCCTGATTCGACAGGAAACGGGCCGCCCCTTTGCTGCGGCACCTGACACGCCCGCAGATCGGCTGAATGCTTTGCGCAAAGCATTTGATCAGACGATGAAGGACGCGGAGTTTTTAGGTGACGCTGACAAGAATCAGATGGAAATCGAACCACTGACCGGCGGCCAGATCGTGGCTTTTCTGGAAAAGGCCTATGCCTCGCCGCCTGCCATTATCGCTGAAGCTGCTGCATTGGTGGAGCCGCCCGGCAGCAAGGCGAAATAGCGCGCGCAAGGTTGATCGACGCAGTGACGACTGGGCGGAATAGCGCTTCCATTGGCGCCCGGCCGCCTTACAATGTGAAGGTGAGCCGGAATACCGGCCGCATCATCGAGGAAACCTTTCGGAGCGCTTTTTATGGCTTCCAATACATTTACGCGTCGTGGCGTTGCCGGGATTCTGGCGGGCACAAGCCTGGCCTCATTCGTTCCAGGCGCACAGGCGCAGGTCGCTGGCGGCGACAAGAATATCACTTTTATCGTGCCGTTCAGCGCGGGCTCCGGCCCCGACACGATTGGCCGCATCTGCGCCCAATATCTGCAACAGAAATGGAAGCAGACGATCATCGTCGACAATCGCGTGGGCGCATCGGGCAATATTGGCACGCAGGCTGTGGCGCGCGCCACGCCCGATGGGACGACCATGCTGGTGACAGCCAACACGCTGGTCATGAATGTCAGTCTGTTCAAGAACGTGCCCTATGATCCGGTCGCCAATTTCGCGCCGGTCGCGGGCCTCGTCTATTCGGTCTTCGCCTGCGCCGTGCACAAGTCGCTTGGTGTCAATACATTTGCCGAGCTTGTGGCGCTGGCCAAAGCCAAGCCGAATGAAATCAATTTCGGCTCGCCGGGTCCGGGCTCGCCCCATCACATTGCGTTGGAACTGTTCAACCAGAAATCCAAATCGCAATTGCGCCACGTGCCTTACCGTCAGCTCGCTGGCGCCATGCAGGATCTCGCTGGCGGCCATATTGGCGGCATGTTTATGCCGGCCCTTCAGGCCGTGTCTTTGTCCAAGGGTGGCGACGTGAAAGTGCTTGCGGTCTCTGGCGACAAGCGCATTGCGCTGGCCCCTGAGGTGCCGACCATGACAGAGGCCGGTGTTGCGGGCATCGATATTGATAATTGGTGGGCAATCCTCGCACCGGCCGGCACGCCTGCTGATGTGGTGGCTAAATATAATACCGACCTCAATGCCATGCTGAATGATCCAGACATCAAATCCAAGCTTGATGCGCAGGCTCTGCAGGTGATTGGTGGCGGGCCGGATCGTCTGAAAGACATTATCGCCCGCGACGTCAAACGCTGGGCCGAGGTCATTCAGGCCGCAGGCATTCAGCCCGAGTAAAAGAAAAGGCGCCGTCTCCGGCGCCTTTTTTATTGTCAGACTTTCAGGTTCAAAATCCGCTTGGCATTGTCCCAGCAGATTTTCTGCCGCTTTGCCTCATCGATTTTTGCATTCTCGATGAAGTGGCTGGCTTCGGCTGTGCGCTCGAACGGGTAATCGGCGGAGAACATCACATTGTCGCCGCCCAAAGCGTTGAGCGCGCAATGCAGCGGCTCTTCTGAGCAGACGCCTGACGTCGTCACCATAATATTCTTGCGGATGTAATGGCTCGGCGGTTCTTTCAGCGTCAGGCCTTGCCGATTGGCAATGGCCCAGCGGCTGTCGATGCGCCAGAGCTGGAAGGGAATGGCCTCGCCCATGTGCCCCAGAATGATTTTCGCATCGGGATAACGCTCAAAGATGCCAGAGGTCACGATGCGCATGGCATGCGTTGCTGTCTCGACGCCCCAGCTCCACATCGGTCCCCAGAGTTCGGGGTGGCCGTTGAACATGGAGGGGTGATCAATCGGATTGTTGGGGTGGATATAGACAGGCGCCTTCAAAGCCGCTGCGCGCTCCCAAAACACTTCGATGCTCGGGTCATCCAGATACATGCCATTGGTTGCGCCATTGATCATGACACCGGAGAAGCCCAGCTGCGTGATGCAGCGCTCGAGTTCATCTGCAGCAGCTTTCGCATCCTGCACGGCGACATGGGCGAGCCCGCCGTAACGTTTGGTATTCTTGGAGACCTCGGCTGCCAGAAAATCATTCACCTCACGCGCGCGCTTGACGGCGAGCGTGGTGTCTTTTTCAGCCTGAACGCCGGGGCCAGCAAGGCCTAGAATGGCGATCTCAATGCCGTTTTTGTCCATGTCATCCAAGCGGCGCGCACCGAAATCGGACAAGGCGCCGAGCGCTTTGTCGGAGAGTTCAGGCGAGATATTGCCGAAGGTGGTAGCCCAATAATCGGTGAAATCGGGCGCCATAAAATGTTCTTCCAGCGCGATCTTCTTGATGGACATCAGGCGTTCCTCTTGTGATCTGTCTCTTAGCGTTCAACGCGATTTTTGAAATCCTGCGGCCGGCCTTCCTGGAAGGCGCGCACATTATGCGCGATCAGCGGCAGGATCTGGTCAACATAGCTCTCGCTCTTGCCACCGATATGGGGCGTGATGATGACATTTTCCATCGACCACAGCGGGCTTGTGGCGGGCAGGGGCTCTTCCACAAATGTATCGAGGCCAGCGCCTGCAATCACTTTGCGTTGCAGGCGGTCAATGAGTTCGTCTTCTTTCACCACGGGGCCGCGGGCAATGTTGATGAACACGCCGTGACGCGGCATGGCATCGAGCACGGCTCCATCAATGATCCCGCGTGTTTCCGGCGTGAGCGGCAGAACGGCTATCAGAAAGTCAGCGAGGCTGGCGGCCTCTTTGAGCTGCTCGCGCGGCATCAGCTTATCAAAATTGGGAACAGATGTGCGAGATGTAATGCCGATGACATTCATGCCGAAGGCTTTGCAGCAGCGCGCCAGATCTTCCGAGATCACACCCACGCCGACAATGACGACAGTCTTGTTCCAGAGCAGGCGCTGCGGGCGACGCTCGAAATTTTTATCCGTCTGATCCTGTATGACCGTGCGGATGTCACGCGCAAAATTGAGCATGTAGAGAAAGGCAAGCTCGCTCATTTGCGGGCCGTGAATACCGCGCCCCGAGGTGATCTGGATTTTGGGGTCGAGCTCTTTCATGGCTTTGAGCGGGTCCACCCCGGTTGTCAGCGCCTGAATCCATTTGAGCCCTGTGGCTGCCTTCACCATGGCAGGCGTGATTGATTGCGCCAGACCCATCAGCACGTCAGCGCTGGCGCAATGGGGCAGGATTTCGGCCTCTGACTTTCCCGCATGAACACTGATGCCCGGCACTTCTGCGCGCAGGCGTTCAGCGAGGTGCTCATCGGGTTCTTCGATGATGGCGATTTTGATGGTCATGTTAGCCGTAGAGCTTTCTGGGAAGCCAAAGCGCAAGCTCGGGGAAGATGAGCAGAAGCGCGATGAGCAAGAAGGGCGCGATCAGGAACGGGATGATGCCGCGATAGATGGCCGTGAGTTTCACATCAGGCGCCTGCGCCTGAATGACGAACAGATTCATGCCCACAGGTGGATGGATCAAGCCCAGTTCCACAACAATCACGACGATGATCGAGAACCAGATCGGATCGTAGCCGAATTTCACCACCAGCGGCAGGAAGACCGGTACGGTAATGAGCACCATGCCAATGCCTTCCAGAAAACAGCCGATGATCACATAGGCGAGGACGATGATGATCATCACGGTGAGGGCATTGAGCTGCATGGATTGCGCGAGGCTCGACAGCAGCAACGGCAATTGGGTTTGCACAATGAAATAGGCAAACAGGGTCGCGCCGATGATGATGACAAAGAGAAGGGCGCTGGTGATGACCGTGCCTTCAATCGCTTTGATCATCTGACTTATGGTGAGGCGCCGCCCGACAAGGCCCAGCAGGATTGCACCAAAGGCACCGATGGCAGCAGCCTCGGTGGGTGAGAAGACGCCCGCATAAATGCCGCCAATCGTGACGATGAACAGCAGCAGGAATTGCCAGGGCTGGCGCAGAGCATCCAGCCGCTCTTTCCATGTCACATTGGCAACGGTGGGCGCATATTCAGGGCGCAGATGCGCAATGACGAGCGCCACGATAATGTAGATGGCGGTGAGCACGAGGCCGGGGATCAGTGCCGCCGCGAAAAGCTTCGGCACGCTTTGCTCGGCAATGGCCGCATAGATCACGAGAATGATCGAGGGCGGTATCAGAATGCCAAGGCTCCCACCCGCCGCAATCGAGCCAGTGGCCAGCCCATCGTCATAACCAGCCTTGCGCATTTCCGGCAAAGCGATCTTTGTCATTGTTGCGGCAGTTGCCACCGATGATCCGCAAACCGCGCCAAAGCAGGCAGCAGCGCCAATGGCCGCCACTGACAGGCCGCCGCGAATACCAGACAGAAGCACGCGCGCGGCATTGAACAGATCCGCCGACAGACGCGTGGAGGACGCCACGTCACCCATCAGGATGAAAAGCGGGATGACTGAGAGCGTGTAGGCCGAGGATGTATCAAAAGCCGTTGTGCCGAGAATGGCAAAAGACGAGCCCCATCCGCCGACAATCGTATTGCCGACCACCCCCACGAGCATCAGCGCCGCCCAGACAGGCACGCGCAAAAAGAGCAGAACGAAAAGGGAGAGGACGCCGCAGGCGCCTATCCATTGATTGCTCACATCCGTTCTCCGCCATGCGATGTGACAACAGGCTTGGCGAGAGCGCCCAGCGTGCAAAAGAGTGTGCCGGCAAGGCCTGCAATGGCGATGCCCCAGAGAATCCAGAGCTTCAAACCGAGTTCGAGTTTCTTGTCGCCATATTCGAAAGCCTGCGAGGCCGGGTCGAACATGGCCCAGATCATCAAGGCCAGCATGCCGATGGTGATGAGGTCAGACAGGCGCACCAGCGCATGGGTGACGCGTGCAGAAACGATATTGTCGATCAGATCGATGACGATGTTCTGTCTGGCCAGAAAGCAGGCCGAGAGGCCGTGGTAGACGAAGATCAGGAGGCTGACTTCAACCACGTCATAAGCGCCATGAATGGGGCTTGAGAAGACATAGCGCATGGTCACATCGCAGACGATGATCATCATCATGACGAAGAGTGCGAGCATGGCGAGGCGCAATTGCGCGTTCTTCATAGCTTCTGCAAAACGCAACATGGTGGAACCCTGACAAGAGAAAAGGCCGGCACCCAAAAGGCGCCGGCCTCAATCAGTTTGGATTACTTCTGATAGGCGTCGAGGAATTTCTTCCCCGGCTTGCCGTCCTTTTCCAACGCGCTGGTTGCCTTGTCGACAATTGGTGCCAGCGTCTTCTGGATGTTGGCGAGTTCTGCATCCGAAAGCTTGGTGATCTCGACCTTCTTGTCGATCATATATTGGCGACCATGCTTTTCGTTTTCGTCAAATGCTTTGCCGAAAGCTTCAGCGCGTTCCGGGCCGGTCGTGGTGTCGATCAGCTTCTTCAGATCATCCGGCAATGAGGCATATTTCGCAGGGTTCATGACAACAGCAAAGGTCGCTGTCGAGACGCCCGGTTCCAGCGAATATTTCACAACCGTGCCCAGATCAAAGCTCTGCGTGGCTTCATATGGGAAGGTCGCGCCATCAATGATTCCCTTGGCCAGACCGTCCTGCGTTTCAGCGGGCGGCACGGGCAGCGGCACCGCGCCCAGCGCGGGGATGATCTGCGCAAATTGTTCACCCGCATAGCGGATGCGCAGGCCCTTGAAGTCAGCAGCGGTGGTGATCTTCTTGTTGGCTGTGTGGAACATCAGCGGATTGGTCACAGCCATCCAGAGGATCTTCAAGCCGTTATGTTCGGCGGCGAGAAATTCTGGAGCCAGTTCCGTCAGGCGCTTCGAGGTGACAGCACTGTTGTCGCCAGCTTTGGGATGCACATAAGGCAGGCTGACGAGTTCAGTCGTGGCATAGCGGCCCGGCGTTGCGCCATGCAGGCCAACGGCGATATCCGCCACGCCAGAGCGCGCGAGATCAAACTGGCGATTGACGGGGCCGAGCTGTGAGGCAGGGAAAATGTTGAGCTTCAAACGGCCACCCGACTTTTCGGACAGCTCTTCGCCCCAACGCACGAGTTCCTTCTGGAACGTGTGGTTCGGCGGCAAGTAATGCGAGACTTTCAGCTCAACGGTCTGTGCGACAGCGAAAGTGCAGGATGCGATCAGTGCAGCGGACGCGATGCTTCCAGCGAGCGCGCGACGAGTCATGCTCATGGTGTTCCTCCTTGCTTTCCTCTTCCTGATCGGCCGGAGCACTCTTTTGGTGCAGCCTGTACCGTATCATGGAACTAGAGTACCGCATGGCGATACCCCGTCAAGGAGGGGAGCGAAGTCTTGCACCCCTCCATTGGTAGTCCAGCGCTCAACGCGCCATGGCAGCGCGGATGCGTTTTCGGAAGGCTTTGAGCTGGCGAGACAAATCGTCCTGCTGCTCAGCGAAGCGCTGCGAGGGTACGGGAATCGAGACAGCAATAGGTCGGCCCATCGTGTCGAGCAGAGCAATGCCGACCGCCGAAATGCCTTCGCCATGTTCTTCAAGGTCAAAAGCCAGATTGGTCTTGCGGATCTCCTCAAGCTCGGCATGCAGCTTGGCGCGATGTTTCAGCGGAAAATCAGGATGCTCGGCCAAGCTCTTATCGATGAGCTCTTCGGCATCTTCGGGCGAGAAACAGGACAGGATGGCCTTGCCATTGGCTGTGCAGTGCAGCGGAAAGCGCTCGCCGACAGCCGAGACGGCCACAAGGCGGTGGCGGCCTGGCACCTGATCGACAAAAACCGTGGAGCCGCCTGACAAGACAGCCAGATCAACTGTCTCGCCGACCCCTTCGCCCAGAGCGCGCAGATAGGGACGGATAATGTCCGCAGTGTTGGAGCCCGCCGATGCTGCAATGCGAACAAGAGCAGGGCCGATGCGCACATCGCCCGGGCCGGATGCAATGACCAAGTCTTCAGCCGCAAGTGCGGCGACAATGCGCTGCACAGTCGAGCGTGCCAGATCGACAGATTTGGCAATCTGCCCAAGGCTCAGCCCGTCAGGATGGTTCTCAAGCGTGCGCAAAATGCTGGCCGCACGCGCGATGACTTGAATGCCAACTTGCGCGCCGTTCTTTTCTTCAGGATCTTTGACGTCCTGCATTCTTCCTCCTTCGACCGGCCTTGAACGCGCGTGGGAAAAACCGCGGGACAGCTGATTGACCGCCATATGGTACATGCGTATCGTATCATGGACCACAAGAAATTTGGCGGCGAAAAGCTGCCAGAAAAAGTTAGGCGGCAATTCCGCCGCCGGGATGAAGCGCAAACGGAGGACGATTATGCCCGTGACCATTCGCGGCATTCAGTTCGAGGGCAACCTCGATAATGCCATGGGACTCGAATTCTACAATCTCTCGCATCGCTTTGGCTTTCAGGCGCCCAATTGGCCCTATTTCCAGGACGTGAAGATTGAGCGCATTCATTACATGGCGAAGTCTGGCGTGCTGTCGCAGCGCATCACCACCTCCATGCATTGCACGACGCATATTGATGCGCCCGCCCACGTCGTCCCCGGCACGCCTTTCATCGATGAAGTGCCGCTGCCGCATTTCTTCGGCTCAGGCATTGTTGTCTCGATCCCCAAAAAGCAGTGGGAATCGATCACATATGATGATCTCGAAAAGGCTGCTGGCAAAGTTGTGCGCCCCGGCGATGTCGTGATCATCAACACCGGCTGGCACAAGATTTACGGCGACAATGAAGATTATTTCGCCAAGGCACCGGGCTTCGTGCCCTCAGCCGGTGACTGGTTTGTCGAGAAGAAGGTGAAGGTTGTTGGCCACGATACGCAGGCCAATGATCACCCGCTCGCCACCGCCATTGGTCCGCAGCGCAATGGTCCACTCTTGCCCCATCTTGAAAAAGAATATTTCGAATGGTCGGGCGGCCGCGATTGGAAGGATGATTTCCCTGAGTGGGAACCCGTGCATCGCAAGCTCTTCACCAACGGCATTCTCGGCATTGAAAATGTCGGCGGCGATCTCGATGCCGTCACTGGCAAGCGCGTCACTTTCGCCTTCTTCCCGTGGAATTGGGATAAGGGCGATGGCTGCATCATCCGTCTCGTCGCCATGATCGACAAGGGCGGTGATTATCGCATCGAACGCGGCGAGGCCTTCTGATGCATCTCAAGCGCTTTGAAGATGCGCAGCCCTATGACGCCCCTAATCACAGGGGCGTTGTAGGTCTTCGCTTGCAGGGCTTCGAGCCCGGCGGCCCGACCAATCAATGGATCGGCCTTTCGCAATTCCTGCCCGGCGGTGGCGCCGGTCCGGATTCAACGCCCTTCGAAAAAGTCTATGTCGTCATTGAAGGCGAAATGACTGTGATCATCGATGGCCAAGAGACGGTGCTGAACAAGTTTGATTCCTGCACCATCGCGCCGGGTGAAGTGCGTGTGATCGAAAACCGCACCAATCACACCTGCACCATGATGGTCGTCATTCCTTATCCGCCGGGGTTGAAACCATGAGCGCAGATTTCCTGAAAAATCCTGCTTCGCTTTTCGATGTGAAGGGCAAGGTCGCTGTCATCACGGGCGCCTCCGGCGCTTTTGGTGCACTGGCGGCGCAAGTCTTTGCAGGTGCTGGCTGCAAGCTTGTGCTGACCGCTGGCAAGAAGGCCGAACTCGATCAGATTTCGGCTGATTGTAAGGCTTTGGGCGCAGAAGTTGAGGCGCTCAATGTGCGTCCCTCCACCGAAGTCATTTGCGATGACATTATTGCGGCTGGCGTGAAGCGTTTCGGTCGCGTCGATATTCTCGTTGTGGCTTCCGGCAAGAACGATGTGTCGAAGATCGACCAGATGGCGCCCGAGCGTTTTCTCGACGTCATGGATGCCAATGTCACGCAAAGCTGGTTGATGGCGAAAGCTGCCACCAAGCAGATGCTGGTGCAGGGCGGTGGCAAGATCATTCTCATGTCGTCGGCGCGCGGGCTGCTCGGTCATCCAGCGGGCTACACGGCTTATTGCGCCTCCAAGTCTGCGGTTGACGGCATCACCAAGGCTTTGGGCTGCGAGCTGGGGCCGATGGGCATTACGGTCAATGCGATTGCACCGACCGTGTTCCGTTCGCCTTTGACGGCGTGGATGTTTGCCGATGACGAGAAGGCCACCACCACGCGTGCGGGCTTCCTGGCGCGCGTGCCCAAGGGTCGTCTGGGTGAACCGGAAGATCTGGCCGGTCCGCTTCTCTTCTTGGCCTCGCGTGCGTCCGATTTCTACACCGGGCACATTCTATACGCCGACGGCGGCTACACGGCAGGCTGAGGAACAAGCATGAGCGAGCGGGCGCATATTTCGATCATTGGCGCGGGCCTGATGGGGCACGGCATTGCGCAAGTCTTTGCGCGTGCCGGCCACAAGGTCCGCGTCTACGATGCCTATCAGGCCTCGCTCGACACGCTTCACGCGCGGATTGAGAGCAATCTTCGCGATCTGGATGAACCCACTGATTGCCTTCCGCTTGTGTCGGGCCATGCCGACATGGCGGAGGCTGTTGCGGGGGCGCAATTCATCTTTGAATGTGCGCCCGAAAAGGTAGAACTGAAGCGCGAGATTTTCGGCAAGCTCGAAGCACTCGCGCGCAAGGATGCGGTGCTGGCCTCCAATACATCCGTCATGCCGATAGGCTCGATTGTAGGTGATCTGCCAACACGCGCGCGCATGCTAGGCACACATTGGTGGAACCCGCCATTCCTCGTGCCGCTTGTCGAAGTGGTCGGCATGCCCGACACCGAGGTGCGCCACATCGAGGCCATGATGGCTTTGCTGGCGGCGGCTGGCAAAACGCCTGTGCGCGTCATGAAAGATGTCGCAGGCTTTGTCGGCAACCGCTTGCAGCATGCGCTGTGGCGCGAAGCCATTGCGCTGGTGGCGGAGGGCATCTGCGATGCCCGCACGGTGGATACGGTGATCAAGGCAAGCTTTGGTCGTCGCCTGGCTGTGCTGGGGCCACTGGAAAATTCCGATCTCATCGGCACAGAACTGACGCTTGATATTCACAAGACGATCATCCCCGCGCTTGATCGCAGCACGGGCCCGAATCCCTATCTCGACAAGCTCATCGCCGAGGGCAAATTCGGCGTGAAATCTGGCGAGGGCTTTATGGCCTGGACACCAGAAGAAGCGCAGGCTCTGCGCAAGCGCGTCTTCACCCATTTGAAAAAAGCCAATGCCGCTGATCGCGGTGAAGGAGCCTGACATGTCCGACGCGCCCAAAAAGACTGATCCGTCGAAGAAAGTCATCATCACCTGCGCGGTGACAGGCGGCATTCACACGCCAACCATGTCGGATGCTCTGCCGATCACGCCGGCACAAATCGCTGAACAGGCGATTGCAGCTGCTGAGGCTGGTGCATCCATTCTGCATCTTCATGCGCGTGATCCGAAAGACGGCAAGCCTACGCCAGATCCCAAAGTCTTCATGGAATTCCTGCCGCGTATCAAACAGGCGACAGATGCTGTGATCAACATCACCACCGGTGGTGGTCTCAACATGACGGTCGATGAACGCCTTGCAGCGCCTCTGCAGGCCTCACCCGAAATGTGCTCGCTCAACATGGGCTCTATGAATTTTGCCATTCATCCGCTGGCGGATCGCTACACCAGCTGGAAGCATCCGTGGGAAGAGCCATATCTGCGCGGCACCAAGGATTTCATCTTCCGCAACACGTTTGGCGACATAGAGCGCATTTATAAATTGCTCGGTGAAGGCCACGGCACCAAGTTCGAACATGAATGCTACGACGTCGGCCATCTCTATAATCTGGCCTATTGCCTCGATAAGGGCTGGTTCAAGCCACCCGTCTTCTTGCAATTGATCTTCGGCATTCTCGGCGGCATCGGCCCTGATCTTGAAAATCTCATGTTCATGAAGCGGACCGCCGACAAATTGTTTGGCGATCAATATCGCTGGTCGGTGCTGGCCGCCGGTCGCTTTCAAATGCCCTTCGCCACACAGGCCGCCATGATGGGTGGCAATGTGCGTGTGGGGCTGGAGGATTCGCTCTTTATTGGTCGCGGCAAGCTTGCCTCTTCCAATGCCGAGCAAGTCGCCAAGATTCGACGCATCGTCGAAGAACTTGGTCATGAAGTTGCAACCCCTGCCGAAGCACGCGAAGTGCTTGGCCTCAAGGGTGGCGATCGGGTGAATTTTTAAGCGAGGCAAAGATGGTCATCGATCTCTATACGCATCTCGCACCGCGCTCCTTTCTGGATCGCATGGTGGTGCTGGCACCAAAACTCGGCAATATCGTTACGCGCCTTTTGGCTGTGAAGCCGCTCACTGATCTCGACGCCCGCTTTCGCGATATGGACAGTGTGCCTGATTATCGTCAGGTCATCAGCCTGCCCAACCCCGCGCTGGAAGAAATTGGCGATGCGACCACAGGGCCTGAGCTCGCGCGCATTGCCAATGACGAAATGGCGGAGCTCTGCCAGAAATATCCCGATCGTTTCGTTGGTTTTGCCGCCGCCGTTTATATGGGTGATGTGGACGGTGCCATTGCTGAAGCCCAGCGCGCAGTGCTCCAGCTCGGTGCCAAGGGTGTGCTGATTTATAATCATGTCGGCGGACATCCGCTGGATGAGCCGCGTTTTCGCCCCTTCTTCGCCGCTATGGCGGAATTGAAAAAGCCGATCTGGTTGCATCCCACCCGCACAGCCGCGACCTCGTCGGATTATGCCTCCGAGGCAAAGTCGCGCTTTGAATTGTGGTGGTGCTTTGGCTGGCCCTATGACACGTCGATTGCCATGTCGCGTTTGGTTTTTGATGGTCTGTTTGATCGTCATCCCGATCTGGAAATCATCACCCATCATGCAGGCGGCATGATCCCCTTCTTCGATGGTCGCATTGGACCTGGCATGGATGTGCTGGGTGCGCGCACGAGCGATGAGGATTATTCCGGCATCATACCCGGCCTCAAAAAACCGCATATGGACTATTTTAAAATGTTCTACGGCGACACGGCGATGTTTGGTGCCACCAATGGCGTCAAATGCGCGCTTGATTTCTTTGGGCCCGAAAAGATTGTCTTTGCAACCGATGCGCCGCTTGGGCCAATCGCCAAGACCTATAAAGGCATTTCGGAAATGGATGTGTCTGCCGAGACGCGTCATGCCATCCTCTATGGCAATGCGGCGCGCTTGCTGCGGCTCTGATCGGAGATCAAGATGAACGAGCGGATCAATACGCCTATTTCCATGGCTGAATTGCAAAGGCGCTGGGCGGCGATCCGCGCGGCGATGAAAGAGGCCAAGGTCGATGTGCTGATCGCACAGGCCAATAATGATTTTGTCGGCGGCTATGTTAAATATCTGACCGACATGCCGGCCACCAATGGCTATCTCTATACGGTGATCTTTCCACTCGATGGCGAAATCAGCGCTGTGGCGCAGGGACCTTTTGGTCAGGACCAGCATTTCACGACGCTGGATGCCACGCCGCGCCGGGGTGTGCAGCGCCTCATGGGCGTGCCGGGCTATTCATCCGTGCATTATGCATCGACCTATGATGCGGAATGCGCGTTGAAGGCTTTGGAAAAATATCAGGGCGCAACCATCGGCCTGCTGGCGCCCGGTTCGCTCTCCTATGCCTTTGTCGATCATCTTCAGAAAAACCTGACCAAGGCAAAGTTCATTGACGCAACGCCTCTGGTTGATCCGATCAAGGCGGTGAAGAGCGCGGAAGAAATCGCGCTCATCCGCCGTATGACGGCCTTGCAGGATGCCTGCGCGGAAGCGGTCACGAAAAATCTGCGTCCCGGTTTGCGCGATAGTGAGGTTGTGGAAATCGCGCGCGCTGTTGCAACAGACATGGGCAGTGAGCAGGGCTGGTATATGGCAGCCTCTGGCCCCGTAGGCACGGCAGCTGTGATGCAGCCACCGCATATGCAGAACCGTGTGCTGCGCGAAGGCGATCAGTTTTGCATGCTCATCGAGAACAATGGTCCGGGTGGTTTTTATGGCGAGATTGGTCGCACCTGGGTGCTCGGCAAAGCCTCGCAAGAAATGAAAGACGAGTTTGCTTTCGTTTTGGAGGCGCAGAAATTCACGCTTGAATTGCTGCAGCCCGGCGCTGACCCGGCTGATATTTTCGCGCGCTATAATGAGTTTATGCGCAAGGGCGGTCGCCCGCAGGAAAATCGTCTTTACGCGCACGGCCAAGGCTATGACATGGTCGAGCGTCCGCTCATTCGCCAAGACGAAACATTAAAGGTCGGCCCGAACATGCTCTTTGCTGTGCATCCAACCTATGTGACGGAGCGCACCTATAGCTGGGTGTGTGACAATTGGCTGGTCGATGAGAACGGCAAGGTTGAAGCGCTGCACACATTCCCGCAGCAAATTACCGAGCTTTGAGTTGATGCGCGGGCATTAAGCCCGCGCTTCCAGATTGACCATGTCTTGCGGCTTGCCTGCGAGATAGGCGGCAATATTCGTATAGATCTGGTCGATCGAATCTTCCGGATAAGTGTCGTAAAAACCACCCAGATGCGGCGTGACGATCAGATGTGGCGCATCCCAGAGCGGGTCATCGGCGGGCAGGGGTTCTTTGTGAACCGTGTCGAGCGCGGCACCCCCTAGTTGGCCGGAATGCAGAGCGCTTGCGAGCGCCTTTTCATCAATCACGCCACCACGCGCAATATTGATGATGTAAGCGCCGGGTTTCATAGCGCCAATCACATCTGCATTGATGATGTGGTGCGTGGTTTCATCCAGCGGAATGAGCAGCACCAGATAGTCGAGATCGGAAACAGCTTTTTTGAGGTCATCGCGCGGTGCCCAGGATGAAAATCCCGGCAGGTCGCGCGCTGTACGTGAAATGCCCACCACATGCATGCCCAAAGCGTGGAGACGCGGGGCGAGTGATTCCGCAATCAGGCCGACACCCAGAATGCCCGCGCGCTTGCCTTGCAGCAGGCTCGCGCGGAAACGATCCCATTGATGCTTGTCGTGCGCGCGGATGGAACGCGGATAATCGCGTGCCAGAGCCAGCATGTGAAGCATCGCAATCTCAGACAACGGCGCGCCATGAATGCCGCGTGTGGATGTAACAATCACATCACGCGCCAAACCAGCGCGATCAATAATGCCATCAACGCCCGTGCCGAAAGCATGCACCCAGCGCAATTTCTTGGCTGTGACGAAAATATCTTCTTTCACAGCCACACCAAAGGCCATGAAGATCTCAGCTTCAGAAATCGCAGTAGCAGCCTCTGCCAAGGTTCCAACCGTCGTGACGGGCAAATCCGGAAAGCGCGCGTTGATCAGCTTTTCATAAGTGAAGCGAATCTTGGGTTCCCAGGGCAGTAGAATGAGAATGGACGGTTTTGCGACAGTCATAGCGTGATTTTCCGTTTATTGGGCATCAAGGCCGATATCTGAGATCATTCTGCCCCAGAGGGCGATTTCGTCGCGCACGAAGCTGCGTAATTCGTCAGGCGTGCCTGCGCCTGCATTGGCGGGCGAGCCGAAATTCTGCATCCATTCGATGACCAACTTGTCTTTCAAGACGCGATCAAATGCCGCATTCATGCGTGCAATCGGCTCTGCTGGTGTGCCTTTCGGCGCCGAAATCATCAGCCAGCCCAGAATGCGAAAGCCCGGCAGCGTTTCGCCAATCATGGGCACATCAGGCAACGACACCTCGCGTGTGATGCCCGAGACCGCGATGGGACGCAGTTTGCCAGCCGCAATATGCGACAGATGCACGCCGGGTGGCGAGATGAAAAGATCGACACTGCCTGAGATCGTATCTTGAAGGCCTTGAGCCGGACTCGAATAAGGCACGAGGCGAATGTTGATGCCGGCGGTCTTGTTGAGGAAGCCTGCGGTTAGGCCCGATGCATTGCGATTGCCGTCGATGGCAACGGTCAGGCGACCGGGCGAGGCTTTCTCGTATGCGATCAATTCGGACAAGGTGCGAAACGGAACATTCGGATTAGCGGAAATCAGAAAGCCGGGTTTAGACAGCATCGCCACGGGAATAAAATCATTCAGCGGATCATACGGCAGGTTTTTCACCAAATGCGGATTGGACGCCATGGTGGCTGATGATGTAACCGCAAAATTATATCCGTCCGGCGTGGCGCGCGCGGCAGCTTGTGTGCCGATGATGCCGCCCGCACCGGGGCGGTTTTCGATGATGATCGCTTGGCCCAGAATGGCGCCAACTTTTTCGGTCAGGTAACGCGCGATGGAATCCTGTCCTCCACCTGCGCCTTGCGAAACAAAAAGGTGAATGGGTTTGTCAGGCCAGGTTTCTGCAGCCGCTGGCGCTTGCACCCAGATTGCGGCCAGCAGACATGCGGCCCATTTTGCGCTCTGTCTCATGCGCTCCCCCTATTTTGTCTCTTGTTGCCATAAAGTGTGGCACAGGGGCTAACGTTTTCCAAATCTGGCGACGTGGAAACGACAGGGTTGCTCAGGCGCAGGCCAGCGCTTCAAGGCTCAAGGCAATCGAAAACAGCCGTTCATCCTGTCCACCCGGGCAGGCGAGCATGAGGCCGGTGGGCGCCATGGGCAATTTTGTCATCGGGATGGAAATCGCGCAGCCATCGAGGAAATTGATGACGGCCGGGTTGCGCAACATCAGCATGTTCAGGCGCGTGAAGTCTTCGTCTTTGTCGAAAGCGGAGATCAGCGGCGCGATCATGGGCACGGTCGGGTAGGCTAGGCAATCGAAGGCCGCCATCCGGTTTTCAAAAGCCGCAATGATCTCGGCGCGTTTGCGGATCAGCTCGATATAGTCGAGGGCGCTTTGCTCGTGCCCGCGCTGAATGCGCGACAGGACGCGCATATCATAGAGCTGTGCGCTGGCTTCAATCAGCGCTCGATGTGTCGCCAGACTTTCAGGTGCAGCAAATCCGCCCTTGGCGTTGGCCGACGGAATGGCATCCATTTCAGGGAAAGCGATTTCAGAAATGACAGCGCCAGCCTCTGAAAGCTTGCGCAATGTGGCGGCAAAAGCATGGCTCACATCAGGGTCCATATCATTCAGGACAAATGATTTTGGCACCGCGATGCGCAGTCCTTTGATTTCGCGTTTCTGTGTCGCGCGAGGAGCATCGCCTGCCAGAATGGAATCCAGCGTCGCACAGCATGCCACGGTGCGTGCCAGCGGGCCGATGGAGTCGAGCGTTGTGGACAGCGAAAATGCGCCATCAGTGGGGACGCGCCGAGCTGTCGGCTTGTAACCAACAATACCGTTGAGCGCGGCGGGAATGCGACATGAACCGCCGGTGTCTGTCCCCAAAGCACCATATGCCATGCCATCCGTGATCGAGATGGCGGCCCCCGATGATGATCCGCCAGGCACACGCGCCTGAGCGCGGTCGAATACATTTTTGGGGGTGCCGTAATGGGGGTTGATGCCGATGCCTGAAAAGGCAAATTCCGTCATATTGGTGCGGCCCATGACGACAAAGCCCGCAGCCTTCAGCCGCACGACCGCTGTTGCATCTCGCTCAGCCGGTGCGGCGTCTTTCAGAACCAGTGAGCCCGCGCGTGTCACCTCACCTTCAATGTCAAACAGGTCTTTGATGGACAAAGGTATGCCCGCATAGCGCGACGGCGCCTGGCCCAGCTTGCGGAGTTGATCCATTTTGCGCGCCGCCTCGCGCGTATTGGCATGCGCCACGCTCACGAAAGCGCTGGCGCCTTCTCCGCTCGCATCGTCAATCCGTGCGAGGCAATCTTCAACCAAGCGTTCGCTGGTTGTTGCGCCAGTGGCGAGATCTTGCGCGAGTTGGTCGAGCGTCGGGCCGTTCATGGCGTCAAACCGGATCGTAATAATGGATTTCCAGCAAGATGCAGCCCTTGTCAGACCGGAAGGGGCCATGGAATGCCCCAGGCGGGCGGCAAGCATAGGTGAAAGGCGAGAAGCTCTCGCCGCCCTTGCCTTGCTCGTCATTGCCAACCGTCAGGTCTCCGGTGACGAGAAAGACTTCTTCCCAATATTCATGGACGAAGGGCTTGGTGGTGTAGACGCCCGGATCAAAGCGCAGCAGGCGCGTGCGGCTGCCCTTCTTGTTCTCTTCGTCCAAAGCACCGGAGAGAATCTTTTGCTGGATTCCTGACGGATAGCCAGCCGGCACTTCCCAGCCGCTCGCCATGTCGAGCGTGTGAAATTCATCATGGAGTTTGTTGATCGCCATTGTGTCCTCAGCTGTTCCAGAGGGGTGCGAATTGCGTGGCGACCACATCTTCATAAGCAGGATTGCCCTGAAGAATGCCGACCTCGCGTGCGAATTGGTTCATGCCAGCAACAAAATCAGGTGTGATGCGCGCATCATAATAGGGCAGGTCGCGCACAATCAGCTGTTCGATGAGCTCGGCCTCTTGCGCTGGAAACAGAGCGCGCCCGGCCTTGGTCGCCAGAGAGACGTCCGCCTTCAGCGCCTTTTGCGTGGCAACGATCGCGCGCACGGCCGCAGCTGCGATCTCTGGTTCCTTCGCGATGATCGCATCAGATGTAGCAATGCTCGCCATTGTGTAATCAAAGCAGCCCTTTGGTCCATCGCCACGGCGAATATCAAGAACAACTTTGCCAACGCCGCGGGTGACCGCCACTTCCGTGCCCATGCCATTGGCCCAGAAGCCGTCAATCTTGCCTTCTTCGAGAGCCTTGGCAGCGGTCAGGCCGAAATTGACAGGGCCAGTGCCCGGCGCTGCGCCCGGAACAGGCGCAATGCGGATTTGATCGCGCTCCAGATCATAGCCCGCATTGATGAGGAGGCGCTGCAGTCCCATATTCACCCAGGGTGCGGCGCCAATGTTGCGGCCTTTGACAATATCGAGATCGCCGCGCTGCGGATTGAGGTCCGCGCGCATGACCAGAAACCAATACATGCCCTGCGCCTGTGCGCAGAGAAGCTTGACACCTTTCCACTCCGGAAAAGCTGCGAGCGCCGAATGGGCCGAGCCGCCGACGAAATCAATCGTCCCGTCACGCAGCGCCGCATAGCATTTGTCGACCGGGAAGATGAGCTCGAGATCAACATCGAGTCCTTCCTTTTTAAATAAGCCCAATTCAACAGCAGCCGCGGCTGGGAAGTAAGAATTGGAAATCAGATCGGGGACCGCGATTTTAAGTTTGCGTGACATGTCAGCCCTCATCGCGCCCGGACAATTCGACCTGCCAAGGCGCAACCTTGCGTTCGATCCATCCGACAAAAGAATTCAGCAGGGTTGCGAGAACCATCAACACGATGACGGGCACAAACATTTTGGCCGTATCGAAGGAATTGGCAGCATTGATGATGATGGCGCCCAGCCCCGAAATGGCGGTGAAGAATTCCGCAATCACCATGGCCACAACACCGCGCCCAACGGCAAGTTTAATGCCCGCCATAATATAGGGAATGGTGGCGGGCAAAACGATGCGGCGCAGGATGGTGAAATCAGAGGCCACAAAACTTTTGCCGACTTCGATCAAGGTTTTGGGAACTGCGCGCACGCCAAGCCATGTGTTGATGATGATCGGAAAGACTGCCATCAGAAAGACGACACAGGCTTTGACGGCAAAGCCAAGCCCCATCCACAGTACCAGCAACGGCACGAGTGCGACGAGCGGCATGGCATAGGCACCCGTGATAAAGACGCCGATGGCGGCCTCTAGAATGCGCGAGCGCCCGATGAGAAGGCCCAGCGGCACGCCGACAAGAACCGACAGGCCGTAGCCGACCACAAAAGCCTTCAGGCTTTGTGACAGGGCTGCGAGCAATTGGCCGTTTTTCACCAACACCCAAAAGGCTGCGGCAATGGCAGAGGGATAGGACCCGAAAATCGGGTTCACATCACGCCCAAAGAATTCCCATGCTGCCACGACAAGTCCGACAGACATGCAGGTGATGGCCCATTTGGGCATTTCCTGTTTCAGCTTTGGAGTTTCTTCGCTTGGATTGGCGAGGGCCATTGAATCACTCTTGGTCATCAATGCACCGCCTCTGCGCTATGCAGCGCTTTCCAAACTTTATAGCGTGCCGCTGCAAAATCAGCCGTGCCGCGCAAGGCGCCAAGATCCCCGCGCGGGCGGGGCAGTGGCACTTCGATGGTCTCTTGAATCGAGCCAGCACGCATGACGATAATGCGGTCTGCCAGCAGAACAGCTTCATCAAGATCATGGGTCACAAAGATGATCGTCTTTTTGGTGCGCGCCTGAATGTCCAGAAGCTCGCCTTGCAGCGTCTCGCGGGTTTGAGCATCAAGCGCACCGAAAGGTTCATCCATCAGCAAAACTTCCGGATCAATGGCCAGAGCGCGGGCAATACCCACGCGCTGCTTCATGCCGCCTGACAATTGATAGGGGCGGCGATTGGCGGCGTCTTTCAGACCCACCAGTTCGAGATAGCGCTGAGCGGTGTCTTTGAGTTCTCCGCCGCGCATGCCCTTCATCTCAAGTCCAAACATGACGTTTTGCGCAGCCGTCAGCCACGGCAGCAGTTCTGCATGCTGGAAAACGAGGCCGCGGTCGTAACCGCAGCCATTGACCTGTTTGCCGCCCACGCTGACGCGTCCGCGGCTTGCGGTCTCAAGCCCCATGAGGATGCGCAGCGCTGTGGTTTTGCCGCAGCCGCTTGGCCCAATCAACGTGACAATTTCTGCCTGTTTCACGTCGAAACTGACTGACTTCAGCGCCTGCACGATCTGGATTTTGCCTTCGACTTTCAACGTGAAAGTCTTTGACACATCCGCCATGCTGACTTGTCCCTGCACTGCGTTGCTCATGGAAGCCTGTCTCCTCAGCCCTTGGGGCCAGCAATGGCAAGTGCTTTGTCGCGCACGCTGCTATCGATGAATTTGTCGAGCTGGATCGAGCTCTGCAAGGTTTCTGTCTTGACGAAGAGATCTTGCATCCACTGCAGCTTGCGGCGGTCAATCGTCATCTCGCTGTCAATGGCGTTGAGCTTGGCCACTTCATCAAAGACATATTCAGCGCGCGGATCATCTTCCTTCGCGCCAGTCATTTCCTTGGTTAGCTTCACGACCTGATCGCGGTTTTTCAGAGCATGACGATAGGCCTGAATGGACGACGCCATGAATTTGGCGGCGTCGTCAGGGCGCGCTGCAATGGTCTTGGAATTCATATAGGTGCAGAAGCGGATGTAATCTGGTGTCACGTCATGGGCGTGGACCAGGACTTTCAGACCCATTTTGTCTGTCACGGGCGTGAACTCGCTGGATGATGCGGCGGCCTGAATGACGCCCGCCATCACCGCACGGAAGCGGTCGGTATCAGACCCCATCTGCGCATATTGCACGTCCGTGCCCTCGAGTTTGTTCTTCTCGAGCACTGCGCGGGCAAACAAATCAGGCAAGGCGCCAGGGGATGAAATGCCGAATGTCTTGCCCTTCAGTTCGGCGACAGATTTCACATCCGCTTTGGTGAAGATGGCGTAGGTGAGGCCTGGCCAATAGCAGCCAACGAGGCGCACATCGGCACCTTTGGAAAAGGCGACCATAGGTGCGCCGGGGCTACCTTCGTAAGAATCGATTTCGCCAGCGATCAACGCTTTCAGCGCAATAGCGTCGCCCTTGAACTGCATGGATTCAAGCGTGATGCCATTCTTTGCAGCAAAGCCGCCTTTTTCAGCCATGAAGACGAAGCCTGCATCGCTTTTGGCTTCGACCATGCCGTGCTTCCAGACCTTCTGGGCGTGGGCCGCTCCCGACAGACTGGCGATGCCTGCTATGGCCAGAGCCAATGTTGAAATGCGTTTCATCATTTGAGCCTCCATCTTCCCTTCGGCAGCGCCGAAATTCATCTGATCTTATGCAACTGCAGTGCCATTCACTCTTCACGTTCGCGTGGCACAGGGTCTTTCATGGCAACAGCGCGCATACATTTGGGATCAACCGGATGGGCAATCGCGTTGATCCACCTCTCGCCATTTTTTCGGTTTCAGACATGGTGACCTTCAGGCGAGTGCAATGGGGGTCAGGATGGTTTGAAGTGCAGCTGTGTGTGCAAACAAGGCTGCATCTTCATCGAGGAAGCCGAGCAGCTGAATGCCCAGCGGCAAGTGGTCCAAGGTGATGAGTGGTAACGACAGAGTGGGCACACCCAGCAGCGAGCCTTGCACGGCAAAGATGGGGTTGCCCGTCGATTCAAGACCGACAGGGGCCACATCAGGCGCGCTCAAGGTGATGCAGGCCTCAACCTTGGTCGACAAATGTGCATGGGCCGCGCGGATCTCTTCGCGGCGGAGCAGGTCGCGGCGATAATCTTCGACATGCATGGCTTGCGCTTCATGGAGTCGCTCGACCAGGCCCTCCGACAATTTGCTCTCGTCCTTGTCGGCATAGGTGTTGAGCGGCCAACGCGATTCCCAGGCATTTATACGCCTTGTCAGGCCGAGCGATTCCGGCAAGAGCGCTTCAAGGGCAGCCACATCAGCATCGCTATGCGCGTCAATGACACGAATGCCTGCGGCCTCAAGCTGAGCGCGGATCATGTCCATGGCTTTGCGCGCGGAATCGGTTGCGATCTCCCAGCCAGGCGTTTTCAGAAACGCCAGTGTGGTGGGCATATCTGCCTCAGGCGGAATCGGCGGGCCAATCATGCCCGAATGGCCCGGGTCGCCGCCTGCGCGCTGCACGATTTCAATCGCCACTTGCCAGCAATCAGCCAGTGAGGCCGCAAGCACGCCTTGCACGGATTGGCTCATATAATCATGGCTACCGCCACGGTTGATGCCGCCCAGCGATGGTTTGAACCCATAGACGCCGCAATAGCTGGCGGGGCGCAGGATTGATCCGACCACTTGCGTGCCAAGACCTGCTGCAATCATGCCGCAGCCAACGCCCGCCGCCGAGCCACTCGAAGAGCCACCAGGCGTGCGCGTCAGGTCATGCGGATTGCAGGTTGGGCCGGGGCGGGTGGCTGCAAATTCAGTCGTCACCGTCTTGCCCAGAATAATCGCGCCTGCTTCCCGCAGCGCATGGACCGAAGCGGAATCGTAACCGGGCGCCCAGCCCTCATAGAGGGCAGAGCCCATTTGGGTTGGCATGTCGGCTGTTTCAATCACGTCCTTCACACCCATCGGCATACCATCGATGCGGGAGAGGGGCGCGCCTGCCTGCCAGCGCTTTGTGCTGGCATCCGCCGCTTTGCGGGCGGCCTCCAGCTGCAAGGCTGTAAAGGCTTTCACATCTTTTTCGCGCGCTTCAATCACGCTGATGCAGCGCTCCAGAAAATCACGCGGCGTATCGGTCCCGTTGGTGAATTGCGGGATGGCTTGCGCGAAAGACTGTGGTTGAGCTTTCGTCATCAGACCGCCTCATCAAGCGTGATGGCAGCGGCGCGTTGCTGCATGGCAATCATGGATGTGCGCAGCAAATAGGCGCGCGCCTTCACCGGGTCAGCCGCTGTCTGCGCCAGATCTGCCAGCACGACCTTGCGCTCTTCCGGATCTTTGGTTTCCAGCTGCTTTTTATTGGCAATCGATTGCGCCTGCACAAATTCAATCGAAACGGTGCGACGCTGATGCGAATAGAGATCCATCAAGCGGTCTGAGGCGCCGTCCAGAACTTGCACGAGCTTTTCAGCCAGATTGGCCGCATCCTGCAATCCGCCGTTCAGCCCCATGCCACCAATCGAATTGTTCACATGCGCAGAATCGCCAGCCAGCAGCACGCGCCCTTTGCGGAAGGTGGAGGCGACGCGCTGATGCACGGTGTATATATTCCGATGCACGATGTCATAAGGCGTCGGGTTGGGGAAAAACTTCTGGAAGCGCGCATGAACGGCTTCATCCGTCAGCAAGCTCTCTTCAGAGACATTGGCGTCAGCAGGAAACACAAGACGCCAGAGGCCGGGCGGTCCATCAGCGGCGACCTTGAAGCAATTGCACCATTCTTCCGGGTCGGCGAAATAGGAGCGCGGGCAATAGCCAAGCTCTTTGTTGAAATCGAATGGCGTGGTCAGCACAAGAAAGCGCTCGGCCCAAGTGAATCCTTCGAAAGGAATGTCAGCAGCCTTTCGCGTGGTCGAGCGTCCGCCATCCGCGCCAATCATCCAGGCGCCATCATGGGTCTCAACGCCCGCCTTGCTTTCCACATCAACTGATACGCCATCAGCCTTTTGCGTGATGCCGGTGACCTTATGCCCAAACAGCACTTCGACATTAGGCATTTTCAGCAAGCGCTTGAGAATGATCTGCGCGGTTTTGTATTGCTCGCATTGAATGACATAGGGGTATTTCGTGTCATTCTTGAGCAGATCAAGATCGAACGTTGCGACAAGATTATGTGTCGGGCGATCCCAGAACTGGAAGATCGGCGCAATCAGTCCCGCTTCCGCCATATCTTCAACAAGGCCAGCTTCGCCGAGCACTTCGAGAGTGGCTGGATGTGTTGTTGCCGCACGCGGATCGGCTTGCAATTCTGCATTCGCGTCGAACACGCGCACGGGAATGCCGCGACGACCAAGTAAAAGGGCGCAGAAGAGACCGACCGGACCACCGCCACTAATGAGAACTCTTTTGTTGGTTGTCATCTTGCTTCCTTTTCGTGGGGTCTCAGGCGACTAGATGCTGCGCGTCAGATTGGTGCGAAACTCTTCGATATGTCCGCGCATGGCCGCTTCGGCACCATTGGGGTCGTGGTCCCGTATGGCGGCCAGAATCGCCTCATGCTGCGCGTGAACATGGTTGTGGTGGCCCGGTCGGTTGAGGGAGATAAACCAGAACCGCAGAGAGCGATCATGCAGCTTGGACAATGTGTCGGCGAGCACATGGTTTTTCGAGGCCAGTGCCAGAACATTGTGAAATTCGCGATCGAGCAGCATCAGCTGTTCGCTGTCGCGCATGTCGATCCATTGCTTGGCGCGTGCCAGAACATCCGACATGTGGGCAATTTCATCACGCTCGGCACGCTCAGCGGCAAGGCGCACACCATGTGCCTCATTGATCAGGCGCACTTCGACAATCTGCATGATTTCATCGAGGCTGACCGGCTTCACAATGACGCCCTTGCGCGGCATGACATCGAGCATGCCCTCCAGCATCAAGCGGTCGATGGCCTGATGCACGGGGGTGCGACCAATGCCGAGCATGGCAGACACATAGGCTTCATTGATATATTCGCCAGGCCGAAATGCGCAGGTGATGATGCGATGTTTGATCGCCTCATAGGCCGTATCGCGCAAGGATTGCGCCTTGCCACCCGCATCCCTGCGCGGGTCGCTGATCGGCTCGCCCTGTGCAGGAATCTCTGGCTTGTTCATCCCAGAACCGGAAGTTTTGTGAGGCTGTAGCCATGGTGGATCGTGCGGTCCAGTACGGGGTCGTGAAGTTCAAATTCAAAATTGTCTGCCGGGCGAATGCCGCCTTTGGCTGCAAATGTGCCGCAAAACATCATCGCGCCATCATCCAGAGCCTTGCGGCCTTCATAGCCTTCGATCAGCGTGCGCGGATCGAGCATCGCGGTCACGCAGCCTTCTTGATAGAGCGTGCGCGCGCCGTTTTCCTGAATCCACGAGCGCATGATCAATTTGTCCCAATGCGCGGCCACGTCAGAAAACGCCCAGAACACGGGTGCGATGGGCTTCTCGCACATTTGCTTGGACACGGTGACGTTATAGGTCTCGGCTTTGCGGTCGGTATGGTCAGAGCCCACACCAACCCATAATTCGCCATCCATCTGGGCGAGGACGAATTCCACTTCGCCCGACGATTCGCCGCCTGTCACTTCAATCTGCTGGTCGAGTGTCAGGCGCGCGGCGCTCACCCGATAATAGATCGGGGTTGAGGTGGGGCGGGCGACGCCCAGCTCTACCAACTCGCGGATGTGCTTTTCCAGCGCAACCTGGTCGCGGCCAGTCCAGCCAGCCACGATGAGTTTGGTGGCTGCCAGAGGCCTAGCTTCGACATAACCAGCCTTGATCAAAGAAAGCGCCATGGGTCTCACCTCTAATAAACCAGTGAAATATCACGCTAGTTTAAAGAGGTGGCGGTCGTCAATAGGCGGCCTTGCGCCTGTTGAGAACTTTAAATTCTATTTAAATCAGTTACTTAGATTTAAGCTCCAGAACAGGCCCTACGTCTGGTCGACGCGTTGTCCGATGCCAAGCTGCCCTGTGGGCTCTCGCCGAGCCCTCTCTTGTGCGAAGCGGAGCGCCCATTTTGTGCGTCGCTTTACAGGCCCCCGGTCGCCATGCACAATCACACCTGACAATCGGGCGCTCATGACCCGTGTTCAAAAGGGAGGATCTAATGCCGCACGACTTGCCGTCGTTCGAGAATGTCGCGATTGAACGCGATGGTGGAACGACTTTCGTCATCCTGAACCGTCCCGACAAGCGCAATGCCATGTCCCCGCAATTGCATATGGACATGTGCGATGCCCTCGATTGGGCCGAAATGGATGATCAGACCAAGGTTGTCGTGATCACAGGTGCGGGCGGCAATTTCTGCGCCGGCCAGGATCTGAAGCTCTATTTCCGTGGCACAGAAAGCGACCCGAAAGCCCGCGTGCGTGCGCGCCGCGCCGCCCATACGTGGCGTTGGGATCGTCTGTCATCCTTCCCCAAGGCGACCATTGCCATGGTGCATGGCTATTGCTTCGGCGGTGGATTTACACCCGTGATCGCTTGCGATTTCGCCATTGCATCGGACGACGCGACGTTTGGTCTGTCAGAAGTCAATTGGGGCATCATCCCCGGTGGGCTTGTGGCTTGGGCCGTTACCGAAATCATGAATTACCGTGATGCGATTTATTATTCCGTCACGGGTGATCGCTTCTCGGGCAAAGAAGCGGCGGCGATGAAATTCGTCAACAAATCTGTGCCGGTCGAAAATCTGCGCGCCGAAGTGATGGAGCTTGCCCGCAAGCTCGAAGCCAAGAGCCCGGCCGCGGTGAAATACACCAAGGAATGCGTGCGCATGGTTCGCCGCATGACCAAGGATCAGGCGATGGATTATCTCAACGCCAAGAGCGACGCGCTGAAGCATGTCGATCCAGAGGGTGGTCGCCAGAAGGCGATGAAGATGTTCCTCGACGACAAGGTGTTCAAGCCAGGTCTGGGCGAATTTAAGCGCTGATCATCTGACATGAATCGCATGGGCCGGTTTTTCCGGCCCATGCTTTAATCTCTCCGTTGCTTGGAGAAAGATCGTGGCACCTCGTGCTTTTCATCGCCGTTTTTTGATACTGGCCGCAACCATGGCGGCTTTTGTGCATCCTGCCGCCGCACTCGATCAGGCGTTGATTGATGCTGCGAAAAAAGAGGGGCAGGTGACGTGGTACACAACACAGATCATCGATCAATTTGCGCGGCCCGCTGCTCAGGCTTTTGAAAAGCGCTACGGCATCAAGGTCAATTATGTGCGCGCCAATTCAAACGAAGTGGCGCTGCGCGTGCTCAATGAAGCGCGCGCGGGCAAAATGCAGGTTGATGTCTTCGATGGCACAGGCGCAACCGCTGCGCTAAAGAGCGAAAAGATCCCTGCGCAATGGATTCCTGAAAGCGCCAAGCGCTTGCCAAAATCCTATATCGATCCCGAAGGCTATTGGGTCGCGACCAATCTCTATGTGCTGACGCCCGGCTTCAACACCGAGCTCATCAAAAAGGGAACGGAACCCAAAACTTTCCAGGATCTGCTGGACCCCAAATACAAAGGCAAGATCGCCTGGAACTCGACGGCGTCGTCCTCGGCAGGTCCGGGCTTTGTTGGCATTGTGCTGGCATCCATGGGCGAAGAAAAAGGAATGGCCTATCTGCGCGAATTGGCGAAGCAGAATCCCTCTGGCCTCGCAGTCGCTGCACGCCAGGTGCTTGATCAGGTCATTGCTGGCGAATATGCGATCGCGCTCAATATTTTCAACAATCACGCGGTGATCAGTGCGGCCAAAGGTGCCCCTGTTGACTGGATCCCGATGAACCCGGCGCTCGCCGTACTCTCGGTGATATCAGTGACGAAGGATGCGCCCCATCCCAATGCCGGGCGCTTGTTGCTGGAGTTCTTGCTCTCCGAAGACGGGCAGAAGATCTATCGCGATGCCGATTATCTTCCGGTTGACCCCAATGTGCCGCCCAATGACCTCGCGTTGCGTCCTGATGGCGAAAAGTTCAAGGCTATCTACAAAACGCCAGAAGAGATCGACAAGGAAATGCCGCGCTGGGCTGAAGTCTTCAAAAGCCTGTTCAGGTGAGTGAATCGATGAGTGAAGCTGCGGTGAAAGGGGTCGAGCAAGACACGCGGGGCATGTTTGCGCGGTTCCTGCCACGCGATGAGCGTGTCATTCTCGTCCTGATCATCGCCGCCATTTTTGCCATCCTCGTTCTGCCGCCGCTTGTCTTCCTGATCAAAGGCGCACTCACCGTCACGCAAAATGGCGAGACGCATATCAGCCTACATCGTTTTGCCCTCGTGCTGTCGCAGCGTGGCATCTGGATGAGCGCCTTCAATTCCTTCGCCTTTGCATTCGGCAGCGCGCTATTGGCTCTGCTGATTGGCGGCGTGAATGCATGGCTCGTTGAGCGCACCGATACGCCGTTCAAGCCGCTTGCCTATCTGACCACCATCATCTCGCTGGGCACGCCTTATGTGCTCTATACAAGCGCGTGGCTTTTGTTGCTTGCCCGCTCGGGCCCGATCAATTCTTGGTATCGCGAATTGACGGGTGAGACTGACGTTCTGATCAATGTTTACGGGCTCGGCGGCATGATCCTGATCGAGGGCCTTTTGTGGTCGCCGCTTGTCTTCCTTCTGCTGGGCTCGACGCTGCGCAATTTCAACCCAGATTTGGAAGAAGCGGCGCGCATGAGCGGGGCCGGCACATGGCAAACGATGCGGCGGATCACGTTCCGATTGTCACTGCCATCCGTCGTGGCGCTGGCCATGCTGGTGTTCATTCGCACGGTAGAGGCTTTTGAGGTTCCAGCTCTGGTTGGTCTGCCGGGTCGCATCCATGTGCTGACCACCGATATTTATGAGATGATGCACCGGACCATGCCGCCAGATGTTGGCTCGGCCAGCACTTTGTCGACATTGTTACTGTGCGTGGTTGCTGTCCTGCTCTGGTATTATGGACGCCTGACGCGAAACGCAGAGCGGTTTGCGACGATCACAGGCAAGAATTTCCGACCCAATCGAATTCCGCTGGGCAAATACCGCCCGCTGGGTGGCGCGATTCTGATCCTGAATTTCCTCTGCCTGTTGATCCTGCCGATGCTGGTTCTGGTCTGGGCCTCGCTTCTGCCGTTTTATCAAACGGTCCGCGCGTCAGCTTTCAAACTGCTGAGCTTCAAACATTACATCCGCATTTTTGAGTCTGATCGCTATCTGTCTCTGCTTGGCAATACGCTGCTGGTGGCGGTGGTGACAGCAACGATTGTCATGGTGATCACGGCCGTTGCCGCCTGGCTCAGTGTGCGCAAGCTTCCTGGCGCGCGTATGGTCGATCAATTGGGCACGGTGCCATTGGTGTTTCCCGGCATTGTGCTGGGCGTGGGCGTGATGCAATTCTTCTTGGCCACACCAATTGGCATTTACGGCACGATCTGGATCATCGTCTGGGCCTTCATCATCAATTATCTGCCCTATGGCATTCGCTATTCTTATGCGGGCATGCTGCAGGTGCATCGTGAACTGGAAGAAGCAGCGGCCGTGTCTGGCGCATCGCCTTTTCTGGCCTTTCGCCGCATTGTTTTCCCGCTGCTGGCGCCCTCGCTTGTGGCGGGTTGGCTCTTCATCTTTCTGTTGTCGACGCGCGTTTTGACGCTTCCGGTGCTTCTGTCGGGTCCGTCATCGCAGACCATGGCTGTCGCCATGTTTGATCTGTGGAGCAACGGGCAGGGGCCAGAACTGGCAGCCCTTGGCTTGCTCTGGAGCCTCGCCATGACGGCAGTGGCTTTGATCTTTTATTTCTCCGCTCGCCGCTCCGGTGTCGGGCTTTACGGACAGGGTTGATGTGACATGAGCCAGACCAAGACGCAGGAAAAACTGCGCGAGGGCGCCAGGAAAGTCGAAGCGCTTCTCAACCCCAAAAATGTCGTCATCATTGGCGCGACCGACAAGCCCGGCAATTGGCCGCAACGCGTTTGGCGCAATCTCAAGCGCTATGGCTATCAGGGTCAGGTTTTCCCGTTCAATCCGACGCGCGACACAGTTTGGGAGACACGCTGCTATCGCACTTTTGCCGATATGCCTGAAAAGCCGGATCATCTCGTCGTGTTGGCACCGGCCAAAGTTGTGCCCGGTGTCTTGCGCGATGGTGCCGCAGCTGGCGCACGTTCTGCCACTGTTATGACATCGGGCTTTGAAGAATCGACCGAAGCTGATGGTCCGGCGCTTGCGGAAGCCTTGCGCAAGACCATTAAGGAGACCGGCCTTGCGGTGTCAGGCCCCAATTGCCTTGGCAATTTCAATGCGGCGGCACGTTTCTTTTCAATGCCCGATGATCGCCAGCAGCAATTGTCGCACGGGCCTGTCGCTGTGCTTGGCCAATCGGGCGGCATTGTGATGGCCATCAAGCGCTCGCTTGAAGAGCGCGGCGTGGATACGCAAGCGGCGATCACCAGCGGCAATGAGACAGGCCTCACCACGGCTGATTATATCGCCTATTTCGCAGGCGTTTCTGATGTGCGCGTCATCTCCTGCTATCTGGAAAGTGTCCATGATGGCGCGGCGTTTTTGGAATCGCTGCGCATGGCGCGTGCAGCTGGCAAGCATGTTGTCATCATGAAGCTTGGTGCGTCTGATGCAGGGCGCGCGGCAGCCGCTGCGCACACAGGCGCGCTGGCAGGTTCCATGGAGGCCTTCGATGCGGTGGCAGGCCGTGCGGGTGCGATTCGTGTCGGCAATCTCGATGAAATGGTCGAGGCGGTTGAATTTCTTGTCCATGCGCCGGCCCCTCAAGGCAAGCGCTTGGGGTCGATTACATTCTCGGGCGGCATGCGCGGCCTGTTGCTCGACGCGGCTGAAGCTTGTGGCATGTCCTACCAACCTTTGTCGGATGTGACGCGCACGAAGCTTGAAGAGATTCTCTCGGTGGGCTCGATCATTGGCAATCCGCTTGATGCAGGCTTTGCGGCATTGTCCAAAGAAGGCGCTTATCTGCGCTGCGTCGAGATTTTGCTGGACGATCCGGAAATCGACATTCTTCTCTTGCAGGAAGAATTGCCCCGCGCTGCTGGCACAGAGCGCAAAGAGCGCAATTTGCGGGAGGTGAATGCGCTGGCTGCCAAAGCCAAAAAACCCATCGCTTATGTCAGCATGATTTCTTATGGTTTGAGCGATTACAGCCGCACACTGCGCGCTGAATTCACCAATCTGCCCTTCCTGCAGGAAGTTGATCGCGCTTTGCGCACCATGCGGGCCATCACGCGTCAGTTTGATCTCGGCAATACCGATGAGCCAAAGCGCTCACCGCCTCATGATGATGGTTGCGCTTTGTTGCGTCAGCTCGCGCAACAATCGGGCGCTGCAACGCTGGACGAAGTCTCGTCCAAAGCCCTGCTCAGCCTCTATGGCTTGGCCGGCACGCGTGAGGAATTGGTGAAAAGCGAAGATGGTGCGGCGCAAGCGGCTGCGCGCATTGGCTATCCGGTGGTTGCCAAAATTGTGTCTGCTGCGCTTCCGCATAAGTCGGACATTGGCGGCGTGAAGATCAATCTGAAAGATGAGGCGGCGGTGCGCGATGCTTATCGCGCCATCATGGCCAATGTGGCGGCGCTCAAGGACAAGCCGCAGGTTGAAGGTGTGCTGATTGCCGAAATGGCTTCAGGAAAGCTGGAATGCGTGCTGGGGGCCAAGCTTGATCCTGAAATGGGTCCGGTCATTCTGTTTGGCTCAGGCGGTGTTGATCTTGAATTGACGCGCGATGTCGCTTTGGCGGCTTGCCCACTGGATGAGGCCGGCGCCTTGCAGCTCATTGCGCGCACAAGAGCAGGTACCATTGCCAATGGCTATCGCGGTCGCCCTGTTCTCGATAAGGCGGCGCTTGCAAAGGCGCTGGTCGCTTTGTCAGATGTGATGATGGATGCCGACGGCGTGATCGCCGAAATCGACGTCAATCCGTTTCTTCTTTCAGAAAAAGGCGGCGTGGCACTCGATGCCTTGGTCGTGCGCAACGCGTAGCCGTCAACAGACATAAAAAATATCATTTGGATCAGAACGCAGGAGACAAGCATGCCCCATGATGACAAAGGCTCGCACTGGCACGAGCCGAGCGCTACTCAAATGGCGGGTCTTGGCAAGTTTGAACGCCCTGCCATGCCCTATGATCAATTTATGGAATCGGAAGGCGTGCCGGTCTATCGCGATATTGGCGTGCGCACGGTTCTCGATCTGCCGATGAAGCCATGGCAGCGCTTGGGTGGCCGTGGCAGCTATATCCAGCTCTTTGGCACCGAAGGCCTGTGGGGCATGTATGTCGTGGAAGTGCCGCCAGGTGGGGCCCTCAATGTCGATCATCACATGTATGAAAAGATCGTCATGGTTGTTGAAGGGCGCGGATCGACCGAAGTCTGGCAGGAGAGCAACCCGAAGAAGCAGCATTTCGAATGGCAGAAGGGCTCGCTCTTTTCCATCCCGATCAATGCCTATCATCGCTTCGTCAATGCTACCAACGCGCCCGCCGTTCTTTTGTGCGGCACCAGTGCGCCCAATATGTTCAATCTGCTCGACAGCCGTCGCGCGATTTTCGATTGCCCGTTTGACTTCACTGATCGCTATTCGGGTGACGGCGATTATTTCAAGCCCAATGATGATATCGCGCCCGATCCGGTGCGCGGGCTTGCGATGAAGAAAACCAATCTCGTGCCCGACGTCATCAATTGCGAATTGCCGCTCGATAACCGTCGCTCACCCGGCTATCGCCGCATTGAGCCACATATGGCGGGCAATCGCTTCTATCTCTGGGTTGGTCAGCATGAGACGGGCCGTTATTCCAAGGCGCATAAACATGCGTCTGCTGCAGTCCTGCTCTGCTTGAAGGGCAAGGGCTACACCTATACGTGGCCCGAATCTTTGGGTCAGCGCCCTTGGGAAAGCGGCAAGATGGATCAGGTTCGCCGTCAGGATTATGAATATGGCGGTATTGTTTCTGCCGCTCCCATGTCGGGTGACTGGTTCCACCAGCATTTTGGTGTGAGTAAAGACCCGCTGCGACTGTCCGCCTGGTTTGGCCCGAACAATTCGACCTCGCGCAAGCCGGGGCGCCCGGGTGAGCAGATCACGGATCGCGGTGCCATCGACATCAAGAAGGGTGGCGGCGCCATTCCCTATCACGCGGAAGATCCCTATTTGCGCGATGAATTCGCGCGCGCGCTGGCGGCCGATGGTGTCGAGTCGCGCATGGATCCGCGCTGGTATGACGAGGCGACAGCCGGCGTCGATCAGCCCAAAGATCTGTTCTGATGACAAAGAAGGGGCCGGTTTTATCCGGCCCCTTTTTTCTTAAGGGAAATATTTGTCCATCAGCGGCGTAATGCCTGCCTTTTTCATTTCATCCAGCCAGATGGCGTGGATGCGCGGATCCTGATCTTCAAATTCGATCTGGTTGCCGCCTTGTTTGATCGACAAGGATGAGCGCTGCTTGGCGCCCTTTTCGCCGATCATCGTCTGGCGCTTCTGCAGTGTGAAGGGATAGCGCACATTGCCGATGCCCATGGCCAGATAGCGCGCGGGCTCATGGCTCGTGTTGAAATGCTGATGAATCTGGCTTTGGCAGGGCGGGAACACCACACCATGTTTCCATTCAATGCGCGTATAATCAGCATCGCCCTCATACCAGAGCAGTGAGTAACCATGGCCTGTTACGCAGATCACATGCGTTCCAGGCCCGTGCCTGTGAGCTTTCTTGTAAGTACCAGCTGGCATTTCCGACATATGGCCAGACATGATGCCATCGGCCAGAACGAATTTGATATTGCTGGAGCCGCCGCCACGATCTGCATAATCATGCAGTTTGATGCTGGCCATATCGGGGACAAAATTGGTTTCCCACAAATGATTGCCCGGGCGGATGGGAATGAAATCACCTTCGCCTGACCAATAGCTCTCTTTGCCAATGCGGTCTTGAAACGCAAAGGGATTGTCAAAGATGAAATGCTCATTGTGGAACGTGTTCATGAGCAGCGGCATATTGGTGGTGGAGACCAGCCGCACCCGCTCGCGCCCGCCTGAATTGAAATGGCGGTGTGGCATGTTGATCGGGATCGAGAACATGGACTTGGGCGACCATTCAAAGCTGCGCTTGGTGCCATCGGGCAGCTCGATCTGCGTCGAGCCGTGCCCCTCGATCACGTAATAAATGTCTTCGTAGAGGTGGCGGAGCGGCGCGCTGGAGGCGCCGGGTGCCAGTTCGAACAGGAACATGTTGCAAAAGTCGCCACGCCCCTTCAGGTGGACGGCAGCGCCGTGGCAGCCCGCCCGTGCCCAAGGGCCGGTCTCGACCTCAAACAGATCGATCGCATAATCGCCCTCGATGACGGGCATGCCTTCGGCATGCACCCAGTCCAGATAGGCATCAATCCCGTAGCGGGCAGTGGCGACTTCGTCGCTCATTGCAATCTCCCTGTTTTATGGGCTGAGCTGGTGACAAGTCGCTCGCCTTGTTGTTAGAATTACCGGACGGGACAGCGCCCGACAATAAGGGCGCGACCGGTGGGGAGGAATAATGGTGCTCGGGGCAGCCATAAGGCTTGCTGTGTGCAGGTCCATTTCTGCGTCGCTTGTGGCGATGCTGATGGCTGCGTCTGCGCAGGCTGTTGAGAATCCACTGACCTATAAGGCTGCCGACCGGCAGGAGCGCCTGATGGAGGGTGCCAAAGCCGAAGGCGAAGTCGTTTTCTACTCAGCCATGATCGTCAATCAGGCTCTGCGGCCGATCTCTGACGGCTTCATGAAAAAATATCCCTTCATCAAGGTCAATTACTGGCGCTCCGAGTCATCGGGCATTTTCACCAAGCTCGCAGCTGAGATGCGCGCGGGGAAATTGGTGGCTGATGTGGTTGAGGGAACGGGCGTTGGTGAATCCGTTATCCAGGCCGGATTTGCTCAAGCCTACGACACGCCGCTGATGGCAGAAATTCCGGCGCGCTATCACGATCCCAACATGCTGTGGACGCCCACGCGTCGCAGCTTCTTCGGGATTGGTTACAACACCAAGACCACATCTGCATCTGATGTGCCCAAGACCTATGAGGATTTGCTCGATCCGCGCTGGAAGGGCCGTATGGCTTGGCATGCCGGCAGTGCGAGTGGTGCAGATTTGTTTGTCACCAATTTGCGCATGGCTTGGGGCGAAGAGCGTGCGCGGGCCTATCTCGATCGTCTGGCGGAACAAAATATCATCTCGCTCAGCGGCGCGAGTGCGCGTGGGCTTGTTGATCGCGTGATCGCAGGTGAGCTTGGCCTCGCCTTGAATATTTTTGCGCATCATCCGCTAATCAGCGCTGCTAAAGGCGCGCCTGTCAGCTCAATACTGCTGGATCCTGTGGCGAGCACGATTGGGACGATGATCGTGCCCAAAGGTGTGCGCCATCCCCATTCTGCCATGTTGCTGGTTGATTACATTCTCTCGAAAGAGGGGCAGCAGATTTTGTCAGAAGCCGGCTATTTCCCGAGCCGCACAGATGTCGCCACCCGCGCAGATCTCGCACCCATCACGGATGCTTTGTCGCGTGTTTCAGAGCAGTTTGTATCGCCGGAATCGCTCAATAAATATACCGTCAGTTCAGAAGAGATGATCCAGACGGTCATGAAGAAATAGTCAAAAGCGCGCCACAGAGCGCGCGACAATGGGAGAGTGCTTTGATGATCCGTGAGTTCTCGTCGCATCCCAGCGTGATGCGCAAGGAAGACCCGACCTGGAAATTTGCGCTGGGCGCAAGCCCGGTGACCGAAGGCTCCATCCTGCGTCTGGTCGATGATGCAGGCACTGAGGGCTTTGGTTATGCCTCAGCGACACCGCATATGGGTGCCATTGCTGCGACCCTCGAGGCGGAGCTCGCTTATTTCAAGCCCCATGTGGTGGGTAAAGATGGCGGACATATTGAGGCGATTGGCGCAGCGCTTGATCGCGCCATGCGCGGCGCGCCGCAGGCTAAAGCCGCGATTGATTGCGCTTTGCATGATATGCTCGCCCGCCGCCTGAATGTGCCTCTGTGTCAGCTGTTTGGCGGCCAGATGCGCACCAGTGTGCCGATCTTGCGTATTCTGGCGATCAAGACGCCCGATGAAATGGCCGCCCAAGCGCAAAAGCTTGTCGATCAGGGCTATCGCTATTTGAAAATCAAAGTGCATGGCGAGGTCGATCTCGATGTGCAGCGTGTCGCGGCCATTCGCAAGCGTGTGGGCGATGATGTGCATCTGACCATCGATGCCAATCAGGCCTATACGGTTAAAAATGCCATCACCGCTATCAATCGCATGGCCGATTATAATATCGATCTCGTCGAGCAGCCGGTGCCAGCCGATGATTTCGAGGGCCTTGCCATGGTCACGCGCACGGTGCCGGTCAAAGTCGAGGCGGATGAAGCAGCGGGCTCACTAGCCGAGATTTATCAGCTCGTCACCAAGCGCGCGGTCGACGCTGTCTCCTTGAAAATCCCCAAGCTTGGTGGTCTGCGCAACACGATTGCGGCGGCGCGTCTGTGTGAACAGGCGGGTGTGTCCTATCGCATGGGGGCTGCGGTTGGCTCGCGTCTGCTCTCCGCCCACGCGCTGCATTTGGCCTGCTCGCTGCCGGGTGTCGATTATGCCTGCGAATTGGGTGAATTCGCGCGGCTGCTTGATGATCCCTTTGATGGCATCGAAATCGAGAATGGCATGCTGCATCTCACACAGGGCCCAGGCTCTGGCGTGCGCTGGAAGGGCCCGTGATCGGCGTGTCGAAACAAGGAAGCGTCTCCATGAGCATGTTTCACCCCCTTCGTGTGCTGGGCTTTGGTGCTTTGGCGCTCTCTGGCATGGCCAGTGCACAAGCGCAGGATTTGTCGGTTCTCACAAACAAATCACCCAGCCGTCAGGAGCTTTTGATCGAGGGTGCCAAGAAAGAAGGACAGGTCGTTCTTTATTCGGCAGCCATCGTCAATCAGGCTTTGCGCCCAATGGCCGAAGCTTTCATGAAAAAATATCCCTTCGTGAAGCTGACCTATTGGCGTGCGGATACGGAAGAAATCATCGCCAAACTTTCAGCCGAAGTGCGCGCCAAAAACACGGTCGCAGATCTGGTGGAGGGTACCGGCGTCGGTGAATTGGCGGTGGAGAGTGGGCTCACTGTGCCCTTCACCACGCCAGCAACCGATGAATTGCCAGAAATGTATCGCGACCCACGTGGCAACTGGGCCAGCTCGCGGATCAGCTATTTCGGTATGGCCTATAATACCAAGCTCGTTCCTGCCGATCAGGTGCCCAAAACCTATGACGATCTTCTCGATCCGAAATGGAAGGGCAAGATTGCTTGGCGCATCAACACATCCAGCGGCACGCCTTTGTTCATCACCGCGATTCGTCTGTCGCGCGGTGAAGACAAGGCGAAGGAATATTTCGCCAAACTGGCCGAGCAGAAGATCATCAATTTCGGCTCAGGTAGCGCACGCACGCTGGTTGATCGTGTGATCGCGGGTGAAATTCCCATCGCGTTGAATATTTTTGCCCATCACCCGCTGATTAGTAAGGCCAAGGGCGCGCCTGTAAACACAGCTCTGCTCGAGCCGGTGCCCTCAACGGCTGGCACGATGGTCGTGCCCAGAGGTGTGCGCCATCCCCATGCCGCCATGCTGCTGGCAGATTTTGTTTTGTCAAAGGAAGGTCAGGAAATTTTTGCCAAGGCAGAATATTTCCCCGTTCGCCCCGATGTGGCGCCGCTCGAAAAATTGGCACCTGTTGTTCCCGCCAAAGCCGGCAAAGAAGAATTGTTTGTCGGGTCAGAAAAGCTCAACCGTTATTACGGATCTTCGCAAAAGATCTGGGAAGAACAATTCAGGTAAGGTGAAATCAGATCGTGACCATGCAGGTTGAAGAGGATCGGGCGCTGAGCGCTCAGGTTTCACGCAGGTGGGCGGAATCCCGGCGGATATCGCCCGGCGTTTTGGTTCTGATTGCTGTTCTGTTGCTTGCCGTGGTGCCGCCTGCCGCGTTTCTGATCAATGCAAGTTTTCATGAAACGCTGGCCGATGGCGCGCCGGGTGCTTTTACCTTGCGCTTCTATCAGCAACTGGTGGCGGGGAAGTTTTTCCTGCCCAGCCTCATCAACACGTTCATCTATGCCTGCGGGTCAGCGGCCATCGCCATTTTTATAGGCACTGTGCAGGCCCTGATTGTTGAGCGCACCAATACACCGGGGCGCAAACTGGCCTTTCTGGCGGCTGTGATTTCCCTGGGTGTGCCGCATATTCTTTATACGGTCGCCTGGCTGCTCATTCTGGGGCGCTCCGGCCCGATGAATGACCTGTTGCAATCCATCACCCAGCACGCGCAAGTGCTCGATGTCTATTCACTGTGGGGCATGATGCTGATTGAAGGCATCGGCTTTGTGCCGCTCACCTTCCTCCTGATGTCCTCCGTCTTGCGCTCGACAGATGCGTCATTTGAAGAGGCAGCGATGATGTCGGGTGCTTCACCCGTGCGCGCTTTTGCCAGCATTACTTTGCGTATGGCATTTCCAGCGCTCGCTGGCTTGACGCTGCTGATTTTCGTGAAAGCTTTTGAGTCTTTCGAAGTGCCCGCCCTTGTGGGCTTGGCTGGCAACGTCAATGTCATCACGACGATGATTTATCAAAGCTCGCGACAGGCCGGTGCTGCCAATTATGGTGAGGCGGGCGCTTACTCGGTCTGTCTCATTCTCATTCTGCTTGGGCTGATGTTTTGGCAAAACCAATTGTCACGCCACGCCAAACGCTATCAGACGATCACGGGCAAAGGTTTTCGTCCGCGTGTGATTGATTTGGGCAGATGGCGCTATGGGGCGGCAGCTATTCTCGTGGGCCTGTTCCTCATCGTGACGATTGTGCCTGTTGCCATGTTGGCCTTCACCTCGTTCCAGCCATTTTATGGTGGTGTCTCATGGGAATCGTTCACGCGCCTGTCGCTTGAAAATTACGAAGTCCTGCTGAAGCCGGGCTCGTTCCGCGACTCGATTGTCAACACGTTGGTGCTCGGTGCCGCCACGGCCACACTCGTGGTTCCATTTACCGCACTCTGTGCCTGGCTTGTCGTGCGTCGTGTGCCGGGCGCCTGGATTCTGGACCAGATTGCCTCTGTCCCGCTGGTCTTTCCGGCAATCATTCTCAGCGTGGCGTTTCTCGATGTCTTTGTGAACATGCCGCTGCCGCTCTATGGCACATTGCTTTCGGTCATTTTGGCATCTTCTGTGCGCTATCTGCCTTATGGTATGCGCTATGCTTTTGCGGGCACGATGCAGATTCATTCCGATCTGGAAGAAGCGGCCACCATTTCAGGTGCAGCAAAGTTCAAAGTCTTTGTTCGCATTCTGATGCCGTTGCTGGCGGCGACTTTGATCAGCTCTTGGCTGTTGATCTTCCTGCTCTCGGTGCAGGCCGTGTCATTGCCGCTCTTGCTTGTGGGGCCGGGCTCTGAAGTGATGGCCGTCACTTTGTTCGAGCTCTGGCAGAATGGTCAGGTGACGGAACTCGCGGCCATGGGCATTTTGTGGATTGCTTTGATGACGTGCGTCAGCGTGGCCTTCCACATGCTGACGCGCCGCCACCAATTGTCCGTATGAGATAAGACCCAAGCGCCTTAGCGCTTGGGTTCACGCAAGCCCGCATGTTCCATGCGTGGCAGCAGCTCGTCGCGGATATGCGGAAAGTCATCAATATAATTGATCATGCCGCAAGCCAGACCATCAAGGCCCATTTCATTGAGCTTCAGGAATGTCTCAACCGCATCATCATAAGAGCCGACCATCGGATAGCCCGCGCCACTAATCAGGCGCGCTTTCAGATCGGTCTGTTCTTTCATCCACGTGTTGAGGCGATTGCCACGGAAGTCTGCCGCATAGGCGGCGGCTTCCCAATCACCTTTTTCGTGCACGATGTAATGGTGATAATCCTGCGCTTCCTTGCGGGTTTTGCGCACCATCAAATGGCAGCTGGCAAAAATATTGCGCAGCTGGCCGGGAGGGGCAGCCGCGCGGAAACCGTCAATCTTCGGCTTAAGCTCATCAAGATTTGGAATGGATGTGAACAGGCAATCAGCATTGCCAGCGGCAAATTCACGCCCCGTGGGTGAATTGCCAGCGCTGACCAGAATCGGGCGTGAGTTCCAATAGGGTTTGGGTTTGCCCAACACACCTTTCAGTTTGAACATCTGGCCATCGTGATCGAAAGGCTCGCTCTCGGACCAGATGCGTTTGACGATCTCGATCCATTCCTGGCTATAGGCATAGCGGTCATCATGCTCTTTCAGCTCGACGCCCATCATGCCGAATTCAACCGGGTTCCAGCCAGAGACAATGTTGAGGCCAAAACGGCCATGGCCAATGTGGTCAGCGGTCACCATCTGTTTGGCGGAGAAAACCGGATTGCAGAAGGCCACATGCAGCGTGCCGAAAGTGGTGATTTCCTTGGTCAGCGCCAGCAGCCCGCAGGCCCAGGTGAGCGTTTCAAACGTCGTGCCCTGCGTGTCGCTTTTGCCCTGATAGCCATGCCAGCGGCCAATAGGAAGCAGGAACTCCAAGCCTGCCTCGTCAGCCATTTGCGCGGCTTTGGCATTATTGTCCCATGTGGCATCCCAGCGCTCAGGTGCCAGAGTGAGGCTCAAGCCACCTGAGCAATTCATGCCAAACAGGCCGAGCTTGAATTTGTTCTTGTTATAAATGCGCGTTTCGTCGCGGTTCTTGGCGCTCATGACGCAGTGGCTCCCTGGGGCATTTTCATTTTGGCATCTGGATGAAGTCAGCAACCGCATCGACGATTGCTTTTGGGCTGTTGTTTAGTTCGGTGATCAATTGTTCCATCTCTGCGCCCGAGAACGGGTCGACATCAAGGCCAAGCCTTGCAGCCTCTTTCAGAAAGGCTTCGTCTTTCATCGTCGCATCAAATGCGGTGCGGATGGCTTGCGCGCGGTCCTTGGGCACGTCCTGTGCCATCACAAAAGGGTAGGCCATGGAAAATTTGCGCGCATAAAAGCGCAGCATGTCTTTGTCTTCTTGGCGTGTGGCAAGTTCAATCGCCGTTGGCACATCGGGGAGCTGCCGCATGCGCGAGACGCCAAATTGTACCAGCACGCGCACCTTTTTGTCGCGGAACCAGTCGGGTCGTGCCGATGTCAGATTGGGAAGGATCGCGCTATTGCCTTGCACTTCACCGCGTTCGGTCGCGATGAAAACATCATTTTGTCCCTCATATCCGGTCACAATATCAAATTTGGCGCCCATCAGGCGGGAGAGGATGAGTGGCAAAGTGTAATTGTCGCCCCCCACTGCGGTGGAGGCCAGAATGATTTTATTGGTGCGCAAATCATCAAACTTTTGCGCGGGCGCTGTGTGCCAGACCCACAGCACATGGGGTTGCTGCAAGGGTGAGCCGATCCATTGCAACTTGTTCACATCAAACATCGCCTTGCCGCCGCCTTTCGACAGCATTTTCAGCGGGCCTTCGAGCGCAATATTCGGATTGGTCATCCCCATGACCGTGCCGTCTTTCTTGGCGGCATTGGTCAGATAATTCATCATCGTCAGACTTGAGGCGCCCGCCATATTCGAGACGACGAAGGCAGGCTTGCCGGGAATATATTTCCCTATATGCGACACAACGGCACGCGACACGAGATCATAAGCGCCGCCCGCGCCCGCGCCGACAATATGGGTGATGGTTTTGCCGGTGTAGAAATCCGCAACCGGATCTGCAGCGCGGCTTGGTTGTGCCGCGTCTAGGCAGATGGCTGTTGCCATGCAGGCCAAGGTCATGACCTTGCGCATATCGCTCCTCCCGCGCGTCCGGTCTTTGTTGCCGGTGCTTGTTATGGGCACAAGGCTAGTCCGTCAGGAGGCTGGCCGTCAACGAGAGCTTGGTTGCGGGCGGGGATGGGAACCCCTAGCATGGCAAAAAAAGAAACAGGGAGGAGCTCATGGTCCGCCGCGTCGGTCTCATCATTCCGTCTTCGAACCGCATGGTCGAACAGGAAATGGTGCGCTACTTCCCGAATGACGTTGTGCCCCATGTCACGCGTTTGCGCATGACGGGGGGAAACCGCAAATCCATCGATGATCTTCTGCCTGCGGTCGATGCCGCCACAGCTGCCTTGGTCGATGCCAAATGCGATGTGGTTGTCTTTCATTGCACCGCCAATTCCATGTCAGAAGGCACGGATGGCGAGGCCCGTCTTCTGGGTGCCATGTCCAACGCCGGGGCGCCGCAGGTCGCTACAACCTCAACCGCGATTGTGTCTGCCTTGCAGGCGCTGCGGGCCTCGTCGATTGCTCTGGTGACGCCCTATAGCGAGGCTGTGGCCGAGCATGAGGTCCACTTCCTCAATGCGCGTGGTGTGGATGTGCCTTATGCGAAGGGCTGGAATTTGGGCGGCAGCGATGCCTATTGCTCGACGCCAGCCGCCGTCTGGCTGGAGCGGATGCTGGCAGCTGGCAACGCGGCGGACGCGCTATTCCTCTCCTGTGCCAATGTGCAGGGCATTGCCATTATCGATGAGGTGGAGCGCCGGCTTGGGCGGCCCATGATCACCAGCAATCAAGCCGTCATCTTCGAGGCTTTGCGCCTGATCGGCTGGACGGGCCCGCAGCGGCCGCCGGGGCGGGTCTTTGCAATGCTCACCTGAAGGCTTCCCTGTCTGTCAGGGAGTGCTATGCTTTTAAAACAAGACAGGCCGAAAAAAGAGCCTGATGTGCGGGAGGGAGTAATGGGGCGTTTGACGCAGGGCTTGGCCCTTTTGTGCAGCCTGTCATCCGTGGCGATGGCCGATGAGCGCGCTTTTTTCCAAGACAAGCAAATCCGTCTTATCGTCGGCTCGGCAGCGGGCTCGGGCTATGATGTGAATGCACGTCTCTTTGCGCGCCATTACGCAGGCCATCTGTCGAATGGCGTCAACATCATTGTCCAGAACCAGCAAGGTGCGGGCAGTGTGGCCATGGCCAACCAGATTTACAACACAGCCCCAAAAGACGGCACCGTCATGGGCTCTGCCATCAATGGCATGCCGACATCGGCTCTGTTCACGCCTGATGTTGTGCAGTTTGATCCGCGCAAATTCAACTGGCTGGGCTCGACCAATCGCGACACGCAGATCACCTATGTCTGGCATACCGCACCGGTCAAAAACCTCGCCGATCTCATGAAGACCGAAGTCGTGGTGGGCGCGACAACGCCGGGCACCACGCAATTTGAATATCCGCTCGTGGCGGCCAAATTGCTCGGTCTCAAATACAAGCTGATCTCGGGCTACAAGGGCACGACCGATATTCATCTGGCGATGGAGCGGGGCGAATTGCAGGGGATGGGCTCAAACGCTTGGCTTAGTCTCAAGGCGCTCAATCCCGACTGGATTCGTGATGGCAAAGTGATCCCGATTGTTCATTTCAATTTCGAGCGTCATCCAGATCTGCCCAATGTCCCGACAATCTTTGATGCCACCAAGACGGAATCGGATCGCCAAGCCATGGCGCTGATGGTGGGACGTCTGGAATATGGGCGCCCCTTCTTTCTGCCGCCGGGTGTGGCCCCCGAGCGTGTGAGCTATATGCGCCGTGCCTTTGATGCGACGATGAAAGATCCAGCCTTTTTGGCAGACGCCGCGCGCGCCCAGATTGATGTTGATGCCATCACGGGCGAGCGTGTGAATGAATTGGTCGACAAAGCCATGCAGACGCCACCCGAAGTGGTGAAGCGTGTGCGTGAGGCGCTCGAGTCCGGAGGAAAGTGAACCGAAATGACAATGAGAAAAGAAGCGGGCTATCGGCTCGCCGTCGATATTGGTGGGACTTTCACAGATATTGTTCTCGAAACGCCAACCGGGTTTGAATCTGGCAAAGTTCTGACCACGCCGGACCGTCCCGAGCAGGGTGTGATCGATGGTGTCCGCCTTGTTCTCGACAAAACAAAAGTAGCTGCCTCGCAGCTGGATCTTGTCATTCACGGAACAACTTTGGCAACCAACGCGATTATTGAGCGGCGCGGGGCTCGCACAGCGCTGATCACCACGCGCGGTTTCCGCGATACGCTGGAATTCGCCTTCGGCCATCGCTTTGATCAATATGATCTGGAGCTGGAGCGCCCAGAACCTTTGGTCTCGCGCCCTTTGCGCTTTGAGGCTGCCGAGCGTATGGCCGCAGATGGCTCCGTGCTTCTGGCGCTTGATGAACAGAATGTGCGTGATGTTGCGGCGCAATTACGCAATGAGAATATCGAATCTGTCGCTGTCTGCTTCATCCATGCCTATCGCAATGGTGCGCATGAGAAGCGCGTGGGCGAGATTCTCGCGGAAGAATGCCCGGGCCTGTTTGTCTCGCTCTCGCATGAAGTCTGCCCTGAGATCCGCGAATATGAGCGCACGTCGACCACCGTCGCCAATGCCTATGTGCAGCCTCTGATGTCGACCTATCTGGGCAAATTGTCGGGTGCGCTGAAAGAACTTGGCGTGGATGGCCCGTTGCTTATGATCATGTCATCTGGCTCGCTGACCTCGGTCGAGACGGCGCGGCGTCTGCCGATCCGACTGGTGGAATCAGGCCCTGCAGGTGGTGCCATTCTCGCGCGTGAAGTCGCCAAAGAGATCGGCGCTGATCGAACGGTCGCGCTCGATATGGGTGGCACGACGGCCAAGATCATCATGATCACCGATTACGAGCCACGCCATGCACGCTCAATGGAAGTTGCGCGCGCCTATCGTTTTCTCTCGGGTAGTGGCCTGCCTTTGCGCATCCCCGTCATTGAAATGATCGAGATCGGCGCGGGTGGTGGCTCCATTGCCCATGTCGATGAATTGGGTCGCATTGCAGTTGGGCCGGAAAGCGCTGGTTCCGTGCCCGGTCCTGCATGCTATGCGCGTGGTGGTACGCGCCCCACGGTCACCGATTGCGATCTGCTGCTTGGGAAACTCGATCCCGATGCTTTTGCTGCAGGCACCATGATTCTCAATACGCAGAAAGCGCGTCAGGCGGCCGAAGACCATGTCGGCAAACCTGCTGGCATTTCTTGGGCTGATGCTGCGGGTGGCGTCTGTGAAATCGTCGATGAAAATATGGCCAATGCCACGCGCGTCCATGCTGCGGATGCCGGTGAAGAGTTGGAAAGCCGTGTGTTGATCGCCACAGGTGGTGCGGGGCCACTCCATGCAGCGCGCATCGCCGAAAAGCTTGGTATCCAGACGGTGGTTGTGCCCAAAGCGGCAGGTGTGGGATCGGCTTTTGGCTTTCTGAAAGCCCCTATCGCTTATGAAGCCGTTTATTCGCAGATCATGCATCTGGCGGCATTCAATGCCGCCTCGGCCAATCAGGTGTTCGCGCAATTGCGCAAAGAAGCCGAAGGTGTCGTGCGCATTGCATCGGCGGATCGCCCGCTGCGCGAGCGCCGCTTTGCGGACATGCGCTACAAAGGGCAGGGGCATGAGCTGGCGGTCGAGATTCCCGCGCGTCTTTATGAAGATGCTGATGGGCCAGCACTGGCTGAGCTGTTTGAAGCGCAGTATCAGAAAAACTATGGCCGCCGTATTCCCAATCTGACAGTTGAGGCGCTCACCTGGACACTCGTTCTCTCAGCTGTCGATGATCGTCCGCCTGCCACCGCGCCAAGCGAGCCGTCGCGCACGCAAGCTGTCGCGATCCGCAAGACACGTGTCTTCGATGCCGAGGTGGGTGATTTTGTTGAAGCGCAGATCATCAGTCGCGAGGCATCGCCTCCCGGTGCTGCCTTCCATGGTCCAGCCCTTATTGTCGAAGATCAGACAACGGTCTGGGTGCCCTCAAGCTTTAATGGACGCTTGTCCGCTGGCGGTCATGTCGTCTTGGAAAGGAAGGGCTAAGATGAGCTCGCAATTCCAGAAAATCCGCAATCAGGTCATGTGGGATCGGCTGATCTCGGTTGTCGAAGAACAAGCGCGCACTTTGATGCGCGTGGCTTTCTCGACTGTTGTGCGTGAAGCCGGCGATTTGTCAGCGGGTGTCTTCAACACCAAGGGAGATTTGCTGGCGCAGGCTGTCACCGGCACGCCGGGCCATATCAATTCTATGGCGCGCTCTATCCGTGAGTTTCTGAAAGTCTTTCCCGCCGAGACGATGAAAGCGGGCGACGTCTATATGACGAATGATCCGTGGCGCGGCACGGGACATTTGTTCGATTTCACGGTCGTCACCCCGACCTTTCACAAGGGCAAGTTGGTCGCGATTTTCGCCTGCACGGCGCATGTGGCCGATATTGGCGGCAATGGTCCCGATCCCCATTCGCGCGATGTCTTTGCTGAAGGGCTCTTCCTGCCGATCATGCCATTGGTGATGCAAGGCGAGATCAGCCAATGGTTGATGAAGCTTCTGTGCGCCAACAGCCGCGAGCCTGAAAAGCTTGAGGGTGACGTCTATGCGCTCATTGCCTCCAATGAGGCGGGCGGCAAACAGCTCTCCAGCATGATGGAAGAATACAAGCTCACGTCACTTGATGATCTGAGCGATCACATTCTCTCCTCCAGCGACAAATCCATGCGCGAGGCCATTGCGCAATTGCCCAAAGGCACGTGGTCACACAAGGTCACGATTGATGGCTTTGCTGATCCGGTCGAGATTGCCGCCAAACTCACCATTGATGGCGAGAAAATCTATATTGATTTTGCGGGCACATCCGGCGTGTCGAAATATGGCATCAATTGCCCGATTTGCTACACGGATGCCTATACGAGCTTCGGCATCAAATGCCTTGTCGCGCCACGTCTGGCCAATAATGCTGCCGTGCTGGCGCGCATTGTCGTCACCGCTCCAGAAGGCACGATCGTCAATGCACCTTTCCCGGCACCCGTCACAGCGCGTGCGCTGATTGGTCAAATGTTGCCCGATGTCGCCTTTGGCTGTTTTGAAAAAGCCATGCCCGGCCGCGCGCCAGCGGAAGGCACGGGGGCTAGCTGGAGCTTGCGCTTTGGTGCAGGGCCCGGTGTCACGGGGCCTGATGCCAAGGGCACCAAATTTCTCTCGCAGAATTTTCAAAGTGGCGGCATGGGCGCGCATTGGAAACATGATGGCATTGCCGCAACGCCTTATCCCTCGGGCGTGAAAGCCATTGCGATTGAAATCACTGAAGCGATGACGCCGCTCGTCTTCTGGCGCAAGGAATTGCGCCGCGACTCGGGTGGTGCTGGTTTTTATCGCGGCGGTCTCGGCCAGACGATTGAAGTCGGCTCGCGTGAAGATGCTCCCTTCGCTATTTTCGCGCGTTTCCAGCGCGTGAAATATCCAGCAGCCGGGCGTGGCGGCGGCGCTGATGGCGCAGCAGGCACGTTGAATCTTTCGTCAGGCACACCCGTCTTGCCACGCGGCACGCAAATCATTCCGACAGGCGAACGTTTGGTCGTCGATATGCCCGGCGGTGGCGGTTTGGGCGACCCGTTGAAGCGCGATCCGCAAGCGGTGCAGCGCGATGTTGCCATGGGCTATGTCTCGCGCGATGCCGCACGCGATCTCTATAAAGTCATGCTGGATGCCAAGGGCAGCGTCGATGAAGCCGCCACGCGCAACGCACGGGGAGCCTGAGCCATGTTGAAAGGGCAGGTCGCGATTGTTACGGGCGGCAGCGTGGGGCTTGGTCGCTCCATGGCGCTGGCGCTGGCGCAAAGTGGTGCGTGCGTCACCATTGCCTCGCCGCAAACGCAGCTGCTGGAAGAAGCCGCCGCCGAGATCAACAAAGCCTGCGGTGCGACACGCGTGCTCGCAGTGACAGCCGACATTACCAAGCGCGATGATTGCGCGCGCGTGGTGGCGGAGACACTCGCCGCCTTTGGCGATCTCTCCATCCTCATCAACAATGCGCGGCGTGAGCAGCGCGGGCCGGGGCTGCCGGTGGAGGGAAATAATTTCCCCTTCTGGGAGTCCAACCCAGACATTTGGGTGCAGGCCGTCAATGTGAATGTGTCGGGCACATTTCTCATGTCGCGTGAAGTAGCGCCCCATCTCATCAAGCGCGGCTGGGGCCGCATCATCAATATCTCAACCTCGCTGGATACGATGCAGCGGCGCAACAATTCGCCCTATGGCGTGACCAAAGCGGCCATTGATGCCGCCTCGCTGATCTGGGCGGGTGATCTGGAAGGCACAGGCGTCACCTGCAATATTCTGCTGCCCGGCGGCATGGTCGACACAGACGGCACGCGACCCTCAACGGCCACGCGCAAAACTTTGGCCGTTGATGTGATGAATGGCCCACTCTTGTGGCTCTGTTCGCCAGACTCCGATGGCCATAGTGGCGAGCGCTACAATGGCAGTCTGTGGAATCCGGCGCTTGCCCCGCAAGAGGCCGCACGTCTGGCGATGGAAAGCCCAGTGCTGCGCAAGCCTGCGCCGCGTGGCTGAGGCTTATTTCTCGACGAAGGCTTTCTCGATCACATAATCGCCGGGCTCGCCCGTATTGCCTTCTTCAAAGCCGATACTTTCGAGATATTTTGGCACGTCAGCAATAATGCCCGGATTGCCGCACAGCATGACGCGGTCCTGCGCCTTGTCGAAAGCAGGCAGGCCGAGATCTGTGAACAGCTTGCCTGATGTGATCAGATCGGTCAGGCGTCCCTGATTGCGGAACGGTTCGCGCGTCACAGTCGGATAATAGACGAGCTTGGGCTTGATATATTCGCCCAGCAATTCGTCATTGGGCAGTTCATTTTCAATCAGCTCGCGATAGGCGAGCTCGGCAACTGTGCGCACGCCATGCGTCACAATCACCTTGTCGAAACGCTCATAGGTTTCGGGATCGCGGATTGTGGACAGGAAGGGCGCGAGCCCCGTGCCAGTGGCCAGCAGATACAAATTGCGGCCGTCGCGCAAATTGTCGAGCACCAGCGTGCCGGTGGGCTTGCGGCCAACCAGCACCGTGTCACCGACTTTCAAATGTTGCAGGCGTGAGGTGAGTGGGCCGTTCTGAACTTTGATCGAGAAGAATTCGAGATGTTCGGCATAAAAGGCTGAAGCCACCGAATAGGCGCGCAGCAGCGGCTTGCCCTCGACCTGCAGGCCAATCATGACAAATTGCCCGCTACGAAAGCGAAAGCCTGGGTCACGGGTTGTGGTGAAGCTGAACAAGGTGTCCGTCCAGTGATGGACCGAGAGAACCTGCTCCTCAAGAAAAGCACCCGAAGCCGGTCGCGCAGTAGCGCGATCGTTTGCCGTCGTCATTCGTTAATCCGCCTTGTGCCCTGAAACTTTCGGTCGGGTGTAATCTATCACCAGCCGGACACTGAAATTAAGCAGAAAAAAGAGCAGGCCCAATCCAAGGCTCTGGGCCCAGAGGCCTGTCAGGAGCCCGACCAGCCCGGATGTGGCGACATGGCGCGCCAGTGGCGGGTGCCACATGCGTGCGAGGGAGCGCGGGTTGGACGCAATGTCCAGCATGGAAGATCCTGCCAATGGAGACGAGTGCCCCCAGTATCGGCTGGGCAGGAGGGGCAGCCAATGCGCGCCTCAGAGAAGAAACGCCTCTTCTGTCCCCCTCCGAGAGAGGTTTTTTCTACAAAAGGGGCGTCCGCGAATTGCCATGGGCGGCCCTGATCGTCATGGTCCTCCAAATTGAGGCCTCTTGAGAGCAAGAAGAACAATGGCAGGAGATCATCGGGCGGGTGCGCCGCAGGGTTTGGCTGAGCTGGCGCCCGGTTTGCTCTTGGCATTGGCTCTGGCCGCAAGCGCGCAGGCGCTGGCGCCGCTGGTCGCACGCATCGCCCCTTTGCCAGCATTGCTCATCGCGCTTCTGGTTGGCATTGCTCTGCAGCCTGCCATGGCCGCGCGTTTTCAGCCGGGCTTGCGCTTTTGCGTCTCGCGCATTCTGCGCATTGCGGTGGCGCTCCTCGGGCTCAAGGTCAGTCTGGCAGAAATTGCTGCGCTGGGCTTCAGCACCGGTCTGCTGGTCGTTTTGGCCATGGCGCTCACCATTGCAGCGGGCTTTGGTCTGGCAGGCCTGTTTGGCCTCTCGCGCAGCTTTGGTGCCCTGGCGGGATCTGCCACAGCCATATGCGGCGCATCTGCGGCGCTGGCGACATCCAGTGTTCTGCCGTCATCACCATCCAGAGATGCCGACACCGTCTTTGTGATTGTGGCGGTGAACCTTCTCTCGACTGTGGCCATGCTCGCCTATCCGCCCTTGGCGCGGCTCTTGGGGTTTGATGATCTGCACACCGGCATTTTGCTCGGCGGGTCCATTCATGATGTCGCGCAGGTGGTGGGTGCGGGTTATGCCGTCTCCGAAACCGCAGGTGCGACGGCAGTCATCGTCAAACTCTTCCGCGTGCTTCTGCTGCTGCCTGCGATCCTGATCATCGGGCGTATGTTTGTCGGCTCTGCCGAGGGCGCCAAAGTGCCCGTGCCCGTTTTTGCTTTTGCTTTCCTCGGTCTTTGCATCGTCAACAGCGCGATGGCTTTGGCGCCCTCGCTGCAGAGCGTCTATCTGCCGCTCAAAGCCCTGCTCGGTGATGTGTCGGCTTGGGGGTTGCTCATTGCCATTGCGGCTTTGGGTCTGAACACATCGTTTGAATCCATCGCCAAACTCGGCCTGCGGCATGTGCTGGTGGTGTCGGGCACAACGCTGGTCATTTTGGCCTGCGTCGCAGGTGGCCTTGTGCTGGAGGCGCGTTTCGGACTTCAATAAGAAAACCACCGGGGAGTTGAGACCATGACGCTGATCCTGTCGAATGAGGATGTCGAAAAGCTCCTCACCATGCCCGATTGCATCGAGGCATTGGAGACAGCCTATCTTGATCTCGCAGAAGGGCGCGGTGTCTCGCGCCAACGGTCTGATTGCATCACCCCCACCACCTGGCATGAAGATGCCGTCTATGGATTGAAATCCATGGATGGAGTTGTGCCAGCACTTGGCGTCAGTGCCATTCGCATCAATTCTGACATCATCACCAATCCGCTGGTCGGCAATTCACGCCGCCGCGTCAAAGTGCCAGCCGCTCCCAATGATCGCTATGTCGGCTTGGTGCTGTTGTTCTCGACCCATAATGGCGAGCCGCTCGCCATCTTTCCCGATGGCGTGTTGCAGCATATTCGTGTGGGCGCGACCAATGGATTGGGCGTGAAATATATGGCGCGCCAGAATGCGAGCTCCATCGGCATTCTGGGCTCTGGCTGGCAGGCGGAAACGCAGCTCACAGCCGCTTGCGCCGTGCGTGACATCACCTCCATCCGCTGCTTCTCCCCCAATCAAGAAAATCGCGAGGCATTTGCTGCGCGCATGAGCGAGACGCTGGGCATAGAAGTGCGCCCCGTGGCGCAGCCGGAAGATGCGATAGCAGGCGCCGACATTGTGATGTGTGCCTCCAATTCGATTGATCCGATTTTCTTTCAGCATTGGATCGAACCGGGCATGCATTTGTCATCAATCAAAAAGCCCGAGATTGAGCCTTCTGCCATTCGCGCAGCCAACAAGATCGCCGTGCACACGCATGACACAGACCCGGTGTTGATCGTCTCCAAAGATGCGAAGTTCAAGGAAACGAACAAGCAAGCGGGCTGGAACAGCGCGCGGCAACTCGATTTCAAATCATTTCCCACTTTGCCCGACATGATCGCCGGTCGTTTTATCGGGCGTGACGATGACGAGCAGGTCACCTGTTTCCTCAACAATCTGGGCCTGGGTTATCAATTCGCCGCCGCCGGGTCCGTGATTTACAAGCGCGCCTGCGAGCAGGGCGTGGGCCACCAATTGCCCACCGACTGGTTCACCGAAACCGTCCATCCCTGAGTGAAAGGCCACAAACAAAAATGGCGCAGCGAGAGACTCGCTGCGCCATTCCGTTATTTGCCGTGAGGCGTAAAACTTACTTCGAAACTTCCGAGATCGTCTTCAGAACCTGCGAAGCGATCTGGTAAGGGCAGCCCTGTGAATTGGGGCGGCGATCTTCCAGATAGCCCTTGTAGCCATTGTTGACGAAGGAATGCGGAACGCGGATCGATGCACCGCGGTCGGCAACGCCATGGCTGAACTTGTTCCACGGCGCCGTCTCATGCTTGCCGGTGAGGCGCAGATGATTGTCGGGGCCATAGACCTTGATGTGGTCATGCAGGTTCTTTTCGAACTGCTTCATCAGGCGTTCAAAGTAATCCTTGCCGCCGACGTCGCGCATATGTCCGGTCGAGAAGTTGCAATGCATGCCCGAGCCATTCCAGTCGGTGTCGCCGAGCGGCTTGCAATGCCATTCAATGTCGACGCCGTAGGTTTCGCACAGACGCAGCAAGATGTAGCGAGCGACCCAGATCTGGTCAGCAGCGGTGCGTGAGCCCTTGCCGAAAATCTGGAATTCCCACTGGCCCTTAGCCACTTCGGCATTGATGCCTTCGTGGTTGATGCCAGCGGCCAGGCACAGGTCGAGATGTTCTTCAACGATCTCGCGTGCGATCGAGCCGACATTCTTGTAGCCGACGCCGGTGTAGTAGGGGCCCTGCGGAGCGGGGTAGCCATTTTCCGGGAAGCCGAGCGGACGGCCGTCCTGGTACATGAAATATTCCTGCTCGAAGCCGAACCAGGCATCGGGCGCGTCCAGAATCGTCGAGCGATGGTTGGACGGGTGCGGGGTCTTGCCATCCGGCATCATGACTTCGCACATGACGAGCACGCCGTTTTCGCGCGCAGCGTCAGGATAGACGGCGACGGGCTTCAGCACGCAATCCGAGTTGTGACCCTCAGCCTGCATGGTCGAGCTGCCATCGAAACCCCAGAGCGGCAAGGTTTCCAGCTTCGGAAAGGAATCGAATTCCTTGATCTGGGTCTTGCTGCGCAGGTTTTGGACCGGCTCATAACCGTCAAGCCAGATGTACTCGAGTTTATACTTTGTCATGGTCGCCCTCAGCTATTCGGGGATCGCGGGCGGCACGCGGGGTGCCCGTGGATACGGGGTTCTCAAAGCAGGTAACATGCCAGCCGTCACGCTTTGGCTGTCAAAAGGGCGCTGTTTTGGGGTGGCTGGGCGCATTTTCCCGTGGACATCTGCCCGCCACGGCCGATCACGCCCCGAAACCGGGCTTATGGCACGAAAAGAGCAGGGGCTTTACCGCCAAGGTGGTGATTCCTGAGCGGGACGGCGCTGAAACCACAGGCTTTTTGCCAGAGAATTGACCTTAAACGCGGCAGGGCCTGTCTATTTATTAGCCTGGCTGCCTATTTTTTTGGCTATTTCTTGAACATCGGCTTAGGGGGTGAAGCCTGTGCGTTTTCGGGTTAGAAGGACCGCAAATCAACGACAAAGGTCCCGGCGACGTCCGGCGGCCCGTCTTCGGGAGGCAAATATGTCCAAGCAGTTCAAACTCGCCGCCGCGTTGACGGGGCTCGCTCTTGTCTCCAGCGCGCCGGTGCGCGCCGATGCGATTGAGGATTTTTACAAGGGCAAGAACCTGTCGATCATCGTCGGCTTTTCGCCCGGCGGTGGCTATGACCTCAATGCGCGTGCCATCAGCCGCTACATTGCCAAATATATTCCCGGCAACCCGAAGGTCATCGTGCAGAACATGCCCGGTGCTGGGTCCATCACGGCCATCAACCACATGGCCAATCTCGCGCCTAAAGATGGCACTGCGATTGCCACCTTCGCGCGCGGCACGCCGTTCGAGCCTTTGATGGGCAACAAGCAGGCGCAATTTGATCCGCGCAACCTGACATGGATCGGCAGCCCAAGCCGCGAGACCAATCTCGTCTTCACGCGCACAGCTGCCAATTTCAAAACACTGGATGATCTCAAAGGTCGCGAAGTGGTCATTGCCACATCGGGTGGCGGCGCTGATACCGCAACATTCCCGCTCATCCTGAATGCGGTCTTCAAGACCAAGATGAAGGTTGTCACGGGTTATCCGGGCGCCAGCGAAATGCTGCTGGCCGTTGAGCGCGGCGAAGCCGATGGCATGGCCGGTCTCTCATGGGGCTATTTGAAAGTTGCGCGCCCGAGCTGGGTGCCTGAGAAAAAAATCGACGTACAATTGCAGCTGGGACTCACCAAAGCGCCTGACTTGCCGAATGTACCCTCTGCATTTGATATTGTGAAAGATCAGGCGGACCGCCAACTCTTGGAAGTCTTCCTCGCACGCCTGGCGATTGCCTGGCCGCTGGCAGGCCCCGCCAACATGCCGGCTGATCGCGCCACCGCCTTGCGCGCCGCTTTCGCCGCCACGATGAAAGATGCCGAATATAAAGCAGAAGCTGAAAAGCAGGCGATTGATGTTGATCCTGTTTATGCAGACGAGATCATGTCGATTTTGAACCGCGTCTATACGGCTTCACCTGAAGTGGTCGAGCGCGCGCGCCAGATTTCGGAAGCCGCGCGCTAAGCGCATCTGAATGGATGAACGAGAAGAAAATGCGTAACCATTTTGACGTTGTGATTGTTGGCGGCGGGCCTGTGGGTGTCGGGCTTGCTGTGGCGCTGGGTTTGCGGGGTGTCATGTGCGCGCTGATTGAGCCGCGCGAGACATTTAGCCGAATCCCCAAAGGCCAGAATCTGACCCAACGCACGATGGAACATTTTGCCCGCTGGGGTGTGGTGGATGAGATGCGTGAGGCGCGTCTCATGCCCAAGGGCTATGCGATTGGCGAGCTCACCGCTTACGGCAGTCTGATGGGCGAATATTGGCACGCGCCTGCAGGCCGCGAATTGGTGCGCGCTTTTTACGCGCAGGACAATGAACGTCTGCCGCAATATCAGACCGAAATGGTGCTGCGGAAAAAGATCAAGGATCTGCCCAGCGTCACGACGCTGTTTGGCACGGTGGCGGGCAAGGTTTCGCAGGATGGCGCGAAAGTCTCTGTCGAAGTGTCGCGCGAAGATGGCTCTGATAAGCGCATCATCACGGGCTCCTATCTTGTGGGCTGCGATGGTGCACGCTCGGCCGTGCGCGACCAGATCGGCATTGATCGCACCACGCAGGATTACGAGCAGACCATGCTGCTCGCCGTCTTCCGCTCACCCGATCTCAATGAAAAGCTGAAGCGCTTTCCTGAGCGCTCGACCTATCGTGTCTTGCGTCCAGAAGACGATGGCTATTGGCAGTTTTTCGGGCGTATCGATGTGCCTGATGGTTGGTTTTTCCACGCACCCGTGCCCCCCGAGTCCAAGATCGAAACATTCGACTCACTTGGCCTCATTCGCCAGGCCACAGGCTTTCCGGTGGAATGCGATTTTGAACATTTGTCCTTCTGGCAAATGCGCGTCGCTGTTGCCAATGAATATCAGCGCGGCCGCATTTTCATTGCGGGCGACGCCGCGCATGCGCATCCACCCTATGGCGGCTTTGGCCTCAACAATGGGCTTGAAGACATCGTCAATCTCGGCTGGAAGCTTGCCGCCTGCGTGCAGGGCTGGGGCGCTGACACATTGCTGGAAAGCTACAGCGAAGAGCGCCGCCCGGTGTTCTGGGATACAGCGAATGATTTCATCACCTCGCGCATCAAGCGCGATGCCGAGTTTTTGCACCGTTACAATCCCGAGCGTGATCGCGCCGAGTTTGAAGCGGCCTGGGAAGGCCGCAAGACCGACATTGGTTCGCGCTTCCAGCAATATGAGCCCAATTACGAGGCCTCGCCTGTCATGTTCGGGCCAGAGGGTGGCAAGACCGGCGCGCATGGCGTGCATCAGGTGAAGGCGCGTGCCGGGCATCATCTTGCACCTCTGCCGCTGTCGGATGGCCGCAACAGTTTCGATGCTCTGGGTCAAGGTTTTACGCTGATCGCGCTGGATGCTGATGCAGCTGACATCGCCGCATTGGAGAGCGTAGCGCAGGCGGCGAAAATCCCCTTCGATGTCATCCGCGATACGCGTGGCGACGGGCGCGAGGCCTATGAGGCGCGTCTCATTCTCGTGCGCCCCGATCAATATGTCGTCTGGTCTGGTGACAGGCTTGAATGGCCGGCCGATGCAATTCTTTCTCGCGTCACCGGCCGCGCTTAACTTTCACCTGCGCCCGGGCTTCAGTCTGGAGCGTCATGCTGTTGCGAAACAGTTTCGATTTTGCCAATCTTGGCCACCTCACCTCGCCCTTTCAGGACGGGGTCTTTTGGAAGGAAGTCGCCTGTGAATGATCTCGTCTCTCACGCGCCGCCTGCATTTGTGAAGGAAGGCGGGAATCCTTATCCCGAGCTCTTCCGTCGCGATTATGCAGCGCAATCGCCGGCCTTTGCGCCGATCTACAAGACGAGCGTCTTGCGCTCGCCGCGCAATGCTTTGCTCTCGATCGACCACACATTGTCGGAAACAACCGGTCCGATGTTTGGTCAGAACGAGCTCGGCATGCTCGATAATGATCTCATCACGAATTACGCCAAGGGTGGTGAGGCCATTGGTCCGCGCATCATCGTGCATGGTTATATTCTCGATGAAAATGGTCGCGGTCTGCCCAACACCCTGGTCGAATTCTGGCAGGCCAATGCGGGTGGGCGTTATCGTCACAAGAACGATACTTATCTCGCCCCCATCGATCCGAATTTCGGCGGCTGCGGTCGCACACTTACCGATGAGAATGGCTATTATTATTTCCGCACCATTCGCCCGGGTGCCTATCCATGGCGCAATTATGTGAACAGCTGGCGCCCTGCGCACATTCACTTCTCGCTGTTTGGCAATGCCTTCGCGCAGCGCCTCATCACGCAGATGTATTTTGAAGGTGATCCGCTGATCAAAGTCTGCCCGATCATCAAGACGATCCCCGATGAAGAGGCGATCCAGCGCCTCATCGCGCCGCTTGATCTCAATGCGTCCGTGCCGGACGACACCATGGCCTATCGTTTCGATATGGTTCTGCGTGGCCGCCGTTCGACGCTGTTTGAAAACCGTCTTGAAGGGAATTGATCCATGAGCGTCAAATATCTCAAGGAAACCGCCTCTCAGACGGCAGGCCCTTATGTCCATATCGGCCTGGCACCGCATCAGGCGGGCTTCGATATTTTCCAGAACAACTTCGACAATAATCTCGTCAGCGCCACCACGCGCGGTGCACAGATTATCATTGAAGGTCGTGTCTATGATGGCTCAGGCAGCCTCGTGCGGGACGCTTTGATCGAAGCCTGGCAGGCCAATGCGGATGGTCGCTACAATCATCCGGGTGATCGCCAGAAGACGGGTTCGGTTGATCCGAATTTCCGTGGCTGGGGCCGCGCTTGTACCGATTTTGAAACGGGCATTTTCCGTTTCTATACGGTCAAGCCGGGCTGTGTCGCCGGCCGCGAAGGCAAGGTGATGGCGCCCCATATCAATCTCTGGATCGTCGCGCGCGGCATCAACATCGGGCTCAACACCCGCATGTATTTCGCTGACGAGGAAAAAGCGAATGAGTCTGATCCTGTTCTGCGCGGCATTGAATTGAAGCAGCGCCGCGAAACGCTTCTCGCCAAGCCTTCGCAGAAGGATGGCAAGACGATTTACACATTCGACATCGTCTTGCAGGGTGAGAACGAGACCGTCTTTATGGACGTGTGATCGTCTGCTTCAGAAAAAAGAAAGCCCCGCATTGCTGCGGGGCTTTTTTTGATCGTCATTGCGAGCGAAGCGAAGCAATCCAGAGCCTCACGTGTGGCCTTATGGATTGCCGCGTCGCCTTCGACTCCTCGCAATGACGGCGGCAAACTCAGCCGAACAATTTGGCCGCAGTCTTGGCCACCAGCTCGCCCTGATGGCGTGCGCCTGCCAGATCAATCTCGCTGGGCTGGCGTGAGCCATCGCCCGCCGCCATGGTCGTTGCCCCATATGGCGCACCGCCGACGATCTCGCTCATATTCATCTGACCCTGATGGCTGTAGGGCAGGCCCACAATCACCATGCCGAAATGCAGCAGATTGGTGATGATCGAAAACAGCGTTGTCTCCTGACCGCCATGCTGTGTCGCGGTGGAGGCGAAAGCCGCGCCAACCTTGCCATTCAAAGCGCCGCGCGCCCAAAGCCCGCCAGCCTGATCAAGGAAAGCCGCCATTTGCGACGAGATGCGACCAAAGCGCGTGCCGGTGCCCACAATGATCGCATCATAATGTTCAAGCTCTTCGACCCTGGCGACAGGCGCTTTCTGGTCGAGTTTGAAATGATGCGTGCGGGCGATTTCTTCCGGTACGGTTTCGGGCACGCGCTTGATGTCAACGGTGGCCCCAGCAGCACGTGCGCCTTCGGCCACGGCTTCCGCCATTTTTTCAATGTGACCATAGGTCGAGTAATAAAGAACGAGAACTTTTGCCATCTGCGTTTGTCCTTTCACGGAAGATCGAAAATCAGAAATTCAGTCTTGTCTTCGCTGGCGCGCATCGTCAGCGATGTTTCATGTTCGAGTGCCAGACCGTCCCCACGCGCAAGCTTGGTGCCGTTTACCTCCAGCGCACCGCGCATGATCTGGATCCAGCCGCGGCGGCCCTGGCGCAGCTCATGCTGCAGGCTCGCGCCCGCATCCAGAAGGCTTGCATAAAGATCGGCATCTTGATGGATCATCAGCGAGCCGTCACGCCCGTCTCCCGACACCACCAGCCGCGCGCGGCCCCGCTTGTCATCGGTGACAAAGGTTTTCTGGTCGTAACGCGGTGTGTGATTGGTGGCGTCCGGCATGATCCAGATTTGCAGAAAATGCACGCCATCCTTGGCTGAGTGGTTGAACTCGCTATGGCGAATGCCCGTGCCTGCTGACATGACCTGAACGTCACCGGCATTGATCACCGAGCCGGTGCCAATCGAATCCTTGTGCTCCAGCGCACCCTCCAAAACATAGGAGATGATCTCCATGTCGCGGTGGCCATGCGTGCCAAAACCCTGGCCTGCACTCACGCGGTCTTCATTGATCACGCGTAGCGCACTGAAGCTCATATGCGCGGGATCATAATAATCGGCGAAAGAAAACGTATGGAAACTGTCAAGCCAGCCATGATTGGCATGGCCGCGCTCTTGAGCTTTGCGAAGTTTTGCGGTCATGGCGACATCTCCTGCCCCTCGGGCTTTACATGGCCCAGATATAGTCGCGATCAATATTTAGAACAATTATCGACTTTGAGAACTTATTGTTCTAATTTTAGCAACAATAAGCGGAGCCCTCGCCATGGATCGTCTGGCTGCCATCGAAGCCTTTGTGCAGGTTGCTGAAACGGCGTCTTTTTCGGAGGCCGCACGGCGGCTGCGCACGTCCAAGTCCGTGATCTCGCGGCAGGTCAGCGCGCTGGAGGCGGAGCTGGGTGCGCGCCTGTTTCACCGCACCACGCGCTCTTTGACGCTCACTGAGGCGGGGCAGGGCTATCTGGGGCGGGTGGGCCAGATTCTCGCCGATCTGGCGGAAGCCAATCTGGCCGTCACGCAATTGCAGGCCGCACCGCGCGGCAAATTGCGCGTCAATGCGCCGCTGAGTTTTGGCTTTCTGCATCTGGCGCCCGCCTTGCCCGATTTTCAGAGGCGCTATCCAGAGGTCGAACTCGATGTTTCGATGAATGATCGTTTTGTTGATCTGGTCGATGAAGGTTTTGATGTCGCCGTGCGCATTGCCGCCCTGCAGGATTCCAGCCTGATCGCGCGCCGCCTCGCCCCCATTCGTCTCGTGGTGAGTGCAAGCCCCGCTTATCTCAAAGCCCATGGCACGCCGCGTGAACCGCAGGATCTGCGCGCCCATGCCTGTATCGTCAACAGCAACATTGCCTCAGCGCATGAATGGAAATTTATCAATCACGACGGCAAGCCGCTCGTGGTCAAAGTCGACAGCAAAATAGCCATCAACAATGGCGATGCTTTGCGCGTAGCGGCACTCGGCGGCATGGGGCTCACCATTCTGCCAACCTTCATTGTCGGGCGGGATTTGCAGGCGGGCACGCTGGTGAGTGTGCTGGATGATTTCATGCCCCAAAATTTGGGGCTGCACGCGCTCTATCCGCATGCGCGGCATCTGTCGCCAAAGGTCCGCGCCTTTGTGGACTTTCTGGCGGAGCGCTTTGGCCCGCGTCCCTATTGGGATCTGGTCGAATAGGTCAATTCGTCTCGAGATCGAAATATAAATAGACTGGCCCGCCGTTGGGCGGTGGCGGCAATGTGCCCGCTTTACGCACAGCATCAAGGGTCGCCCCATCAAGGCCTGAATCGCCGCTGGACTGGATGACGGCGGACTGGAAAATATGGCCCGCGCTATCAATGCCAAACGACACGCGCACATGCATGCGTCCTTGTTTGCGCTTTTCTGGCAGCGATAATTTTTCCATGATCATCGCATAGACAGTCGAACTATAGGTGCGTTCCGCCTGGCCGCGCATGAGGCTTGATTTTGGCGCCGGCGCTGAAAATTCGAGCGGCGGCAATTGCGTTTGCAATCCCCAATAATCAGGCCTTTTCGGCGGCTCTTTGTCGGGTTCTTTGGCTGCTTTCTCTTGCGGCTTTTCGGCAGGCTCGGGCTTTGTCGCTTGCCCGCTGCGATCTTCATTTGATGGGCGCGGCGCGTCAGTTGCGGGCTTCAGATCAATGTTTGGCTGCGGGGCTTGCTCAGGCTCCGGGGCTGGCGTCTCGGGCTGTGGCGCGGGTTGTTCGGGCGGCGGCTCGATGATCACTTCAACCGGGATCACTTCCTCAAGCGGCGGGACATCAGCGGGAAAATCAGTGAGCGCAAAGAAGATGAGCGCATGCAAGGCAAGACCGATCAGAAAGCTACCCAAATAGCGCAACGTGTCGCGATGGGCCGCGCGCGCAGGCAGCGCGTTGCGCAGGTCGAGCGGCACGGGCTCGACTGTCACTTCCACCGCTGGTTCAAGGCTCGTCACGACAGGGCTGGTCCTCTTGGGGTAGGGAATTTCTATTGGTCCCGGGCAGATTCCGCCAGCCCCTGCGCTTGGCGGGATGCGAGCCACCCTGTAGTCTTGGATCAGAAAAAAAGAAGATCGGGAGGAAGCCACATGTTTTTGCGCCAAGGGTTCGCCGCGGCCCTGCTGTCAGCCGGTCTTGTCGGCTTTTCGCTGGGCACCCCCGCCGCCGCTCAGGATGTTGCCGATTTCTATCGTGGCAAGACACTCGACATTGTTGTGGGCACGTCGGCGGGCAATGATTATGATCTGCGCGCCCGCCTGATTGGCAAATATCTGCAAAAGACCATTCCCGGTCAGCCGACCGTGGTCGTGCGCAACATGCCCGGTGGTGGTGGCATTGTGGCCGCCAATTACATGACGCAGGTGGCACCCCGCGATGGCACGCATTTGCATGCGCTCATGTCGACCATGATGGCGCTGCAGGCGCTCGGCAATCCGCAAATCAAATTCGACACGCGCGAGTTTGCTTTCATCGGCAATTCGACCAGCGCGCCAAATGTCATGGCGGCTTGGCACACAACCGGCATCAAGACGTTCGCCGATCTCAAACCCCGCAAAGCGATCGTCGGCGCGCCGATGGGCACGTCAGGTGCTTTATATGCGGAGCTGATGAATGCCGTGCTCGGCACGCAGCTCAATATTGTCACGGGCTATCCGGGGGGAGTTGAAGTCAATCTGGCGATGGAGCGCGGCGAAGTTGAAGTGCGCGCGTCCAATTCCTGGGCCTCGTGGAAGGCGACCAGCGGCGACTGGATTGCGCAAAAGAAGATCAATTTCATCACGCAGGTGGGGCTCGTGCGCCATCCCGATCTGAAAGATGTGCCGCTCCTGCTGGAGCTGGCCGGAAACGATGCGGATCGCGAAATCCTGCGCTTTGTCTCAGCCGAGACGGCTGTGGCGCGCACCCTTGTTGTCACGCCCGGCGTGCCCAAGGACCGGATCACCGCTTTGCGCCGCGCTTATGATGCCGTCATGGCTGATCCGCAGTTCCTGGCCGATGCTGACAAGGCCAAGATGGATATCAGCCCGATGACGGGCGAGGAGGCGCAGCGCATTGCCGATGCCATCGTCAATACGCGGCCTGAAGTGGTCGCGCGCGCCCGTGTGCTGCTGGGTGACCTTGTGAAGTGATCGCGGGAGGCTTGCCTCTGTGCACGATCTTTGTCACAAACTGGAGATAACGCCCGCCAACGGGGCCATTGGGAGGATATGATGACAGACGAAAAATCCTATCAGGTCTTCAGCTACAAAAAACCCGAGCTGAAAAAGGGCAAAGGCATCGTCCAGCTGGCGGGGACCGATATTATCCGTGGCCGCGTGCAGGTGGTCAGCGAAGGTGGCGAGAACAATCTCCACTCGCACCGTGGCATGGATGGCTTCTGGTTTGTCCTGAGCGGCAAGGTGAAGTTTTATGGCCCCGGTGATGTGCTGATTGGCGAATTTGCCAAGCACGAAGGCATCCTCATCCCGGCGGGCGCTCAATATTGGTTCGAGAGCTCGGGCGATGAAGATCTCGAAATCCTGCAGATGGCAGGCTTTGACAAGGCCGTGAAAACCGAGCGCGTCGATGCGGCCCCGCAGAAATTCGAAGTGGGTTCGATCAAGGTCGAAAACATCACCCAGCGAATCTGAACCCGCTGTGTAGACATCTTTTGAAAGCCGCCTTCTGGCGGCTTTCTTTTTGCGTGCGAGCCCAAAGCTTGCTAGCCTTGTCACAATGACCCGCGCACCAGATGCGGGCTTTGAGGGAGGGTGCGATGGCTTTCGCAGGAAAGGTCGCTTACGCAATTGCCGGTCTTGTTGCAGCTCTGTCGTCTGTGCCGGTTCAGGCCGCTGATGATTTCTATAAGGGCAAGCGCGTCACGGTTCTGGTGAATTTCGCAGCCGCTGGCCCCACAGATATTGAGGGGCGGCTCTTTGCCAAATTCCTCGGCCGACATCTGGCCGGCAAACCCAATATCATCGTGCAGAATATGGATGGCGCTGGCGGCGCAGTCGGCACGAATTTTCTGGGCGAAATTGCACCCCGTGATGGCACAACCATCGGCTATTTGTCAGGCATCGCCTGGCGCCATGCGAGCGTGAAAGAAAAAGCCCGCGTCGATATTCTCTCCTATAATTTCGTCGCCTATCAGCCCGGCACCACAGTCTATTATGTGCGTGCAGATGCCGCCCAGCCGAACATGAAAAAAGGCGCGGACATCATGCGCTCGCAAAATCTTGTTATCGGCGGACTGTCGGCTGATTCATCCAAGGATTTGCTGTTGCGCCTGACCGCCGACATGCTTGGGCTGAAATATAAATATGTCACGGGCTACAAGAGCAATTCTGCCGCGCGTCTGGCGTTTGATCGCGGCGAGATCAATCTGTTTTCTGAAAGCCCGCCCGGCTATCGCTCGGTTGTCGAGCCCGGCGTGATCGCCAATGGCACGGCTGTGCCGCTCTTCTACAATCCCGGCTGGAACGGCACACGCTTTGCGCAGCCTGGGCAGGTGCGTGGCCTCAACATGCCCTCCTTCGATACATTCTATCGGGAGGTGAAGGGCCATGAGCCATCGGGCGAATTGTGGGAGGCCTACAAGCGTGTGCTGGCCACATCCTCTGCGATGCAGCGCATGATTGCTTTCCCGCCGAACGTGCCAAATGAGGCGATGACTGCGGTGCGCGATGCCATCCGCGCGTTTGAGAAAGATCCCGACTATGCGACTGAAGCCGAAAAGCTCGTCGGCTTCGTGCCCGATTATGAAACAGGCGACAATGTGCAAGACGAAGTGCGCCGCGCTCTCACCATCAAGGATGAAGAGCGCGACTGGCTGATGAATTATGCCTCGCGCGCCGGCAAGGACTAGATCGCAGGCCCTTTGAGTTCGGGCGTGCGGATCGGCCCGGTCAGGCTCTCTTCGGGAATCTGCATGATCGCATCTTCATCAAAGACGTCGCCCATGAGCGATTCCGTGCCAGTGGCTTTCAGCTCGCGCAAAAACTTGCGGTGGATGCGCGGATCCTGATCTTCATATTCGATCTGGCGTCCGCCCTGTTTGACCGATGTCGATCCGCCCCCTTCATTGCTGACGCGGCGCAGCGAGATGAAGGGATAGCGCGCGCTGCCAATCGAGCAGGCGAGATAGCGCGCGGGCGCATCAGACGTGTTGAAGTGCTGGTGGAACATCCAGAACGGCGGCGTGTACATGATGCCATGACGCCACGGCAATTCGACGAATTTATCGTCGCCTTCATACCAGAGCAGCGAATAGCCAGCGCCCGAGACGGCATGCACATGCGTGCCTGCGGCGTGGCGATGGGCTTTTTTGTAACGACCAACCGGGATCTCTGACGTGTGCGAATGCATTGTGCCATCCGCCAGCTGAAAGAACACATTGCGCGAGCCTTTGCCGCGCGTGTTGAGTTCGTACAGTTTGAAGGCCGTCAGATCCTGCACGAAGTTGGTTTCCCAGATGTTGATCTGTCCGCCATTCTTCTTGCGGTCATAAGTGAAATGTTCGCCTTCGCCCTGAAAGCGATTTTCCGGTCCCGTGCGCTCAGGGAATTTGAAGTCATTGGCGAAGATGAAGTCTTCATTGTGATAATGGTTGAGCGCCAGCGGCAGATCATTGGTGCATGACAGGCGTGCGCGCTCATGGCCTGATGTATTGAAGATCTGATATTCGCAATTGAGCGGAATGGCGAAGAGGGCCTTGGGTCCCCATTCGAATGTGTTCTTGGTGCCGTCAGTCAGCCAGACCGTTGTCGAGCCATAGCCAGACAGCGCAAAGAAGAACGCTTCGTGCAGATGTTTCACCGGCTTGGTCTTGCGACCGGGCTCGACCTCGAGCACAAAATTCGCACAGAAGTCACCGCGACCATGGGTATGCGCAAAGCAGCCGCGCGCGTCATAGTGCGCCCAAGGGGCTGTTTCGAGCGCGAGCAGATCATGGCCGAAATCAAGATGGATCGGGATGTCTTGGCGGGTGGCCCATTCCATATAGGGGTCACGGAAAATGGCACCACCATTGGACGCGAAGTGAATGTCGTCAGCGGCTGACATGGCCATCCCCATTTTTTTGTTGCTGTTGAGGCTCAATTGATAAGGCAGCGTTCTGGCCAAGTCAAAATGAGGTCAGGCCTGAGGGGGCCCCACAAATCACCACGGCCACGCTTTTCTGCCCCTGCGGAATCGTCCTAGTCTGTCGAGCAGGGATGGGCGATCGGGAGGCAGGCTATGCCAGACACTCTATCACATGTTTTGTCCATTGCCGGACAAGCTCTGTCCTTTGCGCCGCTCATCAATTTGCTGGTCTATCTGCTGCTGTTTCACGGGACACGCGAGCCAGTGTCTGATCATTGGCTGTGATGCCGATCAGAGTTCGATGCCGTTGAGCACTTTCATGCGCCCGCGCACATGCTGGCGCGCGATGCGCGAGCTGATGGCCTGGCCCCAGCGATCATGTTTGAACAGAAACCCGGCTTCATTATCCGATGTCCAACGGCATTCGGCGCGCAACCGCCACCCGCTGACATCTGAGGCTTCGTGAAACACAATGTCGAAATGATAGACATTGTCTGCCTCAAACTGTCCGTTGCTTTCCAGTTTGAAACCGACATCGCTGATGTCGCTAATGGTCAGCGCGGTGCCGTCGTAAAATACGAGAATGCCCAGGCCCGGTTTGAATCGGGCCTTGAACCGGCCATAGGCAGCGGTGCGGGGCGAATGCGACACAGCGTTCAGTCTCATCTTGGGTGTGCTCGGATAGTCATCACCTAATAACCCCCCAAACGGCGGTCAAGTAAAGGGAAGATTATTGGCGCAGTTTCTAAAATGAGTTTAAGACACCTTTAAGCTAAAACCTTGCGGTCAAGGCAGAACAAGGCGCGCCACAGCGCCAAATGGGGGGACGATGGATTTTCTGGGCACGCCTGACATCGGGCTTGGGCTTTTTGCAGGCCTCGCATTGGCGTCCTTCGTCACCGCTTTCATTGGTGTGTTTACGGGCACAGCGGGTGGTGTGATCCTGCTGGCGCTGATGGCTTTGGTCATGCCGCCGTCTGTTCTTGTGCCGGTGCACACAGTGGTGCAGCTGGGGTCTGGCGTGTCGCGCACGATCATCATGTGGCGCTATGTCATGCGCCAGATCGTGCCGCCCTTCATCATCGGTGCCGCCTTGGGCGCAGCCTTTGGTGCCAAGACCTTCGTCGCGCTGCCGACACCCTGGCTGCAGGCGATTATTGGCGGCTTCATTCTGCTCGTCACATGGATGCCCAATCTTGGACGGATCGGTGCGGAAAAGGGCCGCTTTGCGGTGCTCGGTTTCTTCGCGACATTCTTGGGTGTCTTTGTCAGTGCGACGGGCACTTTTCTGTCGCCCTTCATTGCAAGCGCGGCGCCTGATCGGCGCAATCATGTGGCGACACAAGGCGCTTTGATGATTTTTGTGCATGTCGCCAAGCTGATTGCGTTCAGCTTCATTGGTTTTTCGATTGGCGCTTATTTACCGTTGATGGGCGTGATGATCGTTACGGGTGCTGCTGGCAATTGGCTGGGTGAAGTGGCGCTGCATCATTTGCCGGAGAAGAAATATCGCACGACGCTCAAAGTGGTGCTGACACTTCTGGCGCTGCAATTATTGGCGCGCGCGGCCTCGCAATTGGGCTTTTGGTGACAAAAAAGGGCGGGAAAGTCCCGCCCTTTTCAATTCATTTGATCGGCAGCATGGGCTCGCGGCCCTTGTGCAATTGCATATTAAAAGTGGTGAGCAGAGCTGCGGTGGACGCATGCGTGCCCATGAGCAAAACAAGATCGACCAGCTGGTTGGGCCCAAAAATTGTCTTGGCGCGGGCAAACAGCTCAGGCGAGACTTTGTGATCACGCCACACCGCACGGCCCAGCTCGATCACCGTCTTGTCGGCTTCGTCTAACCCATCGGTGGAGCGGTCGTGTTTGATTGTATCAATCACGTCTTGTGGCACACCGGCATGCACAGCTTCGGGCTCATGCGCCGTCCATTCAAACTGCTGGTCCATGCAGCGGGATGTGACGAGCAGTGCAATCTCGCGAATACGGGGTGTAAAGCCCGCTTCATTGCGCAAATAGCGGCTAACGGAGGATTGTGCTTCGCTGGTGCGCGGTGAATAGAGCATGATGCCGGTAGGGCCTTGCAGGCCGGCAATATTGCCGCCATTGGCCGCACGATCATAGCGGCGCTGGCCAACCTCATCGAGGTCTTCGCGCTTGAGCAGCGGCAGACGAAAGCCCGATTGCGGATCGATGTCGGCCGGCCATTTGGTGTTCTCGGTCATTGGTCTCTCCCTTTTCTTTATTCTTTCATGGGTCCGCTGATCATCCGCAGGATGAAGGGCAGGACAGCGAGAAGCACGGCAACAAGACCCGCAGCAGGCAAGCCTGCAAACGAGATCAGCGGCCCGGTGACGAAGGCCGCAAAGATCGTGCTGGTTGCACCGAAGGAATCATTCACGCCAATGGCGCGCCCACGCTGTGAGGTTTCGACCTTGTCAGCAATATAGGCGGTGGCTGCCACATTGGCGCCAGCCCAGCCTAGTCCCACCAGAAATGTGCCGAGCGTCACAGCGATCATGCTGGGAATGAAAGACACAAGTGCTGCGCCAATAAGCGAGATGAACACGCCGGGGAACATGATGGCCGAGCGGCCAAAACGGTCTGCCAGTTTGCCAATCGGAATCGTGAAAGCAAACATGCCTGCTGAATGAAACGTATGCGACACGGCAATGGCAAAGAGCGAATGGCCATGCTCATGCAGCACGAGCGAGGTGAGCACCATGACAATCGACATATTGCCGGTGCCAGCGCAGTTGGACAGGATGGCAAGGCGGATCGAGGGATCCGACAAAAGCTTTTTGGCGCTGAAAGGCTGGTCTGGCAGCGTTTCTTTTTTCACGGTGGGTGGCAGGTCGGTCCAGTAATCACGCAAATTCATGCCGATCACTTTGGGATCCGGTTTCACAAAGCTGACGATCACCACGCCAGACAGGATCAGCACGGGCAAGAAGAACCACGGCATGCCAAGTGGATCAGCGCCGGTGGCTGCCGCAATCTTGTCGGCCAGATTGACCATGAACGGGCTTAGTAGAAGCGAGAACAGTGAGCCCAGCGCCAGATAGCCCAGCGCCTGCGCGCGCATCGAGGGCGGGAACATATCTGTCACGCCCACGCGCATTTGCTGCGCGCCGTTCATGCCCATGCCAAACATCAGCAGGCCGATGATGAACAAAGCAATGGAATGGACGAGCATGGCCGAGCCCAGTGTCAGGCTGCCAATGAGCGCGAGCCCCAGACCCAGAAAGATGCCGCGCTTGCGCCCATACGCATCTGTGATTTTGCCCATGGGATAAGCGACGAGAAAACGGCTGATGCCAATCAGGCCAACCGACAGGCCAGCCAGTGCAGCGGAGCCGGTGAGGGCTTGGACCATCAATGGACCAAAGCCGTAGGAGAATTGCATGCCTGCGCCGGTAAAGCTCTGCGACATGGAAAACAGCGCGACATTTCGCTTGATCAGCGCAGGCACTTTCATTCTTGGGTCCGTTCCTTGTTCTTGTTTTTTGTTGGGGTGATCACTTGGTGCCGATGAGATCAATCACGGCTGCCATGCCAGCGTGTCCCGCACCTTCCGACATATGCGTATCATATTCCTTGATCTCAAAGCGCGAGAGCTTGGCGAAGCCTTTTTCGAGCATGTCGCGCGTATACAGGCGCTCCAGCTCTTTCGGTCCGCCTGTTTTATATTCGAGCTGTTTTTGTGTGTAGCCTTCGAGCAGCAAAAGCCCGCCGGGCTTCAGCGTGCGGATCATGCCATCCCATTTGAGCTCGCGCTCTGCGGGCGTTGAGAATTGCGTGAAAACCTCCACCACCACATCGAATGTATTTTCGGGGTAGGGCCACGCATGCACATCCACGCATTCAAGCGTGATGTTGACGCCGCGCTTTTTGGCGAGCGCGCGGGCTTTGTCCTGCGCATTGGATGAGAAATCGATGGAGGTGACATCCAGTCCCTGCTGGGCGAGCCAAACGCCATTGCGCGCCTCGCCATCGGCAACAGCCAAAGCTTTGCCACTCTTGGGCAGGAGATGTTTTTGGGCTGCGAGAAAGGCGTTGGGTTCTTCGCCGAAAATATAATCGGGCACCGCATAGCGGCCTTGCCAGCGCGCGTGTTCGCTCATGTCGTCCCCCCAAATGGAAACGCCGGCCACGAGGCCGACGTTGCTGTTCTCGTTGGGGGAGAGTTTAGCGGTTTTGCTGGCGCTCTGCCCAGACAAAAAACACGATGGCCACAAGGGTGAGGCCTGCAAACCAGACGGGAGAGGAAATCCCCGTGATGTCGGGCAGGCGGATCTTGCCATAGGCGCCGACTGTCAAAATGTTGGCCTTCACCCAGTCAAAGGACAAGGCGAAGAGGATGCCGCCCGCGATCATGCCCAGTGCGCCCACCAGTGCATGCACGCTGCCTGTGGCAATGGCGGCCAGGCCTGTGCCGGGGCAATAGCCATAGATGACCATGCCGACACCAAAGATGGCCGCACCCAGTGCCACACCGAGCAGGTTTGTGTCTTTCACCGCATATTTGGCGAGGTTGGCATCAGCCAGAAACATCACACCGACACCGCCAATGATGATGGCCGTCAGCATAACTTTGAGCACCGTGTAATCTTTCAAACGGAACTGGTTTTGGATGACATTGCAGCTGGTGACGCGGCCACGATGCAGGAGCGCCCCGAAAGCCGCACCGATCAGAAGGGCAAGCACTGCACTGCCGGGAGCAAAAAAGTCAGACATGAGAAACTCCTTCAGATTTTTTTGCGAAAGAGGACAGCAGAAGCAACAAGGCCTGTGGCAAACATCACCGCGAGAAAGAGCCAGCTCGAGACGGCCAGTTGCAACCCGCCTGAAATGCCATGGCCGCTGGTGCAACCACCCGCTAAGCGCGCGCCATACATGATGATCACGCCGCCGAAAAAGGCATAAGCAAAGCGCTTCCAGACAGAGGTGCCGATTTCAGCTTTCCAAATGTCCGGCACGAGCTCGATTTTAAATGTGCCCGATACGATAGCCGACACAAAAGCCCCGAGCATGATGCCGACCAGAAACAGCACGCCGTAATCAATTGCGAAGGGTGCGGCTTTCCAATAGGTGTTCGTCGCAACGGTTTCTGCGCCCAAGAGGGGAATCGCGACTTCGCCTGCCAAGCGACCATAGGCGGTGGTCACGCCAATTGGGTCTTTGGCGATAGCAAAGGCAATCCAGCTCAGAATGCCAATGCCGGCGCCTGCGAGATAGGGTGTCCAGTCCAAGCGGGATGTGCTGACATGCGCACCCGCACGTTCCATCGTTGCCATGCTCATCTGGCTTTTCCTTTCGCTGCTGATGTGAGGAGAGGCTGCGCTGGTTTGTCAGCGCAGAACAGGTCGTAGAGCACAGCCATGATGCGCGAAGCGTCATCATTGGCGAGTGCGTAATAGATGGTCTGCGCATCACGCCGCGTCACCACGAGGCCATCCTCGCGTAATTTGGCCAGATGCTGTGAGAGCGCTGATTGGCTCAGGCCCACAGCATCCATCAATGTGCCAACCGAGCGTTCGCCTTGGTGCAGTTCACACAGCACCATCAAGCGATGCTTGTTGGCGAGCGCCTTCAGAAAGGCTTCGGCCTTTTCGGCCTTGGGGAGGAGTTTCTCTATATTCATAATATCTAATTTAGATATTTCTAATTTAATAGCAAGCCTTTTCCCGCGCTGTCAGCAGCCGCGAAAGCCTGCTGCTAACATGCTGTTTTCAAGCAAGTTTCATCTTGCAAAGGGTAATTCCGCCGCCCTAGGCTTGGGCTTGCGACACGTGTGAATCGCAAACCACGGGGCTTAGCTGATGACCGAGACTCACCTCTCCAAACAGCTCATGGGCTATGGGCTGACCACCGCCAACATCATCTATCGTCTGCCTGATCATCCCGCGATCCTGCAAAATTACATCTGGCAGGAATATGATCTGCATCCGCATTTTCCCGAGCTGAAGAAATTTCTCGATTTCTGGAGCGCCAAGCTGGAGGGTGCGATTCATTCTGTGCTGGTGGCACATCAGGGTTTGATCAAGCCCGCAGAGTTGCGCCTCGTGGGGCATGAATTGCAGTTGCATTGACCGGTTAAAGCGGATTGTCCGGTCAATTACAAAACAGGCGCCAGCCTGAAGGTCATTTCCTTGGCCAGATGTTCAAAGGTTGCGCGGCGTCCCGATGTTGGCCTGAAGGCCAAACCAATGCGGCGGAAATTCTGGTCGCCAGTGAGCGGCGTGCAGCCGACATCCAGTCCACGCAGCAAGCCACCTTCGACCGCCATTTGCGGGAGCAGTGTAATGCCAAGCCCGCTGCCCACCATTTGCACCAGCGTGTGCAAACTCGTGCCCTGAAAAGCATTGTTGCGGCGTGCTGTCTCCAGTGCGCAAGCCGCCAGCGCATGATCACGCAGGCAGTGCCCGTCTTCGAGCAGCAGCAGATCTTCGACCGCAATCTCGCTGGGCAGAATATCATCGCGCCCGGTGAAGCGATGACCTTTGGGATAGACCACCCAGAACCGGTCTTGCGCAATTTCGATTGACTCAAAATCGCCCGCATAGGGCAGGGCGATGATCGCTGCATCAATGTCGCCATCTTCGAGGCGCGACAGCAGCATGGCAGTTTGTTCTTCCCGCAAATAGAATTTCATCTTCGGCAGTGTGTCGCGCAAAGGCGCCATGATGCGCGGCAGAATGAAGGGGCCGATGGTCGGGATCAGCCCCAGATGCAAGACGCCACCCAGCGGGTCTTGGGCGGCCAGCGCCACATCGACCAGATCTTCCGCATCGCCCAACAGGGCGCGGGCCCGCTCGGCAATCTCCCGCCCAATGGGCGTTGGCACTACCGAGCGCTTGGTGCGTTCCAACAGACGAACGCCCAAGATCTGCTCCAGCTCCTGAATGCCAGCCGAGAGCGTGGACTGGCCAATCAGGCAGGCCTCCGCCGCCTTGCCGAAGTGGCAATGGTCAACAAGGGACACGAGAAAGCGTAGCTGGCGCAGGGTGGGGAGAATTTTCATGGGCGCTCAGTAATCGAAAAAGTCGATCAAAACAATCGAAATAATTCACTTTTATTGGATGTAAAACCGACCTAAACAGCTCAAGTCACTTTCAAGGGCGGCTTTCTGCCGGCCCAGACTATCAAGCAGGAGCAACCTATGTCGCTGATCGGTTCACAGATTAAGCCCTTCAAAGCCCAGGCCCTCAAGGGCGGCAAGTTCATCGAAGTGACCGACCAGTCGCTGCACGGCAAGTGGTCCGTTGTGTTCTTCTACCCCGCCGACTTCACCTTCGTCTGCCCGACCGAGCTCGAAGACCTCGCCGACAATTACGCTGAATTCCAGAAGCTCGGCGTCGAGATCTACTCGGTCTCCACCGACACGCATTTCGCTCACAAGGCCTGGCACGATTCCTCGCCCGCCATCAAGAAGATCCAGTACACGATGGTTGGTGACCCGACGACCAACATCTCGCGCAATTTCGACGTGCTGATCGAAGAAGCGGGCCTGGCTGATCGCGGCACATTCGTGATCGATCCGCAGGGCAAGGTGCAGATCGTTGAAATCACCGCTGGTGGCGTTGGCCGCTCGGCGACCGAACTGCTGCGCAAGATCAAGGCTGCTCAGTATGTCGCGTCGCATCCGGGTGAAGTCTGCCCGGCCAAGTGGCAGGAAGGCGAGAAGACTCTCGCCCCGTCGCTCGACCTCGTCGGCAAGATCTAATCTGACACGTTAAGTGCGGTCATGCTCTGCCCCTGAGCATGGCTGTGCGCACCCCGGGCTTTGTTTAAGCCCGGGGTTCCCCCAGGATCTCTCGTGAACTTTCGGAGCCTCCCATGCTAGACGCCAATCTGAAGGGCCAGTTGCAGAGCTATTTTGAGCGCATTCAAATGCCGCTTGAACTGGTCGCCTCGCTCGACGACAGCGCCAAGTCGCAGGAGATGAAGGAGCTGCTCGAAGACATCGCGCCGCTATCCGACAAAATTTCTCTGCGCCTCGATGGCACAGATGCACGCAAGCCCTCCTTCGCGATCAACCGCGCTGGCACAGACATTGGCGTCGCCTTCGCTGGCCTCCCGATGGGCCATGAGTTCAACTCGCTCATTCTGGCCGTGCTGCAGGTCGGCGGTCATCCGCCCAAGGAAGACGAAGCTGTGCTGGAGCAGATCCGCAATCTGCAGGGCACCTTCGTGTTCGAAACCTATTTCTCGCTGTCGTGCCAGAATTGCCCTGACGTTGTGCAGGCGCTGAACCTGATGGGCGCGCTGAATGCGAACATCAAGCACGTCGCAATCGATGGCGCGCTCAACCAGAAGGAAGTCGATGATCGCCAGATCATGGCTGTGCCGTCAGTCTATCTGAATGGCGAACCCTTCGCGCAGGGCCGCATGTCGCTTGAGCAGATTCTGGCCAAGCTCGACACGGGTGCAGCGGATCGTGCAGCTGAGGCCATCAAGCACAAAGAAGCCTTCGAAGTGTTGATCGTGGGCGGTGGCCCGGCTGGTGCGGCTGCAGCTGTTTATACGGCACGCAAGGGCATTCGCACGGGTCTGGTGGCTGAGCGCTTTGGCGGTCAGGTGCTCGATACGATGGGCATTGAAAACTTCATCTCCGTGCAACACACGGAAGGCCCGAAGCTCGCCGCCCAGCTCGAACAACATGTGCGCGAATATGAAGTCGACATTATGGGCCTGCAAACAGCAACTGCCCTCGTGCCGGCCTCTGTTGCGGGTGGCTATCACGAGATCAAACTCGCCAATGGCGCTTCGCTCAAGGCCAAGACGCTCATCCTTTCCACAGGTGCACGCTGGCGCCAGATGAACGTGCCGGGTGAAGAGCAATATCGCAACAAGGGCGTTGCCTATTGCCCGCATTGCGACGGGCCTTTGTTCAAGGGCAAGCGCGTGGCGGTGATTGGTGGCGGCAATTCCGGTGTGGAAGCAGCCATCGATCTGGCCGGTCTCGTGGCCCATGTCACCTTGATCGAATGGGACACGAAGCTGCGCGCGGATGCCGTGTTGCAAAACAAGTTGCGCTCGCTTTCCAATGTGTCCATCGTCACCAATGCTCAGACAACGGAAGTTCTGGGCGATGGCGTCAAGGTGAGTGCGCTGGCCTATACAGATCGCGGCACGGGCGAGGCCAAGACCCTCGAGCTCGAAGGGATCTTCGTGCAGATCGGTCTTGTGCCCAACACGGAATGGCTCAAGGGCGTGTTGGCGCTGTCTCCGCGTGGCGAGATCGAAGTGGATGCGCATGGCGCCACCTCGCTTCCTGGCGTATTTGCAGGCGGCGATGCAACGACCACACCCTACAAGCAAATCATCATTGCTTTGGGTGAGGGCGCAAAGGCAGGTCTGTCAGCTTTTGATTATCTGATCCGCTTGCCGGCAGAGGTCAAAGCCGCGGCCTAACGCGCCTGCAATCATTGCGAGCGAAGCGAAGCAATCCAGAAGCCCGACGCGCGGCCTCTGGATTGCCGCGTCGTTCAGCTCCTCGAATGGTTGAGAGGCTGCGCGGCACGCGATTTGCGTAGAGCGCGCGATATCACGAGGGATCACAACAATGCTCAATACGCCCCGCGCCCTTCGCGGCATGGTCACATCTCCCAATCATCTGGCCAGCGAAGCAGGCCTGCGCGTCTTGCGTGAGGGCGGCAATGCCATTGAGGCGACTGTCGCCATGGCAGCGTCCTTGGCAGTTGTTTATCCGCATATGACGGCGATCGGTGGCGATGGTTTCTGGCTCATCTCGAAAGATGGCGCAGATCCACTTGCCGTTGATGCGTGTGGTGGCGCGGCCGCCGCAGCCTCGCCTGCGTTTTATGCCTCCCGCGGACTGAGTGCGATTCCCCAACGCGGACCACTCGCTGCCAATACGGTGGCTGGCACCGTGTCTGGCTGGGGTGAGGTCTTGCGCTTGTCTGCGGAAATGGGCGGCAAGCTGCCACTCGCGCGTCTGATCGAAGATGCGGCTTGGTCTGCCGAAAATGGCTTTCCTGTCACGGCCAGCCAGAACGAGCTCACCACATCGAAATTACCTGAATTGAAAGATGTGCCAGGCTTTGCCGAGCATTTTCTGGCCCATGGAGCGCCGCCGGCCGAAGGCGCGGTGATGAAATTGCCAGCGCTGGGGCGCACGCTGCGCCGCTTGGCTGACAAGGGCACGCAGGATTTTTATACAGGCTCTATCGCCGCCGATCTTGCCGCAGATCTGGCGGCCATTGGTTCGCCGGTGGCTGCGGCCGATCTAGCCGCCCATTGTGCTCAGCGGCGCGAAGCACTCAGCGTGCCGGTGCGCGGCGCAAAATTGTTCAATTTCCCACCGCCCACACAGGGCCTCGCTTCGCTGATGATCCTCGCTTTGTTTGATCGCCTCGGCGTGCAAGCGGCAGAAGGCTTTGATCATCTGCACGGCTTGGTCGAATCCACCAAGCAAGCCTTTCTCGTGCGCGATCGTGTCGTGGGTGATCCCGGTTCGATGAGCGAAGATACCGCTGCCTATCTGACGAGCGCAAAGCTTGATGAATTGGCAAAGCGCATTGACATGAAGCAGGCATTGCCGTGGCCGCAGCCTGCCAGTGCTGGCGATACAGTTTGGCTCGGTGCGATTGATGGCAATGGTCTGGCTGTGTCTTTCATCCAGAGCATTTTTTTTGAATTCGGTTCGGGCTGTGTGCTGCCCCAGACCGGGGTCGTCTGGCAAAACCGCGGTGCGAGCTTTGCGCTCTCAGGCAATGGCCCGCGCGTGATTGGTGCCGGGCGCAAGCCTTTCCATACGCTGAACCCTGCTATGGCCAAATTCGATGACGGGCGCTGCATGGTCTATGGCACCATGGGTGGCGAGGGTCAGCCACAAACGCAATCCGCTGTCTTTTCGCGCTATGGCATGTTTGGCCAAGGCTTGCAGGCCTCCATCACCGCACCGCGCTGGTTGCTTGGAAAAACCTGGGGCGAAGAGAGCGTCACGCTGAAAGTGGAGAGTCGCTTTTCACCAGATCTCATCGCGCGTCTGCGCGAGGTGGGCCACAATGTCGAAGTGCTTCCAGAATTCACCAGCACAATGGGCCATGCCGGCGCGATTGTTCGCCATAGCAGCGGTATGTTTGAAGGTGCGACAGATCCACGCAGCGATGGCGCAGCTCTCGGCTTTTGAGCGCGGCCCTACGATGAAAAGAAAGCGCTGGATCACAGCGCTTTTTTCATTTCAGCACAAAGCCCTAGATTTGCGCGCATTGCATTGAAAACGTGCAATTGAGGGGTACACTCTTGCAATAAATCCGTCGCCTCTCTCGAAAGTGACTTTGGCACATCGCTTGCTTTTTCTTTGCCATCATTTGGTAATGGAGAATAGCATGTCTGCTGTTTCGAAGACGCGATGGATACAATTGGTGCTTGGTCTGATCGTTATGATGTCGATCTCAAGCCCGCAATATGTCTGGACCCTTTTCGTCAAACCGTTCCAGGGCGCGACAGGTGCTTCGCTTCCTGCTCTGCAGATTACATTTTCTCTGCTGATCGTTTTGCAAACGTGGCTCTCGCCTGCGCAAGGCTGGCTCGTTGAAAAGTTCGGGCCCCGAACACTTGTGGCGGCGGGCGCTGCCATGTCGGGCTTGGGCTGGATTGCATCGGCGCAAGCCACCAGCCTCACCATGCTTTATCTCACCTACGGCGGATTGTGCGGCGTCGGCACAGGCATTGTTTATATTGGCATCATCGGTCTGATGGCACGCTGGTTCCCTGACAAGCGCGGCTTTGCCATTGGCATGGTGGCGGCAGGCTATGGCATGGGCGCTTTGCTCACGACTTTCCCGATCGACACGATGATCAAGGCATCTGGCTATTCGTCGACGCTGATGGTCTTCGGCATGATCCTTGGCTTTATTGGTGTCGCAGCTGCACTTGGTCTGCGCTCACCCACCACCAGCGATGTTCTGCCTCCGCCTGTTGAGACGATTGCGACGGGCAAGGATACCGACCCAAAAGACATGCTGAAGACGCCTGTCTTCTGGCTAATGTTTGGCATGATGACCATGATGTCGACTGGCGGCCTGATGGTGACCTCAAACTTCGCCAATTTCGCGCGCGAATTTGGTGTGGCTGATGTTGTCCTTTACGGCATGGCCGCTTTGCCGCTGGCGCTGACAGTGGATCGCATGCTCAACGGATTCACGCGCCCCTTCTTCGGCTGGGTCTCAGATCGCATCGGTCGCGAAAACACGATGGGCATTGCCTTCTTGCTCGAGGCTGTGGCCATTCTGCTTCTGCTGCTGTTTCGCGACAATGCACTGGCCTTCGTGTTGCTCTCGGGTCTGGTCTTCTTTGGTTGGGGTGAGATTTTCTCGCTCTTCCCCTCCACGCTGACCGATACATTTGGCACCAAGAAAGCGACGACCAATTACGGCTTCCTCTACATGTCGCAGGGCATTGGTTCCGTGCTGGGTGGGCCGGTGGCTGCTGCAATCCATGATTCAGCTGGCAGTTGGGTTCCGGTTTTCCTCATCGCAGTGGCTATGGATGTCGCAACAGGCCTGCTGGCCCTGTTCGTCCTGAAGAAGATGCGCGCCCGTCATATTGCCGGAAATGCATCGCTCCCCGCTGGTGTGGCTGTGGCAGCCGCTGAATAAGCATCGTTGATCCAGCACAAGCAAAGCAATCCAGAGGCCTCGGCCTCTGGATTTTTGCATTTTGGCACCACCCCTTGTTCTTTTCTCCTTTTGCGTCACATACAGACGTACCATTCTTTTCCCGGAGACAATCATGACCAAGGCTTTCGGCTTTGCTGCCACTGACGCCAGCACCCCTTTGGCGTCATTTTCCTTCGAGCGTCGCGAGCCCGGTGAAAAGGACGTCGACATCGACATTCTGTTCTGCGGCGTGTGCCATTCGGATCTGCACACGGCGCGCGGTGAATGGGGCAATACGCTTTATCCCAGCGTGCCTGGACATGAGATCGTCGGGCGCGTCAGCCGCGTGGGCTCAAGCGTCAGCAAGTTCAAAGCGGATGATCTGGTCGGCGTGGGCTGCATGGTCGATTCCTGCCGCCATTGCGCATCCTGCAAAGAGGGTCTGGAGCAATATTGCGAAAGCGGTTTCACCGGCACCTATAATGGCAGTCTCTTTGGTGGTTCGGAAAACACCTATGGCGGCTATTCAGACCGCATCGTTGTTGATGAATCCTTTGTGCTGAAAATTCCGGCCGGTCTTGATCTGGCAGCTGCAGCACCGCTGTTGTGTGCGGGCATTACCACCTATTCGCCGATGCGCCGTTGGCGCGTGTCGCCTGGGCAGAATGTTGGCGTGGTGGGTTTGGGTGGTCTGGGGCATATGGCTATCCAGATTGCGAAAGCCATGGGTGCGCATGTGACTTTGTTCACCACCTCGCCCGGCAAGCTGGAAGATGCCAAAAAGCTTGGCGCAGAACGCGTAGTCATCTCCAAAGATGCCGAGGCCATGGCGAAGGAATTTGCGACCTTTGATTTCATCATCAATACGGTAGCTGCTCCGCATGATCTGGACCCCTATCTGAACGCCCTGAAGCGCGATGGTGTGATGTGCCTCGTCGGCGCGCCAGCCTCGCCCCATCCCGCACCCGGTGTCTTCAATCTGATCTTGAAGCGCCGCCAGCTGGTAGGCTCCTTGATTGGTGGCATTGAAGAAACGCAGGACATGCTCGACTTCTGCGCCAAACACGGCATTGCCTCGCATATTGAGACGATCCCGATGCAGAAGATCAACGAAGCCTATGAGCGCATGTTGAAGAGCGATGTGAAATATCGCTTCGTCATCGACATGAAGTCGCTGAAGTACAGCCGATAAGACGAGCCTTTTCGCAATGACGGAATGCAGAGGACAGCCTCTCCGCCGTCATTGCGAGCGCAGCGAAGCAATCCAGTGGCCTCACGTGAGGCTCTGGATTGCCGCGTCGCTTCGCTCCTCGCAATGACGAGGCTGGCGTTGTTGCCTCTTATTTAAGACCTGCCAGCGCCTTCTCATAAAAGCTGAGATCGACATATTTGGTGGGCGGAGAATCGATCTTCTTGGCGCCGCTCAATTCATTGCGCAGCGCGATCAGCGTCTTCACGCCCTCCATATTCATGGCAGCGCGGCGGTTCAGCCCGCCTTTGCCGGCCGTCATGTCAGTGTAGATGACTTCAGCATCTTCAGCTGACAATCCCTTGATGCGCGCGCGCATCGTGGCAATGGCGCCAGCCTTGTCGGCAAACACTTCATCGCTTGCAATAATCATGGCGCGCAGAAAGGCGACGACCTCTTTTTCATGGTCCTTGACATAAGCGCGGCGCACCACAAAGGCCGAGCCCTGATAGGCGCCGATAATCTCGGTCGCATCTGCGAGCACGCGCATGCCCGCTTTTTTGGCTTCGATGTCATCGGGCGAGGAGAGGGCAGCAGCTTGCGCCTTGCCTTCCAGCATGGCTTTCAGGCGATTGGGGCCCGAGCCCACAGCCAGCGCTGAAAAATCACGCTCGCGCTTCAATCCATTCATTTCCAGAATGCGCACCAACACAAGTCCATAGCCGCTGGTCAAAGCATCACTCGCCACGACTTTGCCTTTGAGGTCAGCAAAGTTTTTAATCTCGGGTGTGACGACAATCTTGTTCATGCCGGAATGAACACCGGCAATGCCGATGAGATCAAAGCCCGCAATGGACACGTCGCCTTGGCCCTCAATATTGGCAATCGTATTGTCGAAGGCGGTCGAGGCAAATTGATATTTGCCACTCATCATGCCCTCAATCGCAGCTGTCGAGCCGCGCGTGACTTCATGGGTGACGTCCAGCCCCTGCTTGGCGAAATGGCCCTTGTCCATCGCAATCCACACGGGGAGGTTGGTCGCACCTGCAAAGGTGACGACGGTGATTTTGGTTTGCGCAAAGGCGGGGGCGGCGAAGAGGGCCGCAAGTGTGGCGGCGGTGCGGATGATCTTCATTTTGTTTTCCGAATTGTGTGAGCGTCTCCTTCTCCCGCTGGCGGGAGAAGGTGGCCGCCGGAGGCGGACGGATGAGGGCGGTTCAGCTGCACTCACCCTCACCCGTCATGCTGCGCATGACACCCTCTCCCGCAAAGCGGGAGAGGGGAGTGGCTCTCATCACCCGAACTTCACGCCTGTATCGGCCATAGCCGATTTCACGCGTGCAGCGGTGAACGGCACGGTGCGCAGGCGAATGCCGGTGGCATCGAACACCGCATTGGCAAGTGCTGCGGCCACAGGCGCAGTCGCTGCTTCACCCGCACCACGCGGTGGCTCGTTCGGGCGGTCGATCAATTCAATCTTCATTTCCGGCACATCCGGGAAGGTGAGGATCGGATAGCTCGCCCAGTCGCGGCTCGTTACATGGTTGCGGTCGAACTTCACCTCTTCAAAGAGCGTGCGGCCGATGGTCTGCAAGATGCAGCCCTCGACTTGCGAGCGCACGCCATCTGGCGAGATGATCTGTCCGCAATCATGGGTGGCGGCGACACGTGTCACTTTGATGTGGCCATCGGCTGAGACATCCACTTCCATCGCAATCGCGACATAGGTTTCGTCGCCTTTATATTGCGTAAAGCCAATGCCGCGACCCTTGCCATTGCGGCGCGGCTCGACGCGCTTGTCCCAGTTGAACAGTTTGGCGACACGCTCCACCGCTTCGCGACCACGCGGATCGGAGAGGTAAGCGAGGCGAAACTCAACCGGATCTTTGCCAGCAGCCAGTGCCAGCTCATCCATGAAAGTTTCAACCGCCAAGCAATTGCCGATCTTGCCGGGGGCGCGCAAATGCGAAGGGCGCAAGGGTGTATCTTCCAGCCAATGCACTTCGACGAGCAGATTGGGCACATCATAAGGCGGCTTGCCGCCCGACGAGAGTGAGCCGGTGGCAATGCCTTTCGCCTGTTTTGCATCTGCTTCCACAGGTGCGAGCAGGGGAATGGTTGGCAGATTGGCGGTTGGCTTTGGGCACCGCATGGTCGTGTGCCAAGCCACGATCTTGCCATCGGCCGACAAAGCCGCTTCTTGCGTGATGACCTGTGCCGGACCCTTCGGGTCAAGCGCATGTTCATCTTCACGCGACCATTGCACGCGCACCGGCTTTCCAACAGCTTTCGACATGAAGGCAGCATCTGCGGCAGCATCTTCATGGCCATTCATGCCATAGCAGCCAGCGCCATCCAGATAATGCATGCGCAGTTTATTGGCGGGCAGGCCGAGCATGGTGGCAAAATGTTTGGCATAGCGATGCGTGCCTTGCGACGAGCACCAGATGGTGGCCTCATCGGCTTTCACATCGGCAATGGCGCAAGAGGGCCCCATGGAGGCGTGGCTTTGGGCTGGCCAATAAAACTCGCCCGAGAGCTTTTTGGGCGCGGCTGCATAGGCACCTGCAAAGTCGCCCGCTTTGTCGAGCGCTTCGGTCTCGCTGACCTTCTGCGCTTTGACGTAATCACGAAGACCGGCGGAATCGGTCGGCAAGCCGCCGCCCTTCCATTCAGCCTTCAGCATTTTGGCGGCGCGCACGGCATCCCATTCATCCGGCGCGACAACGCCCAAGAAGTTTTTCATGCGCACGACTTTGGCGCCGGGAATGGAGGCAATTGAGCTTTCATCGACCGACACAAGTTCCGCACCGATCACGGCAGGGCGGATCGTGCGGCCATGCAACATGCCGGGCACGTCCAGATCATGCATGTAAACAAAGCGGCCCGTGGCTTTCGCCGGAATGTCGGGGCGCGGCACATGCTTGCCGACATATTTATGCGTTTTGGGATCACGCACTGGCGCTTTGGAATCGAGCTTCAGCTCGAAACCCTTGTCGGTGACGAGGCTGGCGAAAGACATGCCAGCGCCACCGGCTTTCGGGCGCACTTCGCCATCAATGGCGTCGAGTTCATTGGCCGGCTTGCCCAGTTTTTCGGCTGCAAGCTTGATCAAAGCCTGACGCGCAGTGGCCGCCGCCTGGCGCAATTGCATCCCGCCTTTGGGAATGCCGTTGGAACCCGAGGTCGGGCCCTGATCGGGGGTGAGCAGCGTGTCGCCTTCGATCAGTTTGATCTTGTTGATCGGCAGGCCCAGTTCTTCGGCTGCAATCTGCGGGAAGGCCGCGCGCAGACCAGTGCCCAGATCAACCTTGCCGGAATAGATCGTCGCTGTGCCATCAGCGTGGAGCGCGAGATAGGCGTCCACTTGTGCGGCATCGACTGTCTTGCCGGAGATGACCTCGGCTTTCAGCTCGGAGGCAAAGGGAATGGCGATGAAGAGAGCGCCTGTGCTCTTCAGAAAATTGCGGCGCGAGGTATGAATATTCATCCGCGTGCTCCTCCAACCTTCACCACTGCATTGACGATGCGCTCATGCGTGCCGCAGCGGCACAGATTTTGTGCGAGTGCATCTTTCACCTGGGCGGCAGAGGGTTTGGGATTTTTGTCGAGCAAAGCCGCGCTCGTCATCACCATGCCATTGGTGCAATAGCCGCATTGCGCGGCCTGTTCGGCAATAAAGGCAGCCTGCACTTTATGCGGTTGTTCGGGTGAGCCCAGACCTTCGATCGTTGTGATCTTCTTGCCGGCAAAAGCCGAGACAGGCGTGGTGCAAGAGCGCACCGCTTCGCCATCGACGATGACGGTGCAGGCGCCGCATTGGCCAAGCCCGCAGCCATATTTGGCGCCTTTGAGATTGAGGTCGTTGCGCAATGCGTAGAGCAGCGGCTTGTCGGGGTCGCGCACATCAATCGTGCGTGCGCTCCCGTTCACCGTCAGAGTGATGGATGCCATGGCCTGTCCTCCCGTGCGGCGGGCCATCTTGGTGGGCCCGGTCCTGTCTCGGTCCGGCTGATTATGCACGGACAGCGCAAAAGAAAAAGGCGGCCCGCAGGCCGCCTTTTGAGATGCTCACAGCGTGTAGCTGCGTTCCCCATGGGAGGTGAGGTCCAACCCCTCCTCGACTTCATCGGGGCTGGCCCGCAGGCCAAGTGTTGCCCGGATGCCGGCCACCAGAATGGCGGTCACCACCCCCGACCAGACGACCGTGGCGGCCACACCCATCAGCTGCACTTTCAACTGCGTCATGGCATCGCCATTGTCGCCAAAGCCCGCGCCATTGAGCGCAGGATGAGCGAGGAAGGCCACCAGGATAGTGCCCAGAATGCCGCCAAGGCCGTGAACGGCAAAGACATCGAGTGTGTCATCGACCTTCATCTTGTGCTTCACGAAATCGACCGCGAAGAAACAGATGATGGCGCCCGCCAAGCCCAGAATGCAGCCACCCAGCGGGCTGACAAAGCCTGAAGCCGGGGTGACTGTGGCCAGACCCGCCACAACGCCTGTCACCGTGCCGACCACACTGGGGCGGCCAAAGCGGATCCATTCAATCGCCATCCAGACAAGGCCAGCAACCGAGGCTGACATATGCGTGGCCAGAATGGCATTGCCTGCGGCCGCATCAGCGGTGAGCGCGCTGCCGCCGTTGAAGCCGTACCAGCCCACCCACAACAGGCCTGCGCCAATGATGGTGAGGCCCGGATTGTGCGGCGGACGCAATTCCTTCGGGAATCCGTCACGTGCGCCCAGCATGGCTGCGATCACAAGGGCCGATGTCCCGGCAGTGGCATGCACCACGAGGCCGCCCGCGAAATCCATCACGCCAAGGCTCATCAGCCAGCCATTGCCCCAGACCCAATGGGCAACCGGCGCATAGACCAGGATCAGCCAGAGACCCGAGAAAGCCAGCACCGGGCCGAATTTGATGCGCTCAGGAAAAGCGCCGACGATCAAAGCCGGGGTGATGATGGCAAAGGTCATCTGGAAGAGAAAGAAGACGCTCTCTGGCAGCGTGCCGCTCAGCGCTTCGCGGCCCATGGACAGAAGGAAGACCTTCTCAAAGCCGCCGATCCAGGGCGAGCCTTCGCCGAAGGACAGTGAATAAGCCAGTGCCAGCCACAGCACAGAAGACAGGCAGGCAATGGCCACGCAATGCATCAGCACCGACAGCACATTTTTGGAGCGCACCAGACCGCCATAAAACATGGCCAGACCCGGCAGCGTCATCAGCAGCACCAGCGCAGAAGCGGTGAGAATCCAGGCCGTATTGGCAGCGCTGAAAGCGGTTTCGGCGGCCCATGCAGGTCCGGTAGCCAAACACGTGGCCAGCGCGCCCGTCAGGGCAAAGCGAGTTTTCTGGATCAAGGCCGAACGTCCTCCCGTTGGTTTGACGGGGTCGGCGTTTAGTCAGAAATGAGGCGTTTGCCCAGAGGGTAAGCAGCTTGCGGGCCAAAAAAGCAGCGCTTCAGCTAGAAATGCCTAAAATATATGCGTAATCGCCTGTTTGGCTCAAAAACGGCTTTGTGAGCTTTTCGCCCGGCATTTCCCGTGAAAACGGCTTTCAGATTGCCACTTCTTGGGTCATCATCCTCCCAACAAGATAAAAACGGGGAGGAATTCATGGATTTCGCGCAGCTGGGCCGTTGCGGCGGTCTCTTATTGGCGGCGGGCTTATCAACAGGCCAAGCGTCCGCGCAGACCCCCGCTGAATTCTACAAAGGCAAGAGCGTCACCATCTATGTCGGCCTGTCGGCCGGTGGTGGCTATGACACCAACGCCCGGCTCGTGGGGCGTCATCTGGGCAAATATATTCCCGGCAATCCAACCGTGCTCGTGCGCAACATGCCTGGTGCTGGCGGTCTGGTGATGACCAACCATGTCGCCAATGCTGCGCCCGCTGATGGCACCAACATTGGCGCGCCCCAGCGTGGTGTGCCGTTTGAGCCTTTGTTGGGCCAGGCCTCAAAAGCGAAATTTGATCCCCGCACATTGCAATGGATTGGCAGCGTCAATTCCGACACATCCATTGCGATTGTTCATTCGCGCACCGGCATCAAGAGCTGGGCTGATCTGAAAAATCGCGAGACCGTCATAGGCGGAACAGGTGTGGGCACCGAAAGCGTGGTGATCCCTTATGTGCTGCGCAATCTGATGGGCATGAAGTTCAAGGTCATTGCAGGCTTCCCCGGTGGCAATGAAATGAATCTGGCCATGGAGCGGGGCGAAATTGATGGGCGTGGCACATTCTCTTGGACCAGCATCAAGCCGCATTACAAAGACATGGTGGAGAGCGGCAAGTATAAAATCCTCTTCCAAATGGGATTGCGCACGCATCAGGATTTGAAAGACGTGCCGCTGATTGTTGATCTGGCAGAAAATCCGGACACCAAGCAGATCCTGAAAGTTCAGTTCACCGCTTTCGAATTGGGCCGTCCGCTCTTTGTCGCAGAAGCTGTGCCGTCAGACCGCGTGGCGGCTCTGCGCAAGGCGTTCAATGATGCGATGAAAGACAAAGATCTGATCAGCGATGCGGAGAAGAGCGACCAAGAGGTCAATCCGATGACGGGCGAAGAAATGGCCGCCGCCTTCAGAGACGTCTATGCAACGCCGCCCCACCTCATCAAGAAACTGGCCGACGCATCAGTGTTGAAGCCTGACTTGAAAGTGCTGGAAGGCGCCAAGGGCGACGAATAGGTCGTCATTGCGAGCGAAGCGAAGCAATCCAGAGCCCCACGTGTGCGTCTGGATAGCTTCGTCGCTTCGCTCCTCGCAATGACGGGGCTACTTGTGGCGCGATACAATCCGCGCCAAAAACGGCCGCAGTGGCAAGAACAGCCGATAGCCAATTTCCATGAGTTGCAACACACCCGGCACGCGCGCAACACGCGCGGCCCAGCGCCATTTTGGCAAATCATCCCAGATCGCGACAAAAGCCGCAGCCCCCGACAGCAAAGTGCCGTCGGCCTTGCGAATGTGAAAACGCGCCAGCGCCTGTTCGCGCGTCAGGTCCGCGCCCGGCGTCTCGTCTGCGCGTGACACATCGCGAAAGCACAGGTTCTCGGCACCCTCCTGCTTTTGATAATGCGCAATCTCCAGCGTGCAGAGCGGGCAGGCACCATCATAATAGATCGTCTTGCGTGGCTCGCTCATGCCAGACCACGCTTGGCGAGCAACGCATCAACGCCCGGCAATTTGCCACGAAACGCAATATAGGCCGCTTTTGGGTCACGCAGATTGCCTGCCGCATAAATGTAATCGCGTAGCCGTTTGGCGAGCGCCGGATTGAACACATCGCCCGTCTCTTCAAAGGCCGAGAAGGCATCCGCATCCAGCACTTCGGACCAGAGATAGGAGTAATAGCCCGCCGCATAATGGCCGCCGGAGAAAATATGCGAGAAATGGGGCGAGCGATGGCGCATGGCGATTTCATCGGGCATGCGGATCTCCTCCAGAACCTTTTTCTCAAAGGCCAGCGGGTCTTTCGTCGCGTTATTGTCGAGATGCATGTCGAGATCGACAAAGGTCGAGGCGCAATATTCGACCGTGGCAAAACCTTGGTTGAAACCACGCGCAGCCTTGATCTTGTCGATCAAAGCATCAGGGATGGGCGCGCCCGTCTCATGGTGAAGAGCAAAACGGCGCAGCACGTCTGGCTGCAACAGCCAATGCTCATAAAGCTGCGAGGGCAATTCCACGAAATCGGTCGAGACAGATGTGCCAGCCAGTGACGGGTAAGTCACATCCGACAACATGCCGTGGAGCGCATGGCCGAATTCATGGAACAGAGTGCGCGCTTCATCCATGCTGAGCAGCGGATCGCCGCCGCTCGCTGGCTTGGCAATGTTGAGCACATTGATAATGATCGGGCGGATATTGCCTTCTAGCTTTTGCTGCGTGCGGAAGGCCGACATCCACGCGCCACCGCGTTTCGAGGGGCGCGCAAAATAATCCCCCAAGAACAGCGCGACATGCGCGCCATGGGCGTCCTTCACTTCAAAGGCGCGCACATCGGGATTGTAGAGTGGCAGATCGCGGCGCTCTTCAAAGGTCAGGCCGAAGAGTTTTGTGGCGACAAAGAAAGCCGCGTCAATCATCCGCGAGAGCGGGAAGTAAGGGCGCAGCGCATTGTCGTCGATGGCATAATCGCGCGCGCGCAATTTTTCCGCATAATGGCGCCAGTCCGCTTTGCGGAATGGACCGTTCTGTCCGTCTTCTGCGGCGAGTGATGCAAGCCGATCACGCTCGCGTGCCGCTGCTTGCAAGGCAGGCGGCCAGACAGCGTTCAGTAAATCGCGCACAGCTTCAGGCGTCTCTGCCATTGTGTCATCGAGTTTGTAATGGGCGTAAGTCTCATAGCCTAAAAGCTTGGCCCGTTCGGCGCGCAGTGCGAGCGTCTCGGCAATGATGGCGCGATTGTCGCTCTCGCCACCTTTTTCGCCACGCGCCAGAAAAGCATTGAGCAAAGCCTCGCGCAGATCCGGGCGTGTGGAGGATGTAAGGAATGTCTCAACCTGTCCGCGTGACAGGCCCACAGCATGCTGGCCTGCGCGCCCGCGTGATGTTGCAAGCGCCGCGGCGGCATCCAGAAAATCAGGCGAGAGGCCGGCCAGGTCTTCCGGCTTTTCTAGCCGGAGCACGAAGTCACCTTCGTCCTTGAGAATGTTTTGCGAGAATTGCGTGCCCAGCGTCGCCAGTCGCGCGGTGATCTCGGTGAGGCGTGCGCGCTCGGCATCATTGAGCTTGGCGCCTGAGCTCACAAAAGCTTTCTTCATGCGCTCGGTCAGACGCTGCTGTTCGGCATTGAGACTGGTCCATTCCGGCCCCGCCATGATCGCCTCAATGCGCGCCAACATTTTGGCATCCAGAAAAATCTCCGAGCCATGGCGTGCCAGCACGGGCGAAATCTCGCGCTCGATTTTTTGCAAAGCCTCGTCCGACTCGGTGCCGGTCAGATTCCAGAAGACCTTGTTGATCTTCAAAAGCGCGCCGCCAGCTTTTTCAAAAGCGGCAATCGTATTGTCGAAAGTCGGCGCCTGCGGATTGTCGCGAATGGCCGCAATCTCTTCCACATGCAGCGGGAGCGCCTTGTCATAGGCGGGCTTGAAATGGTTGGTCTTGATCTGGCCGAAAGGCGGCATGCCAAAAGGCGTGGACCAGTTTTCAAAAAAGGGATTTTGCGACACGAGGCTCAGGCTCCAGCTGGACTGGAGTTGATATGGCGTTCGTGGCGTGCCGAGACAAGGTCAGGGTACGGGTGTCTTGCGCCGTGGCCTGACTTTCTTTTGGGCAGGGCTTGCTGGCTCGCCCTCTTCGTCCGGGCCTCTCTCCTGCGTGAGCACTTCGGCGCCATTTTCAGGCACCATGGCTTTGGCTTCTTCTTCGAAATCTTTTGCGTCATCCTGGGCCGAGACATCGGTGGTCCCGGCATGGGCGGCATCGGGCAGGGGTGCAGGCTCGCGCAACCGCTCCTGCGCTTTGTGCCAATGTTCGTGATGTTTGCCTTCGGGGCGGCCTTCCTCTTCCCAGAGGTCATAGGCCTTGCGGCGGATGTCGTCTTCATCGCCTTGCATGTACCCCTCCAAGCGCGCAACCGAACCGGCAGGGGAACGCGGCGCAGCCATGTTGGTTGCGCCGCGTGACGTTTAGAAGGCGAGCCAGTGGATCAGGAAGAAGATGCCACCGGTCGCAAAGACGACCGTGTAAGAGCCGATCTTTGAGAAGTAGAATATCGAACAGCAGATCGCCAGTGTCACCAGTTCAAGGGCCACAATGATATTGTTGGGCTCATTGGCAAGGGCTGCGCGCACAACTGCCAGCGCGCCCGCAAAGATGAGGCCGACGGCCACAGGGGCCAGCCCGCGCTCCACCGCAATCTTTACCGGCGAGGTCTTGTGCTTCTGCCACCAGCTGGCAATGCCATAGACGAGCAGCGAGGAGGGCACATAAATGCCAAGGCAGGCGACAATCGCGCCCCAGAAACCCGCGACCTGATAGCCAATGAGTGCTGCAATCAACGTGCTGGGGCCAGGTGCCGCGCGCGACACCGCGAAGAGATCGGCAAATTGCGCATTGCTCAGATAACCATGCACGGTGACCGTCTGATATTGAATATCAGCGACAATCGCCTGTCCGCCACCAAATGACAGAAGCGACAGCGGCGCGAAGACAATGAAAAGTCCAAGAAGTTTATTGTCCATCACGCAGCCCTCCGCTGGTCGAGATAAGCCCAGACGATCGACAGCGGCACTGCGACGATGACAACGGGGATCATCGGCCAACGCAACAAGCCGATGGTGATGAATACGCCAAGACCCACAATGATGGTCGAGGCGCTCTTGGGCAATTTGCGGGTTGTCCGCAACCCTTGCGACACCGTCGCGCCAACGCCAGCAGCTGCAACGCCATGCAACACAAAGCTGGTCACTGGCAGGCTGGAGAGTTCGGTATAGGCAAAGCCCATGGCCATGATGATGCAGAATGCGGGGATGACCATGCCAAACACGGCAGCAGCTGCGCCCAAGCCACCAGCAACCTTCAGGCCCATATAAAGAGCGAGATTGACCGGATTGGCGCCGGGCAGAACCTGCGCAATGGCTTGGCCCACGAGGAACTGCTGCTCATTCATCCATTGGCGACGATCCACAACTTCGCGGAAGACCATGGCCTGCGTCGAGCCACCGAATGCGGAGCCTCCGATTTTCAAAAAGGACACGAGCACATCGAGCGCGCTCCCACGCGCGCCGTCTGGTCTGTCCTGTGGTGGTGTATCCTCGGCCATTGTGGCTCCCCCCTGTTTTTGGTTGGGAGCACAATAGACCGAGTCGAGTGCCGGGATAAACCCTTCAGCCTGCGGCGGCTTCGGGCGCTATCCGCAGGCCGCTTTTGCGCTTCAGGAGCTGGCGCACCTCGCCCGATGTGATGATTTCACCGCGATCCGCAAAGGCCTCGTGGTTTTCTTCAATTGCATCGAGCTCGTAGAGGTAATTGACCATCAGCCCATGGGCTTGCGCGAGGCCCTTTTTGGACAGGTCGCCATGCCAATTGATGCGCGCCAATTGCGCACCATTGCCCAGGTGGAAGCGCGCGACGCTGTCACGTGGCTGGTTGTTGGCAATCTTGCCTTGCGTGAAATAAAGCGCAGCCGCCATCAGGAGGGGTTTGCGCAAATGCTCTGGCGGGGGTGTTTGCGAGCCGCCCTTCAACTCTCCAAGCGCCTGGCGAATATCAGCTGGCAGAAGCGACGCCTCGTCGCCCAGTTCACCATCCAGCCAGCGCGCAAAATCTGGCACTGGCGAGAGCGTGACAAAGGTCGAGAGTTTGGGCCATTCGCGGCGCAGATCTTCGACCACCTGTTTGATCAGGAAATTGCCGAAGGAAATGCCGCGCAATCCCGCCTGACAATTGGAGATGGAATAGAACACGGCCGTATTGGCCTGCGCACCGGGAATGATGCGCCGTTCAGACGCGAGCAGGGGCGCGATGGCATCGGGGATCTCTTGTGTGAGCGCAACCTCCACGAAGATCAGCGGCTCGTCACCAAGGCGGGGATGAAAGAAAGCAAAGCAGCGCCGATCAGAGGGTTCTGTGCGGCGGCGCAGATCATCCCAGTTCTGGATTTCATGCACGGCTTCATAGCGGATGATCTTTTCCAGAATATTGGCAGGCGTCGACCAATCAATGCGGCGCAACACCAGAAAGCCGCGATTGAACCAGCTGGAAAAGAGATGGCGAAAATCCTGGTCGAGCGCCTTCAGCTCAGGCCTTTCGCGCTCATGGCGAAACAGATCCTCGCGCATATGCACAAGCGCAGCCGTGCCGCCGGGGGCATGGTTGAGGCGGCGGATCAATTCTTGCCGGCGCGGTTCAGCGGCTTCATGCAAACGCAAGGCGTTCAATTCGCTGGGATCGATGCGATAGGCATCAATGGCTTTGTCGAGTGCGGCGCGGTCGGGGCCATATTCGGTGGCCAGTTCGATCAGAAATTCGCGCCGGCCATCGGCCGAGAGTTGCCCGTAGCGCGCCAGCACGTCCTCAGCCAGGGCGACGCCCGTGGCCTCGCCGCGCCGGGTCAGCAGGTCGCCAGTGAGGCGCAAGAGATTGGCGGACGAGACATCGTCCGTGCCACGCCCTTTGCCCAGCAATTCGCGGCCACGTTCAGTAATGCTTTGAAGAAGTCCGGAAATGAAATTGCCGCTCATCATGAAAAACCTTTGAAGCGCGTCAGGCACACAAAGCCTGAGCTGCAATCATGGCCCCTTCATGAAAAACGCGCCAGCGTTGCTTTGGTTGGTCAATGGTGGGAGGGAACCAAAATCCAGTCCGACCCAAACACCAGCCTCTCAAGTGCCGCCAGCCGTTCGCGGCGCATCCATTGGCGTGCCCAAAAACAGGCTTCTTCCTTGGTTTTGAACGGGTGAACCACGGGCTCGGCACCCGCGCGCGTCACCACGACCACCGCACGTCCATCTTCGCTGGATTGCGGCAGGCAGAAGCTGGGCTCTACTGGCAACATGCTGCGCGAATCCATTGGCACCCCTCATTTTGGGACGCCTCAGGCTTGGCCCAACATGGTTAACAAAGAGTTAATTTTATAAAATTCCTTAGATATGACATTAATTTGCTTGTGCGCTGGCGCTGGCACCTTGGCGGGATTGGTGCGTTAGCTGTCCATGAATATCGAGAGCAAGACCATGCCGTTGCGCCCGCGTCGTGTGGGGCGTGCCAATTCGCGCCCACGCATTCGGGAGGGCAGGCCGTTTCCGCTGGGGGCCACTTGGGATGGGATCGGCGTCAATTTTGCGCTCTTCTCGGCGCACGCCACCAAGGTTGAACTTTGCCTCTTCGACATAGAGGGCACGCGTGAGCTCGAGCGCATTGAGCTGCCCGAATATACGGATGAAGTCTGGCACGGCTATCTGGACGAAGCGCGGCCGGGCACCGTCTATGGCTACCGGGTTTATGGTCCCTATGAGCCCAGCGAGGGCCATCGTTTCAATCCCAACAAGCTGCTGATCGATCCTTACGCGCGCCAGCTGGTTGGCGAAATCACATGGGATGATGCGTTGTTTGGCTACACGGTCGGCGCGCCTGAGGGTGATTTGTCCTTCGACACGCGCGACAGCGCACCCTTCATGCCCAAGTGCCGGGTCATTGATCAGGCGTTCACCTGGGGGCTGGATCGCCGCCCGCACACGCCTTGGGAACAATCGATCTTTTATGAAGCCCATTTGGTTGGCTTCACCAAGTTGCATCCCGATATCGCGGAAAATGCACGGGGCACATTTTCAGGTTTGATGGCGGATGCCGTCGTCGATCATTTGCGCCATCTGGGCATCACCGCGATCGAGCTATTGCCGGTGCATGCCTTTGTCGATGATTCCTATCTGGCGGATAAAAACCTGCGCAATTACTGGGGCTATAACACGATCGGTTTCTTCGCCCCCAAGCAGCGCTATCTGGCCACACCCTTCATCAACGAGATCAAGGAAGTGATCGCCCACCTCCACGCTGCGGGCATCGAGGTCATTCTGGATGTCGTCTATAACCACACAGCCGAAGGCAATGAGCTGGGGCCAACGCTCTCGTTCAAAGGCATCGACAATGCCTCCTATTATCGCCTGGCTCCTGACAAGCGCTATTTCATCAATGACACGGGCACCGGCAATACCGTCAATCTGTCGCATCAACGCGTCTTGCAAATGGTGACGGATTCTCTGCGCTATTGGGCGACCGATATGCACATCGATGGGTTTCGTTTTGATCTGGCCACCATTCTGGCGCGCGAGCCGCATGGCTTTGATGAAGGCGGCGGCTTTCTCGACGCCTGTCGGCAAGATCCTGTTCTCTCATCGGTGAAACTGATCGCCGAGCCTTGGGATTGCGGACCGGGCGGTTATCAGGTGGGAAAATTTTCACCCGGCTGGGCAGAATGGAATGATCGCTTCCGCGATAATGTGCGCGCCTATTGGCGGGGCGATGAAGGCATGCTGCCAGAGCTTGCCAATCGTCTCACGGGCTCAGCTGATCTATTCAACAAGAGAGGCCGCAAGCCCTGGGCGTCGATCAATTTCATCACCGCGCATGATGGCTTCACCTTGCATGATCTGGTGTCCTATGCCGACAAGCATAATGAGGCCAATGGCGAGGACAATCGCGACGGGCACGACAATAATTTCTCTGCCAATTACGGGCTCGAGGGGCCAGGCGATGATCCCACCCTTCGCGCCACTCGCCTGCGTCAGATGCGCAACATGCTGGCCACGCTGCTGTTTGCGCAGGGCACGCCGATGATTTTGGCGGGCGATGAATTTGCCCGCACGCAACAGGGCAATAACAATGCCTATGCGCAGGACAATGAAATATCCTGGGTCGATTGGGAGGGGATTGACGAGGAAGCCGCCGAGCTCGTCGATTTCACGCGTCAATTGATCAACATTCGTCGCCGCCATTCCATGCTGCGGCGCGGGCGTTTTCTGTCAGGTGCTTATAATGAGCATCTGGATGTGCGTGATGTGAGCTGGCTCACGCCCACAGGTGAAGAAATGAGCCAGGACAATTGGCATGATGCCAATGGGCGATGCCTGGGCGTGCTGCTGGACGGGCGCGCGCAACCCACCGGCATTCGCCAGCGCGGCACAGACGCCACTTTGCTGCTGGTGCTGAACGCCCACGACAATGGTGTGAGCTTCCGATTGCCGCAGGTGATTGGCGGATCAAGCTGGCTCCGGCTGGTCGATACGAATCTGCCGCCTGAAGAAGAAAATGCATTGCTGAGCTTTGGCGTCGATTATGTCGTGACGGGACGCTCGCTGCTGTTGTTTGAGCTGAGCCGCAAACTGGCGCCGCAATCCCTGCTGTTGCCGCGCCCCAAGACCAAAGCCAAAGCTAGCCGATAATCTCGGCCACAATGGCGCGCAATTCCGCGCGCGTCAGGCCACAATCGGTCGGCTTGTCCTGCTCGCGCTGGGGCGGCCTTTGGCGCTCTTGGCGCTGTTGAGGCTCGTGTCTGGGTGGCTCGGCTGCTTGGCGAATCGATGTCTCGTCACTCATGTCCAATCTTTCTGTTGTGGATTGGTGTGCCAACGCTGCCTTGCGTGAGGCAGTTCCCGGTGGATGACGCGCTTGGGGCCTGCGTCGCGCTTTGACCCTGAGCGGCGCGCCGCTTAGACCTCGCTCCCTGTTTGTTCTCGTCACAGAATCATAAGGGCCGGTTCATGAAGTCGATCAATCTGCGCATTGCCGAAGAGCTTTCCGTACAGGAATGGCAGGTCACGGCAGCGGTCGAGCTGATTGACGGCGGCGCGACGGTCCCCTTCATCGCGCGTTACCGCAAGGAAGTGACCGGCACGCTGGACGACACGCAATTGCGCACGCTCGATGAGCGGCTGCGCTATTTGCGTGAGCTGGATGATCGCCGCAAGGCGGTGATCGAGAGCATCACCGAGCAGGGCAAAATGGATGATGCGCTGCTGGCGCAGATCAATGCAGCCGACACCAAGGCGCGGCTGGAAGATATTTATCTCCCCTTCAAGCCCAAGCGCCGCACCAAGGCGCAGATTGCACGTGAAGCGGGCCTCGAGCCGCTGGCCACAGCCCTGCTCGCCAATCCGATGCTCGACCCGCGCGTGGAAGCGGAAAAATTCATCGACAAGGACAAGGGCATTGAGACCATCGAGGCAGCCCTGGAAGGTGCGCGCTCCATTCTGGTCGAAACCTTTGCTGAAAATGCCGAGCTGATTGGCGATCTGCGCGAGACCTTCTGGACGCGCGGTCGCCTGCGCTCGAGCGTGCGCGAGGGCAAGCAGGCGGAGGGCGCGAAATTCTCAGACTATTTCGATTTCTCTGAGCCCTTCACCAAACTTCCCTCGCATCGCATCCTCGCCATGTTCCGTGGCGAGAAAGAAGAAATGCTTGATCTGAAGATGGAGCCTGACACAGAGGCACCAGTGCCCGGCGTGCCGACCCTTTATGAAAACCGGATTGCGGCCAAGTTTGGCGTTTCCAATACGGGCCGTCCGGCTGACAAGTGGCTGTCTGATTGCGTGCGCTGGACTTGGCGCACGCGGCTTGAATCCTCGCTCTGTGTCGATCTGCGCGTGCGGCTGTGGCAGCATGCGGAAGAAGAGGCGGTGAAGGTTTTCGCCGGTAACTTGCGCGATCTTCTGCTGGCAGCACCCGCTGGTGCGCGCGCCACTTTGGGGCTTGATCCGGGCTTCCGCACAGGCGTGAAAGTGGCTGTGGTCGATGCAACCGGCAAGGTTCTGGATTCCACCGCCATCTATCCGCATGAGCCACAAAAGCGCTGGGATGAATCGCTCGCCATTCTCGCCAATCTGTGCCGCAAACATAAGGTTGAGCTGATAGCCATTGGCAATGGCACCGCCTCGCGTGAGACTGACAAGCTGGCGGCGGATCTGGTGAAAAATGCACCAGAGCTGAAGCTCACCAAAATCATGGTGTCGGAGGCAGGTGCTTCGGTCTATTCAGCCTCTGCTTATGCCTCATCTGAATTGCCTGATCTCGACGTGTCGATCCGCGGTGCGGTGTCGATTGCGCGTCGTCTGCAAGACCCATTGGCGGAACTGGTGAAGATTGATCCCAAGTCGATTGGGGTTGGCCAGTACCAGCATGATCTGTCGGAAGTGAAATTGTCACGCTCGCTCGATGCCGTGGTGGAAGATTGCGTGAACGCTGTGGGCGTTGACGTGAACACCGCGTCTGCACCGCTGTTGGCGCGCGTCTCGGGCCTGACGGAATCTTTGGCGCAAAACATTGTTGGCCACCGTGATTCCAATGGTCCGTTCAAGAGCCGCACGGCGCTGCGCGAAGTGCCGCGACTGGGTGCGAAAGCTTTCGAGCTTTGCGCAGGCTTTTTGCGCATTCGCGGTGGCGATGACCCGCTCGATATGTCGAGCGTGCATCCGGAAGCCTATCCGGTGGTGCGTCGCATTCTGGAGGCCACCAAGAGCGACATTCACGTGCTGATCGGCAATGCGACGTCCCTGCGGGCGCTGCAGCCCAAAACCTTTGTGGATGAGAATTTCGGTCTGCCCACCGTGACCGACATCCTCAAAGAGCTGGAAAAGCCCGGCCGCGATCCGCGCCCAAGCTTCAAGACAGCGTCCTTCCAGGATGGTGTCGAGAAAATCTCAGACCTGCGCCCCGGTATGATCCTCGAGGGCGTGGTCACCAATGTCGCTGCCTTCGGTGCCTTTGTGGATATTGGCGTGCATCAGGATGGCTTGGTTCATATCTCGGCCATGTCCACGACCTTTGTGAAAGACCCGCGCGACGTCGCCAAATCGGGTGATGTCGTGAAAGTGAAGGTTTTGGAGGTCGACGCCCCGCGCAAACGCATCAGCCTGACCATGCGCATGGATATGGAGCCGGGTGCCCAAGCGCCCCGCCAGCGCGACGGAGACCTGCCGGGCGTCCAGCGGGCGGTCAAACAGGTGCAGCAGAAGGCGGCTGCGGCCCCCGCCAGTGCCTCGGGGGCGCTGGCTGATGCCCTGCGGCGCGCCGGGCTGGAGCGCCGCTGAGCGCTCTTGCCTTGGCTGGCCCCGCCGCGCCATAGTGGGGAAGCATAAATACCGCCGAATAAGAGCGGGGTTCGAGGGAGGCCCATCATGGATTTTCAGCGTCGCGACCTGTTGAAAGGCGCTGCCCTTGGGGCGGCCGGCCTGACGCTGGCCCCTGTGTCGTCTGCTTTCGCTCAGGCCAATAGCTGGATGACGCCCGATCTGCTGGCTGCGGCCAAGGCAGAGGGCAATGAAATCATCGTCTACGGCTCGATGAACGAGCAGGAAGCCTTGCCCCTGTGGAAGGCCTTTGAAAGCGCCACCGGCATTCGCGTGCAATTCGTGCGCTCGTCCGATACCGGCCTCATGAGCCGCATTGTGCTGGAAGCGCGTGCACAGCAGAAGTCATGGGACCTTGTCGTCACCACGGCGGTGAGCAAACTGCCGCAGGATTTCCTGCAGGTGCTGGATCTGCCAGAGGCCAAGAATATCGACCCCGTGGCCATTGACCCCAAGAAGAAATGGTACGGCGTCTATTCCAATTACAATTCACCGGCCTTCAACACGAAGTTCGTCGACAAGGCGACCTTGCCCAAGACCTATGAGGAAATGGCCACGCGCAAGGATTGGGCTGGCAAAGTCGCCATTGATGGCAATGACAGCCAATGGGTCTATGCCATGTTCACCCATTTCGGTGAGGCCAAGGCGCGCAAGATCATCAGTGACCTTGTTGCCAATCTGAAGCCGACGGTTGTCGATGGACATCTGGCACTCGCCCGCTCTGTGGGCTTGGGCGAATATTGGGTGGCGATCAACAATTACACCAACCTCACCATCAATGTGATGCTGAAGGGTGGCGATACGGATTGGTGGGCGATGGAGCCGGTCGGCCTGTTCTTCGGACAAGCGGGCATCAATGTGCGCGCGCCTCACCCCAAAATGGCGCAGCTGGCCACCAATTTTCTGGTGAGCAAGGAAGCGCAGACGCTTCTGACCGAAGCCGGCCGTCTGCCCGTGCGCCCTGATGTGAATGCCAATCCGCCTGACACGATGAAGCGCTTTGGCGCAAACAAAGTCATACCCGTCAATTTCTCGCCCGAAGACGAGAAGAAGTGGCAGAAGATCACAACGGAACTGTTGAAGCCGCGCTAAGCGGTTTCACATGAAGAACAACAAGCGGCGCAAAAGCCGCTGCTCCGGAGGAAACAGGTTTTGGCTCTCTCGACTGGCATGGACGTTGCCACCGCGCCGACATGGCGTGATCGCCTTTTCGCTTTCTCACCAGCGAAGCTGATCGCCATTCTGGGCGTGATCTTTGTTGCCTGGCTCGTCATCGTGCCGCTGGCAGCTTTGTTCTATACAGCCTTCGCAGAAGACACGATCTACGGCCCGGGTGATTTCACCTTCGACAATTTCATCAATGCCTATACGCAATGGCATTTGCTGCGGCTGTTCTGGAACTCGCTGGTGTTTGCCGGCGGCGCTGGCGTGCTGACGCTGATTCTGGGCGGTTTTGTTGCCTGGGCAGTGGAGCGCACGGATATGCCGGGGCGCGAAGTCTTTCACTCGCTCACGCTGCTCTCGTTCGCGCTGCCGGGTCTGCTCACCACCATGGCCTGGATGCTGATCCTCAGCCCCAATGTCGGCTGGGTGAATTCACTTCTGAAAATGGCTTTAGGCACGGAGGTTGCGCCGCTCAATATTTATTCGATGAGCGGCATGATCTGGGTTTTGTCAGCGCATTATTTCCCGCTGGCCTATCTGCTGCTCGGCCCCGCCTTCCGCTCGCTGGATGTGCGCATGGAAGAGGCGGCCTATATGTCGGGCGCACGCACGTTCCAGATTGCGCGCCGCGTCACCATGCCGATGATGCGGCCTGCCATTCTCTCGACGCTGCTCTTGCTGTTCATTCGCGGCATTGAAAGCTTTGAAGTGCCGCGCCTGATCGGCAACCCGGCCCGCATCGAAGTCTTCACCACCGATATTCAGGCCGCCATTCGCGGCTCGCAGCCCGAGCTTGGCACAGCCAGCGCGCTGTCAATCACGCTGCTGGTCATGTGCGTGGTCTCGGTCTTTCTCTATCGCCGCTCGACGCGCAATGCTGAGGCTTTCGCCACCATCACCGGCAAAGGCTACAAGCCCACGCGCATGAAACTCGGCGTCTGGCGTTGGCCTTTGTGCGCGCTCACAGGGCTGCTCTTTGCCTTTGCGCTGGGCCTGCCGGTGGCAACACTTATCTGGCAATCTTTGTTCATCAAACCGACCTTGCCGTTTATGGCGGGTGCGGGCGAGATGACATCGGCCAATTATGCTTTCGTGCTGAGCTATCCGATTTTTGCGGATGCCGTCACGACCTCTGTATCGCTCGGCGCAATGTCGGCCACGATCATTGTTGGCCTGTCGTTCCTGCTGGCCTGGGTCGCGCAGCGTGCCATCCCCCGTTTTGGCTGGATGCTTGATCTGCTCGCCTTCCTGCCGATTGCTTTCCCTTCGATCATCGTGGGTGCGAGCATTCTGTTTGCTTATCTGCTGTTGCCGATTCCGGTCTACAACACGATCTGGATTTTGCTGATCGCCTATCTGACGCTCTACATGCCCTATGGCATGCGCTTCGCCTCTGGTGGTCTGGTGCAGATTCACAAAGAGCTGGAAGAAGCCGCCCACACATCGGGTGCGAGCTATGGGCAGGTGTTTCGCCGTATTCTTTTGCCGCTGCTCATTCCGGTCGCGCTTTCAGCCTGGATTTACATTTTCGTGCTGGCCGTGCGCGAGCTTGGTGCGTCGATCATGCTGACGGGGCCAGGTACGCATGTGCTGGGCACAATCAGCCTGACCATGTGGGAAGAGGGTGGCTCCTATGGCGCGGTTTGTGCGCTGGGTGTGATCCAGATTTTGCCGCTCATTGCCATTGTCGCATTGCTGCGCTGGCTTGAGCATCGTGTCCAGAATGCTGAAGCCTGATCCAAATTCGTAATTCAAAAAGGAAGAAGAACAATGAAACTCTGCCGCTTCGACACAGATCGCCTGGGCGTTGTCATCGGTGATAATGTGCATGATGTGACCGACATCCAGACGCGCGTGCGCGCCAATGCGCCTTATGACATGCGCGGCGATGCGGTCGTTGCAGCGCTCCCCCAGATTCGTGGTGAGCTGGAAGAGGCCGCCAAAAAGGCGCCGGGCAAGCCGCTCTCACAGGTGAAGCTGCTGCCGCCCGTGGCGCGCTGGTCCAAGACCATGGCGGCCCCCACCAATTACCGCGACCATATTGCGGAAATGGAAGCCGCGCGTGAGGGCGCGCCCTCCAAGATGGGTCCGGATATCGGCAAGGCTGGCATTTTCCTGAAGGCCAATTCCTCCGTGATTGGCATGAACGAGGAAATCCCGATCCGTTTCCCGGATCGTCGTAACGATCATGAAGCAGAAATCGTCGTCGTGATCGGCAAGACCGGCACCGACATTCCGCTCGACAAGGCGCTGGATTATGTCGCGGGCTATTCACTGGGCCTCGACATGACTGTGCGCGGGCCCGAAGATCGTTCGTTCCGCAAGTCTGTCGATGGTTACACGCCGATGGGTCCGTGGCTGGTGACAGCTGACGAGATCAAGGATGTCGATGACATTCCCTTCACGCTGCATGTGAATGATGAGAAGCGTCAGGATTCAAATTCGCAGCACATGGTCTATGGCATTCGCCGTCTGATCGAATTCGCCTCGTCTTTCTACACGCTGCATCCCGGCGATCTGCTTTACACGGGCACGCCGAAGGGCGTCGGCCCTGTGCAGCCGGGCGATGTGATCCGCGTCAACTCGCTGCCGGCTTTTGGCGAGCTACGCATGAAGGTGCGCGCCCATAAAATCGGCGGCTAATAAAAATCAGGGGGAGGACAAGCCGATGCTTAATCTCACACGTCGTTGCGGTCTGGCTTTTGCGCTGGCCGTTTCATGTTCCATGCAGGCCTTTGCGCAGGCGCCCACACCGATCCGCATGATCGGCTTTGGTGGTGCGACCAATCTTCCGGCCTGGGTCGCACAGGACAAGGGCTTCTTCGCCAAGGAAGGCCTCGCCGTCACGCTCGACAAAACCGCTGGCTCGCAAGAGCAGATGGCTGACGTGATGAATGGCAAATATGAATTCGTCACCACGGCTTTCGACAATATCGTCGCCTACACTGATGGTCAGGGCGCTATCAAATTCGACAATTACGATCTGACCGCCATTCTGGGCGTGCATTCGGGTTTGAACAGCGTTGTCGCGCGTCCTGAAATCAAGACCTATGCCGATCTGAAGGGCAAGGTTTTGGCGGTCGATGCGGTGGCCTCTGGCTACGCCACGGTTCTCTACGAGATCCTGAAGCGCAAGGGCTTGTTCGACAAGGACTACACGCTGATCGCGGTTGGTGCCACCGACGGCCGTATGGCCGCGCTTGAAGATGGCCGCGCGCATGTCGCGATCATTTCTTCGCCGCAGGACATTCAGCTGCAGAAGAAGGGCTTCACCATTCTCGATGATGTGGCCGTTGCGCTGGGCGACTCGCAGGGCTCGGTCTATGCCGTGCGCAAGAGCTGGGCGAAGGGTCACGAAAAAGAAGTGCTGGCCCTGGCCCGCGCTGTGATTGCCGCCCAAAACTATGTGTTCGACAACAAGGACGGCGCGGTGGAAGTGCTGATGAAGCGCACGCCGGGTCTGGCCAAGGCGGATGCGGAAGAAATCTGGAAGCGCCTGACCGGCCCCGGTGGTCTCACCCGCAATGCCGCTTTGAACACCAAGGGCGTGCAGGCAGTTCTGGATCTGCGCCGTGTCTATGGCAATCCAGCCAAGGGCGATGGCGCGACCTATATTGATACGTCTTGGGCTGACAAGCTGAAGGCGAAGTGAGGTCATGAGTGTCTCCCTCCCCCTTGTGGGGAGGGCGACTCTGCGAAGCAGAGCGGGGTGGGGGTCGTGCGATCTTTGCGCATGCGCCCACTTCATCAACGATAAAGATTGCACGACCCCCACCCCTAGCCCCTCCCCACAAGGGGGAGGGGAATTGTTGGCGCACCGCTGCACGCTCTGCCTTGGGCTTGCCAGTGCCACCCCCGCACCTCTAAAAAAGACCCCTCAAGTTTTGTGGGGGGACGACATGAAATCCATGCGCATGATGGCCGTAGCGGCCGCCGCTTTTTGTGCTGCTGGTGCCGCGCAGGCACAAGAGCCGCTGAAGATCGGCATGATCACGACCCTCTCGGGTCCGGGCGGCTATCTTGGCCAAGACATTCGCGACGCTTTCCAGCTCGCCATTGACATGCAGGGCGGCAAGCTCGGCGGCGTGCCGGTGCAGGTGCTCGTTGAAGACGATGGCCTGAAGCCCGGCCAAGGCAAGCAGATCTCCGAAAAGTTCATGAAGACCGACAAGGTGAAACTGCTCACCGGCATTGTCTTCTCGAATGTCGCGCTGGCCGTTGTGCCCGACGTGCTCGAAGAGGGCGGCATTTATGTGAGCCCCAATGCGGGCCCCTCGACACTGGCCGGCAAGGAATGCCACGCCAATTATTATGTCGTTTCCTGGCAGAATGATTCACTGCACGAAAGCGCTGGCTCAAACGCCAATAACCTTGGTTACAAGAAGGCCTTTATTCTGGCCCCGAATTATCCGGCGGGCAAAGATGCGCTGGAAGGTTTCAAGCGCACGTTCAAGGGCGACGTGATTGGCGAGGTGTTCACCAAGCTGGATCAGAATGATTTCGCCGCAGAGATCGCGCAGATCCGCGCCGCCAAGCCTGACTTCATCTTCCAGTTCCATCCCGGCGGGGCAGGCATTGCGTTCCTGCGTCAATATCAGCAGGCGGGCCTGCTGGAGCAGATCCCGATGGTTGTGCCCTCACCCTCGATGGATGCGGTCACTCTGAAGGCGATTGGCGAAGCCGCTGTCGGCGTCAATGTGTCGGCGCAGTGGAACAGCGATTTCGACAATGCCGCCAACAAGGCCTTCGTCGATGCCTGGATGAAAAAATACAATCGTCCGATCACCTATTACGCCAGCCAGGGTTTTGACACCGCACTCGCCATTGGCGCGGCGCTGAAGCAGACCGGCGGCAAGGTGGATGATGCCAAAGCCTTCCGCACCGCCATGCTGAAAGCCGATTTTGCGTCCGTGCGCGGAAATTTCAAATTCGGCAACAACCAGCACCCTGTGCAGGACTGGTATTCGATGAAAGTGGTGAAGGGTGCTGATGGCGCTCCGATCATCAAGACCAATGGCAAGATTTCATCCAACACGGGTGACTTCTACGCCAAGGATTGCAAGCTCTGATCTTTCCCGTCACGGCGCTCCGATCCCCCTCCCCCTTGAGGGGAGGGGTTAGGGGTGGGGGTCGCGCGGTCTTTCCAAAATATCGCATCTGCTTTCTGGATTGCTTCGCTTCGCTCGCAATGACGGGTCTCTTGTTGTCCCATGACACTCATTCTTGAACAGCTGTTGAACGGTCTCCAGCTCGGCGTCATGCTGTTTTTGCTGGCGGCGGGCCTGACGCTTGTGTTTGGCATTATGGGTGTCATCAATCTCGCCCATGGCTCGCTCTATATGGTGGGCGCTTATGCGGCGGCCTTTGCGGCCAAACTCACGGGTTCGTTTCTGCTCGCCATTCCCGCGGGTCTTGCTGCGGCGGCCCTGACTGGCATGGCGGTCGAATATCTTGTCATCCGTCACCTCTATGCGCGCGATCATCTGGATCAGGTGCTGGCGACTTTTGGTCTGATCCTGTTTTTCAATCAGACGATCATCCTGCTCTTTGGCCGCCAGCCATTGTTTGTGCAAATTCCACCCGCATTGTCGGGCGCTGTTGATCTGGGCCTGTTTCCCTATCCGGCCTATCGCCTGTGCATCATTGCGGCGGGCCTGCTGAGCGCGGGCGCTTTGTTTCTTCTCATTCAGCGCACGCGACTTGGCATGCTGGTGCGCGCGGGCGCGACGCATCGCGAGATGGTGCAGGCGCTGGGTGTTGATATTCGCCTGCTCTCGACAATTGTCTTTGGCCTCGGCGCGCTGCTGGCTGGCTTTGCCGGTTTGATGGCGGGGCCGCTGCTGTCTGTGCAAGTGGGCATGGGCGAGCAAATTCTCATTCTCACCTTTGTCGTTGTGGTGATTGGCGGGCTGGGCTCCGTTGCAGGCGCTTTCTGGAGCGCTTTGCTGGTCGGGCTTGTTGACACAAGCTTGCGTGCGTTCCTGCCGCAGATCTTGCGTGGGATGATGGCGGGCTCTGAGGCCGATGCGCTTGCCTCTGGCATTTCGGCCATGGGTGTTTATCTGCTCATGGCGCTGGTGCTGCTGATCAAGCCGAAGGGATTGTTCCCCGGCCATGCGTAAACTCATCGCATCCGCACTCGGCCTCGCGCTTTTGCTGGCGTGGCCGTTCATCGCAGAGAAAATGGGCGCACCAGCGCTGATCAGCTTGTTCACGCGCATGATGATTTTGGGATTGGCAGCGAGTGCGCTTAACATTGCGCTGGGTTTTGGCGGGCTTGTCAGCCTGGGCCATGCAGCCTTTTATGGCATTGGCGCCTATGCAATTGGCATTTCAACCACGCATGCCATTTCAGGCTTGCCGTTCCTCGGGCTTCTGCCGGGTAGCGATCAGCTTCTTGTCAATGTGCTGGTGGCCATGCTGGTGAGTGGATGTGCTGCAGCCATTATTGGCGCGCTGGCTCTGCGCACCAGCGGCATCCAATTCATCATGATCACACTGGCTTTTGCGCAGATGGTGTTCTTCCTTTTCCTCGCGCTGAAAGCCTATGGCGGCGATGACGGTCTCACGTTCCGTCGCCGCAATGTTCTGTTTGATCTGAACATGCGTGATGATGCGACTTTCTTTTACGTGACGCTCGGCTTCCTGCTGGTGTGGCTCGCGGTCTGCGCGCGTGTGCTGCATTCGCGCTTTGGGCTTTTGCTTGGTGGTATTCGCCAGAATGAGCGGCGCATGCAGGCGGTGGGCGTGAATACATTCCGCGTGAAATGGATTGCCTTCATCATCTCCGGCATGGGGGCGGGTCTTGCGGGCGCGCTCATGGCCAATCTCGGGCGCTTTGTGTCGCCTGATCTCATGCATTGGACGACATCAGGCGAGTTGCTCATCATGTGTGTGCTGGGTGGCTCTGGCACGATCGTCGGCCCGGTGCTCGGCGCTTTTGCCTTGATGGGGCTTGAGGCCACGCTCAACACCTGGACCGAACATTGGCAGGCGATTTTGGGACCGCTGCTTGTGCTCATGGTGCTGGCCTTCAAAGGTGGCTTGGCGCGCATCGGGGGCGACAAGCCATGAGCGCGCTGCTGGTTATTGATGATCTCACCAAAAATTTTGGCGGCCTGCGCGTCACCGATCATGTGTGTCTCGATCTGCGCGCCGGCGAAGTGCATGCGCTCATCGGCCCCAATGGTGCGGGCAAGACCACGCTGATTTCGCAGATCATGGGCGAGATCACGCCCGAAGGCGGCAGCATTCGTCTCGATGGCGTTGACATGGGCAAGCTGTCGCAGGCGCAGCGCGTGCGGCGCGGCTTGGCGCGCACGTTTCAGGTGCCGCAAGTGCTCTCTGATTATACAGCGCGCGACAATGTGGTGGCGGCGCTCTATGCGCGTGGTGCGTCACCCGATGAGGCCATGCAGCATTTGGCACGCGCCAATATGGATGGGCGTGCGGATGTGCGCGTCAGTGATTTGTCGCATGGCGAGCGCAAGCAATTGGAACTTGCCATCGCTTTGGCCACGCGCCCGCGCATGTTGCTGCTGGATGAGCCGATGGCAGGTTTGGGGCCCGTTGAAAGCGCACAGATGATTGCCATTCTGCAAGGCCTGCGCGGGGATATGGCCATGCTGCTCGTTGAGCATGATATGAAAGCCGTCTTTGCCTTGGCAGATCGCATTTCCGTGCTGGTCTATGGTGCGATCATTGCGAGCGGCGCGCCCGATGAGATTCAAAATGATCCGCGCGTGCGCGAGGCTTATTTGGGAACGGGGGAGGATTGATGCTGTCACTTCGCTCCGTCTCCGCCGCCTATGGATCAAGCCAGGTGCTCTTTGATATCGCGCTTGATATCGGGGCAGGCGAGGTTGTGACGCTGCTTGGCCGCAATGGCATGGGCAAGACGACAACCATCCGCACGATCATGGGATTGATGCGCCCGCTCTCTGGCCACATCACCTTCAAGGGTGAGGATATTGACGGGCTGCCAGCGGATCGCGTGGCGCGTATGGGCATCGGCTTGGTGCCAGAGGGGCGGCAGATTTTTACAGCACTCAGTGTGCGCGAAAATCTGGTGGCCACAGCAGCCAATCGGCTGGGTCGCGAAAACCCGTGGACATTGACGCGCATTTTCGCGCTCTTTCCCCGCCTTGATGAGCGGCAAGACCAGAATGGCGCAACGCTGTCAGGCGGCGAACAGCAAATGCTCGCCATTGGCCGCGCCTTGATGACCAATCCTGATCTGCTCATTCTGGATGAAGCGACAGAAGGTCTGGCGCCTGTGATCCGCGCAGAAATCTGGCGCTGTCTTGAGACGCTGAAACAAGCGGGGCAATCCATTCTCATCGTCGATAAAAATATCCATGTGCTGGAGCGCCTCGCCGATCGGCATGTCGTGATTGAAAAAGGCTGCACCATCTGGTCGGGCACAAGTGCCGATCTGGCGGCAGACCGAGCGGAGGTGCATCGCCATGTCGCATTCTGAAATGCGTTTTGTCACGGCGCGCGGCGCATCTGCACAAATGGCGCCTGCTGATGCGTTGCGCGAGGCTTTGTCATCTGTCGGCGCACAACTCGCCAAAGAGGGCGCAGCGCCATCCGATATTTTGCGCCTGCGTATTCACGCACCAGAACCGCAGACCTTTCATCTGTCACGCCGCGAGATCGATCTGGCGTGGCGCGAAGTGTTTGGTGGGCTGCGCCGTCCGATCTTTTATGCGCAGGGCGCGTTTGCCGTTGAAGCCGATGCTGCCGTTGCGCCGCCACGCGCGCTGCAGCCTGTTTGGAACGGCATGACCATGCCAGAACTCGCACGCGCTTATGCGCCGCGCCTGCAAGTGCTCGACATGCAGAGCGTGTTTCGCCAGTGGAATGCCGATGGCGCAGTTGCGCGCCAACAAGCGGGTGCGCTGGATCTGCATTACGGGCGTGGCCGCGACGAGATGCTGGATTTCTATCCAGCCACGCGTGCCGATGCGCCGCTCTGGGTCTTTCTGCATGGTGGCTATTGGCAGGCCTGCACCAAGGACCAGCACGGACAATTTGCGGAAGGCATGCGCGCGCGGGGTTTTGCTGTTGCCGTTCTCGATTATCCGCTCTGCCCCGAAACACCACTTTCAGAGATCGTGCTGACCATTCGTCACGCTCTGCAGTTTTTGCACGCGCAAGCAGGCGCGCTTGGCTTTGATCCTGCGCGCATTCATCTGGCGGGTCACAGTGCAGGCGCGCATCTGGCGGCAATGGCTGCCGCCGATCCGCATGGTCCCGACATTGCCTCGGTCCTGCTGCTGTCAGGTGTGTTTGATCTCGATCCGCTCTCTCATCTGCCCATGGGCCGCATGATCGGACTGGGCGACCGCGACGAGGCCAGAAGCCTCTCGCCGTTGTTTTCCCCAAGGCCGAAGGCGCGGGTTGGGCTGGCTCTGGGGGCTCTGGAGACCGATGAATTCAAGCGCCAATCGGCGGAGATGGCCGCTGTTTGGGGTGGAAATGCCCCGCTTCATGTCGGTAACTGCCATCATTTCAATCTGTTAGAAGAATTGCGCCGCTCCGGCCCCTTGCTCGATCTGGCACTCCAGACAGCGTCGCCCTGAGCGAGGCCAAAGAAAAACTTTGGTCTCTCCTCAAAGAAATATCTTGGACAAAGGTTGAATCGAGGCCTTTAATCAAACCCATAGTGCAGCCATGGCCTGGCTGCCGGTCGGCTCCGGTCGGTTGGTTCGCAAGAGGCCAAAGGCGCAGGTGAGGGAGGGTTTGACAAAAATGGCCGAACAATTCGTTGGACGCGCGTCCGAATTCACGGACGGCACCCGCCAGATCGTGAAAGTTGGCGATACCGAAGTCGGTGTTTTCCGCCACGAGGGAAATTTCTACGCCTATAGCAATTATTGCCTGCATCAGGGTGGCCCGGCTTGCGAAGGCCTGACCATTGCGAAGGTCGAAGAGCATCTGCGCGAAGACAAGACCTCGATGGGTCTCTACTTCTCAGAAAAAGACATGAATTTCGTCTGCCCGTGGCATGGCTACGAATATGACATGAAGTCGGGTGAGTGCATCTCCGACCGCAAGTTGAAGCTCAAGAACTATCAGGTCGTCACCAAGGGGGATGATGTTTATGTCGTCGCCTGAAAGCACGACTGACAACATGATTTCCGAGCGCGCCATTGCATTGGCGCGTGAGATCGATCTTGCCACGTTGAATGGCAACATCGATGTCGTGTCGCCTCAAGCCATGCATGCATTGCTGGGCGCCTTGGTGAAAGCCTATGGCGCGAAAGTGGAAGCGGGAGATTCTTATCCCGTGCTTCCAGGTCCGGCAGTGGTGTCTGGCACAGACGTCTTGAACATTTGCGGCGCCATGTTGAAGGCCGCGGACTTGCAAGTATTCGAACTCGGCATGTGGCAGAGCTGGACTGGCCGATAAGCCGCGCCTGCTGCAGATAATGGGAGGAACATATGGACCTGATTGCTGACCGCGGACGCCGCGTCACCGTTGAAGAACTCAATACATCGAAGCTGCTGGCTCACGCCGCCGAACAGGCGCGTGATCGCAAGTATGAAGACATGCTCATCGTCGATTGCGATGCGCATCATTATGAAAACGAGAATTTCAACGAAATCCTCCCCTTCATGGAAAATGACGTGCTGCGTCAGCTCACCATGTCGGGCCGCGCCAAGGGCCGTCACTCCATCGTGCCAGCCCAGGTTGGCTATCAGGACATGGGCGGTCGCGTCACACGCTATCCGCTGCGCATGACTGAAAAGACAGAACCCGGCAAGCTGCGCGATGTGCAGCTGGGCGAGCGCTGGATGGACGCCATGGGCGTTGATTATTCCTGCCTCTTCCCCACGGGCATGCTGAACGTTGGCCTGCATCCGCAGAAGGAAATGGAAGTCGAATTGTGCTGGGCCTACAACCGTTGGCTCACCGAAGTCGTGCTGCCGGAAAATCATGGCCGCTTCTATACGCAGCTCGCTCTGCCGCTGTCAGATCCGGAAGCCTCATTGCGCCAGGTCGAAACCTTCGGCGGCCGCAAGGGCGTGACGGGCTTCATGGTCACCACCGTGCGTACGATCCCTGTGCATGACAATGCCTTGATGAAGGTCTATCGCGCGATCGAAGAGCGCGGCCTGTCGCTCGCCTTCCACTCGGGCCCCAACTGGGGTGAGCCGGTGTTCAAGGGTCTGAACCGCTTTATCTCGGTGCATGCGCTTGGCTTCAGCTTCTACAACATTCTGCATTGCACGAACTGGGTCATCAACGGCATGGGCGAACGCTTCCCCAAGCTCCCGGTGATCTGGATCGAATCGGGTCTCGCATGGATCCCGTTCCTGATGCAGCGCCTCGACCACGAATATATGATGCGCCCGTCGGAAGCTCCGCTCCTGAAAAAGAAGCCGTCCGACTATATGCGTGACATGTTCTATTCAACGCAGCCCATGGAAATACAGGACATGGAAGCGCTGGAGACGACGTTCCGCATGATGAACGCGGAAACGCAGCTCATGTATGCGTCTGACTATCCGCATTGGGATTTCGACTTGCCGAGCACGATCTATGATCTGCCCTTCCTGTCGGAAAAGGCCAAACACAACATTCTGGGCGGCAATGCTGCGCGCACGTTCAAACTCGCGCCGCGTAACGAAGCCCAGAAGGCCAATCTCATCAAATACGGCAATTACACCGCAGGCTAAACGGGGAGCGGTGTGGCTGGAGCCCGAACGGGTGCAGCAAAAGAAAGAAGAAAAGCCGGATAACGGCTCTAGACTGTTCAAAGGCGGCCTTCGGGCCGCCTTTTCTCGTTTGCGCTTCTTTGCTACGTAAAGCCGGTTCTTTTTTCTTTTTTCAAACGCCCTGCATTTTTTTCGAAAGGTATTTCCATGACGAAAGTTCTTGAACATGCCGAGCATACCCAGCATGCGGGTCATGCCGGTGATAGCGGCAAATTCATTGGCATGACCATGGCGGTAATCGGCGTTCTGGTTGCTATTTGCGGCGCGCTGATTGGCGGCGAACGCAATGAAATGACCCGCGCCATGATCCAGCAGACGCAGGCCTCAAGTGATGCGGCCAGCGCCAGCATGAAATATCGCGTTGTGCTGGTGAATGTTGAAAATATGCGCAGCGTCGCCAATGTCGCACCACCCGTGCGTGAGCGCTTTGTGCGTCTTTATGCCGATTATGCAGAGGAGCGCAGTCTCTCGGCAGAATGGGCGTCAAGCTATACGCCGCTGATCGATGCATTCTTCCATGCGACCGAAGGTTACGAAGTCGCGCAATTGCTGGCAGAAATTGGCATCATCACTGCCTCGCTCGCTGTGCTCTTGAACAATCGCCCAGCCTGGTATGTTTCCATCGTCTTTGGCCTGCTCTCCGTTGGTCAAATTGGGCGTACCTATGTCTATGCGCATTCCGCCGTCCAGTCGGCGGAGGCCATCATTCATGTGAAGGAATCAGCCTATCGTGAATTGCGTCGCGCGCATTCCGGCGACAGGTCTGATATAGAAGCCATTGAGGCGATCGACCAGGATGGGTCGATCCTCAAGCGCGTTCAGGATGGCATGGCCGCTGCCAAAGCTGCCGCATCCAATGGCGCCAGAGGCCACTGAGGCAAGAATGGGAGGGCGAGATCAATCTTCGGCAGCTCACATATTTCATGCGCGTGATCGAGGCGGGGAACATGACCGCCGCCGCCGAACAATTGCATCTCGCCCAGCCAGCCCTTGGCGCACAGATCCGCCAGCTTGAAAAAGAGCTGAATGTGGCACTCGTTCTGCGCCATTCACGCGGTGTCTCCCCCACCGAGGCTGGCCGTCTGCTCTATGAACGCACCAAGAAGATTTTGCGCGACGTTGAGGACATGCGCAGCGAAGTGCAATCGCTGGGCTCAACCAAAAAAGACTCCATCGTGCTGGGGCTCTCGCCCTCGATCATGCTGTTGATTGGCGCCGATGTGCTGCTGGAAGCGCGGCGCGAAATGCCGGGCGTCTTTCTGTCGCTCTCGGAAGAGCGCTCCAATGTTCTGGCCGAAGCGCTGGAGCGTAACCAGCTGGATGTGATCCTGGCCTATAATATTGGCGCGCGCGCGGGCTTTGAGCGGCAAGCCATTCTCGAAGAAGATTTTGTTTTTGTGACAGCCCCCGAAAACGCGCCCAAAGATCCGACGATTTCGCTGGCCGAAGCGTTGGAAGCCGAGTTGGTGATTGGTGGCGAGCGCGGTCTCATCCGCTCCATTGTGGAGGCGGAGGCGCAAAGATTGTCGCTGAAATTGCGCGTGGCCTTTGAAGTGCATTCGATCAATTCGATGAAGTCGCTCATCGCACGCGGCGTTGGTGCGAGCATCATGCCTTATTCATTAGCGGCGGAAGAATTGCGCTCCGGCAAATTGGTGGGCCGCAAAATTGATCGGCCGGCCCTGACCCGCACGCTCTATGCCGTGCTGCCAGCCGGTGGCCATGCGCATGCGCCCGATGGCGAGCGGATGCGTTTTGTCAAAACGCTGGAGGGCCGCATTTTGCAGGCGCTGGGCACCTATGGCCGCGCCTTGACCTGAGCTTGGATTTGACAGAATCCCCCCGCATGGGGAAGTTGCAAACCTTCAGGCGCTCGCGCCGCACGAGATCAGGTGTTTCCCTTGGCTAGTCCTGGCGGCTTTGCTGCCTTCCGTTACCGCGATTTCACAGCCTTTTATATCGGCCGCACGTTCAATGCGCTGGCTGTGCAAATGGTCGATGTCGCGATTGGCTGGCTTGTCTATTCACTGACGGGCAGTGCCTTTGCGCTGGGTCTTGTGGGCCTGTGCATCTTCCTGCCGAATTTCTTGCTGGCGCTTCCTGCAGGCCAGGTGGCGGATATGTTTCCGCGCAAGAAAATCATGGCGCTGTGCACGTTCCTCTCAACCTCGGCAGCGGTGGCGCTCTTCATTGCAGCAGCGACCGAGACGGTGAGCGTGCCGTTTCTCTATGTGCTGATTGTTGTGTTCGGCGTGGCGCGCGCTTTCTCCGGTGCGGCGGGTGGAGCGATCATCCCAAGCCTCGTGCCCAATGACACGTTGAGCAATGCCATTGCGCTGAGCTCATCAGCCTATCAGACAGCAACCATTGCAGGCCCAGCCATTGGCGGTTTGCTGTATGCGTTCGGACCAGACGTTGTCTTCGGTGTAACGGCGCTGTGCTTTGGCGTGAGTTTTGTGTCCTATTTTGTGATGACACCGCGCCCCATCACCAATCGCCCTGACAAGCTGACATATGAATATATGACTGCGGGCCTGCGCTTTATCTTCTCCAAGCCGATTATTCTGGGGGCGATCACGCTCGATTTGTTCGCCGTGCTGCTGGGGGGCGCGACCGCGCTTTTGCCGATTTACGCCGCGGATATTTTTTTGGTCGATCCCTTTGGTCTGGGCCTGTTGCGCTCGTCACCTGCGGTGGGTGCGTTCATCATGTCGATTTTGCTGGCGCATTATCCGCTGCAGCGTCAGGCTGGGCTGCGGTTGTTTCAGGTCGTCGCACTGTTTGGCTTGGCAACCATTGGCTTTGGCCTGTCGACGAATTTTTATGTCGCTCTGGGCTTTCTGTTTGTGCTGGGCGCATCTGACATGGTCAGTGTCTTCATCCGCTCAACGCTGATCCAGATCGAGACGCCGGATGAAATGCGCGGCCGTGTGTCAGCGGTCAACATGCTGTTCATTGGCGGCTCGAATGAATTGGGCGAGTTTGAATCCGGCACGCTGGCAGCCCTTGTCGGGCCAGTGCCTGCTGTGGTGGCAGGCGGTGTAGGCACCATCCTCGTGGCCATCGCCTGCGCACGGTTCTTCCCGCAATTGTACAAGCGTGATGCGCTGGGGTGAGTTTTCGCTGTCATTGCGAAACGCCAGACCACCCAATCTCCGTCCGTGGATTGCCGCGTCGGCCTATGGCCTCCTCGCAATGACGAACGAGCTTGACATTTCACCCCTGCAAGCTAGAACAAAACATGAACAAACAAGCGGGGTTGGTTCATGTCGCAGAAGTTGAAGGGTCCAGTGGTCCATCCGGTCGACGTCAATCGGGCGCCGCGCAAGCTTCTCCTGTCTGTGCCAGGTCTGGGCGAGAAAAGCGTCGAGCGAATCCTCAAAGGGCGGCGCGGGCAGGCGTTGCGGCTGGCTGATGTCGCCCGCCTCACACGGGGTCTGCGATGGGCACGGCCCTACATCATGACGCGGGACTGGAACCCGCTTGTGCATGCGCGCCCCAAGCCGCCGACAGCCCCACAGCTGGCTTTGTTTGAGGCCCCCCAGAGCCTTTGACTTTCGCGCCCTTTTTCTTAAGCATCGCGCTTGAGACGAATGGGAGAAACAAGAAAATGTCGTATCGCGGAATGATCGCCGAACTGGTCACCATCACCGGCAACAATGGCGAAAAAGTTGAAGCCTATTATGCGCGCCCCTCGGGCCCCGGTCCGTTTCCCGGTGTCGTGCTGATCCATCACATGCCCGGCTGGGATGACTGGACGATGGAAGCCGTGCGCAAACTGGCGCATCAGGGCTTCGCCTGTATTTCGCATCATCTCTATCATCGCTTTGGCCCCGGCTCGCCCGATGATCTCGCCGCCAAGGCGCGCTCGGCTGGTGGCGTTTATGATGATGAAGTCGTGGGTGACGTGAAAGGCGCGATGGCGTTTTTGCGCGCGCAGCCAGGCTCCAATGGCAAGGTCGGCATGATCGGCTTCTGCTCGGGTGGTCGCCACACATTTCTCGCCTCGAGCCGACTGGATGGCGTGGATGCAGCGGTCGATTGCTGGGGTGGGAATGTGGTCGTTGATGATCCGACCCAGCTCACACCACAGCGCCCGGTTGCACCCATTGATCTGACAGATGGATTGAAGGCACCCTTGCTCGGTCTGTTTGGCAATGAAGACAAGAATCCGTCACCCGCACAGGTCGACACGCTTGAAGCCAAGCTGAAAGCTTGCGGCAAGCAGTATGAATTCCATCGCTATGATGGCGCGGGTCATGCGTTCTTTGCAGCAGAGCGCCCGGCCTATCGTGTCGAGCAGGCCAATGATGGCTGGCAGAAGGTCTATGCCTTCTATCGCAAGCATCTGGCTTAAGGATTTCGTCCATGTGCTCTTACATCACCGAAAAAACGGATATTTTCGGATCGGCCAAGGGCGCTGGCGGATGGTCCAATGTCACCGCCGCGCATGTCTATTTCGATCACCCGTTCCATGCGTCTCTCGACCACGCTTTGTCGATTGATTTCATGTCGGGAGATACGACGCGCAAGGTGGCGGTTGAAATGTCGGCCGAGTCAGCCCGTGCGCTGGTGGCCAGCATTTTGGCCGCACTTGAAACGGGCGAAAAAGAACACGCGTGAGGGGGCTTCCCTTCTCCCGCTGGCGGGAGAAGGTGGTTGCCGAAGGCAACCGGATGAGGGCGGTCCAGCTGCCCTCACCCTCACCCGCCTCGCGCTGCGAGGCACCCTCTCCCGCACGCGGGAGAGGGGCGGGGTGGCGCCAGTGTTACGACAAAACCCGGATCGGCTTGCCTGCGAGCCAGGCCTCCAGATTTTCCACCGCATCAACAAAATACTGGCGCACATTGTCTTCTGATGCGTAGCCCAGATGCGGGCTGAGCACGACATTGTCGAGCTTGGTCAGCGCATGCCCCTTGGGCAGCGGCTCAATATTGAACACATCCAATGCTGCGCGGCGAATGGCGCGGCGCTGCATCGTGTCAATCAATGCCGCTTCATCAACAATCGGCCCGCGTGACGTATTCACGAAAATGGAATCCGGCTTCATCAGCGCAAATTCTTTTGCACCAATCAGATTGGTCGTGCGCTCGGACAAAACCAGATGAACCGAGAGCACATCTGAGCGCGCAAATAGCTCGTCTTTGCTGACAAGCTCAGCGCCGCCAGCTTTGGCTTTTTCGTCGGTCAGATTTTGGCTCCAGGCAATCGTCTTCATGCCAAAGCTGTGGCCAATTTTGGCAACAGCTGTGCCCAGTTTGCCAAAGCCGCACAGGCCCAGCGTACGATTGACCAGGCGCATGCCCAGCGTGTCTTGCCAGCCACCTTCGCGGATGATGCGATCTTCATGCGGCAGATTGCGCGCCGCCGCCAGGATCAGCGCCCAGGTCAGTTCAAGCGTGGTGGCTTGCGCCAATATGTTGCTGGTGTGGGTCACCATCACCCCGCGTTCGTGACAGGCCTCGACATCGAGTCCGCGATTTTGCGCGCCGGTTGTGAGAATCATTTTCAGATTGGGCAAGCGCTCGATCAGATCGCGACGGATCGGCATGCGCTCGCGCATCATGATGAGCACATCGAAGGGCGCAAGAATCTTGGCGGCTTCATCAACGCTGGCGATGTTCTGGGTGAAGACAGTGATGTCCATCTTCTCCTGCACACTTGTCCAATCGGCGAGCGACAGAGACAGATTTTGATAATCATCGAGAATGGCAAGCCGCATGGGATCCTCCGCATTTTGGAACGTATTTTTAAGGGCGAGGGCTGGGGAGGCAAGGGCCGAGCCATGCACCTTGCATGGTTAGCTGCAAATATTTACGGTTTGCGCGTAAAGCGTCAGCGGAAAGGCCGGCAGATCATGAAAATCACCCTCATCGGTTATGGCGAAGTCGGCCAGATTTTTGCCCGCGAGTTGAAAGCGCATGGCGCGACCAGCATCAGCACATTCGATATTCTGTTCGACGATGCGGCGCGCAGTGAGGCCCATCGCACGGTCGCTGCGCGCGACGGCATTCGGTTTTGCGCTAGCGCCGCTGAGGCGGGCGAGGGCGCTGATGTGATCATCAGCGCTGTCACCGCCGACAAGGTGGAGGCGGTTGCCACCCAAGCCGCCACTTGGCTGAAGCCCGGCCAATATTTTCTCGACGTCAATTCAGCAGCACCCAACACCAAGCGCCATGCCGCCGGCATTGTCGCGCCTACGGGCGCGCATTATGTTGAAGGTGCGATGATGGCCCCAGTGCCTGGGCCCGGCATCAAAGTGCAAATTCTGGGCGGTGGCCCGAAGGCTGAAGAGCTGGCGCCCAAGCTCAATGCTTTGGGCATGAATATCTCCCCCGTGGCCAGCGAATATGGGCGCGCATCGGCAATGAAATTGTGCCGCTCGATCATGATCAAAGGCATTGAAGCCTTGATTGTCGATTGCGCCAAAGCGGCCAAAGACTGGAATGTCGAAAAGGAAGTGTTTGGCTCACTGGATGCGAGCTATCCTTCCATTGATTGGCGTCAATTGTCTGTCGATATGGCCGGGCGCGTACGCCAGCATGGTGTGCGCCGCGGCGCTGAAATGCGCGAAGCTGCGGCCATGGTGGCTGACCTTGGTATGACGAATGAGTTGGAACTGGCGGTCGCAGATGCGCAGACGCGCGGTGCGGGCAGAGCTGGATTGTAAGGAGCAGATGCAAGTGACATTCACGCCAACCATTCCCGGTCCTGATCCGCACACCAAAACACCAAAATTCAAACTGCCGCCAAAATCCACCGATGCGCATTGCCATATTTTCGGGCCGGGCGACAAATATCCTTACGCGCCCGACCGCACCTATACGCCACCTGATGCGCCGCTCGAGGCGTTTCGCAAACTGCACGCCATTTTGGGCGTGGAGCGCGCGGTGATTGTGAATGCGTCTGCGCATGGCACCGACAATCGTGTTGCGCTCGATGCGATTGCTCAGTCGAACGGCGCCTATCGCGCGGTGGCCAATATTGATGACACGATCACAGACAAGGGTCTGCGCGAATTGCATGAGGGTGGCTTTCGCGGCTGCCGCTTCAATTTCGTGCGCCATCTGGGTGGCGTGCCGGATATGAAAGTGTTTGACCGCGTGGTGGCGATGATTGCCCCGTTAGGCTGGCATCTTAATTTGCATTTTGATGCGATTGATCTGCCCCAATATGCGGGCATGCTGGAAAAGCTGCCGTGCACTTACATCATCGACCATATGGGCCGTGTGAAAGCCTCTGACGGGCTTGAGCAGGAGCCGTTCCGCATTCTGCTGGATCTCATGCGCAATGACGAGAAAGCCTGGGTGAAAGTCTGCGGCTCTGAGCGCGTGTCATCTTCAGGCCCGCCCTTCCATGATGCGGCACCTTTTGCAGCAAAGCTTGTGGAAGTGGCACCTGATCGCTGCATCTGGGGGACCGATTGGCCGCACCCCAATGTGAAGTCCATGCCCAATGACGGGGATCTGGTGGATCTCATTCCGCTGTTTGCGAAGGATGCGCAGACGCAGGAGAAGATTTTGGTGAAGAACCCGGCGCGGCTTTACGGCTGGGACGATTAAAAGCCGCGCTTCTCCCCTCTCCCGCTTGCGGGAGAGGGGGTTACGCGTCGTTGATCTTACTTGATCAGGTCGCCAGCCTTCTTGGCGATGTCTGGCGAAACCTTGTAGGCCTCGACAACGACCTGCTGGATTTCTTCACCCTTGACCGGGGTGATTTCCAGTTTGGCCTTGTCGGCTTCCTCCAAAAATTCCTTGTCCTGCATCGTCGCCCAGAATCCATCACGCAAGGCTTTCACGCGGTCGGCGGCAACATTGGGCGGTGCCATAAAGGGGCGACCCATGATCTGACGCGCGAAGATCAGATTGAGGATCTGCTTCTGCTCATCGGTCTTGGCCGCGTCCAGAACGGACGGCACGTCAGGCAGATCAGGATGTTTCTTCATCGACAGCTGAACGATGACATTGATCTTCTTTTCGTCGAGCCACTTCTGCTGTGTCGACTTCACGCTCGACCAAGACCAGCCGCAACGGCCCTGCACTTCGCCGCGCTCCATCGCCAGATTGACGTCATTGCCACCCGGATAGCCGATGATGACTTTCATCTTGGTGTCGAGCACGCCATTGAGCACGCGCGGGAACTGGTCGGTGTCGGCGCTGCCGCCCGTGCCGCCCACGATCAGCTCTTTGCTGATCAGGTCATTGTAGTTCTTGACCGCTGCCGTGTGCCAAGCGACGCAGACGGAGACTTCGTCATTGGCTGAGCCGATCCAGTTGAATTTGGTCGCGTCAAACTGTGTGCCGGGCAGGCCAAACAGCGGATCGAAAGCCGCGCCGCGCGCGACAGTGCCCATCGCCGTGCCATCCTTGGGCGCGACATTGTAGATGTAATTGGCGGCGCGCAGCGAGCCAGCGCCCGGCATGTTGGTGACGATAACGGTGGGGTTGCCTGGAATGTGGCGACCATAGAAGCGCGACATCATGCGGGCATAGACGTCATAGCCGCCACCCGTGCTGTAGCCGACATAGATATTGACGGTCTTGTCCTTGTAAAATTCAGCCTGCGCAAAGGACGCGCTGGAACCGGCCGTCATGGACAGAGCAAGCGCACTGGCGCCGATCAATTTCATACGAAATGTCATCTTCAGATTTCCTTCTGGGGGTCCGCCGATCAAACGGGGAGCCTGGGGCCGGTTTGGGGGAGGTGCGGCAGGCCCGGACCCACCCGGTCTCTAGCCCAAAAGTCTTACGACGGGCAAGGCGGAAGGGGCTGTCTCTCGAGAGGTTTAGCGTGGATGGCCGTGCACAAGGGCGTGAAATGCGCCGGTCCTTGCCCCATCATGAGCCAAGCGAGTTTGAAGGGATGCGGATCATGAACGACGCGCGGGTGGATTATGGCGTCCAAGGCGGCATTGCGCGGCTTGTACTGAACCAGCCCAGCCGCCTCAATGCCATGTCCTTTGAAATGTGGTCGGCGCTGCCGGGCCTGGTCGCAAAGGCCATGGCAGATGAGCGCGTGCGTGCCATTGCTGTGGAAGGGGCGGGCGACAAGGCCTTTTGCGCGGGCGCCGATATTTCGCAATTTGGCGAGAAGCGCGCCAGCGAGGCGGCGGTTGCCGCCTATGAGGAGGCTGTGCGCGGCGGGCTGGCCGCCTTGGCGGAATGTGAAAAGCCGACGATGGCACTGGTGCGCGGCATTTGCTTTGGTGGCGGGCTGGCTCTGGCTGCGTCCTGTGATCTGCGCTTGGTGCGCGCGGGCGCGCGCTTTTCCATTCCGGCAGCCAAACTGGGGCTGGGCTACGCCTATACCAATCTCGATTTTCTGGTGCGCCGCATCGGGCTTGGGGCGGCCGCTGATATTTTTTATTCCGCGCGCCAGTTTGATGCGCAGGAAGCGCAGCGGCTTGGGCTTGCCAGTCACGTCTGGTCTGAGGAGTCTTTTGCGCAAGAGGCAGATGCCTATCTGGCGCGCATCGCCGCTAATGCGCCCCTGACGTTGCGCGCTTTGGCTATTTCGCTACGTGAACTCGCCAAGCCGGAAGCGGTGCGCAACCCCGCGCGCGCGGATGCGGCGGTGGCAGATTGTTTTGCGAGCGAAGATTATGCCGAAGGCCGACGCGCCTTTGCCGAGAAACGCGCGCCGGATTTTAAAGGTCGTTAGCGCCTAGTGATGGTGTGCATGATCCATCATCTCGGGTGCTGCACCTGAAGGCGCAGGTGCACCCATGCCCACCACATTAAAGGTGACCGGCACATTGCCCGCTTTTTCAAATGTCAGCGTGCCAGAGAAAGGCGTGCCTTCTTTCAGCGGGCCTTTGAGGCCCATGATCATCAGATGATAACCACCGGGCTTCAGTTCTACGCTTTGACCGGGCTGCAAAGTCAGGCCCTCGGCCAATTGGCGCATTTTCATAACCGAGCCATCCATGGCCATTTCATGAACTTCGATGCGATTGGCGATGTCTGTTGTGCCACTGATCAGACGATCCGGTGTCGAGCCTGTATTGGTGAGGCGCAAATAACCCGCACCGACATTTGCACCATTGGGGGTGGCGCGTGACCAGACCTGTTCGACACGGATGGCGCTTTGCTTTTGTGCGGCAGCCACTTTCAGGAGCGGTGCCGGGTTTTTGGCAGGCTGTCCCGGCTGCGCGATATCGACCCAGCGCCAGTCACCCTTCTCGCAGGTTTGCACAACGGGGAAGGCGAGCGAACCTGAGGCATCATCGCGCAATTGGCCGACGAAAATGAATTCATCATATTCGCCATCCTGCACGCGCCCGCCCGACCAGGTGATTTTTTTCACACCTGACGTCACCTCTTTGCCATGCGCGCCGATCGGCTTGGCATAGGGCGCGGTCTCCACCGTGAGCTGCCAGCCGGCTTTCGGCATGGGCCGCACCAGAGCAAGACCATCGGGAATTTCGACGCTGAAAGATGTTGTGGGCGAGCCACCCTCGCAGCCGTGGCCGAGGCGCAAAACACCTTTGTAAGATTGGCCTGCAACTGCGTCAGGCTTTTCGAATGTGACATGAGCGCTGGCGGGCAGCGCAAGGAGAAGAGCGGCAGCAGTGGCCGCGAGCATGAGACGTGTCATGAGATGAATTCCGAAGAACGAGAAAGCGGGAATGCGAAGCAGCGCAATCAGATCGGTGGCGCGCGGGCGCCCGGTCCTCGTTCCAGCGGATGATGGGGGGGAGGTGTGTCCGCCTGCCGGGCATGGACCATGCGTTGCGCCAGCCGCGTGTCGAGGGCCAGCGTCGGGGCAGGGTCCGGCGTCAGGGAGGCCTGCGACAGGCATTGGGCCAGGCAAACGCAATCGGCATGGGTCGTGCCGGTGTCGGGGGCATGGTCGCCACGGGCCAATTCGGCACAAAGCGGTGCGGCTTCAGGGTTAAAAGCCGCCGCCGGGGCAGCACCCGCCAAAAAAGCCTGCAGGACGAGCGCATAGAGGGCCAGCGCCGGAAGCACCCGCCGCATCATGGTCGAAAGAATGGAGACCCCAGTGCGCATGGGCCAGACTGAGCATTGAAAGGCGGCGCCGGTCAAGCGGGGTGCTCTGAATCGATGCTTGTAGAGCATGGCATTATGCTAAATTAGTCTTTTGCGGCATGCCTTGTTACCCACTAGTAATGGTCCAACAGAGCCATAAGGCGACAAAATGATCAACGCGCAATGCAATCACAAGAAATGCAAAGCTTTGGTCTGAAAAAGTCCGGAGGACTTTATGTTTTTGTTTTTGATCGAATGGCTGTCGGACGGTGCCGCGTCAAATGTGTCGCCAGCCCCTCCCGCTTTGCTGGCCTCGGCCTCGCGCGTGCGTTCCTTCAAAACCAAAGGCGTCATCACCAACAGGATGACCTGGGCCGAGTTTGAATCAAAGCCCGACGTGCAGCTTCTGCCCAAGGCCAAAGTCACGCTGCTGGAGCAGACGCATTCGGTTGGCCAGATTGGACCCGTGGAAACACCCCACGTCTATATGGTCCACACCGACATCGATGCCGATTTGGTGGATGAATATCATCACGGTCGCGGCGCGGACCATTTGGAACGTCTGGTGAAAGTGCCTGGCATTTTGCGTGCGCGCCGCTTCACAGCGCTGGCTGGCGCGCCGCTCTATCTGACAGCCTATGATCTGACAGACCGCCATGCCTTTGAAAGCCCGGAAGGGCTTGTGGCGCGCAAGACGCCTTGGACGGATCTGATGAGCTCACAATCGCGCGTGATGCGCCGCATTATATGCGGTATTTGAACCTTATTCGCCCTGAGCCTTGCGCAATTCACGTCGCAAGGACTCGCCAGTCCATTGCGGATTGATGGTGGACAGAAGCGCGATCATGCTTTCACGCAAATACACATCATCTCGTAGCGCAACATAAATATATCTGGGCGGTAATTGGTCGGTGACGTCATAGGTCACTACTTCGTCAGTTGCGCGGATCGTGATCTCGGGGACAATACCAACACCAAGTCCGATACCGACATAGGATTTGACGACATCAGAATCGTTCACTCTGACACTGATCTGTGGATAGAGTCCTAAGTCGTTCAGTGATTTGATTATGATGCGATGTGTGCGTGATTGCTCCGTGAAGCCAATCAGATCATACGCGCAAATCTCAGCAAGGGTGATATCGCGCCGTTCGGCGAGCGGGTGGTCTTTTGGAAAAATAGCGACACGCTGCAGAAGGCTACCACGCAACATGATCAACCCGGCCACTTGCTTATCTTCGGAGCCACTCACACTCATTCCGATATCGGCATCGCCATTGAGGACGATATCTTGGATGCGGTCGCCTTCCGCCTGCATCAGGGACACTTGAACGCTAGGATAATTGCGACGAAATGCACGCATCGGTTCCAGCAATGTATAGCGTGCATGCAGATGCGAAGTGACGATCCTCAACGAACCTTCATGGGGATTGCGTGCTTCACGCGCGATAAGATCAATATTAGAGATTTGATTTTCGACGAGCCGCGCGGCTTCGAAAGCGGCTTGTCCTGCGGGTGTGAATCCAACAATGCGGTTCTTGCGGCGGGTGAAGAGCGGCGCGCCGATTTCTTCTTCCAATTGGATGATCTGGCGACTGACGCTGGGCTGGGATGTGTTGAGCGCGGCTGCCGCCGCAGAAATATTCATCTCATTGCGCGCGACCGCGAGCAGGAGCTGCAATTGCCGCAATTTCATCAACGTCCCCCAGTGCATGCCCTTCTGAACCGGGGCTGGCACAGTATGGGACGGTGGAGCGCTGCCGACAAGAATCTCTTGCCCAGCCTGCCAATCCTGCAGTCACAGACGTTAACAATGGACTGGGGCTGAGCCCGAGGTGTGGTTTTAAGTATCTGATTTTAAGAGGTTTAGGCGTGTCATCGGGATGTCACACAGCCCTCCTAGAAGACGCGGGCTGCCTGAACGCAGGCCGCATGTCCGTAAACCGAAAAAGGGCCTCACATGGACCTCTCCAAGATTTTCCGCGCCGCTGTTGTGGCCACTGCTGCCGCCACCGCTTCGCTCTCCGCTCAGGCTGCCGAGATCACCGGCGCTGGCGCGACCTTCCCCTATCCCATCTATTCCAAGTGGGCTGACACCTATAAGGCCGAAACCGGCAATGCTCTGAACTACGCCTCTGTTGGCTCGGGCGCTGGCATCAAGCAGATCCAGGCCAAGACGGTTACTTTCGGTGCGACCGATGCGCCGCTCACAGCTGAACAGCTCACCAAGGACGGTCTGGCCCAGTTCCCGATGGTCATGGGCGCGATTGTCGCGGTTGTGAACCTGGAAGGCGTGAAGGCCGGCGAGCTCGTGCTCGATGGCAAGACGCTGGGCGATATTTATCTGGGTGCAGTCAAGACCTGGGATGATGCCGCGATCAAGAAGCTGAACCCCAGCGTGAAGCTGCCGTCCGCGCCGATCACGGTCGTGCGCCGTTCGGACGGCTCGGGCACATCTTTCAACTTCACCGATTACCTCGCCAAGGTGAATGCGGATTGGAAGTCGAAGGTTGGTGTTGGCCAGGCTGTTGAATGGCCGGTCGGCGTTGGCGCCAAGGGCAATGAAGGCATTGCAGGCAATGTCGCGCAGACTAAGGGTTCGATTGGTTATGTCGAATATGCCTATGCCAAGCAGAACAACCTGACCTATGCCTCCATGGTCAATGCAGCTGGCAAGACCGTGAAGCCGACAATGGCTGCCTTCCAGGCCGCTGCTTCGAACGCTTCGTGGAAGGCGGAAGATGGTTTCTACCAGATCCTGACCAACCAGCCGGGCGAAGCCTCTTGGCCGATGACCGCTGCGACCTTCATCCTCGTCTACAAGGACGCGTCTGATAAGGCCGCTGTGGCTGAAGCTCTGAAGTTCTTCAGCTGGGCTTATGAAAAGGGTGGCAAGTCGGCTGAAGAGCTCGACTACATCCCGATGCCTGCGAATGTTGTCTCGCTCGTCAAGGCGATGTGGGCCAAGGACGTCAAGACCAAGTAAGGTCTGCTACAAGGGGAGGGGTGTGAAGCCCCTCCCGCTTCTTTTCAGTTTGGCATTTTCAAAAGGGGCAGACCGTGACGGATATGAGTGTGCCAGCCACGACGGATCGCACCACGCCGCTTGATCGTGCACGTGCACTCGCTGCGTTTAAACTGGGTGACCGGACGTTCTACTGGCTGACGCGTCTGTCAGCGCTCATTGTCTTGTGCCTTCTGGGCGGCATTATCATCTCGCTCATCATCGGCGCGTGGCCGGCGATTAAAACTTTCGGCCTCGATTTTCTTGTGACGCGCCGCTGGGCGCCGCAGCTCTCACCCTCGCCTGTGTTGGGTGCGCTCGGCCCGCTCTATGGCACGGTGGTCACCTCGCTGATTGCCATGTTGATTGCCGTGCCGGTGGGTATCGGCATTGCGATCTTCCTCACCGAATTCTGTCCGCCCATGCTGCGCCGCCCCGTGGGTGTGGCGATTGAATTGCTCGCGGGCATTCCCTCGATCATTTACGGCATGTGGGGCTTCTTTGTTTTGGCACCCTTCATGACCGAGCATTTCATGCCAGCGGTGATTGCGACCTTCGCGCATGTGCCGGTGCTCAATGTGATCTTTGCCGGGCCGCCGTCCTATCTGTCGCTCTTTAATGCGGCTCTGGTTCTGGCGATCATGATCCTGCCCTTTATCACAGCCATCTCGCGCGATGTCTTCCAGACCGTGCCGCCGATGCTCAAGGAATCAGCCTATGGTCTTGGCTGCACCACTTGGGAAGTGGTGAAGAATGTTGTCATCCCCTTCACCCGCGCAGGTGTGATTGGTGGCATCATGCTGGCGCTGGGTCGTGCGCTGGGTGAGACCATGGCGGTGACCTTCATCATCGGCAATTCGTTCCAGATCTCGGGCTCGATCTTCTCGCCAGGCACAACGATCTCGGCGGCCATTGCCTCCGAATTTGCAGAAGCCTCGGGTGTGCATATGTCAGCGCTGATCTTGCTCGGCCTGTTGCTCTTCGTTCTCACCTTCTTTGTTCTGGCCGCGGCGCGATTGATGCTGGCCCGTCTCCAACGCCAACAGGGGAAGTGACATGAACTCGCTCTATGTCGCGCGCGCCCGCAAAGACAAAATCGTCCGCTTCCTTTGCCTGTCAGCCGCCGCTTTTGGTCTGATCTGGCTCGGCCTGATCTTGTTTACGCTGATCTCAAAAGGCTTCGCCGGCCTGTCTTGGGCTGTGTTTACAGAGATGACACCACCGCCTGGCTCCAAAACCGGCGGTCTGGCCAATGCCATTATGGGGTCGATCATGATGACCCTGATCGGTGTGGGTGTTGGCACACCCATCGGGATGCTGGCGGGCACTTATCTGGCTGAATATGGCCGCCATGAGAAACTCAGTTTCTATGTGCGCTTCATCAACGACATTCTGCTCTCGGCGCCCTCGATCGTCATCGGCCTGTTCGTCTATGGCGCGGTGGTCGTGCCCATGGGTGGCTTTTCCGGTTTCGCAGGCTCACTTGCGCTTGCTGTGATTGTCATTCCGGTTGTCGTGCGCACGACCGAAGACATGCTGTTGCTCGTGCCCAATCAATTGCGCGAAGCTGCTGCGGCCTTGGGTCTGCCGCGCTCACTGGTCATTCGCCGCATCGCTTACACGGCGGCGCGCACTGGCCTCATCACCGGCATTCTGCTCGCTACCGCGCGTGTGGCAGGTGAAACCGCGCCACTGCTCTTCACAGCGCTTTCCAACCAGTTCTGGAACGTCAATCTGATGAAGACCATGGCGAACCTGCCGGTCACCATCAATAATTTTGTCCAGTCACCTTACGAATATTGGCGTCAGCTCGCATGGACGGGCGCGCTCCTCATCACTCTGGCAGTGCTCGCGCTGAATGTGATCGCGCGCCTGCTTGGCACCGAAAGGAAGCCCAAATGACAGATCTGCAGATCAAGACAGACATGTCCTCAACCCCGACCTCAGCCGCGCATGCGCGCGAGGACAAGCTCATTGTTCGCAATCTCGATTTTTTCTATGGCGAGTCAAAAGCGCTCAAAAACATCAATCTGGCACTGGCCACCAATACAGTGACCTCGTTCATCGGCCCGTCGGGTTGTGGCAAATCCACGCTCTTGCGCATTCTCAATCGCATGTATGACCTCTATCCAGGTCAGCGCGCTGAGGGTGAAGTTCTGCTCGATGGGCAAAACTTGCTGGATCCCAAGCTTGATCTCAATCTGCTGCGCGCACGCGTGGGCATGGTGTTCCAGAAGCCGACACCCTTCCCGATGACGATTTATGAAAACATCGCCTTTGGCATCAAGCTCTATGAAAATCTCTCCAAGAGCGAGCTCGATGGGCGTGTTGAGCATGCCTTGCGTGGGGCAGCACTCTGGAATGAAGTGAAAGACAAGCTCAATGCCAGCGGCCTGTCGCTCTCGGGCGGTCAGCAGCAGCGCCTGTGCATTGCGCGCACGGTGGCCATTCAGCCGGAAGTCATTCTCTTTGACGAGCCCTGCTCGGCGCTGGATCCGATCTCAACCGCCAAGGTTGAAGAGCTGATCGATGAGCTGAAAGAAAAATACACAATCGCCATTGTGACGCACAATATGCAGCAAGCGGCGCGCGTGTCTGAATTTACCGCCTTTATGTATCTCGGCGAGCTCGTGGAATTCGGGCCGACGACGCGTCTCTTCACGGCGCCCGAAAAGCGCCAGACCCAAGATTACATCACCGGCCGTTTCGGCTAACCCACGCGCCGGAGGAGATGACACAATGAGTGACCATACCGTTGCAGCCTACGACAAAGAGCTTGCAGCTCTCAGCCAGAACATTCTGGAAATGGGCGGCATTGCCGAAAAAATGCTGATCGACGCCATGGATGCGCTGGTCACAATGAATCTTGAGCGCGCCAAAACAGTGGTAGCGAGTGATCCGCGTCTGGACGCACTTCAGCGTCAGGTCGAGGAATTTGCCATTCTCACCATTGCGCGCCGTCAGCCCATGGCGGTGGACTTGCGCGAAATCGTGGCGGCCATCCGTGTGTCGGCCGATCTTGAGCGCGTGGGCGATCTTGCCAAAAACATTGCCAAGCGCACGCAGAAGCTGGGCGAAGCCCGCATTCCGCGCGCGGCCATCGGCCTGAAGCACATGAGTGATCTGGCGCTTCTGCAGTTGAAGAATGTGCTCGATGCTTATGCCACGCGTGACATTGAGAAAGCCCGCGCGGTCTGGGAGCGCGATGCCGAGCTCGATGCGCTGGAAGATTCCGTGTTTCGCGATCTCTTGACCTTCATGATGGAAGATCCGCGCAACATCACCTTCTGCACGCATTTGCTGTTCTGCTCGAAGAATATTGAACGTGTGGGCGATCACGCGACCAATATTGCCGAGACGATCCATTATCTGGTCACGGGCGAGCAATTGCCGGTGGAACGTCCCAAGGGCGCAACCTCATCTGTTTCGACGGGGAAGTGATTTTTCTTCATGCGCCAGAAAGATCAGACGGCACCACGTATCCTCGTCGTTGAAGACGAGGCGTCGCTGGGTGAGCTCCTTGCCTATAATCTCGAAGCGGAAGGCTATGTGGTCGAACGCGCCGAGCGGGGTGAGGAAGCGGAGCTGAAGCTTCTTGAACATTCGCCGGATCTTGTCATTCTTGACTGGATGCTGCCGGATATTTCAGGGATCGAGATCTGCCGCCGTCTGCGTGCGCGCGAAGAAACAAAGACCCTTCCGGTCATTATGCTGACCGCACGTTCCGAAGAAAACGAGCGCGTGCGGGGCCTTTCTGTGGGTGCAGACGATTATGTCGTCAAACCTTTCTCGGTGCCCGAATTGCTGGCGCGCGTGCGCGCATTGCTGCGCCGGATTTCTCCTGAGCGCATCGCCAGTCGGCTCAGCGTGGGTGATATTGAACTCGACCGCGAAAGCTATCGTGTGCGTCGTTCAGGTCGCGATATTCATCTGGGGCCGACGGAATTCCGCTTGCTCGATCATCTGATCCAAAAGCCTGGCCGCGTCTTTACGCGCGCGCAATTGCTGGATGCGATCTGGGGCCTCTCCGCCGAGATTGATGAGCGCACTGTGGATGTGCATATCGGTCGTCTGCGCAAGGCGCTGTCGCGCGCCACCGAGGCGGATCCGATCCGTACCGTGCGCGGTGCCGGCTATGGTTTCGACGACCGCTTCCAGAAATAATCCGTGTCATCATTCTGAGATATGAATCAGGCAGTGCTCCCGATCATGGCGATATGGCCAATGCTGATTGGGAGAATGCAATGCCGGGCAAGAGCGATACCATTCACGTTCGGACGCTCTTTATTTCGGATGTGCATCTTGGCACCCGCGGCTGTCAGGCCGAAGCGCTTCTTGATTTCATCCGCGTCTACGAAGCCGACACGATCTATCTGGTTGGCGACATTTTCGATGGCTGGCGTCTGAGAGCCTCCTGGCATTGGCCACAGGCCCATAATGACGTGGTGCAGAAAATCCTTCGTAAAGTGCGCAAGGGCACGCGTCTGGTCTATGTGCCGGGCAATCACGATGAATTTATGCGCGATTATTGCGGCTCCACGTTTGGTGGCGTCGAGATCGCCGAAGAAGCCATTCACGAGACGGCCGATGGTCGTCGCATGTTGATCCTCCATGGCGATAAATTCGACACAGTGGTGCGCAATGTGAAGTGGCTCGCGCTGCTGGGTGACTGGGCCTATGATTTTGCGATCTGGCTGAACCGCTGGATCGCCAAGGCGCGCCGCGCTTTGGGCCTGCCTTACTGGTCGTTCTCTGCCTGGAGCAAAGGCAAAGTGAAGCGCGCGGTCAATTTCATCAGCGCCTTTGAAGAAGCAGTGGTGGGCGATGCGCGCCGTCACGGTGTTGATGCGGTTTTGTGTGGCCATATCCACCGCGCTGCCTATGAGCAGATGGGTGACATTCTCTATGTGAACACGGGCGATTGGGTGGAAAGCAACACGGCCGTGGTCGAGCATCGCGACGGCCGCCTCGAGCTGATCCACTGGCGCGATTCCTCGCTCGCTGTGCTGGGTATTGAGGCTGAGCCCCGCGCGTTTCCGGTGGCTGCTTAAGCGCCGGGTCTGGCGCGCGGCATCCGCACCGCCGCCACATGTGAGAAGAAATGCGCGGCGCTCTCGCGCATGCCGTAACGGTTCGCAAAAGCTTTGCAAGCATCACGCGGAATTTCCAGCGCGCTCAAGGCTGCAGTGCGCAAGTCTTCGTTCATCGCACCACAGCGTGACCCAGCCAAAACTTCGATCGGCCCGGTGACTGGGAAGGCCGCCACAGGCGTGCCGGCTGCCAGAGCTTCCAGCATGACCAGACCAAATGTATCGGTGCGGCTTGGGAAGACGAAGACATCTGCGCTGGCATAGAGGTCTGCGAGGTCTTGCCCACTTTTCAAGCCCAGAAACCGGACCTTGGGAAAGCGGATTTGCAAATCTTCGCGCGCAGGGCCTTCGCCAACAACCACTTTGGTGCCGGGCAAGTCGAGCGACAGAAAGGCTTCGATATTTTTTTCGATTGCCACGCGTCCGACATAGAGAAAGGTCGGGCCAGCAAAGCCCAGATCGCGACGCTGTCCTTTGCCAAACAGATTGAGATCAATGCCGCGACGCCATGTCTTGAGCTTTGCAAAACCGTGCGTGGCCAGTTCATCGCGCAAGCCGCCCGTTGCCACCAGAGTGGCCGTGCCGGCATTGTGGAAACGGCGCAGCAGCGCATACGTGAAGGACACAGGCACCGGAAAGCGCGCCGCCACATATTCGGGAAAGCGCGTGTGATAACAGGTTGTGAAGGGCCGCTTGCGCACGACGCAATAGCGCCGCGCCAGAAAACCAAGAGGGCCTTCGGTGGCAATGTGAATGGCGTCAGGATCAATCTCGTCGATCATGGCGGCAACAGTCGAGAGGCCCGTCAGGCTAAGCCGAATTTCGGGATAAGTCGGCATAGGGATCGAGCGAAACAGATCAGGCGTGAGCATAACCACTTCAACGCCGAAGGCCGGTGCTTCCGCAACCAGCCATTCCAGCGTGCGCACAACACCATTGACCTGAGGCTTCCACGCATCGCTGACAATCAGCACGCGTGATCCGGTAGCAATGGGCTTTCCTTCAAGCGGGTGCATCAAGGGTTGCATGGCGGCCTCCATGCGGGGAGGTCCATCAGATTCGCGCTTCACTATTATGACAGTTCCGCTCAATTTGGGGCGCTTCGACTTTTGTCGATTGGATTATGACAATGGCTTCTGACAAGGGTGGCGGATTGGCGCGAGCGCCACAGGAAACGCACCTATGAAAAAATCCAGAAAACATTTGAAAGACCTCGCCCGTCTGACGTCCTATTTAAAGAAAGAGGGCGCACGGCTCGAGAAATTGATTTCGCGTTCGGCCAGCAGCGAGGCTTCGCCTTTGGTGGCTGATGTGTTGCATCGCTTGAGTGCGCGCCATGACGTCGCGCTGACGGATCTGGGCCTTGTGAGCGCTGCGGAAGCAGCAGCACGCACATCTGCCAAGGCTGAAAAATCAGCCCCCAAAGCTTCCAAAAAGCCTGCCAAAAAGCCCGCCAAAAAAGCAGGCAAGGCACCGGCCGCCAAAAAGGCGACCAAACCCCGCAAGGCAGCCGCCAAAAAGACGGCACCCGTGAAAGCGGTGCGGACGCCCAAGCCCAAGCCCAAGCCCAAGCCGAAAGCCGTGCCTGCGACCTGACAGGTTTCATCGACATGTCATGAAGCGGGCGCAGCGTCCGCTTCATGACAATTTTACGATTCTTTTGCTTCACGCTCGTTGCACTGTGCCTGCCGCAGGGCACACGTGCCGACATGCTTCCCCAGATCGACATTCGTAAAGAAGGCTCCGCCTGGCGCGTTCGCGTCGAGGCGACCTTTTCTGCGCCGGCACGCCAGATCTGGTCTGTGCTGACAGATTGTGGTCGCGCCACGGCCTTTGTGCCGCATCTGGAAAGCTGCCGGGTGATGGATCACGATCCAAATGGGCGTTGGGACATTCGTGAGAATGTGTCTAATCCACCCCTCCTGCCACGCATGCGCACGCTTGTGCGCAGCGACTATCAGGCACCACGCCATTTCACCTACAAATTGGTCAGCGGTGATATGAAGCGCTCAGAAGGGTCATGGACGCTGATGCCTCAGCCGGGCGGGACGCAGGTTGTCTATGTGGCGTTGATCGAACCAAGCCTGCCAGCCCCGGGCTTTCTGGTTGCCAATGCCATCAAGGCTGATTTGCCAGATATGTTTCGCAAGCTTGAGGCGCTGACGCGCGCACCCTGATCCTCAAAAAGACTTCTGCTGACGCCCATTCCGGCATAGTTTGGCGCTGAGCCACGGATAATGCAGCACGATCAAGGCTGCGCTCGCTCAAGGGGCAGGCTCAAGGGGCAGGCTAAGGGGGACGTCATGGGGAAAATGCACGCGCTGATGCGCCACGCCATCGGATTGGGTCTCGGGCTGGCAATGCTGGGCTGTCCGCTTGTGGCGGCCGAGCCGCTCACCATTGCCAAAATGGGCAGTCTGGAAGCGGGCGGCACTGTGATCGATTGCCAGACCGTCGATGGCGGTGATCCCAACAATCCGCGCCAGACGCCAGGCCATCTGGTGATCAACCATGTGTATGCGTCCTATCTCTATCCGCAAGAGCAGCGCTATCCCTATCCGATCCTGTTCAACCCGGGCGGTGGCCACACAGCGCGTTTTTACGACACCACACCCGATGGGCGTGAAGGATGGCTGACACTCTTTGCGCGCGCAGGCTTTCCCACTTATGGCGTTGATCGCGTCAACACGGGCCGGTCTGGCTCTGATATTTGCAAACTCAACGCCGTGCGACTGGGCCGCGCGCCCATCAGCGACATTCCGATTGCCAACCGCTATTCGGCGGAGGCCTCTTGGGTGAGTTTCCGCTGGGGGCCGAAATTCGGCACCGCCTATCCCAACACGCAATTCCCGATAGAAGCGGCGGATGCTTATTATGCGCAGACGCTCACCACCTATCGTGATCCGGCTGAAACGCAAAAATCCGTGGCGGCTTTTGCGGCGCTGATCGACAAGATCGACGCGCCGGGCGTGATTATCCAGAGCTGGTCGTCCTCAGGCCTCTTGGGCTATCTGACCGCAGCCGAGCGGCCCAACAAGGTGAAGGGCATTCTGGCGATTGAAAGCTCGACCACGGCCTTTGACGATATTCCCAAAGACAAGAAACAGATTCTGGCCAAAATCCCTATCATCATCATGGTGGGCGATCGCGCGCCTGATCGCAATGAATCCTCGCGCAAATTCCAGAAGGAAATGGCAGCACTGGGTGGCGATGTGACGGTCGATATTCTCCCCGAAGCTGGCATTTACGGCAATGGTCACACATTGGCGGCCGAGAAGAACAACAAGCAGACCATGCATCGCCTGATTGCCTGGATGGAAGGGCATGTCTTCAACACGGATAAAAAAGCCGGTCAGCCGCCATCACCTGATGAGCCGCCAGCTCCCATCATTCCCAATTCCACGTCGGGATCAGCCGCGCGTCGGAAGGCGGAATCACAATGAGTTTGTTAGACGCACGCATTATCAAGATTGAAGCCATCCCTCTGCGCACGCCGCTCGCCAAAACGGCGGCGGGCTCGACGCTGAAGCTCACGCATCGCAGCGCCATTTTCACGCGCATTCACACCGATCAAGGTGTGATTGGCGAATGCTACAATGGCAATGATGATGATCTTCAGGCCGACATCATCAAGATGATTCATGATGAACTTACCCCCCTGATCAAGGGACATAAAGTCAGCGCCATTGATCAGATCTGGGCCCTGACGCGCCGCGCAACGATCCCGTTCTTGCGCGACCGTCGTGTGTCACTGCGCGCGCAGGCCTGTATCGATTCTGCGCTGCAGGATGCGATTGGCAAATTGTCGGGCCTGCCGGTGCATGTCTTGTGGGGCGCGGCCCGCGAGACGATCCCCGCCGTCGCGCTTGGCGGCTATTACCGCGACAAAGATGAAATCGAAGGACTGGCTGATGAAGTCCGCGAGCTGAAGGATTTCGGCATTGGCGGTCTGAAGCTAAAAGCGGGCGGGCTCACACCCAAAGAGGACGCCAAGCGCGCCGAGATCGTGCGCAAAGTGGGCGGCGATGATTTCATTGTGGCGGCTGATGCCAATCAGAACTGGTCACGGCAAGAGGCGATTGAATTTGCGCGCCTCACCTTTGATCTGAAACTGGCCTGGTTTGAAGAGCCTTGCCGCTGGGACAATGACCGGCGCGAAATGTCGATTGTGCGAGCGGTGACGGGCGTGCCGATTTCAGCGGGGCAAAGTGAATTGTCGCGCTATGGCTGCCGCGATCTGATGATTGGTAATTCCGTCGATATTTGCAATTTCGATGCAAGCTGGGGTGGTGGCCCCAGTGAGTGGCGCCGTGTTGCCGCACTCGCTTCCTGCTTTGACGTGAAAGTCATGCAGCATCTGGAGGCCCATATTGGCATCTCCATGTGCGCAGGCGTCACCAATGGCCTGAGTGCTGAAGTCACTCTGCCGTGGCGTGATCCGTTCTTCTACAAACTGATTGCCAACCAGCGGCCGTTCAAGGGCGGGCTTTATCATCTGTCAGATCAGCCAGGCTGGGGCTGGGACTATGATCTGGATTATCTGCAGTCGGTTCGCGTGAGCTAGGGCTCACGCGAACGCTGTTTGATTTTACTTCACGCTCTGCGGTTGAGCCTCATCGGCCGCAGAGGTGAAGGAGCCGATGTTCGGGTCCTTCATGAAGGCCTTGTATTTGGCCTCATCGAAACCGTTTTCCCATTTGGCGATGACGAGCGTGGCGACCGCATTGCCAATCATATTGGTGATGGAGCGCGCTTCGGACATGAAGCGATCGACGCCGATCAGCACACCCAGACCACCCATCGGCAAGGTCTGGCTTGATTGCAGCGTGGCGGCGAGTTTCACAAAGCCCGCACCCGACACAGCCGCGCCACCTTTCGAGGTGAACAGCAGAATGGCCAGGATCGACAATTGCTGAGCAATGGTCATGGGCGTGTCCGTCACCTGCGAGATGAAGATAACTGCCATCGACATGTAGACGGACGTGCCATCCGTGTTGAAGCTGTAGCCTGTAGGCAGAACAAGCCCGACGATCGAGCGTTCACAGCCCGCGCGTTCCAGCTTTTCCAGCAAGCGCGGCAGCGCCACTTCGGATGATGACGTGCCCAGCACCAGCAGGAATTCCTCACGCACCATGCGCAGGATGCTCAGGATTGAGAATCCGAAAAATCCTGCAATGGCGCCCAGAACCACAAACACAAAGACTGCGCAGCAGGCGTAGACGAGCACGATCAGCTTGGCGAGCGAGACGAGCGTCGCGCCACCATGCAGGCCCACCGTATAGGCCATGGCACCAAAGGCCCCCAGTGGCGCCAGGATCATGATGAAGCTCAGCATGCGGAAAGAAATGCGCTGCACTTCTGCCACGATGGAGATGACCTGCTTGGCCTTGTCACCGACCAGCAGAGCAGCGGTGCCAAACATCACCGAGATGATCAGGATCTGCAGAATCTCCCCTTCAGCAAAGGGGCTGACAAATGTCTTGGGAATGATCGCCAGCAGAAATTCAACAAAGCCACCAGCCTTTGCAGCACTTGATTGGAAGCCCGCAATGACAGGCGTGATTTCCTTGCCGGCATGCAGGCCTGCACCGGGCTCCATGACATTGGCCGCTACCATGCCCATCACCAGTGCGATGGTGCTGACGACTTCGAAATACACAAAGGCCTTGAACAAGACGCGGCCCAAGCGACCCAGATCACGAATCTGCGTGAGGCCTGTGACAACGGTCGTGAAAATGATCGGCCCTATCATGATTTTCAGCAGCGAGATAAAGCCATCGCCCAAGGGCTTCATGGCACGGCCCACATCGGGCCACACCAGGCCAACGATGGTTGCGATGAAAATCGCGATGAGCACCTGCACGTAGATGGGTCGCAGGCTGCGTAAAATCGTTCCGGCCATGTTTTTCTTGCCTTTCCAGAATCAGGATTTTGGTGCGATCAGATGCGTGCGCCCGCGGCTCAGATCATCGCTTTGATGTTGCAACGCAGCATTTTTTGTCTCTTATTGCTTCTGCGCGCTCGGCTTCATCGTCTATACTGGCCGCAGAACAAGACCAAGACAATGCCAAGAAAGAGATAAAATGAATACGATTTCGCTTCAGATCGCCGACTGGCTGCGCGACGTCAAACTCGCCGACATGCCCGCAAGCGTGGTCGAGGGAGCCAAATTGCGGATCATGGATCTGACGGGCGTCATGTTGGCAGCCAAGGATCTGAACGTCGTGCGCGCGGGGCGCGATGCCTGGACGGAGACGGATGCAGGTGGTGCCATCACTCCGGTGGGTTCGAAGGTGGGCACGGCGCTCACCACAGCGGCTTTCGTCAATGGCATCCAAGCATCGGCCATGGAGTTTGACGACACCTATCTGCCGACCACCATGCATGCCACAGGGCTTGCCTTGTCGGTGTGTTTTCCTGAAGCCCAGCGCCGCGCGATCAGCGGGACCAAGCTGATTGAATCGGTGGTCCTTGCCAGCGAGATGATGATCCGCTTGTCGATTGTCACCAATCGCCATTGGTTTGATTACGGCATTCATCCCACCGGCTCGTTTGGCACGTTTGGTGGTGTCTGCGCGCTCAGCAAATTGCGTGATCTGGATGCGTCTACCATCGTTCATGCGTTTGGACATGCGGGGTCCATGTCAACGGCGCTGACGGCAGCCTTTGAAGATGGCACATCAACCAAGAACCTGCATGTGGGGCTTTCAGCCGCCAATGCGTTTCGCGCAACCGCACTGGCCGAGCGCGGCATTACTGGGCCCACAGCCGTCTTTGAAGGCAAGTTTGGCTGGTATCGCGCGCATGTGCAGACCGAAGACGAGCGTCACTGGGAACGTGTGACAACCGAACTCGGCGGTGAATGGCTGTGCGAAAATATCGCCACCAAGCTTTATCCCGTAGCCAATCCGCTCATGCCCCATATCGAAGCCACGATCACGCTGCGCGACAAATATAATATCAAGCCCGAGCAGGTGGCCGGCATTGACGCCTATATCAAGGAGCGCTCGTTCCTGACCTTGTGCAACCCGCCAGAAAAGAAGCGCCGCCCACTCACCACATGGCATGGCCGCATCAGCATTTATCACACGATTGCCGAAGCTTTGGTGAATGGCAAAATGGATAAATACGCCTATTCAGAAGAAGCCATTCGCGATCCGGTGATCAATGCGCTGGCCGATATGGTGCAGCCTTATGCCGATCCAGAGGCCACCGATTATCTGCGCTCACAGGGCCGTGTTGTGATCCACCTGAAGGATGGCCGCACGGTCGAACATAAAATCGATGATTTCCGCGGCACACGGCGCAATCCGCTGACCACGGATGATTATCTGAACAAGTTCCGCGCCAATGTCGGCGATCTGTTCCCGGCCAGCACGGTCGATCAGGCGATCGATGGGTTCCTCAATCTGGAAAAAGTGCCCGACATTGCGCCAATCTTGCGCTCGCTGGAACAATAGAGAGGGCGATTGACGCCACTCTCACTTGTGTCACACTCAAGAGACAGCGGGCGATGATCCGCGTCTTAAAGCCCGGACGATAAAAACAAGACGTCACGGGGATATTCTGGGGGGATTTGCCATGTCGCTGCTGCGCGCCGTGCATCATATCCATAAGCCGTTGGCCCGTCCTGATCGCCTGCGATCAGGCGGCACGCTTGCAGGTGCGCGCGACCCCATTTTCTCATATCCCCGGCGATGCGCGCCGCATTCAGCTTCAACGCTGATGCGCGGTTGAGAGCTGTTGGGATTCACAAAAAAGATGCTGGAGAAAACGCATGAGCAAAACGCCCAAGATCAAACATCTCGCCATCATCACGCTTGATCCCGAACGGCTGGCGCAATATTATGAGCAGGTTTTCGGGATGACGCGCCTGGAGCGCCCCGCTGATCGGCCCAAGAAAGAAAGCAAAGCGGTTTTCATGACCGACGGCTATCTGACGCTCGCGCTCTTGCACAACAAGGCGGAAGGCAAGGCGCCGGGCCTTAATCATTTTGGTTTTCAGATTGAAGACCAAGACGAGACCAACGAGAAGCTGCGCGCATTCGGGCTCGAATCCACCAAGCGTCCGGCCGACCGGCCTTATGCAGAAACGCGCACCACCGATCCTGATGGCAATAATATCGATCTCGCCGTGCAAGGCTATGGCGCGGGCTGAGGGCGGGCGCAGCCTCTCTCGTGATGGGGTGATGCGATGAGATTTGTGCATCTGTGTGTGGCGCTTGCCATCGGCATGCCGCTTGGCGCTCAAGCGCAGGAGGCGGCGGATTTTTATCGCGGCCGACAAATGCGCGCCATTGTCAGCACGGTGGTTGGCGGCGATTATGATACGTGGATGCGGCTCATCACCCGCCACTGGACCAAGCATATTCCCGGCAATCCGACGATCCTGGTGCAGAATATGCCCGGTGCGGGCGGCATTGTGGCCGCCAATTCTTTTTATCACACCGCACCACGTGACGGTGCGACCATTGCCATGATTGGCCGCAATCTCGCCTATCAGGCTTTGATGAAGGAAGACGGCATCCGTTTCGATCCGCTGAAATTCAACTGGATCGGCAGCCCCGAAGTGTCCAATCGCATCTGTGTGGCGATGGAGGGCGCGCGCGTGCAAACCGCGCAGGATTTGTTGGCCACAGATCTGATTGTCGGGGGCGCGGGGGCGGGCACTGCGGTTTCAACCGCACCGCGTTTGATCTCCACCTTGCTGGGCATGCGCCTCAAACTTGTCGAGGGTTATGGCAGCGCCAGTGCGGCGCAGCTGGCGATGGAGCGTGGCGAGACCGAGGGCATTTGCCAGACCATGGGTGCCTTGCGCTCATGGCGTCCGGGCTGGCTGGAGAGCGGCAAAATGCGCGTCTTGTTCAATCTTGAGCGCAGGCCCTTGGCTGAATTTCATGCGCCATCCGTGTTTGATTTCGCCAAAACCGCCGAGCAAAAGCAATTGCTGCTCTTGTTTTCGGCCAGCGTCGAATTGGGTCGCCCGATTGTTGCGCCACCTGAGACGCCGCCAGAGCGCGTTCGGATTTTGCGCGCCAGCTTTGAGCACGTGATGGCGGATCAGGATTTGATCGCGGAGGCTGAAAAATTGCGCGTAGATCTGTCTCTGGTCAAAGGCGAAACGCTGGACGCGCTCGTCAAAGACCTGATGGCGACACCTGATGATGTTTTGAAGCGGGCGCAGATTTTGATGCAGCCGTGAGCGCATCCAACTGAGCCTTCGCCACAGACGCGCGCAGTTTTACTTTTCTGTGTTTGACATGGGAACACAGGCCCATTGGCTCTGATTGTGTATCTTGGGGGGAGATGCGCGCGCGGAGTTTCAGGTGAACACGTCAAAAGTCCCTGATCCGCATGAACTTCTCAGACAGCAAACTGTGCTGGCGCGTTTTGGCGAGCTGGCGCTGCGCTCCGATGATCTGGATGAAATTTTGCACGAGGCCTGCCGACTTGCTGGCGAGGCGCTGGGCACGGATTTGGCCAAGGTTGTTGAATTGCAGAGCGATGGCAAAACTTTGCTGGTGCGCGCGGGCGTCGGTTGGGGTCCTGATGTCGTGGGCACGATGACAATTACAGCTGAGGGCGACACGTCTGAAGGCCATGCGCTGCGCACCGGGGAGCCCATGATTTCCCCCGACATCGCCAAGGAAAAGCGCTTCAAATATCCCCAGTTCCTGATCGACAATGGCGTCAAAGCGGTCGCCAATGTGATCATCATCGGCAGCCACAACAAGCCACCATTCGGCATTCTCCAGATCGATAGCCGCGAGCCGCGCGAGTTCACTGAGAGCGACACGCTTTTTCTGCGCAGCTATGCAAATCTGCTGGCAGCGGCGGTAGATCGGCTGCGCGTCATGGAAGAGGTTCGCAGTGGCGAAGCGCAACGCCGTCTTGCTTTGGAAACCCAGGTCAACGCGCGCACGCGCGAGCTGACAGAAGCCAATGCGCGTCTGAAGGCTGAGGCGGATGAGCGGGGGCGGGTTGAAGAGGCGCTTCGGCAATCGCTAAAAATGGAAGCCGTCGGCCAGCTGACGGGCGGGCTGGCGCATGACTTCAACAATTTGCTCGCCGGAATTTCGGGCAGCCTGCAAATGATGGGCGCCCGTCTCAGTCAAGGGCGTGCGTCCCAGATTGGCCGTTACGTCGAGGCGGCCATGACATCCGTGGATCGCGCAGCCGCGCTGACGCACCGGCTGCTGGCCTTTTCTCGCCGCCAAACGCTCGACCCCAAACCCACGGATGTAAACAAATTGATCGGCGACATGCAGGAATTGTTCAGTCGCACAGTGACGTCGGACATTCAGATCGAAACCAAGCTGGCTGCAGAATTGTGGCCAACTTTATGCGACCCCAACCAACTCGAAAATGCATTGCTCAATCTTGTCATCAATGCGCGCGATGCCATGCCTGAGGGCGGACACATTCTGATTGAGACGGCCAATAGTGTTTTTCCCAATGCGCGGGGCAATCTGCAGGATCCCCATCACGCCGAAGTGCCCGATGGTGAATATATGGGTCTTTTTGTGACTGACAGTGGCACGGGCATGACCCCCGCCGTCATCGCCCGCGCGTTTGATCCGTTTTTTACAACCAAACCCACCGGACAAGGCACGGGCCTTGGCCTGTCGATGATCTATGGTTTTGTGGAGCAATCGGGCGGCCTCGTGCTGCTGCGCAGTGAGAAAGATCGCGGGACGAGTGTGTCCATCTATTTGCCCCGTTATCGTGGTGTGACGGAGGGGCTGAAGATCACCGATCAAGCCATCAAACTCGCCCCCGCTGAATCAGGCGCCGTCGTGCTTCTGGTTGAAGATGAACCCGCCGTGCGCCTCGTCATGGCCGACAGTCTCGTCGACACGGGCTACACCGTGCTTGAGGCCGAGAGCGGACAAGCCGGCTTGCGCCTGGCCTTGTCGTCGGCCCGGATCGATCTTCTGGTCACCGATGTGGGCCTGCCGGGGGGCATGAATGGCCGCCAGCTCGCCGATGCCGTGCGCCAGCACCGTCCTGACCTGAAGGTGCTGTTTGTCACCGGCTATGACGAAACGGCAGCGCTGGAGAGCGGGCTCATGGATCAGGGCATGGCCATTCTGACCAAGCCTTTCATGCTGGAGGCTTTTTCGCTGAAAGTGCAAAGCCTGATCGGGCGCTGAGGCAAACGTGGCCGCGCTCCGCTCGGTTTTTCGTGTTTTTGCAAAGGGTAAAATGGTCGGAGTGAGAGGATTCGAACCTCCGACCCCCTCGTCCCGAACGAGGTGCGCTACCAGGCTGCGCTACACTCCGACTGGCAGACGGGCATGCGCCCGGCCTCTGGTGAGGGGCTTATAGCGACGCGGGCAGGGTGGGGCAAGGGCCTAGAGCCCCTTGGGGGTGAATTCGCCCCCTGCGGCGGTTTCCTGATTTCGAAAGGCTGGCCAAGGACAAGGATGCAAAAAGGATGGAGGTTGCGGCCCCGCGTCTGCGCCTTTATGGTCCGCGCGCGTGGGGGGCGAATCTGTTCGCCTCTTCACAGCAGTTGGGGCGTCGCCAAGCGGTAAGGCAGCGGATTTTGATTCCGCCATACGGAGGTTCGAATCCTCCCGCCCCAGCCATTAATCTCGAGCGAAGAAATGTTCTGGTGCGGCCTCATCGAGGCGCGTCTCGACGTTGCCGAGCAAGGCTTCGACGTGGCTGCGGATGTTTTCGATCCAGCTGCGTGCGTCCGCCAGTTCGCGATCTTTGAATGCGAGCTCGGCTTCCAGTTCTTCTGCATGGGCGAGGGCCGCGCCTTTGAGGGCTTCGGTCTCGGCGCGCAGTTCTTCCATCTCCGCGCGCAATTGATCAGCCTCGGCGCGGGCCTGTGCGGCCTCCTGGCGCAAAAACTCGACGCTGCGCACAGCAGCATCGGTGACGGCACGGTTGCGTTCGATCAACTGGTCGATGGTTTTGGCGGCGCGCACGACGGCATTCATCGTGTCATCAAGGTCACCCAATTGTGCATCATTGTCGGGCAGCTCGGGCTGGCCCTGCGTCTCCTGAACGCGCGCCGCCGCGATCACTTCGCGCAGCGCATCATCCAGCGCCTGCAGGTCGGGCAGGTGATGATCGCGTTCGTCGCTACTAGCGGCGGGATGGGACGAGGGCGTGGCGGTCACAGGCGTTCAAGCTCCAGCGAATCAGTTCGCGTTAGTATGGGTGCGTTTCTGCCGGAGCGTCAAAGCTCCCGCTAGAGAGGTTGGGCAGATCACATGTGGACGAATTTGGGCAGCACGCGGGAACCGTTGCGGCAGGTGCGAGGTTTATAAGATGTGCATCTGCACAAGGCCCGGTTTCGGGCTTTTATCTTCTTTTCGTTCACTGACAGATCCTGACTTGGCCGCCTCTTCATGGGGCGGCCTTTTTCTGTTTGTTTTGCCGGTGCGCGATTGCTGAGCGCAGGCCTAGCCGTTAGCATTGGCCCATATTTGAAGTGATTTTTTGAAAGTATTTCGAGGCTGTTGATGAAAGCTGTCATTCTTGCCGGTGGTTTGGGCACGCGCCTGACCGAAGAAACCACGCTGCGGCCCAAGCCCATGGTGGAGATCGGTGGCAAGCCGATCCTCTGGCACATCATGAAAATCTATGCCGCGCACGGCATCACGGATTTCATCATCTGCCTTGGCTACAAGGGCTATTTCATCAAGGAGTTTTTCGCTAATTATCTGCTGCACATGTCCGACATCACGTTTGATCTGGGACAGGGTTCAACCCATGTGCACCGGCGTGAGGCGGACGATTGGCGTGTGACGCTGGTTGATACGGGTGAGACCACGCAGACCGGCGGACGGCTCAAACGCATCCGCTCTTATCTGGAAGGCGAGCGTGATTTTGCCATGACCTATGGCGATGGTCTGGCCGATATCGACATCACACGCGAGATTGCTTTTCATCGGTCCCATGACAAATGGGCCACGTTGGCTGGCGTGCGCACCAGCGCGCGCTTTGGTGCTTTGGAGTTGGAGCGCGATCGGGTGCTGGCCTTTCGCGAAAAGCCGGTTGATGAAAGCCCGCGCATTAATGGCGGCTTCTTCATTCTCTCGCAGCGCGTGTTTGACCTCATTGAGGGGGATCACACGGTGTTTGAACGCGAGCCGCTCGAGCAATTGGCGGCGCGCGATCAGCTGCGCGCCTTTGTGCATGACGGCTATTGGCAGCCGATGGATACATTGCGCGACAAAATTCTACTGGAGCAGGAGTGGCAAAGCGGCCAGCCGCGCTGGAGGGTCTGGTGACGCCCGCGTTCTGGCAAGATCGGCGCGTTTTTGTCACGGGCCATACGGGCTTCAAAGGCGCTTGGCTGGTGGCGCTGCTGCGCCATCTGGGGGCGCAGGTCACAGGCTATGCGCTTGATCCGCCGACTGCGCCGTCTTTGTTTGTAGCTGCGCAGCTGGATGAAGGCGTCACCGATCTGCGCGCCGATGTGCGTGATGCGGCCGCGCTCGAAGCAGCCATGTGTCAGGCGCAAGCCGACATTGTTATTCACATGGCCGCGCAATCTTTAGTGCGTGCGTCTTACCAAGATCCGCTTGGAACCTATGCCACAAATATCATGGGCACGGCGCATGTGCTCAAAGCCGCGCTCCGCGCAGCACCTGATGTCGTGCTGATTGTCACCACGGACAAAGTGTATCGGCATGGAGAGTTGGATCGACCGTTTCGTGAGGACGATCCGCTGGGTGGGCAGGCTGATCCTTACTCGACCAGCAAAGCCTGTGCGGAAATGATTGCGACGCAATACGCAAGTGCCTTCGGTGAGGCCTGTGCTGTGCTGACAGCGCGCGCAGGCAATGTGATTGGCGGCGGTGATTTTGCGCAAGATCGCATCCTGCCTGATGCGGTGAGGGCCTTTTCACGCGGCGAGCGTTTGGCCTTGCGCTATCCGCAAGCCATTCGGCCTTGGCAGCATGTGCTGGACCCGCTGCTGGGCTATCTGACTTTGTGCGAGCGCAGTTTCAAACGATCGGCTGATTTTGCTGGCGCTTGGAATTTTGGCCCCGATGCGCGCCATGAGTGGAGCGTTGAGGCGCTCGTCGATGCCTTTGCGCAACATTGGCCCGGCGCGGGCTGGCATTGGCAGAAAGGCGAGCATCCCCCCGAGACCCCTGTCTTGCGGCTCGATTCCGGCAAGGCGCGCGACAGGCTTGATTGGCACTGTCGGTTGCCGCTTGAAGAGGCCTTGCGCTGGAGCGCGGTCTTTTATCAGCGCATGGGCGAGGGCGCGGATGTGGGTGCGCTCATGCGCCAACAGATCGAGGAATATCTGGCAATATGCGCATCCTCCTGACAGGCGCCAGCGGCTTTCTGGGCCGAGAGATCGCGCACCACTTGCGCCAGCGCCGCGCTGTCGTGGCGGGGCTTGTGCGCCATGCGGAGCAATGTGTGGCCCCCCAAGATTTTGTCGGCGACTTTTTGCGCCTTGAGTCTTGCGCTACGCAGATCAGCGCTTTTGCCCCCGATGTCTTGATCCATTGCGCGTGGTCTGGCGTGCCGGTCGCAACGCGCGATCTGCTCAGCCAATATGACAATGTCGCCGCCAGTGTGGCGTTGTTTGATCATGCGATGGAGGCGGGCGCCCAGCTCGTCATCGGCCTTGGCACGCAGGCTGAATATGGCCTCACCACCACTCCTGTGAGCGAAGACGCGCCCACACAGCCGGTCACGCATTACGGCATTGCCAAACAGGCCACAGGGGCAGCGCTTCTGCGGCTTGCGCACAGACGGGCGCGCCGCGCCATCTGGCTGCGCTTGTTTGGGCTCTACGGGCCGCGTGAGACGGCGCCAAGCATGCTGCCCTGGGTGGCGCACCAATTTGCGAAAGGCCAAGCGCCCGCGCTGACCCCTTGCACGCAGCGCTGGGATTATCTGCATGTGCGCGATGCCGCACGCGCGGTTTGCGATCTGCTCTCCACGCAGGCGCAGGGCGTGTTCAATCTGGCCAGCGGGGAGGCGCCACCCTTGCGCGAGACTGTGCTGAAGCTGCGCGATCTCATGGCACCTGAGATCGAGCCCGATTTCGGCGCGGTGCCCTTTGGCCCTGAGCAGGTGCATTGTCTGGCCGCTGATGTGTCCCGCCTGAAGGCGGCCATTGGCTGGGCCCCGCAAATTTCGCTGGAGGCGGGGCTCGGCGAGCTGGCGCTGGAGGCTTTTGACGCACTCGCTTCCTGAAAACGGCTCCGATATGATTGCCCCAGACAGAAATTTTGGGGGAAGCATGAGCGGGGCCGAAGTTCAGATCGAGAAAGACGTCATCTATGCCACGCATGACGGGCAGCCGCTGAAGGGCACGCTCTATCGCCCAGCAGGCGCGGGGCCGTTTCCCGCGATTGTGGCTTTGCACGGGGGCGGATGGCGGCAGGCCTCGCCGACCGTCTATCAGAATCTGGGCCCCTGGCTGGCCGAGCGCGGCTATCTGGTTTTCGCGCCCGTCTATCGCTCAGCCAGTGCTGGCGCACCGTCTTTCCCCAAGGCTGTGCATGATGTGCGCGCCGCTGTGCAATTTGTGAAAGGCGCTGGTCTTGGCGTCGATCCTGCGCGCGTTGCGCTGATGGGCGAGAGTGCTGGCGGTCATCTGGCAGCGCTGGTTGGTCTTGCCGGTCAAGAGCCTTTGTTTGCAGAGGCGCAGCCCAAGTCAGATTATTCGGCGCTGTCGTCTGAGGTGAAGGCGATTGTCTCCATCTACGGCGTGTTCGATCTCGTCGCGCAATGGAAGCATGATCTTTCTATGCGCCCGGCGGGACAAAATATCGTCGAGCTGTTTTTGGGCACGATCCCATCGAAAGATCGTCGTCTGGCCTTTGATGCCTCGCCTTTGTCTTACGCCATTGAGCGGCTCAATAAGCCCGGCGTGTTTCTGGCTTGGGGCACACGCGATGATGTTGTTGATCCCGCGCAGCAATCGCAGGTGTTTCTGGAAGCGCTGAAAGTGGCAGGCTTTTGGGTGCGCACGGCGATTGTCGAGGGTGCTCCGCATTATTGGGCGGGCGATCCGCTTGCTGAAGAAGGCTCGCATGCGGCCTTCTTCGCTCATCGCCTGTTGCGTTTCCTGAAAGCGCGTCTCTGATTTTTCAAGATTGAGGATGTCATGGCCATCACACGTACACAGGTTGGCATTATCGGCTCAGGCCCCGCTGGTCTTTTGCTCGCGCAATTGCTCGACAAGGCTGGTGTGTCCAGTGTCATTCTGGAGCGCAAGGATCGCGCTTATGTCGAGGGGCGCATCCGGGCTGGCGTGCTCGAGCAGGGCACGGTTGATCTGTTGAATGAAGCGGGCGTGGGCGAGCGCTGCGCGCGCGAAGGCCTCGTGCATAAGGGCTGCTATATTTCGATTGAGGATGAGCGCTTCGAGATTAATTTTGAAGAGCTGACAGGTGGCAAGCATGTCGTGGTCTATGGCCAGACAGAAGTCACCAAAGATCTGATCAATGCGCGCATCGCTGCTGGTGGTGATTTGCGTTTTGATTGCGATGCCGTTGCGATCCATGACATCGAAACAGATCACCCGCGCCTGACCTATCAGAAAGACGGTGAGACCAATGAAGTCCATTGTGATTTCATTGCGGGCTGCGATGGTTTTCATGGCGTGGCGCGCCAGACCATTCCAGCCGACCTGTTGAAAATCTACGAGCGCGTCTATCCGTTCGGCTGGCTTGGCATTCTGGCCGAAGCCCCGCCCGTGGCGGATGAATTGATCTATGCGCGCCATTCGCGCGGCTTTGCGCTTTATTCCATGCGCTCCACCAAGGTTGTGCGCCATTATATCCAGTGCCTGCCTGATACCGATCCGGATGATTGGTCAGATGACCGGGTGTGGAACGAATTGCGTCTGCGCTTGCCCAAGGCCGATCAGGACAAGTTGGTGACAGGGCGCATCTTTGAAAAAAGCGTGACGCCGATGCGCTCTTTCGTGTGCGAGAAAATGCGCCATGGACGTTTGTTTCTGGCAGGTGATGCCGCCCATATCGTGCCGCCTACCGGGGCCAAGGGGCTCAATCTGGCGGCGAGCGATATTTTTTATCTGCGCAATGCTTTGGTCTCTTATTACAAGACCAAGTCGCAGGACGGCCTTGATGGCTATGCAGACAAAGCACTGGCCCGCATCTGGAAGGCGCAGCGTTTCTCGTGGTGGATGACGAGCATGCTGCATAATTTCGCCGCGACCGATGATTTCGATGCGCGTGTGCGCGGCGCGGAGCTGGCTTACATTCTCTCATCACGCGCAGGGCAGACGTCACTGGCGGAGAATTATGTGGGCCTGCCGTTTTAACCCGTCATTGCGAGGAGCGTAAGCGACGAAGCAATCCAGGGGCCTCACGTGTTGCTTCTGGATTGCTTCGCTTACGCTCGCAATGACGACGCATAAAAAAGGGCCGCATCAGCGGCCCTTTTCATATTATGCGTTCTCGACGTTCAATTCCCAGTCTTCCGGGATGAGGCCTGAGCTTTTGCCGCCTTCGATGTAATATTTCCAAAGCTTCTTCACATGCGGCACGCGCTTGAAGTCGCGCAGGAAGGAGGCGATGTCGCTGTCAGACAGCGGGCGCACCTTGCCGATGGAGGCCGCATTATACATGGCCTCGCCATTCTCGACGAAATGCACGGCATCAACCAGCACAGCGGGAACCGATTCTGCGCACACAACCTGACCATGCGCGCGGATCTGCATCGCGTGATGGGCACCCAGCGTCTTGGCCACAGCGCGGCCAAGTTCGGAGCTGGCCACATGCGAGGGATCATCATGCACAGGCATGCCCGAGACCCAGCGCACGGCATGGTTCTTCAGCGGCAGCAGCTCGACGCCTTCAACGAGCGTGAAAACATTGGTGATGTCATGATGGAAATGCGCGACCGAATTGATGTCGGGGCGCGCGCGCAAAATTTCGCCATGCAAAAAGACTTCTGCGGGCGGGCGCTGGCCGGGAGGGCCAGAGAGCATTTTGCCATCATAATCGCAGATCAGCAGATGTTCCGGACGCAGCCCTGAGCGGGGCTGGTCAAAGCCTTGAATGAGATAGGCATCGCGGCCAGGAATGCGCGCTGAGACGTGCCCGCTATAGCCCATGATCTTGAGATCATTGAGCAGCAGCGTGCAGGCCGCGACTTGCGCGCGCAGAAGATTGTCACCAGCAAAATCGGTCAAGTTTCTCTCCGTTCTTCTTGTTCTTGGTGCGGGGTCATCAGCGTCCGAACAAGGCGCCTGTGACTTTTTTCAGTTTGGTCGAGAAGGAATGTCGGCTCTGCTCGCGGTCCACCACATCCTGGCTGGTCACCCAGTTGAGCTGGATCGCGCGACGTGGCCCCTCAGAGGGGTTGTGTCCGTGCCAGGAATTATCTGCACGGCGGAAGATCAGCAGCGTGCCGCCATAGGGCGGCACTTCTGCAACGTAATCATTGAGATCTGTGCCTGAGCGCAGAATGCGCAGGCGACCGCCATCGGCCTCCCAGCCCTCATTCATATAGAGCAGGACCGTGATGATCTTGGTTTTGGAATCGGTATGGATTTCACCGTCGCGCTGACGCACGAAGCCGCGCACCGTGTACATGGTCGGGCGGCCGGTGAGATCGAGATCGAATTTGTCTTCGACAAGCTTCTGAAATTCCGGGCCGAGGAATTCATCCATCAGCTTTGCGAAATGTCCTTGAATGTCGAGCTCGGCTGGCGGATGCGAGCCGGGGCCGGGCACTTGCGGATAATCCTTGGAAACGTCCGCAAACCGCTCAGGTTTGATGAAATTTTCAACGATCAGCCAATCATAGGGATCGTTCTGCAGCGGCGTGCGGGCAAGGGCGTCGAAATCAAGATAGCTCATGTGGACTTTCCGGGCAGATCGATGGGGCCCCTGATGGCGCGCAAGATGGCGCAAGGCTTCAGGCTTTGCAACGTGGGCATATCGGCGCAGCACGCGCCATTGTGTCTTGCCAGTGCCCCGCGACTCACCCTCTAGATGTATCTGTTTCCTTTATGTTCGTAACTTTTATGTAAATGATTGTCATACCCAAAGTTTCGCCTTTTGTTCTCGGTCTGGTGGTCTTGGTCGCGGCCTTGAGCGAGCGGGCGCAGGCGGGCGCGTTTTTGCTGGAGCCTGGCCATTGGCAAGTGATCAGCACGATGCGGTTGTCAGCCTCCCGGCTGAAATATGATGGGTCCGGGCGCCCGCAACCTGAGCCGCTCTATCGCAAGACGGAAACCTCGACGCTGATCGAATATGGCCTCAACCGCGATGTGACGTTGATGATGGTGCCAACCGGCCGTCATGTGGCGATGGAAGGTCCACCCGCAGCTGAGGCGTGGAACATTGGTTCGCTGGATTTGGGCGCGCGCTGGCGGGTGCACGACTTCGGCGCCACGGTTGTGTCCTTTCAGGGACTTTTCCGCGTGCCAGCCCGCAGCGACCCGGCTTTTCTGCCTGAAAACCGCTGGCGCAGCGAATTGCTCTTGGGTCTCGGGCGTTCAGGTCTCAGCTGGCTTGGCCGCGATGGCTTTGCTGATTTTGGGCTGGCCTGGGTCAAGCGGGAGGATCCGTGGCCCGATGAAGTGCGGGCGGATGTGACGCTGGGCTGGTGGCAGTTTTCCGATCAGCTGATGCTGATGCAATGGTTTCAGACCTTTTATCCCAATGCGCCCGGGCAGATGCGCACGCCCAGCCAGACCAAATTCGAAGCCTCGACCGTCTCCAAACTGGGCCGTGGATGGTCGTTGCAGCTTGGCTCTTTCGCCAGCATCGGCGGGGTGTCGACGCGCTATGAGCGTGGCACGATCATCGGCCTGTGGCGCAAATTTTAGACCACTGGACCCTGTCAGGCAGAGCCGATAAAAGCAGGCCAGATTTCTCATTTCTGGAAACGTGATCCGACCATGGCGCGCCAATTCATCTATCACATGCAGGGCCTCACCAAGACTTGGCCCGGTGGCAAGAAGGTCCTCGATAACGTCCATCTGTCTTTCTATCCGGATGCGAAGATCGGCGTGCTCGGCGTCAACGGCGCGGGTAAATCAACGCTGTTGCGCATCATGGCTGGCATCGACACCGAATTTACGGGCGAGGGCTGGGTGTCTGATGGCGCGCGCGTTGGCTATCTGCCGCAGGAACCCAAGCTCGATGAGACGCTGGATGTGCGCGGCAATGTCATGCTCGGCGTGAAAGCCAAGAAAGACATTCTCGATCGCTACAATGAATTGGCGATGAATTATTCGGACGAGACAGCCGATGAAATGACCAAGCTGCAGGACGAGATCGAGGCACAAAACCTCTGGGATCTCGACGCGCAGGTCGATCAGGCGATGGATGCTTTGGGTTGCCCGCCCGATGATTGGGAAGTTGGCAAACTCTCAGGTGGTGAGCGTCGTCGTGTCGCCATGTGCAAGCTCTTGCTCGAACAGCCTGAGCTTCTGCTGCTCGATGAGCCCACCAACCATCTCGATGCGGAAACGGTGAACTGGCTCGAAGGCCATTTGCGCTCATATCCGGGCGCCATTCTGATCGTCACCCATGATCGCTACTTCCTGGACAATGTGACGAGCTGGATTCTTGAACTCGATCGCGGCCGCGGCATTCCCTACGAGGGCAATTATTCCTCGTGGCTGAAGCAGAAGCAGAAGCGTCTTGAGCAGGAAGGCCGCGAGGACGAGGCCCGTCAGCGCGCATTGGAAGCCGAAAGCGAATGGATTGCCTCCTCGCCAAAAGCGCGCCAGGCCAAGAGCAAGGCGCGTATCTCGCGTTATGAAGATCTCGTCGCCAAGCAGAATGACAAAGCGCCGTCCACCGCGCAGATCATCATTCCCGTGGCCGAGCGTCTGGGCCAGAACGTCATTGAGTTTGAACATCTCAACAAGGCGTTTGCTGACAAACTGCTGATTGAAGATCTGTCGTTCAAATTGCCGCCCGGCGGCATTGTTGGCGTCATTGGTCCCAACGGTGCTGGCAAGACCACGCTGTTTCGCATGATCACCGGTCAGGAAACGCCTGATGCCGGCACGATCAAGATCGGTGAATCCGTCAAGCTTGGTTATGTCGATCAGTCGCGCGATGCGCTGGACGCCAACAAGACCGTCTGGGAAGAAATTTCCGGTGGCAACGAGATCATTTATCTGGGAAAGCGCGAAATCAATTCGCGCGGCTATTGCTCGACCTTCAACTTCAAGGGCGCTGACCAGCAGAAAAAAGTTGGCATGCTCTCAGGTGGTGAGCGCAACCGCGTGCATCTGGCCAAAATGCTGAAGCTCGGCGCAAATGTCTTGCTGCTCGACGAACCTACCAACGATCTCGACGTCGATACATTGCGTGCGCTCGAAGATGCGCTGACCGAATATGCCGGCTGCGCCGTGATCATCTCGCATGATCGCTTCTTCCTCGATCGCATCGCCACCCACATGTTGGCCTTTGAAGGCGACAGCCATGTGGAATGGTTTGAAGGCAACTTCCAGGATTACGAAGAAGACAAAAAGCGCCGTCTGGGCATCGACTCGATCGTGCCCAAGCGCCTCAAGTACAAGAAATTCTCGCGCTAAGCGTCGAGTGAGAAAGGCGGGCTCAGGCCCGCCTTTTTTATGCGTCTCGTGAGCCGAAGGCGAAGCAATGACGGGCGCGAGGTAACGAACTCAGGGCCGTCATTGCGAGGAGCGCAGCGACGCGGCAATCCAGAAAGCCTCACGCGCTGCCTCTGGATTGCTTCGCTTTGCTCGCAATGACGGGACGGAAGTGATCGGGTTTCGTTCTCGGCCGTAAACCACACAACATCTCAATTGATCAGGAAAACGCCCATGATCCGCATCGCCGCCATCGCTACCCTTGTCGCCCTTGCCGCCCCCGCCCATGCGGCGGAGATCAAGGTTTTTGCCACGGGTGCCGTGTCGCAGGCGGTTCAGGATATTGTTGGCGCTTTCGAGAAAGACACCGGCCACAAGATTGTCGCGAGCTTTGGCACGGCAGGTGGCATTGGCAAGAAACTGACTGATGGCGAAAAGGCCGATGTGGTTTTCTCTTCGCTCGGTGGCCTTCGCGATGCGAAAGCTTTTCTGGTTGAGGCTGAGCCGATTGTCGTTGGCCGCGTGCGTATGGGCATGGCCGTGAAGCAGGGCGCGGCGCGCCCCGATATTTCGAGCGCAGACAAATTCAAAGACGTGCTCTTGGCTGCGTCCACTGTCTCATGGCCTGACCCCGCGCAAGGCGCGACAACCGGCATCCACTTCTCAAAAACACTCGAGCAGATGGGTATTCTTGAGCCCATGAAAGCCAAGGCTGTTTATGGCCGCGATGGCGCTGATGTGTCGAAGGCCGTGGCGGAAGGCAAAGCGCAGATCGGCTTCACGCAGACGACGGAAATCCAGGGTGTGCCGGGCGTTGATGTCGGCGGCATGATGCCGGACACCTATCAGCTTGTGTCGTCTTACGCGGTCGCGTTGACCAAAGAAGGTGCCAGCAGTGCAGCGGCGAAAGATTTTTTCGCGGCCGTCACGTCGGCAAAGGGTGTTGAGACCTTTGCGCGACGCGGTTTCGACGTGAAATAAAAATGCCAGTCGGCCTATAAGCCGGGTTCTGTATGGCGCGGATTGCTCCGCACGTGACGGCCATTCCTCTGGGACGGTTGTTACCAACCGCCTCTAGCGACCAACCCGGGCGACGACCTGAAGACAGGCCCGATGCACTTGCGTGAATCTTGTCACCCCTATTCGGTTTTGCTCCCGGTGGGGCTTGCCATGCGACCCCCATTGCTGGAGGTCCGGTGCGCTCTTACCGCACCTTTTCACCCTTACCTTGGCTGAGAGCCATGGCGGTTCAATCTCTGTGGCGCTTTCCCTGAGGTCACCCTCGCCGGATGTTATCCGGCACCGTATCTTCATGGAGCCCGGACTTTCCTCTGTCTTGCGACAGCGGCCGTCCAGCCGACTGGCGCTCATGCTCCTAGAGAGCGCATGCGGGCGGGTCAAGTTTGCCGCTCTTGATCCTGATCAGATGACGGGTCCACGCGCCTGTGCTCTACTTCTCTCGCGCTGGGTTCATTCCAAGGGAGCTGCCACATGAAAAGAATTCTCCTCGCAGCATCACTATTGGCCGCTCTGCCGCTGGCAGGCTGCAATACGCCGGGTGAGCGCGCCACGGGTGGCGCTTTGATTGGTGGCGCCACAGGCGCAGCCATTGGTGGTCTGGCCACGGGCCGTGGCTCTGGCGCGCTGGTGGGCGGTGCTCTGGGTGCGGCAACCGGTGCCATTATCGGGGCCAATACGGCACCAGATGATCGCCGCCGCTGCGCACGCGTCGCCTATGATCGCTATGGCGACCAATATTGTGTGCGCTGGGTGCGCTATTGATGAGATCTCGCAAAACCCTCTCCCGTGTGGAGAGGGTTTTGTTTATGACAGGGCCATGAGCCAGCCCAAGCCGGATTCGCCGCACGCCAAAAAAGTCTTTCCCTCGCCCAATCACGGCGAGCGCAAGGGCGGTGCGCCTGACATGATCCTCGTGCATTACACAGGCATGCCCACCGGCACAGAAGCGCTGCAGCGCCTCACCAATCCATTGTCGGAAGTCTCAGCGCATTATTTCATCTGGGAAGATGGCGATATTCTCCAGCTCGTGCCCGAAGCGCGTCGTGCCTGGCATGCAGGCGTGGCCTCGTGGTCTGGCGAGAGCGATATCAATTCGCGCTCGATTGGCATTGAGATCGTCAATCCGGGGAATGAGGGCGGCTCGCCACCCTTCACTGATGCTCAAATTGAAGCGACTATTGCGCTCTGCGCTGATCTGCGCGCGCGGCACATCATTCCCCAGCATCGCGTGCTGGCGCATTCGGATGTGGCGCCCGCGCGCAAATGCGATCCGGGTGAAAAATTTCCGTGGGCTGTTTTGGCCGCACGCGGTGTGGGCCATTGGGTAAAGCCCGCGCCAATATCGGGCGGGCGCTTTTTTGCGCTGGGCGATGAGGGCCAGCCGGTGCAGGCGCTGCAAGCCATGTTTGCCATCTATGGCTATGGCATTAGCGTGACGGGTGTTTTTGATCAGGCAACGGAGCAAGTGGTGCGTGCGTTTCAGCGCCACTTCCGTCAAGAGCGCGTGGATGGCATTGCGGATGCCTCAACCATCACAACCCTGCGCGATCTGATTGCATCTCGCGATTAGAAGCGCATGTCGATCGAGAATTTGTCTTTCTTCGGCCGCACGAAAACGCCGCCCGGTGTGGCATCACTCACCCAGAGACCAGCGCCGGGCTTGTAATAGATGCTCGGCACATTGACGCCGGGAATATCGAATGCCTGACCACGATCAGGTGTGGCCAAAGGCCTTGGTGCAGCCGGAAGGGCTGGCACCATCACAGGTTCAGCCATCGTCGCACGATCAAGATCCGTGCACGCACCGCAATCTTGCGCCTCTTGCGCAAGGGCAGGGGGGGCGGCAAGAGCGAAGATAAAGACGGCACGGAATATCATGCGTCTTTAACTGAACCGCAATTCTGGCGAAAAGGGGGCGGCCCTCCTTCTCCCATAGGGAGAAGGTGCCCTGCGAAGCAGGGCGGATGAGGGGTTACAATCTCCTCTCCCTCTGGGAGAGGGTGTTTTTGTCACTCTTTCCCCGGCGGTAGAACGGCGGCTTTCATGGCCTCAATCACGGCATCGGGCTGACTGGCCACATCCACCATCAAAGCCTGCAATTCCGCGCCACCCATCGGGTCCACACCCAACCGGCGTTTGGCCGCATCCGCTTTGAAACTCTCCGCCTTGGTCATCGCATCGAACGATTTGCGCAACGCCTCCAGCCGCTCCGGCGGCACGCCCGGTGTGGTGAGAAACGCGCGGCCAATGTCGGATGTGCTGGCCATGAGCTTCAGCACATTGCGATCCTTCTCGACATGGGTGAGCTCAAGCACGCTGGGCACATCGGGGATCTCCTGATAGCGGCGCGTCGAGATTGTGTAGAGGATTTTGATCTTCTTCTCGTCAAACCAGTCCTGCTTGGTCTGCAGATAATCCCAGCTCGTCGAGCCGATGCCATCGGCTTCACCACGCTCGAGCGCCAGACCCATGGCGGCGGAGGAGGGAAAGCCCAGAATGACTTTGAACTTGGTGCCAATCAGCCGGTTGAGCGCCCATGGAATGGTTGCCGATGTGCCAGCCGCGGCATTGGCAGAGAGCACGGTTTCGGTCTGTTTGATTTCCTCAATCGTCTGCGCTTTGGAGGCTTTATAGACAAGACCGACCAGCACCGATTGATCGACACGGCCGATCCAGCCGAATTTTTCGGGCTCAAACTTGCGCGCCTTGTCGGTGATTTTTTCCAGCACGAAGGTTGGTTGGAAGAGGGCCAGTGTCGTGCCGTCTTTGGGCGCGAGATTGTAGACATATTCCGCAGCTGCAATGGAGCCCGCGCCCGGCATATTGCGCGGCACGACTACAGGCTTGCCCGGAATGAAGTCACCAAGATGCTGCGCAACAAGTCGCGCCGAGAGATCATAACCACCACCTTCGCCAAGGCCGATGATCATGTTGAGCGTTTTGCTTTTGTAGAAATCTTCGATGGGGTCAGCGTGGGCAGCGCTGGTGAGTGCGAGGAGCAGTGCTGCAACCTTCACGCCGTCATTGCGAGCGCAGCGAAGCAATCCAGAGCCAACGCGTGGCCTTTGGATTGCCGCGTCGGCCCTGCGGGCCTCCTCGCAATGACGAGGCTGGTTTTGTAAAAGCGCCATTCTCTCCTCCCGGCAGGACTGTTTGCGTCCTTTATGCCGCAGAGAATAGCCGCCTCACTCTGCTGCGTCGAGAGCCAGACTTGCCGGATTGTAGTTGAGAATCGGCGCCAGCCAGCGCTCGACCTCGCGGATCGCCATGCCCTTGCGCGCGGCATAATCTTCAACCTGATCACGCTCAATCTTGGCGACACCGAAATAATAGCTCTCCGGCTGCGCAATATAGAGACCCGATACAGATGAGCCCGGCCACATCGCATAGGACTCGGTCAGTTTCACACCAATGCGCCGCTCAGCCGCCAGCAGGTCAAACAAGGTCGCCTTCTCTGTATGATCAGGCTGCGCGGGATAGCCGGGTGCCGGGCGGATTCCGGCATAATCTTCGGCAATGCGCTGTTCATTGGTGAGTGTTTCATCGGCCGCATAGGCCCAGAATTCGCGCCGCACGCGCTCGTGCATCTGTTCGGCAAAAGCCTCGGCAATGCGATCAGCCAAAGCTTTGACCATGATCGATTGGTAATCATCATTGGCGCGCGCAAAGCGCTCGGCAATGCGTTCTTCTTCCATGCCTGCGGTCACAACAAAGCCACCGACATAATCTTTCAGGCCAGAAGATTCCGGCGCGACGAAATCAGACAAAGCCACATTGGGCTTGCCATCGCGCCGCTGCAATTGCTGGCGCAGCGTGAAGAAGGTGGCCAGTTTCTCAGCGCGTGACTCGCCCGTATAGAGCGCAATATCGTCACCAACAGAATTGGCAGGCCAGAAGCCGATGATGGCCTTGGGCTGGAACCAGCGTTCCTCCACAATGCGCTTCAGCATGGCTTGCGCATCTTCATAAAGCTGGCGGGCGGCGGCCCCTTGCTTTTCATCTTCCAGCAAAGCGGGGAAGCGACCCTTCATCTCCCAGGTCTGGAAGAAAGGCGTCCAGTCAATATAGGGCACGAGATCGGCGACATCATAAGAGCGGAACGTGCGTGTGCCCAAAAATGTCGGCTTGGCTGGCGCATAATGGGCCCAGTCAATCTTCAGCGCATTGGCGCGTGCGCGCGACAGCGGCAAGCGTTGCTTGTCAGTCTCGGCGCGCGCATGCGCATCCGCCACTTTTTTATATTCGGCGCGGACCGTCTCGACATATTGGCCCTTTGCATCGGGCGACAGAAGTGCCGAGACGACACCCACCGCACGGCTCGCATCGGTCACATAGACCGATTGCCCGCGCTTGTAATTGGGATGGATTTTGACTGCCGTATGCACACGGCTCGTCGTCGCGCCGCCGATCAGAAGCGGGATGTCAAAGCCTTCGCGCTCCATTTCGGAGGCGACAAAGGCCATTTCTTCGAGTGAGGGTGTGATCAGGCCCGACAGGCCGATCACATCGACCTTTTCTTTTCGCGCGGTCTCGAGAATTTTGGCCGCAGGCACCATGACGCCCAGATCAATCACATCGTAATTGTTGCAAGCCAGAACCACGCCGACAATATTCTTGCCAATGTCGTGCACGTCACCCTTGACGGTCGCCATGAGAATTTTACCAGCGCTGGAACGTGTCGTGCCGCCGTTGCGGGCTTTTTCTTCTTCCATATAGGGCATGAGCCAGGCGACGGCCTGTTTCATCACGCGGGCGGATTTCACCACCTGCGGGAGAAACATTTTGCCAGCACCAAACAGATCGCCCACCACATTCATGCCGGCCATCAGCGGGCCTTCAATGACATCGAGCGGACGCGCCGATTTCTGGCGGGCTTCTTCGACGTCAATATCGATATATTCAGTGATGCCATTGACGAGTGCATGTTCAAGGCGCTTTTCGACGCCCTGTTCGCGCCAGACCAGATCCTTGGCCTTCACCTCGCCCGTCTGGCCTTTGTATTTTTCGGCCAGATTGAGCAGCCGCTCGGTGGAATCTGCACGGCGGTTGAGCACGACATCTTCACACGCCTCGCGCAATTCCGCGTCGATCTCTTCATAGACCGAAAGCTGGCCCGCATTGACAATGCCCATATCCATGCCCGCCTGAATGGCATGGAACAGAAACACCGAATGCATGGCCTCGCGCACCGGCTCATTGCCGCGGAAGGAGAAGGAGAGATTGGAGACGCCGCCCGACACATGCACATGGGGGAGCGTTGCGCGGATCTGGCGCGTGGCCTCAATAAAATCGACGCCATAATTGTCGTGCTCTTCAATGCCGGTCGCAATCGCGAAAACATTGGGATCGAAGATAATGTCTTCTGGCGGGAAGCCGAGCTGATCGACCAGAATGCGGTAGGCGCGCGTGGAAATCTCAACCTTGCGCGCCAATGTGTCAGCTTGGCCCTTTTCATCAAAGGCCATGACGACGACAGCGGCGCCATAGAGCTGGACGATTTTGGCCTGTTCAATGAATTTCTCTTCGCCTTCTTTCAGCGAGATGGAATTCACCACTGCCTTGCCCTGAATGCATTTCAGGCCAGCCTCGATCACCTCGAATTTCGAGGAATCGACCATGATCGGCACACGCGCGATATCGGGTTCTGCTGCCAGCAGGTTGAGATAATCAACCATGGCCTTTTGTGAATCGAGCAGGCCTTCATCCATATTGATGTCGATGATCTGCGCGCCATTGGCGACCTGATCGCGTGCGACATCCAGAGCGGCGGCATATTCGCCGTTCTTGATGAGTTTGCGAAACCGCGCCGAGCCCGTGACATTCGTGCGCTCACCCACATTCACAAAGCGAATGTCGGGCGTGAGTTTGAACGGCTCGAGGCCAGCCAGCAGCAGCATGGGCGCAACCTCAACCGGCTTGCGCGGTGCGACACCTGCAATGCGCTTGCCGATGGCTTCAATATGGGCGGGCGTCGTGCCGCAGCAGCCGCCCAGAATGTTAACCAGACCCGCATCCGCAAATTCGCCAACCAGAGACGCCATATAATCCGGGCTTTCATCATAGAGACCGAATTCATTGGGCAGGCCCGCATTGGGATAGGCAATGATGAGCGTATCGGCGAGACGTGCGAGATCGGCCACATGGGCACGCATTTCTCGCGCACCCAATGCGCAGTTCAAACCAATGGCAAATGGCTTGGCGTGACGCAGCGAAATCCAGAAAGCTTCCGCCGTCTGGCCAGAGAGCGTACGGCCCGACAGATCCGTGATCGTGCCTGAAATGATGATGGGCAGACGCGTGGCTGTGGCGACAAAGGCGTCTTCAATGCTAGCCAAAGCGGCTTTGGCATTGAGTGTGTCGAACACGGTTTCGATCAGCATGAGATCGGCACCGCCTTCGATCAGACCTTGGGCGGCCTGCGCATAGGCTGCACGCAATTCATCGAATGTGACGGCGCGGTAGCCCGGATCATTCACATCAGGTGAGAGCGAGGCTGTGCGATTGGTTGGCCCCATGGCGCCGGCGACAAAACGGCGGCGTCCGTCTTTGGCTTGCGCAAGATCAGCCGCTTCACGGGCCAGCCGCGCGCCTTCGCGGTTGAGTTCGGTCACAACATCTTCGAGGCCATAATCAGCCTGCGCGATGGTGGTTGAGGAGAACGTGTTGGTCTCGCAAATATCCGCGCCAGCCAGAAAATAGGCGAGATGAATATCGCGAATGGCGTCCGGCTGGGTGAGGATCAGCAGGTCATTATTGCCACGCAGATCGCGCTTCCAGTCTTTGAAACGCGCGCCTCGGAAATCCTCTTCCGAGAATTTGCGGTCCTGAATCATCGTGCCCATGGCGCCATCGAGCAGCAGGATGCGCTCCTGTGCGAGCGCAGTCAGGGCGGTGCGGATCTCTTCGCCGTTGCGTGGCGTCTTCATATTCATTGTCAAACCCTCGCCCGCAGGCCGAGCAAATGGCAGATCGCGTAAACCAGATCGGCCTTGTTCATCGTGTAGAAATGGAAATCGCAAATGCCCTCGTCCACCAGGTCGAGCACTTGCTCTGCCGCCACCGCCGCTGCGATCAGGCGGCGCGTGGCGGGATCATTTTCGAGGCCAGCAAAACGGTCAGCCAGCCATTGCGGCACGCTCGCACCCGTCTTCTGCGCAAAGTTCGCGGTCTGTTTGAAATTCTGCACGGGCACAATGCCCGGCAGAATGGGGATGTTAATGCCACGTTGGCGCACGCGGTTGAGATATTTGAGATAGCTCTCATTCTCGAAGAAGAATTGCGTAATAGCGCGCGTGGCGCCTGCATCGACTTTCGCCGCCAGCACATCAATATCCTGATCCAGCGTGCCGCTCTCGGGGTGCTTTTCAGGATAGGCCGAGACAGTGACTTCAAAATCGCCAAGCCTGCGAATGCCTGCCACAAGATCGGTCGATGTCTGATAGCCGCCGGGGTGGGCTTGAAACTGTGTGCCGGGCCCTTCTGGCGGATCGCCGCGCAGGGCCACAATGTGCTTCACGCCCGCTTCCGCATAAGAGCGGATGACGCTGTCGACTTCCTCACGTGTCGCGCCCACACAGGTGAGATGGGCAGCAGGCTTCAGCGCTGTCTCTTTGACGAGGCGTGCAACAGTCGCATGCGTGCGCTCGCGCGTCGTGCCACCTGCACCATAGGTCACAGACACAAAGGATGGCTCCAAGGGCGCAAGGCGATGGATGCTCTCCCACAGATTGGTTTCCATTTCCGCAGATTTGGGCGGGAAGAATTCAAACGAGACCGCAATTTTGGGCTGGCCGTTGCGGCTTGGGCGAAGCGCGGAATTCATCAGGCGACCTCGCGGGTGCCGCGTGGGATCAGATCGGTCACGACACGGCGGTCGCGGCCGACCCAGATCGACACGGTGAGCTGGCTGTCATTTTTGGCGAAAGGCGCAAGGTCGCGCTTGTCTTCAATGTCGAGGCCGCATTCCTGCAAAAGCCCCGAGATTTCCTCAGGCGAAAAGCCCAAGCGGCGATGGGCATGTTTCTCGCGCAAGAATTCCAGTTCATGCGGCGCGAAATCAATGATGACGATGCGCCCACCGGGGCGCAACGTGCGCACGGCCTCGCGCAAGGCGCGCGCCGGATCGTCCAGATAGTGCAGGACTTGATGCACAACGACGAGATCATAGGCGTCGTGCTCAACGGGTAGGGCGTAAATATCGCCTTGGCGCAATTGCGCATTGCGCAGGCCCGCATGTTCAATGCGCGCACGGGCAACATTCAGCATGGCAGGGCTTTGGTCCACACCCACCGCGCGCTGTGCGAAAGGCGCCATTAATTCCAGCATGCGGCCGGTGCCCGTGCCCAAGTCCAGCACGGCGTGAAACGTCTTCTTGCCGATAATGTCGCGAAGCGCTGCTTCCACGCGCTCTTCGGGCACGTGCAGCGAGCGGATGCGATCCCAGTCTTCCGCTTGTTCGGCAAAATAGCGCGCCGCCTGTTCAGAGCGCGCGCGGCGCACATCTGACAGGCGCGCGTGGTCATTGGCGAGCACGGGGTCGGCGCGATCAAGGCGCGCGACAATGGCCTGCGCCACTTCGCCCATGGCGCCGCGATCATTCAGCCGGAAGAAAGCCCAGGCCCCCTCGCGATGGCGCTCCACCAGACCCGCTTCGGCCAAAAGCTTCAAATGGCGCGAAATGCGCGGCTGCGACTGGCCCAGAATGGTGATGAGCTCGCTCACAGTGAGCTCGGCTTCCGCCAGCAGCGCAATCAGGCGGATGCGCGTGATCTCGCCGGCGGCTTCCAGCGCGGTGATCAGTTCGAGCGTTGTGACCTGTGTCATGGGGCGGGCACCGGGGCTGGCAATCCAAGGATATAAACATATCTTTATACAGTAATAGCATTTGGGGCAAGAAGGCGCGGGGGCGCTCGCCTGCCCAGATTGTGGAGGGGCAGGGTGCGTCGGGCTGAAAAAAGCGCATTTTCAGGAGTCTTTTCCGGGCTTTCCGCCCAGATTCAACCCTTCGTTAATGGTTAAAGCTTCCTAATGGGCCTTGGGACAGACCTGTCCCGAAATGACTCGTTTTCAATTGACGCCCATATAGTCCCATGCTATCCCAAATCATCCCGTTCGGAGTTCAGTTTTCGGCGTATCCCGGGTGCCGCCTTCAGGCGGACCTCGTGGGTTGTGCTGTGCCTGCTTCAGGTCGGGTTCTGTGTTTCGCGTGGGTTAAGCGTTTTGGACCGTTTCGTTTCGCACTTCACCAACCGGCTCGACTCAAAGGGCCGTGTTTCGATCCCGGCCACGTTTCGAGCGGTGCTGGTGCGCGATGGATTCGAGGGTCTGTACGTTCATCCCTCGCTCGACGCGCAGACGGTCGACTGCGGTGGCCATGCGCTGCTGAAGGAGATCGACGGGTTGTTGGACAGATTGTCTCCTTATTCGGAGGAGCGCGACCTGTTTTCGACAGCTCTGTTGGGAACGAGCGAAATCTTGAAGGTCGATACGGAAGGCCGTGTCGTTCTGACAGAAAGCGTCAAGGCTTACGCGGGGATCACAGCGGAAGTGACCTTCGTGGGGCAGGGACACAAGTTTCAAATCTGGGAGCCGAGCCGCTTCCGTGCGCATCTGGACGAGGCCAGAAACCGGGTGCGCGACCTACGGAAAGAGCTCAGCAACCGGCACGCGGCGACCAGTTAGCCGCGACCTCAAGGAGTACGGGAATGGACCAGGGCCGCGGCGTTGAGACTTCTCTCGCCGCAGGCGGACCGGCCCGGCACATTCCCGTACTCCTGACTGAGGTTCTCCACGCGCTCGATATTCGCGAAGGCGGCCTGTATCTCGACGGCACTTTTGGTGCTGGCGGCTACACGCAAGCCATCCTCGAGACGCCCGGTACACGCGTGCTGGCCTTTGACCGTGATCCCGATGCCATTGCGGCAGGCCAAGCGCTCGTTGAAAAATACGATGGCCGCCTGATGCTGGAACATGCGCAATTTTCCACCTGCGTCGATGTGGCGGCGCGGCGCGGGCTTTCGGCTTTTGATGGCGCCACTTTCGACATTGGCGTCTCCTCCATGCAGCTTGATGAAGCAGCGCGCGGCTTTTCCTTCCGCTTTGAAGGCCCGCTCGACATGCGCATGAGCCAGTCGGGCCGCAGTGCCGCTGACATTGTGAATGGCGCGTCGGAAGAAGAGATCGCCGATATTCTCTATCATTATGGCGAGGAGCGCGCCTCGCGCCGTATCGCACGCGCCATTGTGCATGATCGCGAGACGCAGCCCTATACAACCACCAAAGAGCTGGCCGAATTGATCGGACGCATCATCCCGGCGCGCCCGCAGGATATTCACCCCGCCACGCGCTCGTTTCAGGGTCTGCGCATTGCCGTCAACAATGAGCTTGGCGAATTGGTCGCCGCCCTTGCGGGCGCTGAAACATTGCTGGCACCCGGCGGGCGTCTGGCAGTGGTGAGTTTCCATTCGCTGGAAGACCGGATCGTCAAACAATTTTTCGCGCTGCGCTCCAATCGCGGGCGCGCATCCTCGCGCCTTCTGCCCGGCGAGCCTGTGCCGCCGCCCTCCACCTTCACGCTTGCGGGCAAACAGCCAGTGACGGCGGGCCCTGAAGAAACACATCGCAATCCGCGTGCACGCTCTGCGCGTTTGCGTGCTGGCATTCGCAAGGAAACACAGGCGCAGGGGATTGATCCGGCGCTGGCTGATCTTGCGAGCCTGCCTACACCTGCCGCGAAAGGACGCTGATATGCTGCGTTATCTCAACGTCCTGGCCATTGGCGCGCTGGTTGGCTCCGCCGTCTACGCCTATTCGATCAAATATGAGACGATCCTCTATTCCGAGCAGATCGTGAAGCTGCAGCATCAGATCAATGCCGAGCAGGACAAGATCAGCATGCTGCGCGCAGAATGGTCATATTTGGTGCGCCCGGAACGGCTGCAAATGTTGGCCGAGCGCCATCTTGATCTGCAGCAATTGTCCAACAATCAGATCATCATCTCGGCTCAGGATATTCCTGACCAGCCGCCGCGGGTGGATTCCATTGGCCGCAAGCTTGAGTCACTGGGCCTGAGCGATGTGTTTGGCGACGAGAAAAAACCAGCGCCGAAAAATGTGGCGAGGCCAGCACGATGAAACCTTTTGATCCGGATGCACGCCATCCTGGCCCCAAAGTGCATTTTGTTGAGGCGCAGGCCCGACAAGAGCCGCCCAAAGGTGGCGGCTTTATGCGTTTGCTCTCCAATCTCATGCGCACGCGCATCGACAAGAGCACGCATCGCATTCGCTTGGTCGCTGTTGGTTTTGTCGCGCTCTATTGTCTGATCGGTGGCAAGCTTGTCTATCTGGGCATGAAGCCGGAAGCGCAGACATTGCGCCGTGCGGCCTCGGAAGCTGCATCCGCCGCCCGTCCTGATATTCTCGACCGCAACGGCGAAGTGCTGGCGGCTGATCTGAAAACCATGTCGATCTTTGCCGAGCCCCGCCGCATCATCGACAAGGATGAAGCGGTGGAATTGCTCACCGCTGTCTTGCCGGGCCTCAATGCCAATGATCTGCGCGAGCGCTTGGGGTCGCGCAAAGGCTTCGTGTGGATCAAGCGCGGCGTCAGCCCGGCTGAGCAGCAGGAAGTGTTTCGTCTTGGTCTGCCGGGCATCAAGTCCGTGCCAGAAAACAAGCGCATTTATCCAAATGGCCCGATTGCCGCTCATGTGTTGGGCGCAACCAATGTCGACAATCAGGGCATCGCGGGCATTGAAAAATATATCGACAATCAGGGCTTGGGTGATCTGAAAGGCGCAGGCTTTGCACTCACTGCAGCCGATCTCAAACCTGTGCAGCTCTCGCTGGATCTCAAGGCCACGCATGCTTTGCGTGACGAGCTTGTGAAGGGCATTGAGAAATTCAAGGCCAAGGCCGGTGCGGCCGCCATTATGGATGTGAACACAGGCGAGATTGTTGCACTCGCCTCTTATCCTGACTTTGACCCGAACGTGCCAACCGATGCGCTTGATCCCAACCGCATCAACCGCATGTCGGTGGGCGTGTTTGAAATGGGCTCGACCTTCAAGGCGCTGACGCTCGCCATGGCCATGGATAATGGCAAGGTCAATCTACGCTCCTCCATCGATGCGCGCTCGGCCTTGCGCTATGGCCGCTTCAAGATCGGCGATTATCATGCACAAAACCGCATGCTGAGTGTGCCGGAAGTTTTCACCTATTCCTCCAACATCGGCACAGCGCGTATTGCACTGATGGTGGGTGTGGATGGTCACAAGGCATTTCTGCGCAAGATGGGCCAGCTCGACCGGATGCGCACAGAATTGCCCGAAAGTGCTGAGCCTATGGTGCCCAAGCACTGGAGCGAGCTGAGCACAATGACCATTGCTTATGGCCATGGCCTCGCTGTTGCCCCATTGCAGGCCATGATGGCGGTGGCAGCGCTTTCCAATGGGGGTTATCTCGTCACGCCGACGTTCCTCAAGCGCAGCGAAGAAGATGCGAAAAAGGATGCGCCGCGCGTGATCAAGCCAGAGACCAGCGATGCCATGCGCTATCTCATGCGTCTCAATGCCGAGGTCGGCTCTGCCAAAACCATCGACATCAAAGGTTATTATGCAGGTGGCAAAACGGGCACGGCCGAAAAAGTCATCAATGGCAAATATTCAAAAGACCGCGTCTTTGCGACCTTTACGGCGATCTACCCATCCGACAAACCCAAATATCTCTATCTGACCGTGATGGATGAGCCGCAGCCTTTGCCGGAAACCCATGGCTTTCGCACAGCTGCATGGAATGCAGGCTCTGTCACAGGCAAGCTGATTGAACGCACGGGCCCATTGCTGGGCGCGCCGCCGCGTTTAGAGCTGCCGCAGCAGCCGTTTCCTCTGATTGCACGTCTGGGCTTTGGCCAAAACACCGGGAGCCAGACGCGTTGATCTCACTCGCGCAGATTCTCGCAGCTCTCAACATTCCGGCACAGCAATGGCCGGACAGCGCGGGTGATTGCATGATCACCGGCGTGAGCGCGGATTCGCGTCGGGTCGCACCGGGCTTTCTGTTTATCGCTGTGCCCGGCGTAAAAGCCGACGGCATGCTCTTTGCTGAGATTGCAGTGGAGAAGGGCGCTGTTGCCATTTTGGGCGAACGCGCACCAGACGCGACGCTTGATGCAGCTTTTGTCAAAATTGGCGATGCGCGTGCGGCGCTGTCAGTTGTTTCGGCGCTGGTCTATCCGCGCCAGCCTGCCACCATTGCCGCAATCACCGGCACAAGTGGCAAGACATCGGTCGCCTCGTTTACGCGCCAGATCTGGGCGACACTGGGCTTGCAAGCTGCAGCGCTTGGCACAACGGGCGTGATCAAACCATCGGGCGCAACTTATGGTTCGCTCACCACGCCTGATCCGGTGACTTTGCATCGTACCTTGGATGAGTTGGCCGGCGAGGGCGTCACCCATCTGGCGATGGAGGCATCATCCCATGGTCTTGATCAGCGCCGTCTGGATGGTGTGCGGCTCAGCGTTGCGGGCTTCACCAATCTGTCGCGCGATCATCTGGATTATCACCCCACAATCGAGGCCTATCTTGCCGCCAAAATGCGCCTCTTTGAGACGCTGCTGCAGCCGGGCCAGACAGCAATCCTCAATGCTGATTGCGATGTGGCAGATCAAGTCGCGAAGGTTATTGCCGCACGCGGTCTGACGCTCTTTTCGGTGGGCGAAAAGGGACGCGACATCACACTCACCTCGGTCACCGCGCAAGGCGAGGCGCAGCTCGTCATGCTGCAGCATGCCGGGCGCGCTTACACATTGCACCTGCCGTTGGCGGGCGACTTTATGGTGTCCAACGCGCTGGTTGCTGCAGGTCTTTGCATTGCCAGTGGGTCGGATGCACAAAAAGTGTTTGCCGCACTCGAACATTTGCAAGGCGCACCGGGCCGTCTCGAGCGCGTCGGTGACAAGAATGGCGCGCCAATCTTTGTTGATTATGCGCATAAGCCAGATGCACTGGATAAAGTGCTCGCCACTTTGCGCCCGCTCGCCTCTGGAAAATTATTGGTCGTCTTTGGGTGCGGCGGGGATCGTGATCAGGGCAAGCGCCCGATCATGGGTGCCATTGCAGCTGCGCATGCAGATCTCGTGATCGTTACCGATGACAATCCGCGCAGCGAGGATCCCGCACAGATCCGCGCGGCCGTTTTGGCACAAGCGCCGGGCGCTCTGGAAATTGCCGATCGTGCTGAGGCCATCCGCCATGCGGTCTCTGTTTTGCAACCCGGCGACGTTCTTGTCGTGGCCGGAAAAGGCCATGAGACGGGCCAGATTGTCGGTGCGAAGACATTGCCTTTCTCAGATCATGACGCGGTGCGATCCGCACTTTCGGAGTGCGCCGCATGAGTGATGATGTGAACAGCCAATTGCCGCTCTGGTCGGGCCTTGAACTTGTGGCACCAATGGGTGCGCGCGTGTTGGGTCCTCATCTGCCGCCCGTGCGGGGTGTCTCGATTGACACGCGCACATTGCAGCCGGGAGATTTGTTCTTTGCCATTCGTGGCGAAGCCAATGACGGGCATGGCTTTGTCGCGCAGGCTTTTGAAAAGGGCGCTGCCGCTGCCGTTGTGGATGAAGCACACGCGGATGCGCTGAAACGGTTGGGCACGCTCTATGTCGTCCACGATGTTCTGCGCGCTATGGAGGATCTGGGCCGCGCTGCGCGTCATCGCATGACGGGCATGGTCTGCGCGGTGACGGGTTCGGTTGGCAAAACCAGCACCAAGGAAATGCTGAAAGGCGTTTTGTCATATGCTGGAAAAGTGCACGCGTCTGTCGCGTCCTACAACAATCATTGGGGCGTGCCGCTGACTTTGGCGCGCATGCCAGCTGATACCAGCTTCGGCATTTTTGAAATTGGCATGAACCACGCCGATGAAATTCGCCCGCTCACGCAAATGGTGCGCCCGCATGTGGCGGTGATCACTGCCATTGCGCCGGTGCATCTGGAAAATCTCGGAACAATTGAAGCCATTGCTGATGCCAAGGCGGAAATTTTTGACGGGCTTGAGGCGGGCGGCGTTGCGATTATCCCGCGCGACACGCCTCATTATATCCGCCTCGATAATAGCGCGCGCGCAGCCGGTGCTGGCACGATTTTGTGTTTTGGTGAGACAGCGGGCGCCGATGCGCGGCTGATCTCATTTGAGCCTCAGGCGGATGGATCACTGGTCACAGCGGACATCCTGGGCGAGCGGCTGACCTATCGCTTGGGTGCGCCGGGCCGTCATCTTGCGCAAAACTCGCTCGCCATTCTTCTGTGTGCGCGTGCAGTCGGTGTCGATATGGCGCAAGCGGCCAACCAATTGCAATTTGCCACCGCTCCGCAAGGGCGTGGCCAGCAGATCAATCTGGAAATTGGTGGCGCCTCAGCCACGCTGATTGATGAAAGCTATAATGCCAATCCGGTGTCGATGCGTGCCGCCCTCACGCTTCTTGCGCAAACACCCATGCCCGCCATTTTTGGCCGCCGCATGGCAATGCTGGGTGACATGCTCGAGCTGGGCCCCGATGAAATCAAACTGCATGCAGCACTTGCGGACGTGATCGTCGGCCTGCCGATTGATCTTGTGCATACGGTCGGGCCGCGCATGAAGGCGCTGCATGAGGCGCTGCCTGCGGGCAAAGCGGGCCTGCATGCTGACAAGGTGTCAGATATTATCGACGCGCTTGTGGATCAGGTGATCCCGGGCGATGTCGTCATGATCAAAGGATCGAACGGAATCCGCATGGGTTCCGTGGTGCAGGCGCTTAAAGTGTGTCACACGCCACAACAAGACAAGAGTGAAGGATAATCCATGCTGTTCTGGCTGTCGGATTTTTCAAGCTGGTTCACACCACTCAATGTGTTCCGTTACATTACGGTGCGCACGGGCGGTGCGACGGCGACCGCGCTGTTTTTCGTCTTCTTCTTTGGCCCGCGCATCATTGCTGCGTTGCGCCTGAAGCAGGGCAAAGGTCAGCCGATCCGCACCGATGGTCCGCAATCGCATTTACTGACGAAAAAAGGCACGCCGACGATGGGCGGGCTGATGATCCTCTCGGGTCTCATCGTCTCCACGCTGCTCTGGGCGAATTTGAAAAACCATTACGTCTGGGTTGTTCTGCTGGTGACAACCGGCTTTGGCCTGATCGGCTTTTATGATGATTATCTGAAAGTCACCAAACAATCGCACAATGGCTTTTCGGGACGCATGCGATTGGCGTGCGAAGCGGCGATCGCCTTTGTCGCCTGTTTCATCATGATGAACTTTGGCACGCCCGCCACCACAGGTCTCGCCATACCGCTGGTCAATGGCTATGTGATCGACCTTGGCTGGTTCTTCCTGATCTTCGCGCCATTCGTGATTGTCTCGTCAGGCAATGCGGTCAATCTGACGGATGGTCTTGATGGTCTGGCGATTGTGCCCTCCATGATTGCCGCTGGCACCTTTGGCATCATCGCCTGGGTTGCGGGCAATGCGATTTTTGCCAGCTATCTGGGCATTAATTTTGTGCCGGGCTCTGGCGAGCTGGCGGTCATCTGCGGCGCGCTGATTGGTGCGGGCCTTGGCTTTTTGTGGTTCAATGCGCCGCCCGCACAGATTTTCATGGGCGACACAGGGTCTCTCGCGCTGGGTGGCCTCATCGGCACAGTGGCGGTCGCGGTCAAGCATGAGGTCGTGCTGATTATCGTGGGCGGTCTGTTTGTGGTCGAGGCTTTGTCGGTCATTGTGCAAGTGATTTCGTTCAAGCTCACGGGCAAGCGCGTGTTTCGCATGGCGCCCATTCATCATCACTTCGAGCAGCTGGGTTGGTCAGAGCCGCAGATCGTGGTCCGTTTCTGGATCATCGCTTTCGTGCTGGCTTTGATTGGTCTGGCCACGCTGAAACTGCGCTAAGGGAAGAGGCACATGGTCACACGCGCCGAACGTAGCGCTTTCGCCGATTGGTGGTGGACAGTGGATCGCTGGCTCCTCACGGGGCTGGGTGTTCTCATGGTGCTGGGCATTGTGCTCACCATGGCGGGCTCGCCTGCTGTGGCCGAGCGGCTTGGCTTGCAGGCGTTTCACTTCGTCAATCGACAAGTGGTGTTTCTGGGCATTTGCACCTTTGTGCTCATTGGTGTGTCGTTTCTGTCGCCGCGCTATGTGCGCCGTTTCGCGCTTTTACTTTATATCGGTGGCATGGCGTTGGTTGTGCTGGCGCTGATGTATGGCGTTGAAGTGAAGGGTTCGAAGCGCTGGATTTTCGGTGTTCAGCCCTCTGAATTCGTCAAGCCTGCTTTCGTCATTCTCGCAGCCTGGGCTTTTTCGGAAGGTGCGCGTCGGCGCGATGTGCCTGGCACCATCATTGCCATGCTGCTTTTGCCCACCACCGTGATCCCGCTCGTGTTGCAGCCTGATATCGGCCAGACCATGCTGATCTCGATCGTCTGGGCTGCGCTGTTCTTCATGGCGGGTCTGCACTGGTTGTGGGTCATTGGCATTGGCGGCGCGGGTGTCAGCGGCATTTTTGTCGCCTATCGCTTTGTTCCGCATGTGCGCGCGCGTATCGACAAGTTTCTCGATCCGGGCGCTGGTGGCACAAGCGCCAGCGATACATTTCAGGTCGATACAGCGATGGAAAGTTTCATTTCCGGGGGCTGGTTTGGCAAAGGCCCGGGCGAGGGCACGATGAAGCGCATTCTGCCTGACAGCCACACGGATTTTATCTTTGCCGTCACGGGTGAAGAATTTGGCGTGCTCTTCTGCATGTTCATTGTGCTGATTTTTGCCATTGTCGTGCTGCGCGGATTGATCGTGGCTTCCAAAAATGAAGATCCCTTCTGCCGCTTTGCAGCTGCTGGCCTTGTCGTGCTGTTTGGTGTGCAGAGCGCCATCAATATGGCGGTCAATCTGCATCTTATGCCGGCCAAGGGCATGACGCTGCCCTTCATCTCCTATGGTGGCTCGTCAATGATCTCGCTGGGGCTTGGCATGGGATTTCTGATCGCGGTTACACGCCGTCGCCCGCGTGCCGAGATTGAACGTCCGGTGAGTGCAGCGTGAGCGCGCCGATCCTTCTTGCGGCGGGTGGCACTGGTGGCCATCTGTTTCCGGCGGAATCGCTTGCGGGCGAATTGAAAAAGCGCGGCCATCGCGTCGAACTCGTGACGGATGATCGCGCCTTGAATTATGGCGGGGCTTTTCCGGCTGATGCCATCCACACCGTCTCAGCCGCGACCCCCACGGGCGGTGGTCTGGTTTCAAAGATCAAAGCCGCCTTGATGCTCGCGCGTGGCACGCTGGAAGCCGTGGCGCTTTTGCGCCGCGTGCGGCCTGCCGTTGTTGTGGGTTTTGGTGGCTATCCGACCGTGCCACCCATGTTGGCGGCGCGTGCGCTCAACATGCGCAGTGTTCTGCACGAGCAGAATGCGGTCATCGGTCGGGCCAATCGCTTTCTGGCGGGCGGCGTCACCGCCATTGCCACGGGCTTTCCCACACTTTCGGGCGCTGGCGCATCCTTGCTCGCCAAGGCGCGCACGACAGGCAATCCCGTGCGCCCGGCTGTGCTGGTTGCGGCTGATATTCCCTATCCGTCCTTTGACGACAATAAACTCCGCATTCTGGTGACGGGCGGCTCGCAAGGTGCGCGCGTCATGTCCGATGTCGTGCCCGCCGCCATTGCGCTTTTGCCGCGCGATATTCAGGAGCGGCTTGTCATTGTGCAGCAAGCGCGTGGTGAAGATGAGCAGCGCGTGCGTGCGGCCTATGCAACACTCGATTTGTCAGTCGAGGTTGCGCCCTTCTTCAAAGATTTGCCGATGCGCATCGCGCAGGCCCATCTGGTCATTGCGCGTTCGGGCGCGTCCACCGTGTCAGAGCTGGCGGTGATTGGCCGCCCGGCCATTCTCGTGCCGTTTCCCCATGCGCTGGATCAGGATCAGGCGGCCAATGCCGCCCAGCTCAAGGCGTCGGGCGCGGTGGAGATCATCGACCAGCGCCAATTCGACCCCGCCTGGCTGGCTGCCGCCCTGGGGCGTGCGGCTTTCGCCACCGAGGGGTTGACGCAGCGCGCGCAAGCAGCCAAGCACGCGGGACTAGCCAATGCCACGCAGCGCCTTGCCGATCTGGTCGAGCGCGTTGCTGCCGGTGAGGAGATCGCCAGATGAAACTGCCGCGCGAACTGGGTCCGATTCACTTCGTCGGCATCGGCGGCATTGGCATGTCCGGCATTGCCGAAGTGCTGATCAATCTGGGCTATGATGTGCAGGGCTCGGATGCCACCGAGAATGCCAATGTGAAACGCCTGCGTGAAAAAGGCGCAAAAGTTTTCATCGGCCATTCGGCAGAGAATTTGGGTCAGGCCGAAGTCGTCGTGGTCTCCACCGCCATTCGTCGTGACAATCCGGAGCTGGCAGGCGCGCGCGAGCGCCGCATCCCCGTGGTGCGCCGCGCCGAAATGCTGGCTGAGCTGATGCGCCTGCGCCAATGCGTGGCGGTCGCTGGCACACATGGCAAGACAACCACCACATCGATGGTCGCCACACTGCTCGATGCAGGTGGCTTTGATCCGACGGTCGTCAATGGCGGCATCATCAATGCCTATGGCACCAATGCGCGTGTGGGCGAAGGCGAATGGATGGTGGTTGAGGCTGACGAGAGCGACGGCACGTTCCTGAAGCTGCCCGCCGATGTCGCGGTCGTCACCAATATCGATCCCGAACATCTCGATCATTTCAAAACCTTTGACGCGATCAAGGATGCGTTCCGCACGCTGATCGAAAACCTGCCGTTCTATGGCTTTGCCGTCATGTGTCTTGATCACCCGACGGTGCAGGAGCTGGTCGGCAAGATCGAAGATCGCCGCGTCGTCACCTATGGCGAAAATCCGCAAGCGGATGTGCGACTGCTCGATGTCGATCTCGCGGGCGGCGTGTGCAAATTCAACGTGCTGATCCGCGACCGCAAGACAGCGTCCGCTGCCTATATTGAAGGTCTCGTTCTGCCGATGCCGGGCCATCACAATGCGCTCAATGCGACAGCCGCTATTGCGGTCGCCTATGAGCTGGGCATGAGTGTCGATGCCATCCGCAATGGGCTCTCGCAATTTGGCGGCGTCAAGCGTCGTTTCACGCGCACCGGCGAATGGAATGGCGCGCAGATTTTTGACGATTACGGCCACCACCCGGTCGAGATTGCCGCCGTGTTGCGGGCGGCGCGCGCCTCCACCAAGGGGCAGGTGATTGCGATTGTCCAACCGCATCGCTATTCGCGTCTGCAGTCTTTGTTTGAGGCTTTCTCGTCCTGCTTCAATGATGCCGATGCCGTGCTGGTCGCTGATGTCTATGCAGCGGGCGAAAAGCTGATTGAAGGTTTTGATCGCGATCATCTCGTGGCAGCAATCAAGGCGCATGGTCATCGTCGTGCAATCGCGCTGAATGGCCCCGAAGATGTGCCGGCCATCGTGCGCGAAATCGCCAAGCCCGGCGATTACATCGTGTTTCTGGGCGCCGGCAATATCACGCAATGGGCCTATGCTCTGCCGGAGCAATTGAAGGCTGGCACATAAATGCGCTTCCCCGACATCACGCCCGCGCTGCTGGCTTTGATGCCGCGTTTGCGCGGACGTTTGATTGCTGATCAGCCGCTGGCAAGCTTCACCTGGTTTCGCGCAGGCGGTCCCGCGCAGGCGTTTTTCACGCCAGCTGACGAAGATGATCTCGCCTATTTTCTGCAAAACCTGCCGCAGGACATTTCGCTGACGCTGATTGGCGCGGGCTCCAACATGATCATCCGCGATGGCGGTGTCGAAGGCGTGGTCATGCGTCTCACCGGCAAGGCGTTCAACGAGATTTCGGGTGAAGGTGATCATCGTATTCGCGCAGGTGCGGCCGCGCCTGATGTCAAAATCGCGCGTGCAGCAGCGGACGCTGGCATTGCGGGCCTGTCCTTCTTTCGCGGCATTCCCGGCTCAATTGGCGGCGCTTTGCGGATGAATGCGGGCGCGCATGGTGGCGAGACGACGGATGTGCTGGTTGAGGCGCGTGGCCTTGATCGGGCGGGCCAGCTGCATGTCTTCAGCCATGCTGACATGGGTTTTTCCTATCGCCATTCGTCTGTGCCCGCTGACATCATCTTCACGCAGGCTCTGTTTCAGGGTCGCCCCGGTGTTCCAGCTGACATTTTGGCGGAGATGGATGCCATCACCGCCGCGCGCGAAGCCGCTCAGCCGATCAAGGAAAAGACCGGTGGCTCGACGTTCAAGAATCCGCCGGGCCACAAGGCCTGGCAATTGGTGGATGCGGCGGGCTGCCGTGGGCTTGTGATCGGCGATGCGCAGGTCTCGCCGATGCATTGCAACTTTCTGATCAATCGCGGGCAGGCGACATCGGCTGATATTGAAAACCTTGGTGACGAAGTGCGCCGCCGCGTCAAAGAGACGTCTGGCGTCGAGCTTGAGTGGGAAATCAAGCGCATTGGTGTCGCCCTCCCGCAGACGGAGATGATCAAATGAGCAAGCATGTCGCTGTGCTGATGGGTGGCTGGTCGGCTGAGCGCGAGGTCTCGTTGCGCTCCGGCAAGGCTTGCGCGAAAGCGCTGCGCGACGAGGGTTTCCGCGTCACCGAGCTGGATGTGGATCTCGATATTGCGCAACGTCTGGCCGAGCTGAAGCCCGATGTCGCCTTCAACGCTCTGCATGGCAAAGTCGGCGAAGACGGCACCATTCAGGGCGTGCTGGAGGTGCTGGGCATCCCCTATACGCATTCGGGCGTGCTGGCCTCGGCACTCGCCATGAACAAGCAGCAGGCCAAGATTGTGATGGCGGCAGCTGGCATTCCGGTGGCTGAAGGGCGTGTGGTGACCCGTCAGGAGGCCGCCAAAGCCCATGTCATGAACCCGCCCTATGTGCTCAAGCCGGTGTGCGAGGGGTCGTCTTTCGGGGTCGTAATCGTTAACGCCGGAGACCCCCCACCGTCCCATTTAGGAGCACCTGACTGGGCTTATGGCGACGCGATGCTGGCCGAGCGATTCGTTCCCGGGCGCGAATTGACCTGTGCTGTGATGGGCGACAAGCCCTTGGAGATCATAGAAATTCGGGCTGCAGACGGCGGTTGGTACGATTACAACGCGAAATACACAAAAGGTGGCTCAATCCACATCCTTCCGGCCGACCTTAAAGGAAATATTTACCAACACGTTCAACAATTGGCTCTCAGGGCACATGAGGCCCTCGGCTGCCGTGGTGTGAGTCGCGCTGATTTCCGTTTTGATGACCGCCCGGATGGTTCGGGTGAGGTCATTGTTCTGGAGGTCAACACGCAACCCGGCATGACAGAGACCTCACTTGTGCCGGAACTCGCGGCTTATGCCGGTTTGTCGTTCGGTGGGCTTGTCAGATGGATGGTGGAAGAGGCGTCCTGCGATCGCTAGGGGAGCAATGGGCTCCTGGCGCAGCGCATCCGGCATTTGCCGGCCACGCCGATAACGGTCCGTCGCTGCATTTCTCTCAAAGCTTGCGTGAGCAGGCAATCCGCCCGTCCGCACCGCGCGCAGCTTTGCCGCAGCGCCGCCGTCGTCGCACCAAGGGCTCGGCCACACTCGCCTTCTTCTCCGGGCTTGCTGCCAAGCGTGGCGTTGGCACGCTGCTGGTTGTCGCCTTTCTGACGAGCGTCATGGGCGCGGGCGCTTTGCGTGGTGGCCAATATGATTTGTTCGTCGCTGAATTTGGCACGCCTGCTGATCTTCTGGCCAAGTCCATGGGCTTTGGCATTGAGGGCGTGACGATCATTGGCGCCAAGGAAATTTCCGAAGACGAGCTTCTCACCGCGTCGGGCATCACCACGCGGGATTCGCTGCCCTTCCTGGATGCCGCTGCCATTCGCCAGCGCATCGCTGATGTGCCGATGGTGAAAGAAGTCAGCATCCGCAAGCTTTATCCCTCACGCCTTGTTGTCGAAGTGCAGGAGCGCGAGCCCTATGCGCTGTGGCAGAAGGATGGGCAGGTCCATGTGATCTCCAAGGAAGGCACGCCGATCGACAATCTGGCCGATGCGCGCCTCACCCATAAGGCCTTTGTGGTTGGCGAAGATGCCAATCTGCGCGTGCCGGAATTTTTGAAGATCCTCGACAATGCGGGCGATCTGCGCGATCAGGTCCGCGCTGGCATTCTTGTCGCGGGTCGGCGCTGGAACGTGAAGCTGGAGAGCGGGCTTGAAATCAAGCTGCCCGAGAGCCAGCCCGAAATGGCTTTCGCACAATTTGCGCGCACGGCGCGCGAACTGCGCATTCTCGACAAAGATATTATTTCGGTGGATCTGCGCGTGCCGGAGCGCATGGTCCTGCGCTTGACGGCGGATGCCGCTGCCACGCGCACCGAAACACAGAACCGCAAGAAAAGCGGCAAGGGAGGCCAGATTTGAGCTTTAATGGCCTGACACCGCGTATGCGTCCTTTGTCCGCGCGCAAGAGTGCAATTCTGTCTGTGCTCGATATTGGCACGTCCAAAGTGGGGTGCCTGATCGCGCGCCTCATGCCGGCCGAAGCGTCCGACACTCTGCGTGGTCGCACGCATCGCTGCCGCATTCTGGGCATTGGCCATCAGCGGTCGCGTGGCATCAAGGCGGGTGCCGTTGTTGATATGGAAGAGGCCGAACATGCCATCCGCTTGGCGGTGGATGCGGCTGAGCGGATGGCGGGCGTCCAGGTTGAGAGCGTCATCGTCAATATGTCGGGCGGACGCCTCACCTCACAGCTTTATCATGCCAAGGTTCCGGTCGGCGGCCATGCTGTCTCGGACGCTGATATTCATCGTGTGCTGGAGGCAGCCGCCTCGCGCACGCAGCAGCAGGGCAGGGCCTTGCTCCATTCCCTGCCAACGGGCTTCTCGCTGGATCAGACAAAAGGCATTCGCGACCCCAAGGGCATGATTGGCGATCAGCTTGGCGCTGATATGCATGTGGTCTCGGCCGATGGCGCGGCGGTGCGCAATCTCATGCTCGCCATTGAACGCTGCCACCTCGATATTGAAGCCCTTGTGGCCACGCCCTATGCGGCCGGCCTGTCAGCGCTCGTCGATGACGAAGCGGAGATGGGCACAGCGCTCGTCGATATGGGCGGTGGCACCACGACCATTGGCGTCTTCTCAGGTGGCCATTTGACTCATGTCGATGCAGTCGCGGTCGGCGGCAATCATGTGACCATGGACATTGCCCGAGGCTTGACCATTCGCCTGTCGGATGCCGAGCGTCTGAAGACACTTTACGGCTCCTGCATGTCTTCACCATCTGATGATCGCGAGACGATTTCTGTTGCACAGGTCGGCGAAGACGGCGAGCATCCCATTCACCTGCCGAAATCGCATCTCGTGCGAATCATTCGGCCGCGAGTTGAGGAAATTCTCGAGCTCGTTCGTGACCGCCTCCAGGCTGCGGGCTTCGCGCCCCAAGCCGGTCGGCGCCTGGTTCTGACGGGTGGCGCTGCCCAATTGACCGGAATGGCGGAGGCCGCGCGAAGAATTATCTCAAATCAGGTGCGCGTGGGCCGTCCTTTGGGTATTCAAGGGTTGCCCGAATCAGCAAAGAGCCCCGCCTTCTCGGCAGCGGTCGGTTTGCTGGTCTATCCGCAGGTTGCCGGTATCGAACATTTCGAGCTCCGGCGGCGGGTTGTGATGCAGGCAACGGGTACAGACGGATACATGTCCCGCATGGGGCGTTGGCTCCGCGAGAGTTTTTAAGCGTTCAGCGTTCAGTTCACGAAACTTCGGATGACCGAAGCGGCGCGGCGGCCGATTCGAGAGTTCCGAAAATAGAAGCACATGGCGGGGGACATGCCGCCCATCAGTCGAGAGGCCAGACGATGACGATCAATCTTAAAGCTCCCGAGTTGCGGGAACTGAAACCCCGCATCATGGTAGCGGGTGTCGGCGGTGCCGGCGGCAATGCAGTCAACAACATGATTGAGTCCGGCCTTGTGGGCGTGGACTTCATTGTTGCGAATACCGATGCGCAGGCGCTCACAGCCTCGCGCGCAGATCGCATCATTCAGATGGGCCTGCAGGTCACAGAAGGTTTGGGCGCTGGCTCACAGCCTGAAGTTGGTCGTGCGGCGGCTGAAGAAGCGGCAGAAGAAATTCGCGATCATCTGGCAGGCGCACATATGGTGTTCGTCACAGCCGGCATGGGCGGTGGCACCGGCACAGGTGCAGCACCCGTCATCGCGCGCATGGCGCGTGAAATGGGCATTCTGACGGTGGGTGTTGTCACCAAGCCGTTCCAGTTCGAAGGCCAGCGCCGCATGCGCATTGCGGAATCCGGCATCACCGAATTGCAGAAGGCGGTCGATACTCTGATCGTCATCCCCAACCAGAACCTCTTCCGCGTCGCAAATGAAAAGACGACATTTGCGGATGCGTTCGCCATGGCCGATCAGGTGCTCTACTCGGGCGTGGCCTGCATCACCGATCTGATGGTGAAAGAAGGCCTCATCAATCTCGACTTCGCCGACGTGCGCGCCATCATGCGCGAAATGGGCAAGGCGATGATGGGCACCGGCGAAGCCTCTGGCGAGCGCCGTGCGATTTTGGCGGCGGAAGCGGCCATTGCCAATCCGCTGCTCGATGAAGTCTCGATGAAGGGCGCACGCGGCCTGTTGATCTCGATCACCGGCGGCAACGACCTGACCTTGTATGAAGTTGATGAAGCCGCCAGCCGCATCCGTCAGGAAGTGGATGAAGACGCCAACATCATCCTCGGCGCGACCTTCGATCAGTCGCTGGATGGCATCATCCGCGTGTCGGTTGTCGCCACCGGTATTGATCAGCCCGCTCTCGCGCGTGATTTCACCACAACAGGTGATCGCATTGCCGAAGTGACCGAAAAGCTGCGTCAGCAGACCCAGCCGCGCGGTTTCGCTCAGCCAATCTCGACGGTGGCCCCCGTCGCGGTGGCCGCAGCCCCCGTCGCGCTGGCACCTGCGCCTGCTTATGAAGCACCGATCGCCGCCGCGCCGGTTGCTGAAGCAGCGCCTGCCATGCCAATGCCAGCCCCCATGCCGATGCCTATGCCGGCCTCGCATGAGGTTGAGCTGCAGCCGGTTGCGCCCAAGCCTGCTTTCGTGATGCCGCCGCTCCAGCAGGAAGCGCCGCGTCAGGATGCCTATCAGCAGCAGCCGGCTCACTTCATCCCGCCGATTGCTGAACAGCCGATGCGCTCGCCCCGCATGCCCACGATTGATGATCTGCCCCGTCCGGGTCAGGATCTGATCCGTGCGCAGGGCGACCAGCCCGCACCGGCCCGCCGCTCGCTCTTCGATCGTCTGATCGGGGGCCTTGGCAAGCAGGACGAAGCGCCGCTCGCGCCACGCCCTGCTGCAGCGCAACCGCAACCTCAAGCGCCGCAGCAGCAATTTGCGCCGCGTCCGCAACAGGCTCCGGCTCCCGTGCATCAGGAATATGGCAAGCGCCCCTTGGCGCCCCAGGCTCCGCGCCCCGCTCAGGGTGGTCTTGACCAGACCGGCCGCCAGGGTCCTCAGACTCGTTCGGCGGAAGAGGATCAGCTGGAAATCCCGGCCTTCCTGCGTCGCCAGTCGAGCTGATCACACAGCTTAAAAAACCGTTAAAAAAACACAGGCCCGCGTCTCCCCAGACGCGGGCCTAATTTTTTGTTTTTAAAGGACTTTTTAGTTTTGGTGTGAGATCGCTGACAGGGGTTATTCACTGTTACACACGGTTGCAAAGCGTGATTTGAGGCAAGCCCGGGCTTGGGGGTATTTTACGGCCATCCCAAAGGGCGTCGCGCTTTAAGGGAATCACAGGCTCTTCCCCTTAGGAGGAGTTCCGGGTCGGCCAAACGGCACGAAACGACCTGCCAAAAGACGGGCTGCAAAGCGGCCAAAGTGCAGACGGTTTGTGACTCGAATGGGGCCCGCGCCCAGCTCACTTTGCCAATCAGGCCAAGCGATGTTGCGGTGCAGAGTAAAAGTGGAAGAGCTAATGCCCGGATTTCAGACGACACTCCGCAGCCGCGCCATTTTGAAGGGCGCTGGTGTGCATTCGAATGCTCCGGTGCGTCTCGTCCTCCACCCGGCGGAAGCCAATAACGGAATTACCTTTCTGCGCACCGGACTGCCTGGCGGCCGTGAGCGCATCATCGACGCTGTGTGGTCGAATGTCTCGATGACCGAGCTGTGCACCGTCATTGGCAATCCTGCCGATGCCAGCGTCTCGACAGTCGAACATCTGCTCGCCGCTTTGTCCGCTATGGGCGTCGACAATTGCATGGTTGAGATTGATGGGCCGGAAGTGCCGATCCTGGACGGCTCGTCGGCTGAATTTGTGGCCGCGATCCGCTCCGTCGGGATTGAAGAACTGGCCGCCCCGCGCCGCTATCTGAAAGTTCTGAAGCCGGTGCGTGTCGCCCATGGGCGCGCCTTTTCCGAGCTGCGCCCGGCTGACAAGGGCTTCCGTCTGGAAGTCGAAATCGATTTTGAAACCGGCATGATCGGCCGTCAGAAGAAGGTCATCGAACTCGATGGCCGCGTGTTTGAGCGCGACATTGCGCGCGCCCGCACCTTCGGCTTCATGCGTGATGTGGAACGCCTCTGGAAGGCTGGCTTTGCGCTCGGCGCATCGCTGGAAAACACCGTTGCTCTCGATGATGAGCGGGTGCTCAATCCCGAAGGCCTGCGCTGGGCGGATGAGTTTGTTCGTCACAAGACACTGGATGCGATTGGCGATCTGGCCCTGTCTGGCGCGCCCATCATCGGCACCTACCGTTCCTATTGCGGTGGCCACAAGATGAATGTCGCGGTTCTGGCGGCGCTCTTTGCCGACAAGACGGCCTATGAATTCGTCGAGGCCCCGATGCGTCGGGAAGGTGCCCGTGACCTGCGTGTCGCCCAGCCGGCCTACGCTCCGGCCCGCGGCTAATCATTTCGGGGGGCTGCGGCCCCCGTTTTTGCTCCAAAATCTGCGTTTTTTTCTGGCTCTGGCGTTGCCATGACTTTCCGCTGCCATATTTGCGCGGGAGGATGCCACCTCGCCTGTGGCGTGGCCCGGCTGTTTGGGGTAAACAGCAACAAGAATCCCGTGTTGCGATTTTGGGGCCTTTGCCTCTGTCGTTGCGACCATCTGATTGAGCTTCGAGGCATGATGTTCGACTTCCGCGCGTCTACTTCCGCCATTCCGGCCCGCATCCGTGGCGGTCTCATCCGTGTCGCCGTTCTGGCGCTGGTCGCCGCTCCCTTGGCTGCCTGTTCGAGCATCGACAAGCTGAACCCGTTCGGCGGCGAGAAATACGAGACCAAGCTTCTCCCCGATGTGCCGGCTGAAGAGATCTACGATCAGGGTCTTGCACGCCTGGCCAAGAATGATGGCGAAGGCGCCTCCAAGAAATTCGCAGAGCTGGAAAAGCAGTACCCTTATTCGCAATGGGCGCGAAAAGGTCTGCTGATGCAGGTCTATTCCGAATATGAAGGCGGCAAGTTTGACGATGCAGCCGCCACGGGCGTGCGCTACGTCGGCCTCTATCCTTCCAGCGCGGAAGCCGCTTACGCCACTTATCTCGTGGCCATGTCTTATTATCGCCAGATCCCGGAAGTTTCGCGCGATCAGGAATCGGCTGAAAAAGCGCTGCAGGCGTTCACAGCCCTCGTGCAGAAATATCCGAAGTCGGAATATGTCGAGGATGCCAAGTTCAAGATCCAGGTGACGCGCGATCAGCTCGCTGGCAAGGAAATGTCGGTTGGCCGCTATTATCTCGCGCGCAAGAACTACACGGCTGCGATCAATCGCTTCCGCGAAGTGCTCGCCAAATATCAGACCACGCGCCATTCGGAGGAAGCGCTCTATCGCCTGACCGAAGCCTATATGGGCCTTGGCATTGCGCATGAAGCGCAGACAGCCACAGCGGTGCTGGGCCATAACTTCCCCGATGGGCAGTGGTATCAGGATGGCTACAAGCTGCTCGCAGGTGGTGGTCTGAAGCCGCAAGAGAACAAGGCCTCGTGGATTTCGAAAGCCTTCTCGAAAGTTCTGGGCTGATCGCCCGATCATGCTCATTCAACTGTCGATCCGCGACATTGTTCTGATCGATAAGCTCGATCTGGAGTGCGGATCGGGGCTGACCGTGCTCACCGGTGAAACGGGTGCGGGCAAATCCATTTTGCTGGATGCTTTTGCGCTGGCTCTGGGCGGGCGCGGTGATGGTTCGCTCGTGCGCACCGGCGCCACGCAGGGGCAGGTGACAGCCGCTTTTGATCTGCCGGCCAAACATCCCGCTCGCGACATTGCCAAGCTGCAAGACATCGACATTGACGGCGATCTGATTTTGCGCCGCGTGCAAATGGCGGATGGGCGCACACGCGCCTTCATCAACGATCAGCCAGTGAGCGTGCAGACTTTGCGTTCTGTGGCGACACCGCTTGTTGAAATTCACGGCCAGCATGATGATCGCGCATTGGTTGATCCCGCCATGCACCGCGCTTTGCTTGATGCTTTTGGGGGATTGCAAAAGCAGGTGGAGGCTGTGCGCTCCGCTCACGCCGGGCTGAAAGCCGCGCGCACGAAACTGGCCGAGGAAGAAGAACGCATCGCGCGCGTACGCGCTGATGGCGATTACTTCCGCCACGCGCATGAAGAGCTGACCAAGCTCAACCCGCGCGACAAGGAAGAAGAAGAGCTGGCAGGACGCCGCACCTTGATGATGCAGGCGGAAAAAGTCACCAGCGAATTGCGTGACGCGCAGGATGCGCTCTCGGGAGATCAGGCACCCATTGCCATGCTCTCGTCGGTCATGCGCCGTCTCGAGCGCCGTGCGCCGCAGGCACCTGCTTTGATTGAACCGTCGATCAAAGCTTTTTCAGTGGCGCTTGATGCGCTGGATGTCGCTGCGCAAAGTGTTGATCAGGCGCTGCGCGATGCGCGCTTTGATCCGCGCGATCTGGAGCAAACCGAAGAGCGCTTGTTTGCGCTGCGCGCCGCGTCTCGCAAATATAATGTGCCGGCAGACCAGCTGGCTGCATTGGCCGAAAAATTCGCCGCCGACATTTTCTCGCTGGATGCGGGTGAAGCCAATCTGACCAAGCTTCGCAAAGCGGTGGAAGAGGCATTCAAAACCTATCAGTCAGCGGCAGCCACTTTGTCGAAGTCACGTGCGACAACCGCCAAGGGTCTCGACAAGGCGGTCAATGCCGAGTTGGCACCTCTGAAGCTCGAGCGCGCAATCTTCACGACGCAGATCGACACGGATGCCAATGATACCGGCCCCGATGGCATTGATCGTGTTGAATTCTGGGTGCAGACCAATCCCGGCACACGTCCAGGTCCAATGATGAAAGTGGCGTCCGGTGGCGAGCTTGCGCGTTTCATGCTGGCCCTGAAAGTGGTGCTGGCCGATCGCGGCTCAGCTCCCACGCTTGTGTTTGACGAAATCGATACGGGTGTGGGTGGCGCTGTGGCCGATGCGATTGGTGCGCGTTTGGCGCGTCTGTCGTCCAAAGTGCAGGTGCTGGCTGTCACGCATGCGCCGCAAGTGGCGGCGCGCGCTTTGGGTCATTTCCGCATTGCCAAGGGCGAGACCGGCAAAACAAAACGCATCGCCACACGTGTTGAGCCACTGGCCGCCGACGAGCGTCAGGAAGAAATCGCGCGCATGTTGGCGGGTGCCAGCGTCACGGACGAAGCGCGCGCAGCGGCTGGGAAACTGTTGCAGGGCGCGGGCTGATCTTCAGCGTCACTTCGCCCACCTTGATCCCCCATTTCGACACGACCGCGCGGTTGAGCACAGAGCCATCGCGCTCCAGCCCCAGCACATCATCAAAGGTGAGCGTATAGACGCTGCCCTTGGCTTTCACATCGGCTGCATAGGTGAGGCGGAAGAAGGGGCCATCGAGGCGGCCTTGCGCTTGGCCCACTACGTCTTCTCGTGTGCCGACATAGGTGGTGGGGCCGGTCTTGGTGAGGCGCCAGGTCTTCTTGTCGGTCTCGCCGTCGGAGAAGGTGAAATATTCGACCAGCGTCAGAGTTTTGTCGTCAAACGATCCGTCGATGATGGCGGTGAGGCCGCGCTTTGAGCCATCAATCGTATTGACGAATTCGCCGCTGGCCAGTGTGCGCCCTTTGAAAAATTGCTCAGGCACCAGCGCGCGTGGTGGGGTTGGGTCGATCTTGGGTGCGCTGGCGCATCCGGCAAGTGCCAAGAGGGCGGTGGAGAGGCAGAGGGCGCGCAGGGACATGTTGGCTCCGTTTCGACATCTGGTCTACGTCTGGCCCAAGGCCCCGGTTCAAAAGCCACTTATCCCCGCGCCAGAATCGACTTTTGCGCCTCCTCGCCTCAGATTGGCCGCGAGTGATTCTTACTTTGTTCCTGTGCTCAAGACCTGAAAGCCGCCTGTGTCCGATCCGTTCAGCTTTGACGATGACCTGAGCTATACACCCAAGGCCGGTGGGCTGGCGGCGCGTGCGCAGGCCTCTGTTGCGCGGACGCAGGATTACCTGTCCGTGCTCAACCCCGAGCAGCGCGCGGCGGTGGAGGCCATTGACGGGCCGGTGCTGGTGCTGGCGGGGGCGGGCACCGGCAAGACGCGCGTGCTGACCACGCGCATCGCCCATATTCTGGCGACATCGCGCGCCCGTGCGCATGAAATTCTGGCCGTGACCTTCACCAACAAAGCGGCGCGCGAAATGAAAGAGCGCATTGGCGTGCTGGCGGGGCCTGCGGGCGAGGGCATGCCCTGGCTTGGCACGTTCCATTCGATCTCGACCAAAATCCTGCGCCGTCATGCGGAACTCGTCGGACTCAAATCGACCTTCACGATTCTGGACACGGATGATCAGATCCGCCTGATGAAACAGGTGATCAAGGCCAATGATATCGATGACAAGCGTTGGCCTGCGCGCACGCTGGCGCATATGATCGATGGCTGGAAAAACCGCGGCCTTGAGCCCTCGCGCGTGCCTGCAGGTGAGGCCGCAGGCTTTGCCAATGGCAAGGGCGGCGAGCTTTATGCGCAATATCAGGCGCGGCTGAAGGTTTTGAACGCGGCGGATTTTGGTGATCTGCTGCTTGAAGCCGTGCGGCTGTTTCGCGAAAATCCGGATGTGCTGCGCCAATATCAGGAGCGCTTTCGCTATATTCTGGTCGACGAATATCAGGACACCAACACGATCCAATATTTGTGGCTGCGCCTGCTGGCGCAAACGTCAGGTGCCAAGCAACAGCAGAATGTGTGCTGCGTGGGCGATGATGACCAGTCGATCTATGGCTGGCGTGGTGCAGAGGTTGATAACATCCTGCGCTTTGAAAAAGATTTCCCCGGCGCTGTTGTCGTGCGGCTGGAGCGCAATTATCGCTCGACGGGACATATTCTGGCCGCAGCCTCGCATCTGATCACGCATAATGAAGGGCGCCTCGGCAAAACGCTGTTCACGGATGGCGAAGATGGAGAAAAGCCAACCATCACAGGTGTGTGGGATTCCGAAGAAGAAGCGCGTTTGGTCGGTGAAGAGATCGAGCAATTGCAGCGGCGCGGGCAATCACTTGAAGAGATGGCCATTCTCGTGCGCGCATCTTTTCAGATGCGCGAATTTGAAGAGCGGTTCATCACGCTTGGCCTGCCTTATCGCGTCATTGGTGGCCCGCGTTTTTATGAGCGCGCCGAAATCCGTGATGCGCTGGCCTATTTGCGTACCGTGGCGCAGCCAGCCGATGATCTGGCTTTTGAGCGCATTGTGAACACGCCCAAGCGCGGCTTGGGCGAGGCGACATTGCAGCAAGTGCATGAACATGCGCGCCGCCAAAACATCCCCATGCTGCAAGCCGCACGCTTGCTGGCTGAGACGGATGAACTGAAGCCAAAGCCACGCTCGACCTTGCGCGATCTGACAGCGACCTTTGCGCGTTGGTCGTCATTGGTCGATTCCATGCCGCATCACGAATTGGCGGAAATGATTTTGGAAGAGTCGGGCTATACCGACATGTGGCAGAAGGACCGCACGGCGGAAGCTGCCGGGCGTTTGGAAAATCTGAAAGAACTCATCCGCTCGATGGAAGAGTTTCCAGATCTCGCCTCGTTCATGGAACATGTCTCGCTCGTCATGGATGCGGATGCCAAAGGCGGTGGTGACAAAGTCTCCATCATGACTTTGCATGCCGCCAAAGGGCTTGAGTTTGAGACAGTCTTCTTGCCCGGTTGGGAAGAAAGCCTGTTTCCGCACCAGCGTGCATTGGATGAGAGTGGCCGGGCAGGGCTCGAAGAAGAGCGCCGTCTCGCCTATGTCGGCATCACGCGCGCCAAGCGCCGCGCCAAAATTTACTTTGCCACCAACCGGCGTATCCATGGCCTGTGGCAATCCACCATTCCCTCGCGTTTTCTGGATGAATTGCCCGCAGCCCATGTAGAGCTGGTGGAAGCGCCGGGCGGCAATTACGGCGGCTATGCGCAATCGCGTTTCGCCACCATGGACACGTATGAATCCTCCTATTCAACGCCGGGCTGGCAGCGCGCGCAGGGGCGGCGGACCGATGAGGCCCGCGGCACCCAACAAGACCGTGCGCGTGAATGGGGTGGGGCGAGCCGCAAGCCGACGATGATCGAAGGCGAGCTGGTGGCCAAATCATCCGCCACCTCGGGCTTCACCCATGGCAGCCGTGTGTTTCATCTGAAATTTGGCAATGGCACAGTGGTGCTGGTCGATGGCAACAAGCTGACGGTCGAATTCGACAAGGCCGGGCGCAAAATGGTGCTAGAGAGTTTTGTCACGGCGGCGTGAGTTAAGCAGCGCGCGCGTCTTTCTGGATTTCAGGCGCGGCAACGGCGATCACGAGAACAGTGTCGCGCCAGAGCTCTGCCAAATCTGGATCTGAACGCAAAGCCGCGAGATCACGGCGTGGTGGGATCGACACACCGTCCTCAATCATCGTCGCAGTCCATCCGGTCAGGGCTTCCGAGGCCATGGAAAAAATGGAATCCAGATCGTCCGCTGCAGAGAAGCAACCGGGTGCATCCGGAAACACGATCCCGTAGGCGCTTTCAGCTTCTTTGGAAACAAGTCCGATATAGGTTTTCACCGCTTGCCTCACAACCAGCCTGCCTGACGATAGATGGAGCGCACGGTCCCGAGCGGCAGGTCTCGTTTCGGGTGCGGTATTGTCACGATATAACGATGCCCTTGTTTGTGGAAATGGTGATGTGAGCCCGTAACGCGCTTGAGCGTCCAGCCTTCGTTCTGTAAGCGCGCGATAATCTCCCGACTGTTACGAAGAAAATCCATGAATGAAAATATTTCAACCCTAATGGGCGAAGATTATTCGGCTCTAGGAGCCTACGCAACCCTAACGTCTCCGGCACACAACCGGTGCGGGCACGCAGGCGAAGCCTGCGGTTGAGCATTGCACGTCATCTCCCGGCCGGTTGCGGATGCAGACCTGACAGGAATTGCTCCATTCCAGACAGGTGGGGTCGCTGCTGCCAAAGCTGGTCACATGAGGCGCTTCGGCCTTGGGCCGGGCCGGGGCTTTGGGCTCGTCGGCCCAGGCGGGGCTGATGAGGAGGCAGAGGACTGCGAGGCGCTTGATCATGGGGTGGAGCATAGGCCGCTCTCGTGCTAATCGAAAGCCATGCTGGAAGGTCTGCCCCCCAATAATGCCGCCCATATGCTGCGCCTCCTGACCGAGGAGGAGCCCGCACGCCAGATTGCTGACGTGATCGTGGAAATGTTTGACCCGACTGAGACGGCGGCCTCCGCCTTCGAGCTCGAGCCGAATATGCGCGATTGGAACCCAAGTGTCGGCCCTTGGGTGGTCGAAGCCTATTTTTCTGAAGAGCCCGATCAAGATTATTTGCGTGATCTCGTGGCAGCGATTGCTGGCTCTGACGCAGCGGCACGTGTCGAGTTTGATCTCGTGGCGGAACAGGATTGGGTCAAGAATGCGCTCGAAGGGCTTGTGCCGGTCGCGGCTGGTCGCTTCCTTGTGCATGGCGCGCATGATCGCAATCGCCCGCGCACCAATGAAATCGCGCTGGAGATTGAAGCAGCGCTGGCCTTTGGCACCGGCCATCATGGCACAACGCGCGGCTGTCTCTTGATGCTCGATGCCGTGCTGAAACAGCGCCGCCCGCGCAATGTGTTGGATGTCGGCACCGGCACCGGCGTGCTCGCCTTGGCGGCTGCGCGCTTTCTGCGTGCGAAGGTTACGGCTGGCGATATTGATCCCATCTCCGTCATCGCCACGCGCTCCAATGCGCGGCTCAATGGCGCGATCCCGTGGATCCGCCCTGTGGTGGCGCGCGGTACGCAACATCCTGATCTGCGCAATGGCGGGCCTTACGATCTCATCTTTGCCAATATTCTCTCAAAACCTTTGCGCATGTTGGCGCCAGAGATTGCGCGACTGGCCGATGTCGATGCCGAGCTGATCTTGTCAGGCTTGCTCTATCGCGATGTGCCGGGCGTGCTCACCGCCTATGCAGCGCAAGGTTTCGCGCTGAAGCGCAAATTGCATCTGGAAGGCTGGGCGACACTGCTGCTCACGCGCGGTGGGGCTGCGCCGCGTCCTTGGATCTAGCATCATGTTTGAGAGCCGCTTCCAGACTTTTTCCGAAAGCGCTGATCCCTCTCACGGCAAGGCGCGTGTGAGTGCTTTGCGCAAAGAGCTTGCGGCCAGAAACCTCGATGGCTTCATCGTGCCGCGCTCTGATGAGCAGCAAAACGAATATGTGCCCGCTTGCGCGGAGCGACTGGCTTGGCTCACGGGATTTTCAGGTTCTGCTGGCACAGCCATTGTGCTGACCAAAAAAGCGGCTGTCTTTGTTGATGGTCGCTACACATTGCAGGTGGGTGAACAGGTGGATGTGAAAGTGTTCACGCCTGTGGCCAGCGCCGAGACAACACCTGAGCAATGGTTGGAGCATCACGCGGGCAAGGGCGCGCGCATTGGCTATGATCCGGCTTTGCACACACGTGCGCAGGTCAAGCGTCTGGCGAGCGCTGTTGAGCGCGCGGGTGCTGAGCTTGTGGCGATTGAGAGCAATCCACTGGATGCTGTTTGGGCTGATCGTCCTGCACCGCCTTTGGCCTCAGTCTGGCTGCATCCCAAAAAATATGCAGGTGAAGACGCGCCCAAGAAAATCAAGCGGATTGAAACAGCGCTGGAGAAAGTGTCTGGCCTGCTGATCAGTGATCCGCATGCGGTGGCCTGGGCCTTTAATATCCGTGGGCAAGATGTGCCCCACACGCCGCTGCCTCTCTCCTATGCGCTGATTGTGAAAGGCCGAAAGCCGCGGCTTTATCTCGATCCGCACAAACTCGATACGAAGACGCGCACGGCTTTGGAGCAGGTTTGCACACTTTGCGCACCCGACCTTCTGATAGCTGATCTACTTGCGGCAGGCGAAGAAGGCCTGTCGCTGCGCTTTGACGCCACAACCGCTTCTGAAAAGCTTGTGCGCGCTTTGGAACAGGCTGGCGGCACGGCCGATGTCGGTGTTGATCCCATTGCCTTGATGAAAGCGCGCAAGAACAAAGCGGAGCTTGCTGGCGCGCGCGCGGCCCATCTGCGCGATGGCGTTGCCATGGTGCGTTTTCTGAGCTGGTTTTCTGAGACCGCCCCCAAGGGCCGCGTCTCAGAAATTGATGCGGTTGAGGCACTGGAAACATTTCGTCGGGAAACTGGCGCGCTGAAAGATGTATCTTTCCCGACCATTTCGGGTGCAGGCCCCAATGGCGCGATTGTCCATTATCGTGTGAGTGAAGAGAGCAATCGCCGCATTGGCAAAGGCTTCTTTCTGATTGATTCCGGCGCGCAATATGAAGACGGCACGACGGATATCACGCGCACACTCTGCATCGGCAAGGCGTCAGCTGCCATGCGCGATCATTATACGCGCGTGCTGAAAGGCCATATCGCCATTGCGCGTGCGAGCTTCCCGAAAGGCACAAGTGGTGCGCAGCTCGATGCGCTGGCGCGTGTGTCGCTGTGGGAGGCGGGGCTGGATTATGACCATGGCACAGGCCATGGCGTTGGCTCTTATCTCTCGGTGCATGAAGGCCCGCAGCGCATTTCCAAAGCCCCCAATGTCGCGCTGGAGCCGGGCATGATCTTGTCCAATGAGCCGGGCTTTTACAAAGCTGGTGCTTATGGCATTAGGCTCGAAAATCTCATCGTCGTGAAAGAAGCTGAGATCAAAGGCGCGGATCGCGCCATGCTGGATTTCGAAACGCTGACCTTGGTGCCATTCGACACATCATGCCTTGAGCGCCTGTTGCTGAACCGTTTCGAAGTGGCGTGGATCAACGCCTATCATGCCCGCGTCTATGCGGCACTGGCGCCCCATCTGGATCGCAAGACACGCGCGTGGTTGAAAGCCGCGACGGCACGCGTTTAACCTTCTCCCAGAGGGAGAAGGTGGTCGCGGAGCGACCGGATGAGGGGTTTCTACTCAAGGGTCTAGGTTGTAACCCCTCACCCCGCCCCTTCGGGGCGACCCTCTCCCGCAGGGAGAGGGTTATTGTACCCGCGCCAACCACTCATCTTCGCTGATCACCTCAATGCCAAGCTCGCTCGCCTTGTCGAGTTTGGAGCCAGCGCCCGGGCCTGCGACCACAAGATCCGTCTTCTTCGATACCGAGCCTGAGACTTTTGCGCCCAGTCGCTCAGCCTGCGCCTTGGCTTCTTCGCGTGTCATTTTTTCGAGTGCGCCTGTGAAGACGATTGTTTTACCCGCCACGGGTGAGGATGTTTGCACGGCCTCCATCGGTTCGGGTGTGACTTCTCTCAACAGGGCGTCGAGCTGATCTTCGTTGTGCGGCTCTGCAAAAAATTCCGCCAAGGCTTCAGCCACGACATCGCCCACGCCCTCGATTGCGTTCAGCTCAGTGCGTGCTTCGGAAGCGGGGTCAGTTGCTGCTCGCGCCGTGGCGCGCAAGGCGTCGAATGTGCCGAAATGGCGCGCGAGGCGGCGCGCATTGGTCTCGCCCACGTGGCGAATGCCAAGTGCGAAGATGAAGCGGTTCACCGCGACATTGCGGCGCGCATTGATGGCAGCAAACAGATTGCGCACCGATGTTTCGCCAAAGCCCTCGCGGTCTTTGAGCTTTTTCATGGCGCGCTTGTCGCGCTCTTCCAGCGTGAAAATGTCGGCTGGCGTCATCACCAAGCCTTCCGTATGGAAAAGCTCGATCTGTCGATCACCCAAACCCTCAATGTCCAGCGCATTGCGTGAGCAGAAATGTTTCAGCCGCTCAATCGATTGGGCAGGACAGACCAGCCCGCCCGTGCAACGGCGCACCGCATCCAGTTCACCCTTGGCATCGACGTCACGCAAGGCAGCTGAGCCGCAGGCCGGGCAGATGTGCGGGAAGGCATAGGGTTTGGCATCCACCGGGCGCTTGTCTGGCACGTGCCCCAGCACTTGCGGAATGACATCGCCTGCGCGTTGCACAATCACGGTATCGCCAACGCGAATATCCTTGCGGGCGATTTCATCTTCATTATGCAGCGTGGCGTTGGAAACCACGACACCGCCAACCGTGACAGGTTCAAGCTTGGCCACAGGCGTCAGCGCACCCGTGCGGCCGACCTGGATTTCAATATCACGCAAAAGCGTGGTGGCTTTTTCAGCCGCGAATTTATGGGCTGTCGCCCAGCGCGGCGCGCGCGAGACGAAACCGAGGCGGCGCTGATAATCAAGATCATCCACCTTATAGACCACGCCATCAATGTCATAGGGCAGGGCCGCGCGCTGCTCTTCAATGGCGCGCCAATGGCTGATCAGCTCTTGAGCAGACTGGCAGATCTTGGTGAGCGGATTCACCTGAAAGCCGAAGCTCTGTAGCGCACCAATCATGCCGTGCTGTGTGTCGGCAGGCATGGTGCTCATCTCGCCCCAGGCATAGGCGAAGAAATGCAAGGGGCGTTGTGCGGTCACGCTGGGGTCGAGCTGGCGCAGACTGCCGGCGGCAGAATTGCGCGGATTGGCAAAGGCCGGCTTGCCTTGCTGCATCTGGCGTTCGTTGAGCGCGGCAAAATCGCCCTTGGTCATATAGATTTCGCCACGCACTTCGCAGACAGCGGGCACAGCGCCGTTCAGCCTGTGCGGGATTTCTTTGATCGTGCGCACATTGGCCGTGACGTCTTCGCCCTCAAACCCATCGCCGCGTGTGGCTGCCTGCACCAACTCGCCGTTCAGATAGCGCAGCGAGCAAGAAAGGCCGTCGATCTTCGGCTCAGCGGTGATGGCGAGAGGCGCGCCTTCAGCGAGCCCCAAGAATTTGCGCACGCGGGTGACAAATTCTTCGGCCTCTTCTGGTTGGAAGACATTGCCCAGCGAGAGCATGGGCACGACATGCTTCACTTTGGCGAATTTTTCAGATGGCGCTGCGCCCACGCGTGGCTTGGCAAAAAGATCGACGAGTTCCGGGAAGCGCGCCTCCAAAGATTCCATGCGCCGACGCTTGGCATCATATTCTGCGTCGGTAATGGTGGGTGCATCCTGCTGGTGGTAGCGGATGTCATGTTCGGCAATTTCGGCCAACAGGCGCGCATGTTCCGCGCTGGCTTCAGCGAAGCGGGCGGCACGACGAATCTGATCAGGGCTCTGGCTCATGGCCTATGATTTAGCGCAGCCCCCTCAAGCTTTGAAGGGCAGTGCAGCTTTCGTCCACGACAGCTGTAAATCTGCGCTATACTGCCCCCACGATTTGCGACGGAAACGCCCCCTTTGCGCGACTTCATCACTTTTTTGGCCTTGGGCCTCATTTTGGCGCTCACCGCAGCCTTGGCAGGGCCGTGGTTCGTTGACTGGACCGCGCATCGCGGTTGGGTCGAATCAGAATTGTCGCGCATCACCGAGACCCGCGTGCGGGTGGAGGGTGCGGTTGATCTCAAGCTCCTGCCAGTGCCGAAATTGAGCCTCGCCCTCGTGCGCGTGTCGAGCAATCGGCTTGATGGGCCGGTGCTTGATATTGCCAAGGTGCGTCTGGAGCTCGCTGCCGCCTCGCTGCTGCGCGGCGAATTGCGCTTTATCGATGCCGAGCTTGAGCGCCCGCAATTGACGCTCAGCCTGCGCGAAGATGGTGGCGTGCTGGCACCGCGCATTCCATATTTTTCATCGCAGGGCATTCAGGTTGAAAAGATCAGCGTGAAAGATGGGTCTGTGGCGATGCGTGCGGCAGGCGGGGGCGATCCGATTGTCATTGGCGGCATCGATTTTTCAGGCGAGGCTTCCTCTCTGACTGGCCCCTATCGGGGATCGGGCGCTATCAAATTTGGCAGCGAGCCTTTGAAGTGGCGTTTCTCGACTGGAGCCATTGAGCAAGATCGCCTGCGCGCCAAAATCATTCTCGATGAAAGCAAATTGCAGCCGCGCGTTGAGCTGGATGGACAGCTTGGTTTTGCGGGCGATTTGGCTGGCGGGCTTTTGTCGTTTGAGGGGCAGAGCCTTTTTTCAGGCACCAGTGTCGTGGCAGGGCAATCTGTGCCGTGGCGCCTGTCGGGCGCATTTAAAGCAGGCCATGACGGCGCGCATCTTGATGAGGCTGAATTGCGCGCAGGCGAAGACGAGCGCGCGCTTGTCGCCACTGGCACGCTGAATTTCGAACGCCATCCTGACCCCAAGGTGCAAGTGTCGTTCACCAGCCGTCAGCTCGATCTTGATCGTCTGCTGGGCGCATCGGGGCAAGCTGCGAGCCGCCGCCTGTCGGCGCTTGTGTCAGATGCGCTGGCTGATCGCAGTTTTGGTGAGCAATGGCCTTTTGCTGTCACGGCGCAATTCAATGCTCCGGCCGCGACTTTGGCCGGCGAGACATTTGCTGATCTGCGCAGCGAGATCATTCTTGTTCCGCGTGAGGTGTCGCGCGTGAAATTTTCGGTGCAAGGCCCGGCGCGCTCGGCGTTGATGCTGGATGGCACAGTGGAGACGGGCGCAGCTGCCGCCTTCCGCGGACGCGCTGAAGTCATCGCGCGCGATATTCCGCGACTGTCTGCCTATCTCGCCATCATTGCGCCAGAGGCGGCGCGCATTCGCGATTTGCCGTTTCGCTCCATTGAGCTGGCCGGTGATGTCGACATGTCAGGCATTGGCGCCATCGGGCGGCAATTGCGTCTGCGGCTCGATCGCTCCGAATTCTCAGGCGCGCTTGCTTATACGCGCGCGCAAGGTGCCGAGCGCGCGCGGTTGTTTGCTGATCTGTCCTCCGAGGCGCTTGATCTTGAAGATCTGCCGGAACTCGCTGGCCCCGCACGTTTGGTCAGCGACATGAATCTGTCGCTTGCACTTGATGCGCGCGCTGTGCGGCTTGAGCGTTTTGGTGTTGGCAATATTGAGGCCGGGCGCATCGGGCTTCGTCTTGTCAAAGAAGCCGATGACATTCGCCTTGAGAAATTGGCGATTGAAGATTTCGGCGGTGCCAATCTGTCGACGCAAGGCCGCTTTGGTGCAGGGGTCGCAGAATTGTCGGGACGCGTGGATGCGCAGCGGCTGGGTGAGCTTGCCGATCTCGTGCAGCGCATCGCACCAGGCGCAGGCTCCGCCGCCTTTGCGGAGCGTGCGGTTGCTTTGTCGCCGCTGCGGCTCGAGGCCAATCTGCGCGGGCGTGGCGTGGATGTGTTGGATGAGATCCGTCTCGAAGGCACGGCGCGCGGCACGCGTTTCAATTTTAATCTGAAGCCCAATGCCAACATCGCAGATGTGAGCGGATTGGCTGAAAATCCGGATGCGGGCCTGCTGTTGCGCCAGATGGGCTTTGACACTTTGCCCCTCAGCAATCCCGGCAATGGCCGCCTGCAAGTGCGCGCGACCGGCAATGCCGAGACAGGTTTTGCCGGGGCTTTGTCGCTCAATGCCGCGCGGCTTGATCTGACGCTGGAGGGCGCAGCGAAAGGACCTTTGGCGCAACCCGACCTGCGCGGCAGCCTGCGTTTGCGGTCCAATGATGCGAGTGGCTTTCTGCGGCTCAGCGGTTTTGCTTTGCCCGATGTCAGCGCCAGTCTGCCGTTTGAATTGGGTGGTGATCTCACGGCGGCACAGGGTGTGATTGCGCTCGACAATCTGTCCGGGCTTGTTGCGGGCTCCTTCGTCAATGGGGCTTTGCGTAGCCAGGAGACAGATGGATTTCGCCGCTGGACGGGCCAGGTGAAAACAGATCGCCTGCGTTTGTCTGCACTCACCACTTTGGCATTGGGCGTGCAAACGGCACCATCGCGCGGCGGTGTCTGGCCCGAACAGAAATTCTTGCCCGGCCTCGCAGAGGCACCACGTCTGACACTTGATGTGCGCGTGAGTGATTTTGATCTGGCGGATCGTGTGTCGGCGCGCGACGCCTCTTTCCGGCTGCGTCTCGAGCAAGGGCTTGTGGGTCTGGATCAGGCGCAGATGACTGTGGGCGATGGCGCGCTGGGGGGTGAATTGTCGTTGCGCCGCGATGGCCAAGGCGCGTCGCTTCTGGCCAAAGTTGATTTCAAACATCTCGCACTTCCCCGAGGCCCCGTGGGCGGGCGCCTGGATGGGCATGTGGAGCTGACATCGACGGGCACGTCTTACGCCGCGTTGGCCGGTGGGCTCGCCGGGGAAGGTGCAGCTGATGTGTCAGGCTTGACCCTTGAGGCTGCCGATCCTGCGGCGCTCACGCGGCTGATCGCATCCGTCGATCACGGGCAAGTCAATGTGGATGAGCGCGATTTGCGCAGCGCCTTGCTGCGCGAGTTTGAACGCGCGCCCTCCGCCATGGGCCAGCGCTCGCTTGTTGTGACAGCGGCCAATGGTGTTGTGCGTTTGGCATCTGCCGAGACACCGCGCGTGTCTCTGGCATTTGATGCGCGGGCCTGGACAAGCGAAGCGCGCATCACGCCTGAGGCCGCGCAAATACCAAAGGACTGGCAGGGCGAGGCACCCGCGGCCACGCTCATCTGGCAGGGCAAGGTTGGCGCGATGCAGCGTGGTGTGGAGGCAGCACCCCTGTTCAACGCGATTTCAGCGCGTGCCATCCAGCGCGAGACTGAGCGGGCGGAAGCGTTGGATGAAGACATTCGCGAGCGCGCGGCCATCAATCGCCGAGCGAAAGCCTTGGAATTTGTGCGCCGTCGTGATCGCGAGATTCTTGTCTTCCAGCAGGAAGAGCGGCGTCGGCAGGAAGCCCAGCGCCAGCGCGAGCGCGCCGATCCGCTTGCCTCAGGCCGTTTCTGATGTCGCCTTGGCGCGATTGAACAGATAGACGCGGATCGCCGAGGACAGATTGGCCCCTTGGCGCTTGGAATCGATGTCACTCACCAGCCCGGCCAGCGAAATGTCGCGCTGCACGGCGCAGGCTTTCAGCTCAGCCCAAAACACATCTTCCAGAGAAATGGATGTGCGGTGGCCAGCAATCATGAGGGAATGTTTGACGATGCGCGTGGGCGTGTCGCTCATTCGCTGGCATCCGTCTCGCGCCGATGCGCATCAAGCTGTTTGGCGGCCAGGTCGCGTTCAGCCTGTGTGAGCGCGCGCTCCTGCTTGGTGCGGCCAAAGGTGATGCGGTTTTGCTCGGCCGCACGCTCTGTTTCAGCGCGCGCCTTGCGCTTGCGGGCCATGCGGAGATTAACGATCTCTGCCATGGGCAAATGCTCAGTGTTTTTTGCGGAACGCGTCGATTGACACGACTTTGCCAGGCTCGGCATCGGCCTGTGCCGCAGCTGCATCGGCAGGCGTATCTTTGCGCGCGTCTGCTGGCGCAAAAACAAGCGGGCCATCGACCGTCTCAGCTGGCGCCAGATCATTGGCGCCATCTTCGGGAGCCGGGTCTTCGACTTCAAACTTCAGGCCGAATTGAACGGAGGGGTCGTAAAATTCTGTCACCGCGTCAAAGGGCACGAGCAGGCGCTCGGGCACATTGCGGAAGGACAGGCCGACCTCAAAATTGCTTTCGGTGACCGACAGATCCCAGAACTGATGTTGCAGGATGATCGTCATCACATCGGGATATTGCTCGCGCATCGCGGTCGACAATCGCACGCCCGGCGCATGGGTGCGGAAGGTGATGTAGAAATGATGTTCGCCCGGCAGGCCTTCTTTGGCGGCTTCGGTCATGACTTTGCGCACAGCACCGCGCAGCGCGTCCTGAACAAGAAGATCGTAGCGGATGAGATCGTTGGCCATGCAGCAGTCCAGAGCACCTTCAAAAATTAAGTGGAGGCTTCTGTTGCCAGGCGCCTCCGAGCCCCGCCTAGAAGTGCTACCCCCTAGGACTTGAGTACCGGAGACGGCACAGCTTACGCTGCGACGGCAACCGGAGCATAGTTGTCATTGGCAACTATAAGGTTTGACCCGATAACGGCGGTATCATGCCGAGCAAAAGATCACCCTTTACGCCCCCGTCGATCCTATTTCGCCCCCGCCACAGCCAGCGACACTTTGCACTGGCTCTGGTGGAGGCGCCGGGTACCGCCCCCGGGTCCGGATGGTTTATTACGGAGTCCATTTATCGCCATATCCGTCTTGCGACGGCTTTTTGAATATAGGGGCTCACAGCCTCGCGGGAAAGGGGCGGAATTTTATCCAAAGGCGTTTTTTCCTATCGCTTCCACGCAAGACCGCCTCGGGCTAGGTTGGAATCGCTGTCATTTCGTCATTGCGAGCGAAGCGAAGCAATCCAGGGCCTCACGTGGGGCTTGTCTGGATTGCTTCGCTTCGCTCGCAATGACGGTACGAAGTTGGAAATCATGCGCCAATATCACGAGCTCCTGACCCGCATCCTCACTGAGGGTGTCGCCAAATCCGACCGCACAGGCACGGGCACTGTGTCCGTGTTTGGCCATCAGATGCGCTTTGACCTGAGCCAAGGCTTTCCGCTGGTCACGACCAAGAAGCTGCATCTGCGCTCGATCATTCATGAGCTGCTCTGGTTCATCGCGGGCGACACCAACATTGCCTATCTGAAAGACAATGGCGTCAGCATCTGGGATGAATGGGCCGACGAGCACGGCAATCTGGGCCCGGTCTATGGCAAGCAATGGCGCTCGTGGGAGGGCGCTGATGGCACCACGCGCGATCAGATTTCGTGGCTGATCGAAGAGATCAAACGCAACCCGGATTCACGGCGTCTGATCATCTCGGCCTGGAATGTGGCTGACATCGACAAGATGAAACTGGCACCCTGTCATTGCCTGTTTCAATTCTATGTCGCGGACGGAAAGCTCTCCTGCCAGCTCTACCAACGCTCGGCCGATGTGTTTCTGGGCGTGCCGTTCAACATCGCCAGCTACGCTTTGCTGACGCATATGGTTGCGCAGGCCACAGGCTTGGCCGTCGGTGATTTCGTGCACACCTTTGGCGATGCGCATCTCTATTCCAACCATATGGAACAGACACATCTGCAATTGTCGCGCGAACCGCGCCCGCTGCCCAAGCTCGTGCTCGATCCCTCAATCACGAACCTTTTCGATTTCCGCTTTGAGCATATTGCCATCGAGGGATACGATCCCCATGCCGCCATCAAGGCGCCTGTGGCGGTCTGAATTTAAGGACACAGCATGTCCCTGCCACTCATCTTCATCGTGGCTGTTGCCAAGAACGGCGTGATCGGCGGCGATAACAAGCTGCTCTGGCGCTTGTCGGGTGATCTGAAGCGTTTCAAAGCGCTCACCATGGGCAAACCCATGATCATGGGCCGCAAGACATTTGAATCCATCGGCAAGCCCTTGCCCGGACGCCAGACCATTGTCGTCACACGCGATACGAGCTGGCGCCATGAGGGCGTGCATGTTGCACATGACCTTGCGGGCGCATGTGTTCTGGCCCAGGAGGTCGGGCAAAGCATGGGTGCCTCCGAAATCACGGTCGTGGGTGGGGCTGAGATCTATCGCCAGTTGCTGCCTCAGGCCGACCGCATTGAATGGACCGAGGTTCATCTGACCCCTGAAGGGGATGCTCTTTTCCCTCCGCTCGACCCGAAAGACTGGCGGGAGAGCGCCCGGGAGGCCCATTTGCGCCATCCCGAGGCCGGAGATGAGGCTGATTACGATTTTGTCAGTTACCAACGGATCACAAACGGGCGATGAGTGCGTTGAAAACACCCCTTCGCGTGCTTAGCTGAGATCCAAGCGGCGGAAAGCCGAACCGAGGAGACATTTTATGCCGTGGAACAATCAGACCGGCGGCGGCCCGTGGAAGCCCGGCCCGAAGGGGCCTTGGGGTCAAGGCCCGCTTGGTGGTGGCAATGGCAATGGTGGCGGCAATGGTACGCCCCCCGATCTTGAAGAGCTTCTGCGGCGCTCTCAGGAAAAATTCCGGCAGGCGATGCCCGGCGGCGCCGGTGGCGCGCGCGGCATTGCGTTCTTTGCGGGTCTGGCAGTGGCCGGCTGGCTGGCCAGCGGCTTCTACACGGTCGGCCCCAATGAGGTTGGCCTCAACATGATCTTCGGTCGCTATGACGCGAAGACGACGTCAGGCCTCAATTACAATTGGCCGTCGCCCATTGGCGCTGTGCAAAAATTGCAGGTGACGGATCGTAATTCGACGGAAGTTGGTTTCCGCGCGCGTGAAGACGGTCGCCGCTCCAATGTGCAGACGCAGATCGATGTGGCTGAAGAAAGCCTGATGCTCACGGGCGATGAAAATATCGCTGACGTGAAATTCCGTGTCATCTGGCAGATCGATCCGGTGCGCCCGGAAGATTACGCCTTCAACGTGCGCGAGCCGCGCGAGACTGTGCGTGCCGTGGCTGAAAGCGTGATGCGTGAGATCGTTGGTCGCACGGCGATCCAGCGCATTCTCACCGCTGAGCGCAAATTGATTGAACCGGCCGCGCAGGAGCTCACCCAAAAAGTGCTCAACGAGTACAAGGCGGGTGTGATGATCTTGCAGGTGCAGCTCTTGTCGGTGGACCCGCCGGAGCAGGTTGTGGCCGCGTTCCGCGATGTGACTGCAGCCCAGCAGGATCAGGATCGTCTGCGCAATGAGGCGGAAGCCTATGCCAACCGCGTCGTGCCAGAAGCGCGTGGTGATGCAGCGCGCATCATTCAGGAAGCCGAAGGCTATCGCGAACAGACTGTGAATGAAGCCAAGGGCCAGGCCTCGCGCTTCACGCAGGTCTATCAGCAATACAAGAACGCACCGGATGTGACGCGCGAGCGTATCTATCTGGAAACCATGGAGCGCGTGCTCGCTGGTATGAACAAGGTGATCATTGATCAGAATGGCGGATCGGGTGTCGTGCCTTATCTGCCGCTGCAGGGCTTGAACACGCCTGCACCTGTCGCTCCGCAGGGAGGTGCTACGCGATGAAAAATCCCGTCAATGGACTGATCCTCGCCATTATCCTTGTGGTCGCTGTGGTGGTTGGATCTGCCTCGCTCTTCACGGTGGGACAGAACCAGCAGGCACTCGTGCTGCGTCTGGGTGAGCCTATCGCTGGCCGCGCCTTGGTGACCAAGCCTGGCCTTCACATGAAGGTTCCCTTCATTGAGACCGTGACACTGCTTGATCGTCGTATCCTTGATCTGGAAACGCCGAAGCAGGAAGTGCTGGCCTCTGACAACAACCGCATCGAAGTTGATGCTTTCCTGCGCTATCGCATCGTTGATGCTTTGCGCTTCTACCAGACCGTGGGCACGATTGAGCGCGCCAACAACCAACTGGGTTCGGTGCTGTCATCAGCGCTGCGCCGCGTCTTGGGTGAAGCACCCATGGTGCAGATCATCCGCGAGGGGCGCTCGACCCTCATGGTGTCGATCCGTGACCTTGTGAATGCGGAAGCCGTGCGCTTGGGTGTCGAAGTGGTGGATGTGCGCATTCGCCGCGCCGATTTGCCCAAGCAGATTTCGGACCGCGTTTTTGACCGCATGCGCACGGAACGTGCACGTGAGGCGGCGGAATTCCGCGCGCAAGGCGCTGAGACAGCGCAGCGCATTCGGGCGCGTGCGGATCGCGACGTGGTCGTCTTGCGGGCTGACTCTCAGCGCCAGGCCGACCAGACGCGCGGTGAGGGCGATGCAGAAAGAAACCGCATTTTTGCGGAAGCTTACAATGCTGACCCTAATTTCTTCGCATTTTACCGTTCCATGCAGGCCTATGAGACGGGCTTGAAGTCCGGCGACACGCGGCTCATCCTGAGCCCGACGTCTGATTTCTTCCGTTTCTTCGGCCAGCCGGACGGCAAAAAGCCCGCGCCCGCGCGATAAGCGCTGGCGGGGCTGGTCGAGACATGAATGTCCGCTAGATTGGTGACGGGCCCCCCCTTGGGGTCCGTCGCTGCGCTTGAAGATCTAGGCCCTGATGGGCCGCATTGGAGGAAGACCCGCCATGGGTGTCCGTTCGCTTGTTTCCCAGAGCTTCCAGCGCACCGCTTGTGCCGCGCTGGCTCTTTCCTTGGTTGTCACGCCGCTGGCGCCCGTCGTGGCGCAGGCGCGCAGCGCGCCTGAAAGTTTTGCTGACCTGGCTGAGACCGTCAGCTCGGCGGTGGTCAATATTTCCGCCTCCACCACAGTCGAAGAAAAGCGCGCGGGCGTCCCCAATCTGCCGCCGGGCACGCCGTTCGATGATCTGTTTGAAGAATTTTTCCGCCGCCGTCAGGGGCAGGGCGGCAATGAGGGGCAAGGCCAAGGCCAGGCACCACGCCAGCGCCGCTCCTCGTCACTGGGCTCGGGCTTTGTGATCGATCCCGCCGGCATTGTGATCACCAATAATCACGTCATCGCAGACGCCACCGAAATCACCGTGATCTTTACCGATGGGCAAAAGCTGAAGGCTGAGATCATCGGCAAAGACGCCAAAGTCGACATCGCGGTTTTGCGCGTGAAGCCCGACAAGCCTCTCAATGCGGTGAAGTTCGGCGACAGCGAAAAAATGCGCGTTGGCGAATGGGTGATGGCGGTCGGCAATCCCTTCGGTCTGGGCGGCACGGTGACGGCGGGCATTGTCTCGGCGCGCAACCGCAATATCGATAGCGGCCCTTACGACAATTACATCCAGACCGATGCCTCGATTAACAAGGGCAATTCGGGCGGCCCGCTGTTCAACATGAACGGCGATGTGATTGGCGTGAACACGGCGATCCTGTCGCCGTCTGGCGGTTCTGTCGGCATTGGCTTTGCCACGCCATCGGCCACCGTGCAGCCGATCATTGATCAGCTGATCAGCTTCGGCGAGACGCGTCGTGGGTGGCTCGGTGTGCGCATCCAGAATGTTGATGACGCCATTGCCGAAAGCCTGAAGCTTGGCAAAGCACGCGGCGCGCTGGTGGCTGTCGTGGACGAAAAGGGTCCGGGCAAGCCCGCTGGCATGAAGGCGGGCGATGTCATTCTCAAGTTTGACGGCAAGGATGTGACGGAGTCGCGTGATCTGCCCAAGCTTGTGGCCGCGACCCCCGTCGGCAAGCAGGTGGACGTGCTCGTCATGCGCGATGGCAAAGAGCTGACTTTGAAAGTCACGCTCGGGCGTCTCGAAGACGGTGAGAAACAAGCCTCGCTCGACAAGAAGACACAGACGGATGCCCAACCCGGACGCTCCGCCGTGCAGAAAGCTTTCGGCATGGAATTCGGCTCACTCGACGCCGATGCCCGCAAAAAGTTTGCCATTAAGGACAGCGTGAAGGGCGTGGTCGTGACCAATGTGGACGCCAATTCGGTGGCATCCGAAAAGCGGATCCAGCCGGGTGACACGATTGTTGAGATCAATCAGGAAGCTGTGTCCAAGCCCACAGATATTGCTGCGCGCACCAAGGTTCTGAAGGATCAGGGCCGCAAGTCGGCGCTGTTCCTTGTCGCCAATGCGCAGGGTGATGTGCGTTTTGTGGCGCTGAATTTGGATTGATGCAGATCTCCTTCTCCCGTTTACGGGAGAAGGTGTCGCGTGAAACGCGACGGATGAGGGCGGTTCAGCCGCACTCACCCTCACCCGACCGCCTCCGGCGGCCACCCTCTCCCGCAAGCGGGAGAGGGGAGGCGTGCGTGGTGCTATCTCACAAAATCACTCTGCTTATACCCCTGCGCATAAAGCAGCGCGCTCAGGTCTGAATGATCGATGCGCGCATGGGCTGCAGCCGCTACTGCTGGCTTGGCATAAAAGGCCACACCCAGTCCGGCTTCACCCAGCATGGCGAGATCATTTGCACCATCGCCCACAGCCATTGTGTCTTGCGGGCGCAGTCCATGCTTCTCGCGCAATTCGATGAGGGACGCGAGTTTGGCTTCCTTGCCAAGAATGGGCTCGGTGACGAGGCCTGCGAATTGATCGTCTTCGACGATCAAAACATTGGCGCGGTTTTCATGAAAGCCGATGGCCTCAGCCACCGCACTGGTGAACAAGGTAAAGCCACCCGACACAAGCGCGGTATGGGCGCCATTCGCGCGCATGGTGCGCACGAGTTCGCGCCCGCCCGGCGTAAAGGTGATGCGTTCGGCAATCACTTGCGTGACAATCTTGGCATCGAGCCCTTTGAGCAGCGCCACGCGTTCGCGAAGCGCTGGCTCGAATTCGATCTCGCCGCGCATGGCGCGCTCGGTGATGGCTGCGACATGCTCTTTCTTGCCGACATAATCGGCGAGCTCATCGATGCATTCCTGACCGATCATGGTGGAATCCATATCGGCCAGAAAAAGCTTCTTCCGTCTCGTTGCGGCTTCCTGCACGATGACATCAATGGGTGCGCCATTGAGAGCCACGCGAATGGCATCAGCCAGCGCGCGGTTGTCTGTCGGCCCCTGAGGTGCGAAGGAGAGGTCAGCAGCAATGCCATGCGCCAGCCAGACGGGCTGGGCGGCGGCGGGCAGGGCCGAGGCGGCCTTGGCCAACAGCGCCTCATCGAGCGCGGGGCGGGCGGGGTTGGAGACGAGCGTGGCGACAAAAGTCATGAAGGGGCTTTCGGACCGTGGTTGAAATGTCTGCCCTTCTCATTGCAGGACCGACGGCCAGCGGCAAGTCCGCACTGGCCATCCGGGTGGCTGAGGCCACAGGCGGCGTCGTCGTGAATGCCGACTCGATGCAGGTCTACCGGGATTTGCGGACCATCACGGCGCGCCCCTCCCTCGCAGAGGAGGCGCAAGTGCCCCACCGGCTCTTTGGCCATGTGGACGGCTTGGAGAATTACTCCGTCGGGCGCTGGGTCGAGGATGCCAAGGCGCTGATTGGCGAGCTTCGCGCGCAGGGCCGCCTGCCGATCTTCACGGGCGGCACGGGCATGTATTTCAAGGCGCTGCTGCGTGGCCTGTCTGATATTCCAGCTGTCCCTGACGATGTGCGGTCGCGTGTGCGGGCTGAGGCCGAGGGGCTGAGCGCGCCTGAGCTGCATGCGCGCCTGTCAGCTGTTGATCCGGCCACAGCGGCGGGCCTGCGCCCGTCTGATCCGCAACGCATTCTGCGCGCGCTGGAAGTGTTTGAAGCCACCGGCGCGCCGCTGGTTTCGTTTCAGGCGCGCCCCGGAGTGCCTCTCTTGGAGCCATCGACCACGCGCGCCTTTTTTCTCGTGCCTGAGCGAGAGGTTTTGAAGGCGCGCATTGATGCGCGTTTTGTCACCATGATGGATGAGGGTGCGCTGAGCGAGGTTGAAGTCCTGGCCGCACGTGGTCTGGACCCGGCGCTGCCCGTCATGCGTGCGCATGGCGTGCCGGGGTTGATTGATTATCTGCGCGGTGCCTCGACGCTTGAGGCCGCCATCGAGCGCGGCCAGCGCGATACGCGCGCTTATTCCAAACGCCAGTTCACTTTTGTGCGCCACCAATTGCCGGAATTTGAAATGGTCGCGCCGGAGGCGGCGTGGGATGTCGTGTCATCGTCGCTGCGATCCCTCCCTCCCCCTTGAGGGGAGGGACGACTCGGGCGGGAGCCCGAGCGGGGTGGGGGTCGCGTCATGTTTGACGTTGGTATGGGTTGGCGCTGAATAAGCCAGATTGCGCGACCCCCACCCCTAGCCCCTCCCCTCAAGGGGGAGGGGTACAAGCGCGCTCAGCCCCAAACCTCGCGCGCCACATCCACCACGCGTTTCAGCTTGGCTTCCTGTGTGGCGGGTGAAATCGGATTGCCGCTTTCCACGCTGGCAAAGCCGCATTGCGGGCTGATGCCGAGCTTGTCGAGCGCCACAAATTGCGTGGCCTCTTCGATGCGCCGCTTGAGCGTGTCTTTGTCTTCAAGTTCGTCTGACTTTGTTGAGACGAGGCCCAGAATGACATGCTTGTCTTTGGGCACCAGACGCAGCGGCGTGAATGTGCCTGCGCGCGGGGAATCATATTCCAGAAAGAAGGTCGTGATATCGAGCTTGTTGAAGAGACGATCTGCGACCGTTTCATAACTGCCTTCGGCATGCCATTTGCCACCGCGATTGCCCCGGCACAAATGCATGCCGATGGTCAGCGAGGCGGGCAGGTCGCGCAACACACGGTTGGTGACATCGATATAAAAATCGATGAGCTTGTCCCAATCATCCCCGCGCGCAGCAAGCTGGGCTTGCACATCGGCATCGCCGAATTTGGCAAAGGCGGTCTCATCAATCTGCACATAGGTGCAGCCCGCTGCTGCCAGAGCAGTCAGCTCGGCGCGATAGGCGGCGATCATGTCGTCCCAAAAGAGATCCATATCGCTGTAGGCCGAGGCCAGCGCGGCCTGATTGCCACCGCGAAAATGCAGGGCGCAGGGGCCAGGAATGGTGATCTTTGGCGTTGCCTTGGTGCGGGCTTTGAGAAATTCAAAATCGGGCACATGGATGGGCTTGGTCCATTTGAGCCGCGAGGCAATGGTGGCTTGTGGCTGCGCGCCACGTCCATGCGCCTGATGGTCTGCGGGATTGTCGAGCGAGACTTCGCCGAGCTGGCGAAAGAAATAGGAATGATAGGCCTCGCGGCGATATTCACCATCGGTGACGACTTCAAGGCCGACGCGCTCCTGGAGGCGCACGGCCTCTTCAATCGCCGCACTTGTGGCGGCTTCAAGTTCTGCGAACGTGACTTCGCTGCGCCGATATTTTTCACGCATGTCGAGAAGAGCTGCCGGACGCAGCAAGCTGCCGATGTGCTCGGCGCGGAAAGGAGGCTTGGCCATGTGTTATCCTTTTCTTGTTTTTTGGCGCGATCAGTTTTTAGGGATCGTCGCAGCTTTCATTTTGCTCGTCAGATCAGCGGGTGTCGCATAGAGCCGCTTCACCATGTCTTGCAGCTTTTCGCCGGGCACATGATTGGCCTCAACACCAATGCGCTTGGTTTCTTCCTGCAGCTTGGGGTCTTCAATGGTTGCCTTGAAAGCCACGCGCAGGGCCGCAATGCGCTCGGCTGGCACATCGGGTGAGACGAGATAGGGGCGACCAAAAGCCGTTTGGCTGAAATACAGATCCAGCATGGCGCGCTGCTCATCTGTCTTGGCAAAGTCGGTGATCTTGGGCACGCCTTGCGCATTGAGATCAGCTGCACCCGTGGCGTGTGTCTGCACCAGCACGCGCATGCGCCCCGGTTTGTTGCCCTCAAACCAGCCGGGGTTTGTCACCGAGATGGAGGGCCACGCGACACCGCACGCGCCATGCACTTCGCCGCGATCAATGGCCAGGCCAATCTCGCGGGTGCCCGGATAGCCGGTGATGACCTTGAATTTCGTATTGAGCACATTGTTGATGAAGATCGGATTGTCGGCAGGCGATGATGATTGCACGCCGCCCATCAGCAATTCTTTGCTGAGCAAATCTTCAAATTTCTGCACGGGTGCATCGACGCGCGCGATGCACAGATAGACGTCATCATTGGCGCTGCCGAGATAGACGAATTTGGTCGGGTCGTAATTGAAGCTGCGGCCAGCCAGGAAAGGCTCGAAAGCCACAGGCGATTGCAGCGCGCCGATGACGGTGCCGTCCTTGTTGGCGGCATTGTAAATATGCGCAGCCGCCGTGTGGCTGCCCGCACCCGGCATGTTGGCAGGCACAACGGTGGGGGCACCGGGAATATGCTGGCCCAGATGGCGCGAGATGATGCGGCCATAAAGATCATAGCCACCGCCCGGCGACGAGCCGATCAGCACAGTGACCGTCTTTCCCTTGTAGAATGTGGCGACTGTATCATCCGCGGCAACGGCCAAGTTGGCGGCCGCCATCAACCCGGCTCCAACGAGCCCCAGAATGCGCAAAGCCATGCGCCCCTCCCTGATTTTCCCGGCCCTTACGTTGGGCTCTGCCCCCATCCTAGGGCGGGGGTGGAGCGCTGCAACCGGGCCTTAGGGATTAGTCCCGGCTTTTTGTGGGGTGGCTCGGAGCGCAAAGGCGTGGCAAGCTTGAGAAATTCTTTCGCCGCTCTTGCATATAGCTATATTTTGCGATATTTTCATGAAGACGATTGTTTTGAGCAAAGATGCTGAACGGGACTTTGACGCTCTCCCGCCGAAGGCGCAAAGGGCGATCGAAGAGGCTTTGATCGGCTATGCGCTCACCAGCAGGGGCGACGTCATCCGCATGGTCGGTCGTTCAGGCTTTCGTTTGCGGGTTGGAAATTACCGCGTGATTTTGACCGAGGACGGATCGACAGTCCTTGCGATCTACATTGGCCGCCGGAACGAGGCGACATACCGGAGACATTGAGATGGGCGAACTCAATCCCAAATTCGTTGATATCGGCGGTGCCGAAATGGTTCTGCTGACGCGGGCGGAATTTGATGCGCTGATGCAGCGAATTGAGGATGCTGAGGAAAATGCCGAGCTGGTGGCGATTTATGATGAGCGCATGGCCCGCCTGAAGGCTGGCTTGAGTGTTGTTCTGCCACCGGAGGTGAGCGCGCGGGTTTTGAAGGGTGAGGGCATTTTGAGAGCACTTCGGAACTGGCGCGCGGTCACCCAAGCTGAACTGGCTGAAAAAACGGGCTTTACCCAAGGCTATCTCAGCGATCTGGAGGCCGGAAAACGGGTCGGCGCACCCCAGACATTGCGCAAGATCGCGGAGGCTCTCGATGTTGATCCTCGTTATTTGCTCGACCCGGAAAAATGATCTGGCGGCCAAGGACCATGGTATGAGGGTATTTCATGCCGTTTCTCTTGACCGTGCGCCTCCCCTCCCGTAAACTGGTCAGACTGAAATTGGAGTAGCCTCTGTGGCCACCAAGCTTGTTGTATCCTTCGCGCCAGAGACAGGACGGGTCTGAAACCCGTTTCCCTGCCGATGGCGCATATCCAGGCCCCCTTGAGGGCCTTTTTTATTGCCCGGATTTCCGGGCTGGGTGAGAAGAGCAGCAAGCGGACTGGCGTGACGCGAAGCCGAATGGAGTTGAGCGATGTCGAAGCAGATGACCGGGGCCGAAATGGTCGTCCAGGCCCTGAAGGATCAGGGAGTCGATACGATTTTCGGTTATCCGGGCGGCGCGGTCCTGCCCATTTATGACGCCTTGTTCCAGCAGACCCAGGTCCAGCATGTGCTCGTGCGCCATGAACAGGGTGCCGCCCATGCCGCTGAAGGCTTTGCCCGCTCCACCGGCAAAGTCGGCTGCCTGCTGGTGACCTCGGGTCCGGGTGCCACCAATGCCATTACCGGCCTTGCCGATGCCTTGATGGATTCCATCCCGCTTGTGTGCATCACCGGTCAGGTGCCGACCCATCTCATCGGCTCGGACGCGTTCCAGGAATGCGACACGGTCGGCATCACGCGCCATTGCACCAAGCACAATTATCTCGTGCGCTCGGTTGAAGATCTGCCGCGCATTTTGCACGAAGCCTTCTGGGTGGCCTCGCATGGCCGTCCGGGTCCGGTCGTCATCGACATTCCGAAGGATGTGCAATTCTCGATGGGCACTTATGTCGGCCCGAAGAATGTGCAGCACAAAACCTATCAGCCGCAGGTGAAGGGCGATCTCGAAAAGATCCGCGAAGCCGTGAAGATGATGGCGGGCGCCAAGAAGCCTGTGTTCTACACGGGCGGTGGTGTGATCAATTCCGGCCCGGCCGCTTCCGAATTGTTGCGCAAACTCGTCAAGCTGACGGGCTTCCCGATCACCTCGACGCTGATGGGGCTTGGCTCCTATCCGGCATCGGGTGAAAACTGGCTCGGCATGCTGGGCATGCACGGCACGTATGAAGCCAATCATACGATGCATGATTGCGATCTGATGATCTGCGTGGGCGCGCGTTTTGATGACCGCATCACAGGTCGACTGGACGCGTTCGCGCCTCACTCCAAGAAGATCCATATCGATATTGATCCCTCGTCGATCAACAAGAACGTCAAGGTCGATCTCGCCATTATCGGCGATTGCGCGCATGTGCTGGAAGACATGGTGCGCATCTGGCGCCAGGACGCGCCGCAGATCGACAAGGCTGCTCTGAAAGATTGGTGGAAGCAGATCGATGTCTGGCGCGCGAAAAAGTCGCTCGCTTATCGTCCGTCAAAGACCACGATCAAGCCGCAATATGCGATCCAGCGTCTGTATGAACTGACCAAGAACCGCAACACTTACATCACGACCGAAGTCGGTCAGCACCAGATGTGGGCGGCGCAATTCTATCATTTTGAAGAGCCCAACCGCTGGATGACATCGGGTGGTCTCGGCACGATGGGTTATGGTCTGCCCGCCGCTGTGGGCGTGCAGATGGCACACCCCGAAGCGTTGGTCATCGACATTGCGGGCGAAGCCTCGATCCTGATGAATATGCAGGAAATGTCGACAGCGCTGCAATATCGCCTGCCGGTGAAGATCTTCATCCTGAACAATGAATATATGGGCATGGTGCGCCAGTGGCAGCAATTGCTGCATGGGGGCCGCTATTCCAATTCCTATTCAGAAGCTCTGCCTGATTTCGTGAAACTGGCTGAAGCTTACGGCGGTCATGGCATTCGTTGCTCGGACCCTGACAAGCTGGATGCTGCGATCATGGAAATGATCGAGTCACCCAAAGCTGTCATCTTTGATTGCCTCGTCGAGAAGGAAGAAAATTGCTTCCCGATGATCCCGTCAGGAAAGGCACATAATGAAATGCTGCTCGCTGAACTCGGTGACGATGCCGGCATCGAAATCGGCTCGGTGATCGATGAGCGCGGCAAGTTGCTGGTCTGATTGGCGGACAAGAGAAGGTCGAAAACAATGAACGCACCCGCTATCCCGCCGTCACCCTATTCGTCGGCACTCGGCAAATCGAACATTGAGCGTCACACGCTCTCCGTGCTCGTGGACAATGAACCCGGCGTGCTCGCGCGCGTCGTGGGTCTGTTCTCGGGCCGTGGCTATAATATCGAGAGCCTGACGGTCGCTGAAGTCGCCCATGGCGAACATTTGTCGCGCATCACCATTGTCACTTCTGGCCCGCCGGAAGCCATCGAGCAGGTGGGTCATCAGCTCGAGCGCCTCGTGCCGGTCCATCATGTGATCGACCTGACGCTTGCCAAAAAATCCATCGAGCGCGAGCTCGCCATGGTGAAGGTGCGCGGCAAGGGCGATGATCGCGTCGAGGCTTTGCAAGTGGCCGATGCCTTCCGCGCGCGCGTCATTGACGCGACGACGGAGAGCTTCGTGTTCGAGCTGACCGGCAATGCCGAGAAGATCGACCAGTTCGTCGAGCTGATGCGCCCCATCGGGCTCGTCGAAGTCTCGCGCACGGGTGTGGCCGCCATTTCGCGGGGGCCAGAGCCGATTTGATAACTGCATGGCGCCTCTTCTCCCGCGTGCGGGAGAAGGTGTCGCGCTTGCGCGACGGATGAGGGCGGTTCAGCCGCACTCACCCTCACCCGCCTGCCTCTGGCAGGCACCCTCTCCCGCCTGCGGGAGAGGGGAGGGAGCTACAGCCACCTTTTCTTTGACGCGGGCGGACTTCGCGCTTAGAAGGCTCGATCACTTTTTCTAAGGGACGGTTCCGCCTTCGTCCCATCCAAACCCGGGAAACGACCCCATGCGCGTCTATTATGATCGTGATGCCGACATCAACCTCATCAAGGGCAAGAAAGTAGCCGTCATTGGCTATGGCTCGCAGGGCCATGCCCATGTCCTCAACATGCGCGATTCCGGCGTGAAGGACGTTGTGGTCGGCCTGCGCAAGGGCTCGCCCACCGTCAAGAAGGCTGAAGGCGAAGGCCTGAAGGTCATGGAAGTCGCCGAAGCTGCGAAGTGGGCTGACGTCGTCATGATGCTGACGCCCGACGAATTGCAGGCTGACATCTATTACAAGGACCTCGAGCCCAACATGAAGCAGGGCGCTGCTCTGCTGTTCGCGCATGGTCTCAATGTGCACTTCAACCTGATCGAGCCGCGCAAGGATCTCGACGTTCTCATGGTTGCACCCAAGGGCCCTGGCCACACGGTGCGCGGCGAGTACAACAAGGGCGGGGGCGTGCCCTGCCTGATCGCCATCCATCAGGATGCATCCGGCAATGCCCATGATCTGGGCCTTTCTTACGCTTCCGCCGTTGGCGGTGGCCGCGCTGGCATTATCGAAACCACCTTCAAGGAAGAATGCGAAACCGATTTGTTCGGTGAGCAGGTTGTTCTCTGCGGCGGTCTCGTTGAGCTGATCCGCGCTGGTTTCGAAACGCTGGTCGAAGCGGGCTACGCGCCTGAAATGGCCTATTTCGAATGCCTGCACGAAGTGAAGCTGATCGTCGACCTGATCTATGAAGGCGGCATCGCCAACATGAACTACTCCATCTCGAACACGGCCGAGTACGGTGAATATGTCACCGGCCCGCGCATCATCACGCCAGCCACCAAGGCCGAGATGAAGCGCGTTCTCGACGACATTCAGTCGGGCAAGTTCACGCGTGACTGGATGCTCGAAAACAAGGTCGCCCAGACCTCGTTCAAGGCCACCCGCGCCCGCAACGATGCCCACCAGATCGAAGAAGTCGGCGCCCGTCTGCGCTCGATGATGCCTTGGATCGGCAAGAACAAGATGGTCGACACGACCCGCAATTGATCTTCCCAAGCGGAAAGGTCTGGAAAACTAAGGCCGGAGCGTAAGCTCCGGCCTTTCTCGTATTGGCAAAGCCATCGCCTGATTGTAATTTAAATTGAAACGTTGAATTGCTTCGGGAAATACAACCGTTTGGTTGTATTTCGATTTTTTGACTGGTTTTTGTTTTATGGATTTTTCGCGCATGACAGGGCGGGCGATGTCTGCGGCTTTGGCCGATCATGTTTTGAATTTGCGCGGTCAGCGCCAATTTGAGCCGCTTCATGATCTTTTGAGTGGGCGGGTCCATTATCAGCTGTCGGGCGACCGCCGCCTGATGCCCTATGCGGGATCCTTCCACGGCCGCACCGATACGTGCGTGGCCTTTCAGGCGCTGGATGTTGAGTTTGAAATCCGCCATCTCGAAATTGGTCAGATGATTGCAGAGCAAGCAGCGGCAGCGGTGCGCTGGAATGCGCGCTGGATCAATCGCGGCACGCGCGATGCCGCCCTCATCCAGGGTTTTAGCCATTTCCGCTTTGCCGATGGATTGGTGATCGAATGGGCCGATTTCATCGACACAGCGACCGCGTCCTATCTCGCGGGCTGGATGCCTGACATGCCGGCTTTTGCCATGGCGGGCCCGGCGTCCGAGGCGTGAGGGTTCTTTCTTTCAGGATCACGCTCGCCTAATTTGGTGCGCAGGGAGACCCCATGGCGCGCCGTTTTTCCACGCTCGATGTTTTCACCAACACGCCATTAGCGGGAAACCCGCTGGCGGTGGTGCGCGATTGCGATGGGCTGGATGGGGCTGCCATGCAGGCCATCGCGCGCGAGTTCAATCTGTCTGAAACGGTTTTCATTCTGCCGCCCGCAGATCCAGTGAACACCGCGCGCCTGCGCATTTTTACCCCCAATCGTGAATTGCCTTTTGCGGGCCATCCCACCATTGGGGCTGCTGTGTTGATTGGCCTCAGCGAAGCGCAAGGTTTGATGCGGGCGCAGGATATTCTGATCGCCTTGGAAGAAGATGTCGGCGTCATCTCCTGCACGGTTGGCTTTGATCAGCAGGGCAATGCGCGTGCGCGTTTCGCTTTGCCGAAATTGCCTGAGCCTGCGGGCGTGGCTGGAGAAAGTCTGGCCATTGCGGCGGCCCTTGGTCTGGATGAACATGACATCGGCTTTGATGATCATGTGCCGACGATCTTTTCAGCAGGCAATCCCTTTTGCTTCGTGCCCGTGGCCACGCGCGCCGCGCTGTCGCGCGCGCGGCCTGATTTGGCCGCATGGCCGCAGGCTTTTGGTCATATGGAACGGGGCGCTTGCTATCTCTACACGCGCCATTGTGTTGATGAGGCCCATGACTTTCATGCGCGCATGTTTGCGCCCGGGCTTGGTATTACGGAAGATCCGGCAACAGGCTCCGCTGGGGCGGCCTTTGCGGGTGTGTTGATGCAAGCAGAAGATGTGCCTGATGGATCGCATGTCGTGAGCATTGAGCAGGGCTATGACATGGGCCGCCCGAGCCTCATCACGCTGGGGCTTGATGTACTGGACGGCAAGCTGATGGAAGCCTCGATTGGGGGCAGTGCCGTGCTCGTGCAAGAGGGGACATTGCACCTGTGAGCATGTCCCCGTCATTGCGAGCGCAGCGAAGCAATCCAGAAGCCGCACCTGTTGCCTCTGGACTGCTTCGTCGCTTCGCTCCTCGCAATGACGGCGAACGGGGGCTTTAACTTTGAAGCGCGCTGATATTTTTCCCGTCACCTCGATCAACATCCGCGTCACCCCTTACGACTGGCCGTTTCTCCAAAAGGCGCGTCGTGAGATTGATGATTTTTGGCGTGAGCTGAGCGCGCGCAAACCGCAGGTCTATGACGGGCGTGTTCTTCTGCTGCATGCGCATGTCTGGCATGATGGACATCTCGAAGGATGCGCGTTTGAGACGGCCTATAGCGCCTTCATGACCTGGAAGAGCCTGGGGTTTCCGGGTGATGACGTGTGCAATTTCTTCGGCATGGCGGCGCTGCGTTCAAGCGATGGCGCCTTTCTGCTGGGTGAGATGGGCGCATGGACCGCCAATGCGGGGCAAAGCTATTTTCCAGCCGGCACGCCAGAGCCTGCCGATGTTCGTGACGGCTCTGTGGATCTGGCCAGCAGCGTTGCGCGCGAATGCCAGGAAGAGACGGGCCTTCGGGACGAGGAAATAGACGATCGCGGCACATGGGTCGCCATTCGCCAGCACGCCCAAATCGCCCTGATGCGCGATATGCGTCTGCGGCTTCCAGCCGAGGAGGCGCGGCAGCTGATCGAAGCGCGGATGGCTGGCCAAGACGAGCCGGAGCTGGCGCGCATCCATATCGTGCGGCAAGCCTCCGATGCGCAGGGCCTGATCATGCCCGGCTTCATGCAGCCGTTTCTGGATGATGCCTTGGCTTAATTATTGGTCGGGTAGCCGTGGCGGGATTTGCTGGCCGCCACCATGGCGCGCGCTTCACCCTCGCGACCCGCAGAGCAGGCGGCGCGCACCGGCTCCAGTTCCTTCTGGATCTGGGCATAGACGCGCTCGGCGACATTGCCGCTCTCCCAGTCAGCCTTCAGCACGGCATTATAGCGGCCGATGACAGCCCCACAGCTGTCGCCTGTGGGCAGGACGACAGCCGGGAAGTCTGTGGCGCCATAGGCACCCTTTTGTGGCGCCACAGGTGCCTGCGGGGCGGGGGAGGCGTTGCAGGCGGCCAGCAGCGGCAGGCTGAGGCAGAGAAAGGCTGAGCGCAGATTGGTCATGAGGCCTGTCGAATCCTGAAAAATGAGGCGGCTTAACCATCTGGCGGCTGGGCGGTATGGTCAAGCGTGGCCAGGCGCTCTCTCACCTTGCGGGGCAGGCGGGCGATAAGCTATGAAAGAGGGCAGGCCGTCAGGGCCATCATGTGACAGCGAGGGTTTTCGTGGCGACTTTGGCCACCAGCATGTTGAAGACGGACGCGCGGGCTTCTGCCGCCAGCGTTCGCGCAACTGCGCCCACGCTGAAGCTGCTTCTTCTTAGCCGCCCCTGAGCGCCGTCCGGGCTATGCCTGGGTGCTTAGGGGATCGAGTGCACCGAAGAACAGCCAAGCCGCCAACATGGTGGCGACAGACATCAGGACAGACAGATGGCCAGCCCGATCAATACCAATGACACTTCCCGCGACCGCGTGGTGATTTTCGACACAACCCTGCGCGATGGTGAACAATCGCCTGGCGCATCGATGACGCTGGATGAAAAGCTCGAAGTCGCGCAGCTGCTCGACGATATGGGCGTCGATATTATTGAAGCCGGTTTTCCGATTGCCTCGGAAGGCGATTTTGAAAGCGTCTCGGCGATTGCCAAGCTGGTGAAGAACGCCAGTGTGGCGGGCCTGGCGCGAGCGGCCAACAAGGATATTGACCGCGCCGGTGAAGCCTTGAAGGGCGCGGTGAACCCGCGCATTCACACGTTCATCTCCACCTCGCCCCTGCATATGAAATACAAGCTGCAGAAAGAGCCGGAAGAGGTTTTGGCGCTGGTCACAAGCCAGGTGCTGCGCGCGCGCAACCATGTCGCCAATGTCGAATGGTCCGCCGAAGATGGCACGCGCACGGAAATGGATTTCCTCTGCCGCTGCGTGGAAGCTGCGATCAAAGCCGGTGCCACAACGATCAATATTCCCGATACCGTTGGTTATACGGTGCCCGACGAATATGAGCATATTTTCCGCAGCGTGATTGAACGCGTGCCCAACAGCGACAAGGCGATCTTCTCGGTTCATTGCCACAATGATCTGGGTCTGGCGGTTGCCAACACGTTGGCGGGTGTGCGCGGCGGTGCGCGCCAGATTGAATGTACGATCAACGGCATTGGCGAGCGCGCTGGCAATGCGGCGCTCGAAGAAGTTGTCATGGCGCTGCGCACACGTTCTGATGTGCTGCCCTACAGCAATCAGATTGAAACCACGATGCTGATGCGAGCCTCAAGGCTCGTCTCAGCGGTGACGTCTTTCCCTGTGCAATATAACAAGGCGATTGTTGGCCGGAATGCTTTCGCGCATGAGAGCGGCATCCACCAGGATGGCATGCTGAAGAATGCGCAGACCTATGAGATCATGACGCCAGAAAGTGTTGGCGTGCAGAAGACCTCGCTGGTCATGGGCAAACATTCAGGCCGCCATGCCTTTAAAGAAAAGCTGAAGGACCTCGGCTATACGCTGGGCGACAATGCACTCGAGGATGCGTTCAAGCGGTTCAAGGATCTCGCTGACCGCAAGAAGATCATCTATGACGAAGACATTGAAGCGCTGGTGGACGATGAAATCGGCCATGCCAATGAGCGCATCAAGGTTCTCGATTTGATGGTGGTGGCGGGCACCAAAGGCCCGCAATCAGCCACCCTCACACTCGATATTGATGGCACGCAGCAGACGCACCAATCAGCGGGCAATGGCCCGGTGGATGCGATCTTCAATTGCATCCACGCCATGGTACCCCACACGGCCGTGCTCGAACTCTATCAGGTTCATGCGGTGACGGAGGGCACGGATGCCCAGGCCGAAGTCTCTGTGCGCCTGCATGAAGACGGACGCTCAGTGACGGCCAAGGGGGCAGACCCCGACACGCTGGTAGCCTCGGCACGCGCCTATATTGCGGCGCTCAACAAGCTGATGGTGAAGCGCCTGCGCTCGCGCCCGGAAGAGATTGAGCCGGGCGTGCGGGCGATGACGCCCTGAGTGTTTGAAAGAAGAGGGAAAAGACGGCTGAAAAGTCGTCTTTTCTGGTTGCGCGGTCTGGACAGGGGGTGGGGGCTTTGCTACACCCCGCTCGCAGGTCGCAAACGCCTCCCGCACACTTCGATGGGCGCATAGCTCAGTTGGTAGAGCAGCTGACTCTTAATCAGCGGGTCCTAGGTTCGAGCCCTAGTGCGCCCACCATCGAAGGCCTTGGGGATCAAGCATTTAGCTGATTTCCGCTTTTCACTCAGATAACCGAAACCTTCCAGCGTAAGTTTTGCGTA
>CANGBC010000002.1 GCA_947452005.1 Beijerinckiaceae bacterium | reverse complement strand
CCACTATCGTCAGTGACAGATACTGAACTTGCTCAAATTGAAGACCTGTTGAATAATCGGCCCCGAAAGCGACTGGCGTTCAAGACACCACACGAGCTTTTCAGTCAGTCGCTAAACCGCGTTGCACTTCGAATGTGAATCCAGGTTTTGTAAGATGAACCCGGACCCACCGAAGAAGCCAGCGCCGATCTTTTGTTGCCACGCAATTTCGAGAGACACGGATCTTTCGGCGCAAAGAAAAGTTTCTTTCCGGCAAATGATCGACTGTCCGGGATTGAGCGTGACTGGGATGATGGTACCCGGAAATAGTGGCGCGAAGGCAATGTGCCCATTTCCTGTCGCTGTAAAATCCGTGACGAAGAAACTGCCGCCGCCAAAACTGCGCATCAGACCAGAGAAAATGCCGCCGCCCGTATGGGTGTTCATCTCAATCGCGTCGTTCATCCAGCACATGCTATTGGTTTGGCTGAAGATGACTTCGCCGGGCGCGAGATCAATGGCCAGCGTCTGCATGATTGAGCCAGAGAGTTCATATTTCATGCAACTGTCCTTTGATGAAAACGCTGACGCCCGTTGGCAAACGGGCGTCAGATTGTCTCGCTTATTTGATTGATTTGATGCTCATCAAAAGGTCTGAAATCTCAGCCTTGTTGGCTGCGCGTCCTTCTTCGGAGGCCCAGAGGGTGATGAGCATGATCCGGTTGTTGCCAGCGGGAAGCACCACGAAATCGATCACTGTATCGCCATCAAAGTCAGTCGCCTGATAGGTGAAAACTTTGGCTGGAATGCCGCCAATCGTCAATTCCTCTTCGACGGCTTTGCCCTTGGGAACGATCTCTTGTTCGATCATCCATTTTTCATTGGATTCAAACAGTTTGTCGATCCGCGCACCGCTGGCTGATTCAATTGAGAAAATAACTTCTTCGTCTTCTGAGACGGCTGAATAGCCAAAATCATTCTCTATCAGTTCCCAGCTCTCGGGAATGGAGATTGTTGCGGCTGGGTTCTTTTCCGGAACAGCCAAATTTTTTGCGCTCGCGGGTAATGCGAATGTCGCCACAAGGGCTGCAGCGAGCATCATTTTTCTGATCATATTTTCTTCTCCAAAAGTCGCGCACGACGAAGTCTGATCACGATGTGCGACCGTGTTTGGCCATCCGGTCAGCGTCGAAACTCTACGAGCGTCCGGCTGGAGGTTTATAAAATTATGCCTTTTTTTCAAATATTTATTTGTCAAATTCCGTGCCTGTTTTGGGCGCCTGCTCGGGTGGTTCAGGCCTCGGCACCTTTTCCCATCGTCAGCCTGAAGAAGGCTGGCATCAAGAGCCCCCAGGATTTCGGAGGCAAAGGGCTGCGCGAGCCAGCTAGTCACTTTTAATCTTGGCCCAATGAAAAAAGCTGGCGTTTTTGCCGTCAGCGGATGGATACAGACTGGTAGGTCTCTTCGTATACGGCACAGAGCTTCCCTTGCAGGTGATCTTATCCGGATGACAGGTTTACCTTTTCCACCGTCGCGATCGAGCGCAGTCGAGCAACTGACGAAATTCCTGCCGGCGGCCGGTCGACCCTATGATGTGGGTCGCAACACCGACGCTGGCCCGGGTCGACCGAGTGCTGTGTCCCGGTTGTCGCCCTATGTGCGCTATCGCTTGATCACAGAGCATGACGTTGTTTCCCATGTACTGGGCGCTCATTCGTTGAAGGCCGCCGAGAAATTTGTGCAGGAAGTGTTGTGGCGGACGTATTGGAAGGGCTGGCTCGAAATGCGCCCGTCCGTTTGGTCGCGTTTTCTCCAAGAGCGCGATTACCAGCGTGATACATTTCCCGCTATGCACGACGTGATGAAGGCTGAGGCCGGCCAGACGGGAATTGAGGGTTTCGACGACTGGGCGCGGGAGCTTGTTGAGGCTGGCTATCTGCATAATCACGCGCGGATGTGGTTTGCATCGATCTGGATCTTCACCCTGCGCCTGCCTTGGTCATTGGGCGCGGATTTCTTTCTGCGCCATCTGCTTGATGCTGATCCGGCGAGTAACACTCTGTCCTGGCGGTGGGTCGCGGGATTGCAAACCTGTGGCAAGACCTACCTTGCCACAACAGACAATATCGCTCGCTATACGCAAGGTCGCTTTGCACCCAGAGGCTTGGCGCAAGAGCCTTTTGAATTGACAGAAGCGCCCCTTGAGCCCGCTCGTCATCTGAAGGAGCTCACGCACTATGATGCGAGCCAGTCATCCATCTTGCTTGTCACGCATGAGGATATGCATCCGGAATCCATCTTTGATCAGTCCGGTTTCCGCTCGGTCCTTGTTGCAGCAGACCCGGATCTCCTTTGGGGGGATGGCGCGCGCGCCTTCGCACGATCCGCTGCTTTGGACGCTACGCTGCGTGCAGGAGAGCATTTCGGCTGCGCTGCCAATTTGATCGAGAGGCTCAACGCGCCTGCGTTGATCGCCGCTGCCGATGCAGCAGGCGTTAAGCAGATCGTGACTCCCTATGCGCCGGTCGGCCCCGTGGCAGATGCCTTGGCGCATCTCGCGCCATTGCTCGCACGTGAAGGGATTCGTTTCGTCCAAGTGCGCCGCGCTTGGGACAGTTCTTTCTGGCCGCATGCCAAAAAGGGTTTCTTTCCATTCAAGGAACAGATCCCCGCTGTTCTGCGCGAAGCTGGCTTTGCAACGTGAAAAAGCCCCTGAATATTGTCTGGTTCAAGCGCGATTTGCGTGTGGCTGATCACCGCCCGCTTGCGCAAGCGGCAAAGATGGGCCCTGTCCTGCCGCTATACATTGTCGAGCCTGATTTCTGGGCGCAGCCTGACGCATCAGCCAGACAATGGGCCTTTGCTGCCGAAAGTCTGCAAGAGCTTCAAGCATCTCTTGCGCTGCTCGGGCAGCCGCTGTGCATTATGGTGGGCGACGCTGTCTCGATTTTGGCAGAGCTACACAGGCAGCACGGCATTTCATCTTTATGGAGCCATGAGGAAACCGGTAATGGTTGGACCTTTGCACGCGACCTTAGCGTCGCAGCATGGGCAAGGCAGAATGGCGTGCCATGGCATGAGCCGCGCCAATTTGGTGTGGTCCGACGCCTGAAATCACGCAATGGCTGGGCTCAGTCATGGGACAGTATGATGGCGGAGCCAGTCACGCAGCCGCCATTCGCTCTCGCGCCGATCAGTGGCGAATGGCCGGTGCATATTCCGACTCCCGCCGAGCTGGGCCTTCCGTCAGACCCGTGCCCTTCACGTCAACGCGGAGGGAGGGCAGCAGCGCTCGCCATGTTGGACAGCTTTCTGAGTGAGCGTGGGCGCGAATATCGGTACCAGATGTCGAGCCCCGTTACCGCCTTTGACGCCTGCTCGCGCATTTCACCCCACCTCACATGGGGTGCGATCTCAATGCGTGAAGTGGCGCAGTCAACGTCGAAGCGAATAAGGACGCTCAGCCACCAAAACGATTATGCCTCGAAGAGCTGGAGAGGATCGCTGACGTCCTTCATGAGCCGCCAGCATTGGCATTGTCACTTCATGCAAAAGCTGGAGGATGAACCGCGTCTCGAATTCGAGAATTTGCATCGCACCTATGATGGTCTTCGCGGAGATAGTCCTGATCCTGAGCGACTTGCGGCTTGGTGCGCGGGTCAGACGGGCTTTCCATTCGTAGATGCTTGCATGCGAGCCCTCAGCCAGCATGGGTGGATCAATTTCCGAATGCGCGCCATGCTGATGTCTTTTGCGAGCTATCATTTGTGGCTGCCATGGCGCGCCAGCGGGCTCCATCTGGCGCGGCAATTCGTCGACTATGAACCGGGAATCCATTGGTCGCAGGTGCAGATGCAATCGGGGACAACGGGGATCAATACGATGCGCGTCTACAATCCCGTCAAGCAAAGCCTCGATCAGGATCCGACGGGCGCCTTCGTGCGCGCCTATGTTCCTGAAATCGATTCTGTGCCTGATGTTTTTATCCACGAGCCATGGCTTTGGCCGGGATCAGATTCACTCTCCTATCCAAAGCCTATTGTGGATCACACTGAGGCCGCAAAAGCAGCCAGAGAGGCGCTGTATTCCCTGCGCAAGAAATCCGGGCATTCCGAGGCAGCCAGTCAGATCGTCGCCAAGCATGGAAGCCGCAAGTCGGGAATACCTATGAAGGGCCGAAAGCCAAAGGTGGCCTCTCAAATCAAAGACGAGTCGCAGCTATCCTTTGATATCTGAGCCTGTTTTGCATCGCCCCATTTTCGGATCATCGAATGAAGGGATGAATTGGCGCAACGCCGCCTTCGTGAAACCCAGATGACAAGTCCTGTTGGCTTTTAGGTTTGCTGCCGGATCATGCGCCTGAGCTCAGGCAGGCAGGAGCCGCAATTGGTGCCGGCTTTGAGCAGCGTGCCGATCTGTTCGGCTGTTTTCGCCGCGCCGCTTTTGATCAGCTGATCGATCGAGGGGGCGGGCACGCCAAAGCAGGCGCAAACCACGGGGCCTGTGTCGCTCAATCCAGATCCCGTTTGTCCTGAGAGCAAGATCAGGCGATCTGTTTTGCTCAATTCGTCTTTGCCAAAGAGCTCTCTGACCCCGTTCCATTCAATCGTCTTTCCGCTGGCCGACAGGAAGAGGCAGGCGTCAAGCCTTCCATTGAGGACATAAGCCACGCGATGTTGCCCAAGTGCCTCGTCGTGGAATTCTGATTTTTCACACGCTCCACATTGCGCATCGAGCTGCGCAATCACTTGATTGGATGTCATGTCAGTTGCGAGCCGAATGCCTTGCGCGTGGTCCAGTGTGACGTGCGTCAACCAAAAGCCCTCTGTCATAGTGATCTTTCGGCGTGACAGGATAAAGCCCTCACGCTGAAACTTGACGGGCTCAATCTTGACGGCTGTGGCCTTGAGTTCGGGTTGACCTGAAAAGCAATCTGTTGCGGGCTGTACCAATGCGCCAACGCGCCCGTCAGAAGAAGTTTCTGCGCTCCAGTGAATGGGCGCAAAGATTTCCCCCGGGCGCTGCGCATCGCTGACGTCTGCGCGCAGAACTGCCGTGCCATAGCGCGAGGTCAGGCGGACAAAACCGCCATGCGTCACGCGGTAATCTCGCGCATCAGCGGGGTTCAGCGCTGCGAAAGGTTCTTGCAGATGATGGCTCAGGCGCGGTGACAGACCCGTTCGGGTCATTGTGTGCCACTGATCACGCACGCGCCCTGTATTGAGCAAGAGCGGAAAGGCGTCGTCGGGCGCATCTTTGAGCACAGGCGCTTCAAGCGCATGAAAGGTGGCTTTGTGATCAGCTGTGAAAAAATGGCCATTCGCAAAAAGCCGCTCTTGGGGCTTTTCATCTTTGCGGAATGGCCATTGAAAGGGATGCATCTCGCGATAGTTGTGCGCGGAGGCGACATAGCCCGACAGGTCAAAATCACGCTGCCCATCATTCTCAAAACCTGACAGAGCTGCGTGTTCTGCGAAAATCTCGTCGGGCGACGCAAAAGAAAAAGACTCTGCAAAGCCCATGCGTTTGGCAACTTCGCACACAATCCACCAGTCGGGGCGCGTCTCGCCGGGCGCATCCAGAAACGCGCGTTGGCGTGAAATGCGGCGCTCTGAATTTGTCACCGTGCCATCTTTTTCGCCCCAAGCGGCTGCGGGCAGCAGAAGATGCGCGCCGCTGTTGAGTGTATCGTTCGAGCGCATCACCTCCGACACAACAAACAGGTCGAGTTGCCCCATGGCTTGGCGCACGTGATCTGCGCGTGGCATGGAGACAGCGGGGTTGGTGGCCATCACCCACAGCGCACGAATGTCGCCGCGCGCAATCGCATCAAACATCGGAACGGCTTTGAGGCCCTCCTTTTGCGCCATGCGGGGCGCGCGCCAAAAGCGCTGCACAAGATCAATATCGGATGATGAAAATTGCAGATGGGCCGCCAGCATATTGGCAAGGCCACCCACTTCGCGCCCGCCCATGGCATTGGGTTGGCCTGTCAGAGACAGCGGGCCGAGGCCCGGTCTGCCCATGCGTCCAGTTGCCAAATGGCAATTGATGATGGCTTCAACTTTGTCTGTGCCTTGCGCCGATTGGTTGACGCCCTGGCTCCAGGCCGTGACGGTCTTCTCGTTGGCGAGCCACAGATCAATGAATTGGTTTAGGTCCTTTTCGCTCAGGCCGCATTGGCGCGCGGCTGTGGCCAGATCTGGCGCAAGCAGGCGCGCGGAGGCAAGCGCCTCGGACAAGCCTTTCGTGTGCGCTGTGACATAGGCCTCGTCGATGTGTCCGCGCTCGGCAATCGCCACAAGCAGAGCCGAAAAGAGCACGCTGTCCATGCCCGGTGCAATTTGCAGAAAGAGATCGGCTTCATCAGCGCTGGCCGTGCGGCGCGGATCGATGACGATGATTTTTGCGCCGCGTTCCTTACGATTCTTGACCATGCGCTGAAACAGCACCGGGTGGCACCAGGCAGCGTTTGAGCCGGTCAAGACAATGAGATCAGCTTCATCGAGATCTTGATAATTGCCCGGAACCGTATCGGCGCCAAAGGCCCGGCGGTGTCCGGCAACGGACGAGGCCATGCAGAGGCGCGAATTTGTGTCGACATTGGCGGTGCCAAGAAAGCCCTTCATCAGCTTGTTGGCGACGTAATAGTCCTCCGTGAGCAATTGCCCGGAGAGATAGAAGGCCAAGGCGTCTGGGCCATGAAGATGGGCGATGCGCTGGAGCGATTGCGCAATCGTGTCGAGCGCATCCTCCCATGTGATGCGCGCGTAGGATCCGTTGCGTCCCAGGCGCATCGGGTGGAGCAGTCGCTTTTCAAGCCCGAGTGTTTCACCCAGCGCCGATCCCTTCGAGCACAGGCGGCCAAAATTGGCTGGATGGTCGGGGTCGCCTGCAATCGCAGCACCCCCCATGCCGTCGGGCTTGGCCATAACGCCACAGCCGACACCGCAATAGGGGCAGGTTGTGCGAACCGATGGACCCATCAATAGACATCCGCTTGATAGCGGGCGGTCTTTTTGAGATCGGCGAGAAAGGCTTTGGCCTCGCTCGCGCCCAGCTTGCCATGCGCGCAGGCAATATCGGTCAGCGCTTGTTCGACGTCTTTGGCCATGCGCTTGGCGTCGCCACATATATAGAAATGCGCGCCCTTTGTGAGCCAGTCCCAAAGCTCCGCGCCGGCTTCGCGCATGCGATCTTGCACATAGACTTTCTCGCTGCTGTCACGAGACCATGCGGTCGAGAGTTTCGACAATGTGCCTGCAGCCAAAAACTGCGTCAGCTCGTCGCGATACAGAAAGTCGCTTTTTTCATGCTGGTGCCCGAAGAAAAGCCAAGCGCCGCCTTGCGCCTTTTGCACCTGCCGCTCTTGTAAGAAAGCGCGGAAGGGCGCGATGCCGGTGCCGGGACCGACCATGATGATGGGAACAAGCGTGTCTTGCGGCAATGCAAAGCCGTGGGCTTTTTGCACGTAAACTTTTAACTTCGTGCCCTCAGGCAGGCGCTCGGCAAACCAGGTTGAGGCGACACCCAAGCGGGTGCGCGCGTTGAGCGTGTAGCGCACCGTGTCGATGGTCAGTGTGACGCGGCCAGGCTGTGCGCGCGGCGAGGAGGAAATCGAATAAAGGCGCGGCTGAAGCGGCTCGAGAGATTCGACAAAGGCTTCGGGATCAGGCCGTGTGCCTGAAAACTTTTCAAGCGCACCCAGCACATCAAGCGTGGGAGCGTCGCCATCGGGGTCTTCGCCGCGCGAGAGGGCTTGCGCCTTGGCGCGCCGCTCACCGCCAACCAGATAGGAGAGGAGCTGGAAGAGCATGTCGGGTGCAGCGCCTAGCGACATGTCCTCAATCAATGTGTCGCGCAAGCTTTTGCCCGCAATCGGAAAGTCGGCGGGCGCATCAATGGCGGCAATAATTGCATCCGCCAAATGGGGATCATTGCGTGCAAACACGCCAAGTGAATCTCCGACGTCATAGGTCACATCCGACAATGAGAGGTCGATCTCAATATGGTTGGTGACTTTTTCCGAGCCTTCGCCATTGAGGCGGCGGCGTGAGAGAAAGCGTGCGTCGACGGGCGTGCTTCCTGAATAGCCAAGCGTCTCGGCTTGATGACGGGTGACAGGATTGGCGGCTGCGCGCTCGTCTGGTCCGGTGACGCCACCACCTGTCTCTTCGATCAGTTTTTTCAACATGCGCGCGGTTTCTTTACCGCCCGGTGAGCAGAGGTTCAGCCGGCCTTCGGCCTGTTCGGCAATTGCTTTTGAATAAGCGGCGCAATCATATCCGCATTGGCCGCAATCCTGCTGCGCCATGGCGGCCATCATGCGTCGCGCCAGCGGCTTGCCGTCTGCCAGTTTCATACGCTCATCAAGCGGCATGGCGGGGTCATGCCAAGGCGCTTCATCATCCTGTTGCGTATCAGTCAGGCTTGTTTGCGTGTTGGGTGCACCAACAGGAGCAGCACCCGTTTCCAGCGCGAGTGCACCAGCCAGAAATCCGGAAAGCCACGCGCGCTGTTCGGGCGAAAACGGCGCGCTGTCGGGAATGAGCGGAATCATGGGCGCGTGTGTGGGTGCGTTCATCGCAAAAACGCCTTCAATGTTTCAACGTCGTGGCGCGCGGTGAACGACTGGAACGTCTCCTCCTTGGAGACGCGCTTGTCGCGGTAGGCGGCGAGGAGCTTTTCAATCAGCAGGCCTGTGTCCTCAGCTTTGACGTCCGACTGAAGCAGGCGACCAATCGCAGCTTGATCGGCATAGCCGCCGCCCACATGCAGATGGTAGCCCTCAACCTGATCGCCGTCGTCATTGATGGTGACTTTGGCGCCGATCAGGCCGATGTCGCCGATATAATGCTGCGCGCAGGAATGGTGGCAGCCGGTGAGATGGATGTTCACCGGCACATCGAGATCGAAATGCGCATCCATATGGTCGGCAATCTTCAGCGCGTGGCTTTTGGTGTCGGAGGCGGCAAATTTACAGCCCTTGTTGCCTGTGCAGGCAACCAGTCCGGCCCGGACATTGGAGACGTCATATCGAAGGCCTGCATCGGTCAGTGCCTGTTTGGCCGCAGGCAAGTCATCTTGTGACACGCCTGAGAGGATCAGGTTTTGCCAGACGGTCAGCCGAATATCGCCGTCGCCATAGGTTCTGGCGATTTCGGCGAGTGCGCGCATCTCTTGTGCAGTCAATTTCCCCAGCGGAGTCCAGACACCGATCCAGAAGCCTCCGGGTTGTGATTGTGCGTGAATGCCAATATGCGCCAAGCGATTGACGGGCGGCCTGTCTTTCACAAAGGCGCCATCAATCTTGGTCAGCTTGCGCCCGAGCTGCTGCTCGACGGCCTCGATGAATTTATCAAAGCCCCAGGCATCCAGAACATATTTGAGGCGTGCCTTGGCGCGGTTGGTGCGGTCGCCGTGGGCGATGAAGACGCGAATGATGGCATCGGCGACTGGCGTGGCATCATCAAGTGCCAGAACAATTCCTGTATCGCGTGCGAGATCCTTGTGGCCTGTAATGCCACCCAGAGCGAGGCGCCAATAAAGCCCGGGCGCAACATCGCTTCCAGCGATCACCTCAACAGCCTGAAAGCCGATGTCGTTGGTTTCCTCAAGTGTTGCAATCGCGCCGCCGCCATCAAAGGCGACGTTGAATTTGCGTGGCAGGCCATAGAGCGTGCGCTCATTCAGAATGTGATTGTGCCAGCGCTTGGCGTGAGGCCGCGTGTCGATCAATTCCTGCGGATCAATGCCCGCCGTCGTTGAGCCCGTCACATTGCGAATGTTATCCGCACCAGAGCCTTTTGAGGTGATGCCCAAAGCGACAAGCTCTTCGACAAGGTCGGGTGCATCTTCGGCCTTGATCTCGCGGATCTGCAGGTTGGCGCGCGTGGTGATGTGCGTATAGCCGCCACCGAGGCGCTCGGCCAGATTGGCGATACCTTCAAACTGCCACGCATTCACAATGCCATTGGGAATGCGCATGCGGCACATGTAAGAGTTTTGCGCAGGCGCGACATAGAACAATCCATGGTAGCGCCAGCGAAAATTATCTTCCGGCTTTGGATAGGTCTGCGACTTGGCTTGCTCACGAAAGCGCGCATAGGCATCGAAAGGATGCTCGTCGCGCTTCCATTTTTCCTGATCGACCAATTTGCCGCCAGACGCTGTGACGCGGTTTTGCGCTTCTATATGTGGCGCATCCGGTCCACTGGGAGCGCCGAGGCTCTCGCCTGCGCGTTGCCCACGCTTGGCTTCGAGGCCAGACATAAAGCCTTCGAGATAGCGTTTTTGTTCGAGTGTGAAATCTTGCGTCATGTCAGGCAGCCTCTCGCGTGGCGAGATCACGACCGAAGGCGAGAAGCGGGCGCATGGAATTGACAGGCGTTTGCTGGCGGATCAGCTCTGCATACCAAAGCCCATCTGACGTATCGCCATAGAGCAGGCAGCCCGTCAGTTGGGTGGTGCCGCCTTCGTTTTTGAGGACGAGTTTGCGGTAGGTCTTCAGCCCGCGATCACGCAGCACAATCACATCCGACCCATCCGCGCCCAGAAAGTCGCCGGAAGAAAACAGGTGAATGCCATGAACCTTCAGATTGGTGGCGGTGACACTGCCCGCATAGGCCGCGCTGTCGGCGCTCAAATGGGCGGCCAGAATGCGCGCTTGCTCATAGGCGGGTTCGACAAGCCCGTAAGCAATGCCGCGATGCTCCGCGCATTCGCCCAGCGCAAAAATGGCAGGGTCTGATGTGGCGAGTTGGTCATCAACCAGAATGCCGCGCCCGGTCGTCAGGCCAGCGCCTTGGGCAAGATCAATATTGGGGCGAATGCCAACGGCCATCACTACGAGATCGGCGGGAATGACGGTGCCATCCATCAATTCAATCGCTTCAACTTTTCCTGCGCCGTGTATCTTTTTCGTATTGGCTGAAAGATGGAAGGAAATGCCGCGTGCCGAAATATCATCGCGCAGCATATTGGCGGCCTCAGCATCCAGCTGGCGCTCCATCAGGCGATCCATCAGGTGAATGAGACTTGTCTTCACATTGGCTTTCGCCAATCCATAGGCGGCTTCAAGACCAAGCAGTCCACCACCAATCACCACAGCTGACGCGTCAGGTTTCATGGCGGCGCGAATTTTTGCCACATCGGCCAAATCGCGGAAGGTCATCACGCCAGCAAGATCAGCGCCCGGCAAGGGCAGGCAAATGGGTTTTGAACCCGTTGCCAGAACAAGCTGATCGTAATTCAGGATCGTGCCATTCGCGAGCGTCACACAGCGCGCGGCTTTGTCGATCTCTGTGACCCTTTCGCCCGTCAGAATGCGAATATTGTTTTGTGACCACCAATCGGGAGTTTTTAACGTGAGTTCACTTTCATCCAGTTCACCTGCCAGCAAGGATGACAGCAGAACGCGATTATAGGGCGATGTCGGCTCGTCGCCGATCATGCAAATGTCAAAGGCCTCTGGCACCCGACGGGTCAGTTCGTCGACGAGGCGCGTCGCTGCCATGCCTGTGCCGATGATGATGAGCCGTGTTTTGGTCATGCTCAGGCGGCTTCAACAAAGCTGTGGCGTTCGTAGAGGAATCGCAGAACAGATTCGCGCGCGGCGATGTAGTCGGGGTCGGCAACCAGCTCAAGCCGCTTGCGCGGGCGCTCCAAGCCCACGGTCAGGACCTCGCCGATGGTGGCTGCAGGGCCATTGGTCATCATGACGATGCGGTCAGACAAGAGCACGGCTTCGTCGACATCATGAGTGATCATGATCATCGTGTTTTTGAGCGTTGCATGGATTTGCATGACGGAATCTTGCAGATGCGCCCGGGTGAGGGCATCCAGTGCGCCGAAGGGTTCATCGAGCAGCAGAATCTTGGGCTCAATGGCCAAGGCGCGCGCAATGCCCACGCGCTGTTTCATACCGCCGGAAATTTCAGATGGGCGCTTGTCTTTGGCGTGGACCATCTGCACCAGATCAAGATTGTGCAAAATCCATGCGTGCCGTTCGCTGCGTGATTTTGTCGAGCCAAACACTTTATCAACGGCCAGTGCGACATTGTCATAGACTGTCAGCCAGGGGAGGAGCGAGTGGTTCTGAAAAACGACCGCACGTTCTGGTCCAGGTGCGTTGACTTCACGGTCCTCCAGCAAAACCGCACCAGTGGTGACGGGCGTCAGGCCCGCAATCAGGTTGAGCAAAGTCGACTTGCCGCAGCCTGAATGTCCGATGATCGACACGATCTCGCATTCATTGATGACCAGATTGATGTCGCGCAGCACTTCTGTTTCGCTGGAGCCGCGTCGGAAGGTTTTGGAAATATGATCGAGCTTCAGGTAAGCGGGCATGATCTTAAATCCTCAAGAGGCCGAAGTGCCGCGGGTGATGAGTGAGCCAACCGCACCAACAATGCGGTCGAGCACGAAGCCAACAATGCCGATGTAGAAAAGCGCGACGACAATGTCGGGCAGGCGCGAGGAATTCCACGCGTCCCAGATGAAGAAGCCGATGCCCACGCCGCCGGTCAGCATTTCGGCTGCGACAATGGCCAGCCAGGCGAGGCCAATGCCAATCCGCAAACCTGTGAAAATGTAAGGCGCTGCTGAGGGCAGCATGATCTTCCAGAAAAACTCAAAATGGTTCAGCCGCAGCACTTGCGCGACATTGCGGTAATCCTGCGGGATATTGCGCACACCCACAGCCGTATTGATCAGGATGGGCCAGATGGAGGTGATGAAGATCACGAAAATGGCTGAGGGTTGCGAGTCGCGAAACGCAGCCAGTGAGATGGGCAGCCACGCGAGCGGGGGCACGGTGCGCAGAATCTGGAAGATCGGATCAAGCCCACGCATCGCCCAGATGGACTGCCCGATGACAGCGCCGATGAAAATGCCGACAATGGCAGCAAAGCTAAATCCAATGCCGACGCGTTGCAGAGAGGTCAATGTGCGCCAGCCAAGACCGATGTCTTGGGGTCCATTCCGAAAGAAAGGATCGATGATGAGGTCTTGGGCTTCACGCCAGACTGTGAGGGGCGAGGGCAATGTGGCGCCGGGGCGTCCAAAGACAATCTGCCAGATCAGAAACAAGATGGCTGCGCAGATCAGCGGCGGCAGCGTGTTGGCCGCAACGGTGCGCCCGAACCGGGCCGCCCATTGCGTGACGTCTGATTTTTTGAGGGTCGCGCGCAACATTGCTTGTCCTGCTGCTTTTGGTGTCGGGTCTTTGGGTTTCAGCACGGCGAGCGACATGAGTGTGTGGCTTTCTGGGCAAGCGTGTGTGCCGATGGCGTGAGCCATCGGCACATCAGATCAGGCGATCCGTTTGATGCTGAGTGATTTCAGATAGGCTGACGGATCAGCCGGATCGAAAACCTTGCCGTCGAACATGGTCTCTTTGCCGCGCGAGTCGCTGGTGGGAATCTCGGCGCTGGGTGCGCCGATCATCTTGGCGGCGTCGCGCCAGATATCGGCGCGATTGACCTTGCCGACGAGTGCATTGATGTCGGTGGTGGGATCAAACTTGCCCCAGCGAATGTTTTCCGCGAGGAACCAGGCATCATGGCTCTTGAACGGGAAGGAGGCATTGTCCTTCCAGAACTTCATGTAGAGATCCGTGCCATTCACAACGCGGCCATTGCCGTAATTGATGTCGCCTTTCAGGCGGCCAAGCACATCGGCGGGTGGCACATTGAACCATTGGCGGCGGCCCAGAATGGCAGCCATTTCTTCCTTGTTGGCCATGTCGTCGCACCATTTTTGCGCTTCGAGTACGGCGGCCAGCAGGGCGACAGTGGCCTTGGGGTTTTTCTCCACCCAGTCGGCGCGCAGGCTGAGCGCTTTTTCAGGGTGCTTCTTCCAGATCTCGCTTGTGGTGCAGGCGGTGAAGCCAATGCCCTGATTGACGAGCTGTTCGTTCCACGGCTCACCGACGCAGAACGCGTCCATATTGCCGACTTTCATATTCGCCACCATTTGCGGGGGCGGAACAACAATGGTCGACACATCCTTGTCCGGATCAATGCCGCCGGCGGCCAGCCAATAGCGGATCCACATGTCATGTGTGCCGCCGGGGAAGGTCATGGCGACTTTGACTTCCTTGCCTTCAGCTTTCTTCTTTTCGAAAATGGCTTTCAGCGGCGAGGAATCGAGGCCGACTTTTGAGTCCTTGTATTCTTGCGCGACGGAAATCGCCTGGCTGTCGAGATTGAGACGCGCCAGAATGACCATAGGCACGGGCACATTGTTTTGCGTCACTTTGCCCGTTGAAATCAGATAGGGCATGGGCGTGAGAATATGCGCGCCATCAATGCCATTATTGGCGCTACCCAAGACCAGATTGTCACGCGTGGCAGCCCAGGATGCCTGCTTTTCAATGGAGGCTTCGGCCATTCCATATTTGGCAAAGAGGCCTTTCTCTTTGGCGATGATCAGAGGTGCCGCATCGGTCAGGGCAATATAGCCCAGCTTCACAGCATTCGTTTCTGGCCCGGTGCCTTGTGCAAAGGCGCCTGAGGGAAGGCCCACGCGCGCAGCCGCCAACAGACTGGCTGCATTGCCTGCAGATTTAAGAAGCGAACGCCGTGTCGTGCTGTGGGGTGGAATGAAGACCATCAGAAGCTCCTGTCCGTGACGTGCGAGAAGGTCATCTCGCGATCGGCTCATGAGCTGACAAAACAAGAACCGTGCCAGAAGTCCGCCGCCGGTTTTCTCGACAATCGGCGGTGGCGCGGTCAGCTTTCCGCGCAATCGGCAGGCAGGCTGCTCTTTAATGAAGCAGGTGTGCCGTGAATGCAGAACGCGGTGCCAATTTCGAAAAAGACAATTCAGGCCATAGGTTTAGACCAACAGAGGGCCGAATGACCTGGTCGGGCATCACAGCCACCCAAAGCCTTTGTGATTGGCGTTTCCATGAGGAAAGCAGCAGAAATTTGTGCGCCGCCTGACTGTGGCACGCGCATTGCCTGAGCTATGGCAGACAGTTCAGCAAAAGGATTCTGGAATGAAAAAAATGGCGCCCCTCATTCTCATGGCCGCGACGGTCGTCCTCGGCAGCCTGCCAGCGCAGGCGCAGACCGCCGTGAAATTTGCCCTCGACTGGAAATTCGAAGGCCCCTCCGCGCCCTATTTCACAGCTCTCGAGAAGGGCTACTACAAAGCCGAGGGGCTTGATGTGACCATCGACACGGGGCCGGGCTCCGTGCAGGGCATTGCACGCGTTGCGGCGGGCACTTATCCGCTGGGCTTCTTCGACATCAATTCCCTCGTGCGCTTCCGCGATCAGAATCCGGATCAAAAAGTCGTTGCGGTCATGATGGTCTATGATCGTCCGCCCTTTTCCATCGTCAGCCTGAAGAAGGCGGGCATCAAGACGCCGAAGGATCTCGAAGGCAAAGTGCTGGGCGCGCCGGCTCCCGATGGCGCCTATGCGCAGTGGAAAGCCTTTGTGAAAGCCAATGGCTTTGATGGCGACAAGGTGAAGATTGAAAACGTCGGCTTCCCTGTGCGCGAGCCCATGTTGGCGCAGGGCAAGGTGGATGCGATCACCGGCTTCTCCTTCTCCTCTTACTTCAACCTGCTGCAAAACGGCATCAAGCCTGAGGATGTCTCGGTCATGCTGATGTCGGACTATGGCATCACCATGTATGGCAATGCGATCATGGTGAATCCGGAATTTGCCAAGGCCAATCCCAAAATCGTGGCGGGTTTTGTGAAAGCCACTGTGAAGGGCTTTATCGATACGGCGCGCAACCCGGATGAAGCGATCAAATATGTGCTGAAATATAACCCGACCGCAGAGCCTGCTGTTGAGCTGGAGCGTCTCAAGATGGCGTTGCGCGACAATATGGTGACGCCTGCTGTGAAGGCGAATGGCGTGGGTGGCGTCGATATGGCGCGTTTGGCCAAATCGATTGATCAGATCGCCGATACTTATGAGTTCAAGAATCGCCCGACAGCTGCAGATATTTTCACCAGCGAATATCTCCCGCCGGTTGCCGAGCGCAAATTCTGATGATTGAGCTTGATAACATTTCGCTGGCTTATGCCGGGCGAACAGGACCTGTGCTGGCGCTTGAGGGAACATCCTTAAGCGTCGGCCAGGGTGAGTTTGCAGCTGTCGTGGGTCCATCGGGTTGCGGCAAGTCCACGCTCATGAAACTTGTGACAGGCCTGATCAAACCGACGACAGGAACAGTGTCGGTTGATGGCGCGCAGGTGCATGGTCCCGTCAAAATGGCAGGCATGGCCTTTCAGAATGCCAATCTTTTGCCGTGGCGGACTGTCACCGACAATATTCTTTTGCCGCTCGAAATTGTGGAGCCCTATCGCAGCCATTTTCGTGCCAAGAAAGATGAATATCGCGCACGCGTCGAAAATCTTCTCTCCATTGTTGGCCTGCAAGGTTTTGGTGATCGTTATCCGTGGGAATTGTCAGGCGGCATGCAGCAGCGCGCATCCTTGTGCCGCTCGCTCATTCATGAGCCCAAACTGTTGATGCTGGATGAGCCCTTTGCAGCGCTTGATGCTTTCACGCGCGAAGAATTGTGGTGTGTTCTGCGCGATGTCTGGCAGCGGTTGAATTTCACAGTCATTCTGGTCACGCATGATCTGCGTGAAGCCGTGTTTCTGGCCGATACGATCCATGTGATGAGCGCGCGCCCGGGTCGCATCATCGATACGCGCACAGTGGACTTTGCGCGCCCACGTGATCTCGACGTGTGTTACGAGCGCGAGTTCACCGATCTTGTCCACGTCTTGCGCAACAAAATCGCCGAGGTGCGCAAAGCATGACCAAGTCATTTGAAAAGCTCGCGCCCTGGATCTTCGTCATCACGCTCTTTGTTGTGTGGGAGGCGTCATGCCGCCTGTTCAACGTATCGACTGTGATCTTGCCCGCGCCCAGCGCCATTTATGCGGCCTTTGTGCGTTTCTGGAGCCCGATCCTGTCGAACTCCTTCGTCACACTCTGGACGACGATGGCGGGCTTTGGCCTGTCGGTGGCCTTTGGTCTGTTTCTAGGGCTTGTGGTGGGCTGGTCGCGCACGATTTATCGCGGCTTCTATCCGGTGATGATCGGCTTTAACTCGATTCCCAAAGTGGCGGTCGTGCCAATCCTCGTCATGTGGTTTGGCATTGGCGAAGTGCCAGCCATTCTCACGGCCTTTCTGATTTCCTTCTTTCCGATTGTTGTGAATGTGGCCACAGGGCTTGCAACCATCGAACCAGAACTTGAAGACGTGCTGCGCGCCTTGGGTGCATCCAAGCTGGATGTCATGCGCAAGGTCGGCATTCCGCGCTCCATGCCTTATTTCTTTGGCTCTCTGAAAGTCGCCATCACATTGGCTTTTGTGGGCACGGTTGTGTCTGAGACGGTCGCGGCCAATTCCGGCATCGGATTTCTGATGTCACAAGCGGGTGCGAATTTTCAGATGCCGCTGGTGTTTGCAGGCCTCATCGTGCTCGCGGTGGAAGGCATTCTGATGTATGCGGCCACCGCCTGGCTCGAACAGCGCATGACCGGCTGGGCCTTCCGCGCACAGGGCAGTGCTGCGGGTTAAAATTATCCGCTGAACGCAAAATAAAACGCCCCGCGCGAGATCATCGCCGGGGCGTTTTTGTTTGTTGGTCAGGTTGGGTTTATTTTTTCACGCCGCAGATGACGTCATAGACATTGCAAGCAATGCCGGTGGCTTCGTAGCCGTCCTGGCCTGTGGCCTGCGCAATCGAGAACATCTGATAGGCGAGGCTGACGAAGGGCATGGGCACTTCCATCTCGCGGGCCATATCCAGACCGAAGCTGACGTCCTTGGGCATCCAGGACTTGCGTGGCTTGAACTTGCGGCTCACCACCACATCCATGATGCGACGCGTGGCAACCGAATCCTGCTGCGAATTTTCCAGCACGGTCTGGAAGGTGGCGTCAGTCAGGCCGCCCTTCTTGAGCCAAGAGCCGATTTCAACAATGCTCATGTGCTGCACAGCTGCCAGCATGGCCATGGCGTTTTTCACCATTTTCGCATTGCCGAGTTCGCCGACCTGCAAGACGGATTTGCCCATGGCCTTGTAGATGGCCTGATGCTCATCAAACAAAGATTGCGGACCCGAGATCCACAGCGCCAATTGGCCAGCGGCTGCGACTTCTTCCACACCGCCCGCAGATGCGTCAGCAATGTGCCAGCCCGCCTTGGTCAGCTCGGCGGTGGCTTTGACGATGGTGTCTTTGTCGATGCTGCTGAAATCGATCCAGGTCTTGGCGCCGCTGGTGGCTTCAATCAGGCCACCTTTGCCAAGCGCGACAGCCGTCACCGCATCATTATGCGGCAGCATGGAGAGAACGATCTCGCAGGCTTCGGCGACTTCCTTCGGGCTGTTTTTGAAGATCGCGCCAAGCGCCTCGAGCGGCTTGGCCTGCTCGCGGCGCAGGTCTGTCACAACCAGGCTGTAGCCAGCCTTGATCAGATTGGCAGCCATGCCAACGCCCATGCCGCCCGTGCCGATAAACCCGATGGTCTTCATGATCTGTTTCCTCGTTTTTGTTCTTGGTGCCCCTGACATGAGGGGTTCGGAGCAAGTCCTGGCCGCATTTTAAGCCAAACGCGCCGCGGGGCACAATTTTTTGCGTGGCCGGGCCGTCTTTACCCCCTCTGGAAATGGCTATATGTCCAAGATCGATCGTTTCGGTCCCACAATTTCTCAAATCGAACGCAAGGGCAGGATATGAAACTCGCTAGCTTCGTGACGCCCGCCGGCAAGGCGACATATGGTCTGGTCGAAGGCGACCGCGTGATTGATCTGGGTGCAGATCGTCCGCAGGCCCCGACCCTGAAGGCTTTTCTGGGCACGGATGAATTCAAGTCCGGCAAAGTGGCCGCCAAGGGCCAGGATTACGCGCTCTCCGCCATCAAGCTGCTCCCCGTCATTACCGATCCGGGCAAGATTGTCTGCGTCGGCCTGAACTACGGCGAGCACATCAAGGAAACAGGTCGCTCGGATTCAGAATTCCCGGTCCTGTTCCTGCGCGTGGCGACCTCGCAGGTTGCCCATGATGAGCCCATCATGAAGACCGCGCATTCGGATTGCCTCGATTATGAAGGCGAGCTCGCGCTGGTCATTGGTCAGGGTGGCCGCAACATCAAGCGCGAAGATGCGCTCAAGCACATCGCGGGCTATTCCTGCTACAATGATGCGACGATCCGCGACTATCAGCGTCATACGCATCAGTACACACCAGGCAAGAATTTCGACAAGACAGGCGCTTTCGGCCCCTATCTCGTCTCGCCCGACGTGATCACGGATCGCAAGACGACGACGCTCATCACGCGTCTCAATGGTCAGGAAGTCCAGAAGGCCGTTCTGGCCCAGATGATTTTCTCGATCGAAGACATCATTGAATATGTCTCGCGTTTCACGACGCTGGAAACAGGCGACGTGCTCGTCACCGGCACGCCAGGTGGTGTGGGTGATCGTCGCAAGCCGCCGCTTTACATGAAGGCTGGCGATGTCGTGGAAGTCGAAATCACGGGCGTTGGCCTGCTGAAGAATACAATCGCCAACGAAGCCTAAAGTTTGGTTGGGTGACATGTCATGGCGCCTCGGACCCTTTGGGTCCGGGGCGTTTTTTGTGTGGGAGATGACGATGAAATGGCTTTCGGTTGCATTGTGCGCATGGATTGCGGGTGTGAGTGTTGCCCACGCCCAAAGCATGATTCCGGCAATCAATAATTCATGCCCGTCGGGCACCTCTCATGCTGGCAGCGGCTATTGCCGCACATCCTCGTCGGAGACCTATATTCCCGCGATCAACAATTCCTGTCCGTCGGGCGCATCTCACGCGGGCAGCGGCTATTGCCGCGCCAGCGGTGGACAGCGCTATGTCCCAGCCCATAATGGCTCGTGTCCGTCAGGCTCATCCCATGCAGGCTCGGGCTATTGTCGCTTTTAAACTCAGTGCGAATTGCCTTTTTCGAGGGGCGGGTTCAGCATGGGCAAGTCATCCGAAATGAATTTGCAAGCAGAGGCTGTCCGATGAAGTCTGTCCTGAAATATTCTGTCTGCGCGCTCGCTCTGTCAGGGCTGTCGGCCCATGCTGCTGGTGCGCATGTCATCACGCTCACCAATGCGACTGCAGCTCCCGTGGTGTTTTTCTCAGCGGGTGTGGATACCAATTTGCTCAAGGATGCTTTGGCGCCGGGCAAGTCGGTCAAGCTCAACATTGGCAAGTCTTGTAAAGTGCAGATTGCCGTTGATTTTGCCGATGGGGAATCTGTTGAGCCACGTGCGCATGATTTCTGCGCGGACAAAGTGCTGAAGCTGCAAGCCACACAAGGCGAGTGATCGCACCCTGGCGTGACTCATGAAAAAGCCGCCCCGGAGGGCGGCTTTTTTGTGTGTTACCACTTCTTCTCGACGGGATCCTTGATCGCATCTTCAAGCGGATTGCGTGGCTTGTAGAGCGATGGCGGACGCAGGCGGCCATCTGGGCCGATCTGGTCCATGTCGGTGTAGATTTCGAATTCGTAGCCATCGGGATCAAGGAAGTTGATGCTGATGTTGCAGCCCGCACCTTTGCGGCCTTCGAAGACGATCGGAATTTTGTTGGCCAGGAAAAACTCTTTCGCCAGACGCAGCGTCTCGGTGCTGTCGACTTCAATGGCGAGATGTTCCATCTGCAGCGAGCCATGAATGTCGCGCTTGGGCATCTTGCCTTTGGCCATGGGCTTCAGGCCAATGCCGTGATGGTCCTTGCCACAGCGGAAGAAAACCATGCCGTGCTTGTTGCGGTCGGTTTCCACAAAGCCCATCACTTCCGTCCAGAATTTGGCGGTGCGCTCGACATCGCTCACTTCATAGACAAAATGTCCGAGCTTGTTGGGCTTGATCGGCGAGGTGCCGACATAGGTTTCAGGATGAAACGGGCCTTCGCGATCATAAACATCTTCGCGGCGGGCTTTGGTTGTGTCGTGAATGGCGGCGGTGCTCATGGTTGTCCGTCCCTGTCTGGCGTGTTCTTAAGCGCACGGTGAGATCCCGTTTCCCGGGATGTCTTGGGCTAAATCATATGCGGCCAGACCACCTTTTGCCAAGTCGTATCTGGCCTTTGGCTGCGTCTATTGGGTCGGCTTGATGCCATCCTTGCTCACCTGCGCCCGCAAGGCTGTGAGTTTGTCACCTTCGCGCGAGACCGCCACGAAGATCGTCTCGCCTGCCTTCAGGTCACTCAGAGCGCCCGGGCCTGGCTGCGACAGTGTCGCTTCTGGTGGCACCAGCACTTTCACAGTGCCGGTCTTGTAATTGAGCGTCAGCTCGGGGCCTTGAGCGGAGGAGACGGTGGCCTCGACAATGCCATTGGTCATCACGGAGTCGGGCTTCAGGTCATAAGGCGACAGGCCTTCATTGGCGGTGGCGGAAATGGGGCGCACGTCAATGGCGATGGTCTGGCCGTTTGGGGCTTTCACTGTGGTGACGCCCAGCTTCATGCCGGGCTTCACTTCTGAAAGCGAGAAAGGTTTTGTGGTGGTGACGCGCAGATCAGCGGGCACGCCAATCGACACTTTGCGGCCATCGAATGTTTCGACCTCGAGTTTTTGTCCGTCGAATGCCTGGATCAGGCCGCGGATATTTTGCGCCTGCTGGGCAAAGGCCGCACTCATAGTCAGGCTCAAGACAGTCAATGCCAGTGCTGTGCGTTTCATATCAGCCTCCCGATTTTTCAAAAGACTAACGCAGCTTGTCAGGCCTGAACAGAGAGGCTTTTGGCGGCCACGCGCAATTGCTGCAGAAAGGCGTCCTGCACCCCTGTGGGCAGCCAATTGCGCCGCAAGGTGAGGCCGACATGGCGTGGCGGATGCGGCAGCGCCAGATCAATGCCCGCCAGCCTGCTATCCAGAGCAATGTGTCCGCGCGACAGGATCGACAAGCGATCACTGTCAGCGAGCAAGGCTGTGATCGTGGTCAGGCAATTGGTCTCAAATTGCACAGGTGCCGAAAGCGCCCAGTCGGTAATGAGCTTGTCGAGCACGGCGCGTCTTGGCAGTTCGGCTGTCGGAAAGATCCAGTCGAAACCGCTCAGATCATGCGGCGTGGCAGGCGTTTTCTGTGTGATGGGGTGATCTTTGCGGCAGGCGAGCTGGTAGGGATCTTCAAAGAAAATGTCCTCACAGAGATCGGGGAAAGGCGATGGCGCGCGCAAGGCGCCGATCAAGACATCCAGCAATCCGTCATTGAGATCGCGCGCCAGTCGCTCATATGGGCCTTCCACGATTTCGATCCTGTGGTGGGGATAATGGGCCAGCAGAAAAGCGCTGGCCTTGGTGACGAGTGTGCGTGGTGCAAGCGCCAATACGCCGATACGCAGATGGGGCCGGTTTTCTGGCCGCCCGCCCGCCTCTTGGATGCCCGAGCGAATTTCACCGATGGCCAGAGACATGCGGCGCGCGAGATCATCGCCCGTCTCGGTGACGGTCCATCCGGCTGCTGCGCGACGAAACAGGGCTATGGCCAGAAGCTGTTCCAATTCGCGCGCGGGGCGCTGCAGGCTGGGCTCGGAAATGCCAAGCAAGTGTGCCGCCGCGCGGAAGGAGCCTGTCCGCCAGATCGCCAGCAGGCTGCGCAATTGCGCACTGCCAAGCCGCATGGCGAGACCTTGCACGGCGTCACTCCCTTGGCCGGTCGCGCGGGTCAGCGCGTCTTCAACCTGCGCAAAAAAGCGCTGGGTGCGCCGGTGAAAGCTGTGCCCGGCTTCGGTCAGAAAGGAGCCTTCCGGTCGGCGCTCAAACAGACGCGTGCCGACCTCGGCCTCCAGCTGGCCGATGGAATGGGTCAAAGCCGGCTGGGTCAGGCGAAGCGCCTGGGCGGCCGCCGAGAGGGAGGACAGGCGGGCAGCCGCTTCAAAGGCGCGCAGACGCCGCAGGCTGGGCACGGGTTCAATGGGGCTCATGGGTGTCTTGATGGCCTTCGACCAGCTGAGTTTAGTAAAAATTTATACCGTCCTCCGCGGTTTGAATAGGGGGTGGGGTGACCCCTTCGCGTAACGTGGACCCCAAGGCGCGACACGCGCTTCTCAGAGGAAATACCAAGGAGTTTCAAATGGTGGGCGGCCAGAAGCCAATGATCATCGACGTCCATTGCCATGTGGTGTCGCCGGATCGCGAAAAATATCCCCTCGCACCTATTGGCGGCAAACAGTCCGACTGGTCATCCGAGCGCCCCACCACGCCTGAGCAATTGATTGCGGCGATGGATGAGGCCGGCGTCGAAAAGGCTGCCGTTGTGCAGGCCTCGACCGCCTATGGCCACAATTCGTCTTACCTGGCCGACAGCATCGTCAAATTCCCTAAGCGCTTTACCGGCGTCTTCTCACTCGATCCGCTCGACCCGCAAGCTCTCGAGCAGATGGATCATTGGGTCTCGCGCGGCATGACGGGCATGCGTGTCTTCACCACGGGCTCCACCATGCCCGGCCAGCAGACATGGCTCGATGACGAGCGTGCGTTTCCGGTTTGGGAAAAGGCCGGTGCGTTGAAACTGCCGATCGCCATGCAGATGACAGCCGAAGGCATTCCCCTTTTGCTGAAAATCGTGAAGGCTTTTCCGCAGACGAATTTCCTGCTCGATCATTTGGCCCGCCCCGTCATCAATGACGGCGTGCCTTATGCCAAAGCGCAAAGCCTGTGGGACATTGCAGGTTATAAAAACATCTACCTGAAACTCACCAGCCGTACGGTCGAACATTGCCAGCAGGGCGCGTCCACGCCGGCGGCCTTCATGGACAAGGTCTTGTCGACCTTTGGTGCCAGCCGCGTTTTGTGGGGCTCAAACTACCCCGCGCATGACGACACGCTGAAAAACATCGTTGATGAAACCATGCATGTGCTGGCCTCCGTTTCGGATGCTGATCGCGCGCAAATCTTTTCAGGCACAGCGCTTGATCTCTATCCGAGCCTGAAGTGAGAGTGTGATGAGCCACATGGCCCTGTCTTGCGCACTCAAGCGCTATCCCACGACCGAAGCTTTGCTGAATGGCAAAGTGAAGTCGGCCAATTTTGATTTCGAATTTCACGAGATCGAACCCATTCACGATGCTTTCAAGCCCATGGCGCGTGAGCAGAAGTTTGACGTCAGTGAAATGGCTGTCTTCACCTTCCTGCAGGCCTATGCCTACAAGAAGCCGATTGTCATGTTGCCGGTTGTTTTGGCCTCGCGCTTTCAGCACGGCTGCATTGTTTACAACACGGACTTCCACAAAGAGCTGACGCCCGACGTGTTGCTGGGCAAAAAGGTCGGTGTGCGCGCCTATACGCAAACCACAGGCGCGTGGGTGCGCAACATTCTGTCGCAAGAGCATGGTCTCGATCTTGAGAGCGTGAATTGGACGATTTTTGAAGGCGCGCATCTGGCCGAATATCAGGAGCCGTCGTTCGTCACCCGTGCGCCCGCAGGCACCAAGCTTTTGCCCATGCTGATGTCAGGCGAAATTGATGCGGGCATTCTGGGGAATGATTTGCCAGATGATCCCAAGATCAAGGCTGTCATTCCCGATGCCAAAAATGCCGGCCTTGCCTGGCACAAGGCGACAGGCCTTTTGCCGATCAATCATATTCTATGCGTCAAGCGCGAGCTGTTGCAGTCGCGCCCTGAGACCGTGCGCGAGATTTATGATCTCTTTGTCAAAAGCAAAGAGGCAGCCCCAGTGGCAGCAGGCGCCATCGATATGCGCCCTGTTGGCTATGATGTGATCGCCCCCTCGCTTGAGCTGGTTGTGCAACTGGCCTACGAGCAGAAGATCATTCCCGAGCGTTACGCGCTTGAAGACCTGTTTAAGGAATCACGCGCCGTTCTGGGCGTCTGAACCATCATAATGACGGCCCTTCGGGGCCATGGAGACCATGCCATGATGAAGCTGCGCTCACTTCTTCTCACTGCCTGTGCATTGGCCAGCGTGCCAGCACTCGCGCAAACGCCGGAAGACTATTTCAAAGGCAAGACTGTGAAGGTCATGGTCGGCCATCCGCCCGGTGGTTCGTATGACTTTTATGCCCGCCTCGCAGCCGACATGCTGCGTGTTTATCTGCCTCAGGCTGGCGCTGTGATTGTGGAGAACAAGCCAGGTGGCGGTGGCCTGCTGGCAACCGCCTATCTGTACTCGCAGGCCCCGCGTGATGGCACGGTGATGGGCGTCTTGCCGGAAACCATCGGCAATACGCAGGTGCTTGAGCCTGAAGTGGGCAAGTGGAAAGTCGAAGAGATGCGCTACATCGGCTCCTTCTCGCCGGTGAACACAGCCTTCGTGCGCCGCAAGGATTCACCGTCCAAGACGCCCGAAGACATGAAGCGTCAGGAAACCATCGTCGGCTGCACAGGCACGACCGCGCAGTCCTATCAATATCCGGCGCTGCTGAAAGTTTTGGGCGGCTACAAATACAAAATGATCTGCGGCTATCCGGGCGCGAATGAATATTCGATCGCGCTGGAGCGCGGTGAAATTGATCTGGTCTCGTCTGCGTGGAATTCCTGGCGTGTGACGCATAAGCGCCAGCTGGATAATGGCGAGCTGGTGGCGGTCATTCAGACGGGCCTCAAGCGCAATCATGAATTGCAGAATGTGCCGCTCATGCAGGAGCTGGTCGATGATCCTGTGGCCAAGCGCGTGATCGAATTTGCCTCGGCTGGTGCCATGATTGGCCGTGCCTTGCTCGCACCTCCCGGGATCCCGGAAGATCGCATCGCCTATCTGCGTGCGACATTCGACAAGATGGTGGCTGATCCTGCGATGATCGAACTGGCGACCAAGCGTGCGCTTGAACTGGATCCGGCACCGGGTTCGGTTGTGCAGGGCTATTCGGATGCGATTGTGAAGACGCCTGCCGATGTGGTCGAAAAAGCCGCACAGGCATTCAAGGGCTGAAGCCCCAAGCTTCATTGTCCTGTCATAATTCTCCTCAAGTTGGGGCTGTCATGGTTTGACCGTGACAGCCCTTTCTTTTTTGGAGGACGCTATGGTTGCGCATCTGTCTGTCGATCGTCGGCGCTTTTTGGCCGGGACCGCTGTTTTGGCATGCGGCGCGATGGCGGGACGCCCGGCGCAAGCGGCACCCTTCAATCCTTTTGCGCAGCTCGCCAGCCGCGGCCCTTCAAGTCTTGATGTCGCGGCTGTGGGCTCAACACCTGCTGCAACCGGCGCGCCTTATCTGTCTCCCGTCGCCAAAGGCTGGCGTGTGGTTTCCTTGTTGACGACGGGCAATGAAATTGGCGGCTATCACATGGCGGGTATTCCCGATGGTCTTTGCGTGTTTGCCAATACTGATCGCAGCCTGACGATCCTGATGAACCATGAGCTGGCAGGAGGCAAAGGTGCTGAGCGTGGCCATGGTGGCAAAGGCGCGTTTGTCTCGCGCTGGCGGCTCGACAAGGACAGTCTGCAAGTCGTGGAGGGCCAGGATTTTGTGACGAGCCCGACCAAGCTGCATTTGTGGACAGGTGATGGCTGGAAGGCTGCTGACACGCTGCCGGCCAAACAGCGTGACTTCAATCGTTTCTGTTCGGCCGATCTTGCGCCCATGTCAGGGCTCTACAATCCGCAAAGCGGGCTTGGCTATCAGGGACGCATTTTCCTGAATGGTGAAGAGGGTGGCGGCACCAATGCCAACCGCGCCTTTGCCTTCATCGCCGAGACGGGCGAGGCCTATGAATTGCCGGGCTTTGGTTTTGGCACACCCAATGACGACAAGAATTTGCCCCCGTCCTGGGAAAATCTGCTGGTCAATCCGGTGGTGAGCGACACCACCATTGTTGCAGCCAATTCGGATGGTGGAAGCAATCAGGTCTATCTCTATGTCGGGCGCAAGATGCGCGAAGGTTCGCCGATTGAGCGGGCAGGCCTTTCGGGCGGCAAGCTTTACGCACTCGCGGTGACAGGCTTGAGTGCGGAAAACCGCAACACCAATATCGGTCTCGACAAGAGTCTCGTTGGCAAAGGCGCTGGCAAAGTGGTCAGCCTGACAGAGGTCAACAAGGGCACGAGTTTCCAGCGACCCGAAGATGGCGTGTGGGATCCCCGCAATCCCAACCGCTATTATTTTGTCACGACCGACCGCAATAATTTCGCAGCCGATGGCACCGTGCGCGACGGGCAGGATGTGACGCAAATTGGGCGCAGCCGTCTCTGGGCTGTGACCTTTAATGACGTGACAAAACTCGCAACCGATGGCGCACCGATTGGCAAAATTGAAATGTTGCTTGATGGCACGGAAGGTGGCGATATGTTTGACAATGTCACCTTGGGCGACGATGGCATGATCTATCTGTGCGAAGATCCAGGCAACAGCCGACACAATGGCAAGATCTGGTCTTACGACACACAGAATGGCGCCTTTGCCATTGTGACCAAATTTGATCCAGCTCTGTTTGGCGATGTGGTGGCGGGGCAATATACGGCCCCCGCCGCTCCCTTTGTTGATGACAAGGAAACATCAGGCATTCTGGATGTCACAGATCTGTTCCGTGATGCCGCCTGGTATCGCACAGGCGCGCGCGTTCTGATGGTCGTTGTGCAAGCCCATTTCAACTATGACGCATCACAGCCGCTTGGCAACGCACTGGTTGAGGGCGGTCAATTGCTGCTGCTGGTGAAAGAGAGCTGAAGCTCTTTATCGCTTCAGATAGGCGTTGATGGCTTTAACAATCCGGAGGGCAGCGTGGCCGTCGCCATACGGATTGGCGCCCGTCGCCATGCTGGCATAATGGGCCTTGTCGGTGAGCAACCGCATGGCTTTGGTGAAGATCAGATCTTCATCCGTGCCAGCAATGGCGGCGACGCCACTCTCGACCGCCTCGGGTCGCTCCGTGCTTTCACGCAACACGAGCACCGGTTTTTTCAGCGATGGCGCTTCCTCCTGAATGCCGCCGCTGTCGGTCAGCACAAGGGTGGCATGTTTCATGGCCGCGACGAGATCACTGTAATCAAGCGGCTCGACGAGATGGATGCGGCTGATGCCGCCCAATTCCGCATGCGCGCGGTCGCGCACATTGGGGTTGGGGTGCACGGGATAAATAATCTCGCAATCAGGGGCGGCTGCAACAATGCGCTTCAGCGCGCCAAAGATGCGCCCGAGCGGGACGCCGAAATTCTCGCGCCGATGACAGGTGACCAGCACAAGCCGCTGGCCTTCACGCAAGGTGAGTGGGGGCGGACCGGCGCGCTCGGCCGCCCATAGCAAGGCATCAATCACCGTATTGCCGGTGAGGTGCACGCCCTGCGTAATGTGTTCGCGCTTCAGATTATCCACCGCGCGCTGGGTGGGTGCGAAATGCAGAGCCGCGAGCCGCCCGGCGACAATGCGGTTGAATTCTTCCGGGAAGGGGCTGTCGATGTCGCCTGTGCGCAAGCCTGCCTCAACATGTGCGAACGGAAGGCGACGATAGAAAGAGCAGATGGAAGCGACCATGACGGAGGTTGTGTCGCCCTGCGCAATCATCATGGCGGGGTTGAGCTGTTCGATCAGCGGATCAAGTGTTCTGAAGAGGTTGGCGGTCAAGGTCGCCAGAGATTGATTGGGCTGCATCACGTCGAGTTCGGCGTCGGGTGTGATGTTGAAAATGCCTAACGTCTGGCGCAGCATTTCGCGATGCTGGCCCGTTGAAACCACTCGCACATCATGTGTGCCATCGCGGCGAAGCGCCTGAATGACAGGCGCCATTTTGATGGCTTCCGGGCGTGTGCCGACAAGGGCAATGAGGGGTTTGGTCATGGCACTGTTCCGTTTCAGTCGGTGGAAGCCGTCCAGTCCTGCGAGGCGAGCGGCACAGTGGGGCCGGAGGCAAAGGTCATGCGCCCGCGGCCAAATTTTTTGGATTCGTACATCGCCTGATCGGCCAATGTGACGAGATCGTTGTAGTTTTGCGAATCATCGGGATAGGTTGCGGCCCCCATCGACACACCGACGCTGACGGAAATGCCATTGCCAATATCGACGGGCATGGTGATCATCCGCGAAAGATCATAAGCCAGCGTGCCGATGTCGCCGTGGTCGCCCAGAGGTGAAAGCAGCAGAACAAATTCATCACCGCCGCGCCGCCCGATCAGATCATTGGTGCGCAAGCGTCTTTGAATGCGCGTTGTGATGGTCGTGAGCAGAATGTCGCCGGCGTCATGTCCGTAGGTATCGTTGATGGCCTTGAAGCGATCGAGATCAAGATAGACGAGAGTGGCTGTGGCATCATTGCGCGCCGCGATCTGCAGCATGTTGCGTGCCTGGTGATCAAAATAGGCGCGACTCAGCGTGCCTGTCAGACTGTCGTAATGGGCCAGATTTTGCAGCTTGTTGAGAGCAGCGCCGCGCTCTTCGAATGCGAGAAACAGGGCTGCCGACAATGTGTTGATCTCGACCGGCATCTCGCCCTTGGGGGCGCTCACATCATGGCCCTCGCGCAATTGTTTGACAGCTTGCGTCAATTCGCGGATCGGCGAGGCGATGAGATGGGCGCTCCAGCGCGCCATTAAAAGGCCAGACATGAGAATGGTGATGGTTGCCAGAATGCCGAGCGTCGTCATTTTTTGCAGTGTCGCATCAAGCCAGGACATCTGCGGTTCGAGTTCAATCCTGGCCGCAAGCACTTTCTTGCCGGTGTCAGAAATTTTCACATGAAGTGGTTGCGGCTCATATGTTTCGGTTGTGTAGAAGCTGACTTTGGCCGTGAAAAACTTTGACGACAGCAGATCAGAATCGGCAGCCAAAACCGCAGGCGGGATGCGCGCGGTCAGAAAGCCAATGGGCTTGTTGTCAGCAAAAAAACGGATCGGTGCTGCAAAGGCAACATTGTCTGGCCCCGCTGAAAAATCGAGGTCAGGCACCTGCGTGGCCTCTTTCACCCAGCTGGGCGGTGCAGGCACGTCACTGCCGCCACCGGTGCGGATCAACATGCGCCCGCGATAATCAAAGATCGCAAACGTCAGGCCGGTGGCTTGCGTGCGCTGCTCGAGGAAGGGCGCCAGATAGCCCTCGCGGCCACTGGAATCGGTCAGCGCTGTGGCGATGACATTGGATGATGCAATCTGCTCAAATTCGCGGATGTGCCGGGTGACGACATTGGCAACGCGGTTTTGCGTTGTTTCAATCGACAATTCGGTCACTTCGCGCAATGTTTCTTGGCCTGCATCATGGGCCAATTTCCAGGCAAGCGAGGCCGTCAGCAACACAGCTGTTGAAGAGATCGTCACAATGCCATTGCGGATCGTGCGTTCAATTGTCCAGTCGGCGCGCCGAAAGAATTTCATCAGTCCTCCGGCACCAAGCCGTTTTCGGCCCGGAAGCGCGCAAAAAACACCTCGTCTTTCGACAAGGCTTCGTGAGAGTCTGCGGAGAAAGGTTTTGGATAGTTGCGCACAACCCCTTCATGCGGACCAAGCGTCTCCAGCGCATCACGGATCTTGTCGCGGTCCGTGCTGCCCGCCTTGGCAATGGCTTTCCCCACCATCCAGGTCAGATCATAGGCATGCGCAATGCCAGCCGGGCTGTCGATCTCGCCAATCGCGCTCTTGCCTGTGGCCGCCATCACGTCACGCAAAAAGGCTTTGGCCTTTTCCGTGCGCGGCTTGTGGAACGAGAATGTTTGCACGACACGGAAATCAAGGCCGCTGACTTGCGGCGCCAGCTTTTCAAAATTGCCGCCCGTCACACCCCAGTGCGAGAGAATGGGGCGGCGCTGATTTTCGGGCACTTGCGCGACTTCGCGCACGAGGATGGAGCCCTCAATCTCATTGGCGACCAGCACAATGATCTCGGCGCCATCGGCAATCAGATCTTGATAGCGCTGGATTAGCGAGGTCTCGCCCCAATTATACCAGCGCTCACCAACAATGCGCAGGGCGCTGGTGCGTGCTTGCGCGGCGAGCGCTGTCTGTGTGCTGCGCCCCCATGCTGTGTTGGGCAAGATCACGCCGATCTGGCGCGCACCCAGCTTTTTGGCGGTCTGCACGAAAGCCTGGCTCGCCCATTCATCCTTGAGGGACAGACGAAACGCCCAATTGGGTCGATAACCATTGTCGACAATGCCATCGGCTGAACCCCAGGGGTCGAGCAAGATCAGCTTTTCTGAATGGGCATAGGGAACAACTTCAATCTGCACGGGACTGAATTTGCCCCCCATCACGGCAATGACGGAGGGATCTTTCGCCGCATCGAGAAAATTATCGACGCCAATGGCGGAGACACCGCGATTGTCACTGGTACGAATTTCCAGGCGGATGTCACCCAGCAGCCCTGATTGTTCGATCTCGCGTGCCGCCATTCGGGCACCCAGCTCGATGGCTTGCGCCGACGTGCTGGTGGGGTGGCTAAACTCGGCATCAATGAGAACGGTCGCAACCTTTTGCGCGCGCGCGGGTGCGCCGCCAAGCGAAATCACAAGGGCTGTTACCAAGAGCGAGCATAAGCGTTTCATGGATGTTCTCATGAACTGGCCTCAAAGGGGTCGAGGGCGTGTGTTGTTTTTTCCCACGGGATTCGTTTGATGCCCTTGCGCCGTGCATCAAAATATTGACGCAGCGCGCGCACGGTGGCGACGAAGTTGATGAAATTGGCCCAGACCAGACGCGGGAAAGACATGAGTGCGTGGGCTGGCCCAAAGGCTTGCAATGTGCACAGCGCACGCACGACCATGAAGATCATCAGGATCGTAATGTTGGTGATCACAAGCTGGTGCAAGGCTGAACCGGTTTCATAAAGCGGCGGCAGCAGGCTGGCGTCGAAAAACAATTGGTCAATGGCCCAGGGCACGAGCCAGGCAATGGCGACAAAATAAGCGCCGACATTGGCGATATTGGTGAACAGCGGTTTGCGATCCCGAAAGAACAGATATTTCTGCCAGGGCGAGCCTTCCCAGCCCAAATCTTCCCAGCCTTGCAAAGTGATGCCCAGCGTCCAGCGGGTCTTTTGCCGCACAGACGCCCAGAAGCGATTGGGGAAGGCGCCACGCACAGCGGGCACGCCGGGCATGGCCCACAGGCGCAAGGCTGGTGGGGGCAGATCGCCGCCGCGCACAATGCCATCGAAGAAAGCTGAATGGGCACCACGCCGCAAAAGCTGCATGGCAATCTCATAATCTTCCGTCAGCAGGTCTTCACGAAACGCGCCTTCAATGTCTTCCTGCCAGGCGATATTGACGGCATCGCGGCTGAAGGCGGTGCCGACTCCCGCGCTGGGCACGCCACCCGTCAGCCATTCGCGCACGCGCAGATCTTTCACATGCACTTGCGCAAATTCATCGAGGTAATGCCCCTCGGTGAACGAGTACCACGGCACATGCAGCGGAAAGACCGGCAATTGCACAATGGCTTTGCGGGGCATGAGGAAGTTGAACACTTTGAGCCCATAGCGCGGCACATGGTCTTCGGCATCATGCAGAACATAGATCTGCGTTTCCTTGCCGGTCTCTTGTTCCCAGACGCGAATTTCGCGCAGGATCGCATTCAGGCAATCTGATTTCGTGGTCGGGCCATCATTCCTCACAATGGCGGCGCGCACATGGTCGGGATGTTCAGCCAAGACAACATCCAGCGCCGCGCGTGTGCCCGGATCGTTCGGGTAGACGCCAACCACAATGATGAAATTGCGATAATCAATCGTCTTGATCGCATTGCGCACCATAGCGGCAATGACCGCTTCCTCATGCCAAGCAGGGACCATGATGGCGACGGTCTGTTCGGGCTTGTTTTGCAGGGTGGCGAGCTGCAAGCGCTGCTTCCCGCGCACCAGCACGAAGCGATAATAGAATTTCCAGGCAATATAGGCCGCGTCGAACACAAGCTCGTCGAGCCCGCTGAGCAGGAAGATGATAGCAATCACCCAAATGGCGATGTGGATGGTGGAGAGGTAAGTTTCGAACATCAGAAGCGCACCTCATGTTCGAGCCGCACGCGTCCATCCAGAACATGGCCTGCGCCGGTCTGAAAAACCCGCACAGCTTCTGCACGGAACGTGATGCGCAGCGGTGCCAGGAATTTGAAGGCAATGCCGGCGCCCAATTCATGGAAGCGATTGTCGCGCCGCCCCGCAGTGTCGCGGGTGATGGCAGCCAGGCCATAGGCTTCCAGATGACCGAAGGATGTTTCCATCACGCGCACGCCAGGGCGCACGCGCGCATAGGCAATCATGTCCTGATAGCGCGAAAACCAGATGGTCTCGGCATAGACATCGATGATGGGTGTGAAGACAAAACGCACATGATCGGTGCACGAGGCGGGTGCCGCTTCCCAGGCGCTTTCAAACACGAGCCCGGTGCGTGTGTCAGAGCGCCAGCGCGCGCGGTTGCGCTGTGAAAGGTCTCCCGCAACGCCCTGCTCAAGAAAAGCAAAGATGGGCGCGCCTTCCCATGGCCGCAGACGCAGGCCGCCGGCAAAGATCATCGCATCATCGTAAAAGACCTGTTGCGATGTTGCGGAATAATGCGTGCGGCTGTCCCATGTGGTGCGCATAGATCCGTAGACCGACAAAATGTCGTCGCCGATCAGCGCGCGCCCAACGCGCAATTGCAGGGGCGTGACGCCCAAGCGATCATGCGCGCGATATTCTGGTGCGAGATAAGTTTCCGTGAACCAGGGTTTGGGCAGGATGCGGTCTGGCAGTCCAGCCAGAGTATTCCAAGCCGCGCATCCCTCAACCGCGCGGGCGCCTCTCGCCATGGCAACATGACGGGCATCTTCTGCAGCCGCGCGACGCAAACCTTCCGCATCTTGCGTATAGACCAGCTGCAGTCGCAGGCTTTCATTGTTGGGATCCATCGCAAGCGCTGCACGAAAAGCTGCGATCGCACCACGGCGATTGCCGGCCGCCAGCCGTGCATAGCCGAGCTGTTCGAGAATTTTCGTATCGCGCGGCTTCAGCTCTGCTGCGCGTTCAAGATAGTGCAGGGCGCGTGGGTCTTTGCGCGCGAGCAAGCCATAGGCTGCATTCATCTGCGCCCAAGCGTTGCGGGATTGCCGATTGGCTTGCGCAAGGCGGTGTGACAGCTCATCGGCTGACGGTGTTCCCGCAAAGCTTGGCAGCGCAGGCAACGCAAGGCCGAGCGCCAAAACAAAGCGCACAACAAAACGGATGTATTGAGACAAAGGAGATTGCATCAGGCAGTCGCTATGTTTCAGGTTTCAAAATTTAACGCCAATTATCAATTAAGCATTTGATTTATATTCAATAATTAGGAGAAAATTTTTCCGTTATCGGTGCGCGGCGCCACTCTTCATGCTCCGCAAAAACCTCTCGGTGAGGCGGTTTGCGGGATCGGCCGAGCGAGAAAACGTCATGACACGAAGACCATGGCCAGAACGGTCACGCCCATCAGGCCGGTGGCAAACCAGCCGAGGATCGTCAGCGTGCGGCCGAGCGTGAATGTGCCCAGAATATCGCTGCGCCGCCCAATCAGCATCATGGTGATGAGCACGGGAACCGCCGCAACCCCGTTGATCACGGCGCTCCAGTACAGCGCTTTGATCGGGTCGATCTCGGTGAAATTCAAAATCATGCCGACCAATGTGGCCAGCGCGACTGTGCCGTAGAAAGCTTTCGCCTCCTGCCATTTGCGCGAAAAGCCCACCGGCCATTTGCGCGCTTCGCCGAGTGCATAGGCGGCTGAGCCCGCCAGCACCGGCACGGCCAGCAGGCCTGTGCCGATAATGCCAAAGGCAAAAACCAGAAAGGCAAACTCACCCGCGATGGGTCGCAAAGCTTCAGCTGCCTGTGCGGAGGTCTGTATGTCCATGATGCCCTGCTTGTTCAAAGTCGCAGCCGTGGTGATGACAATGGCCAGAGCCACCAGATTGGAAAAAGCCATGCCGACCAGCGTGTCGATTTCAATCCGGTGCAGAGCAGGGCCGCCCTGCTGAGGAGAATGGTTGAGGCTATGGCGGCGCCGATAGGCGTGAATATCTTCCACCTCTTGTGCTGCTTGCCAGAAGAAGAGATAGGGACTGATGGTCGTGCCAAACAGCGCAACGACGGTTGTCAGATAAGTGCTCGACCATTCAAGCCGTGGCCAGACAAGCCCAAGCCACAGGGCTTTTGCATCAATATGCGTGGTCAGCAAGGCCGCGAAATAGGCAAAGAGAGCCAGCGTCAGCCATTTGAGAACGGCCACATAGCGCGTGTATTGCAAGAACACCTGCGCATAGACGCAGATGGTTGCGAAGAAAACGATGAGCAGCCATTTCGGCGGGCCGGGCACCACCAGCACAAAGGCTTCCGCCATGGCGCCCAGGTCCGCACCCAGATTGATGGTGTTGGCGCTGACCAGCAGGAAGACGAGAACTTGCAGCAGCCAGTTGGGATAAAAGCGGCGCAAAATGCCTGCAATGCCGTGCCCTGTCGTGCGCCCAATGCGCGCAGAAATCATCTGCACAGCGGTCATCAGCGGATAGGTGAGAACGAGCGTCCAAGCCAGACCGTAGCCATATTGCGCGCCAGCTTGCGAATATGTGGCAATGCCGCTGGGGTCGTCATCAGATGCGCCAGCAATGAGTCCTGGCCCTAAAATGCCGAGCATGCGTGGACGCGAGGAACCAACGACCGGGCTTTCGCCTTCCGGATCCTCATTGCCTTGCGTGCGTGGATGCCGGCCTTCAGCCAAAATCTGTCCCCCAGCTCACTATGTCACAGAAACGCGCGAGCTTGGCGCTTTGTTTCTTGATCACCGCAAAATATTTCCGATTCCGATGAACTCTTGTGCGTTTCGGTGGTTTTTTGCGGTTCCGCTGAAGGTGGCGCATAAAAAAAAGCCCCAGCATTTGCCGGGGCTTTTTCATGATTTGTTGAGCGTGTTGGCGGGAGGGGTCTCAGCGACCCACCAGCTTGCGCGTATTGTCGAGCGTGTTGTAGCTGCGCGGTGCTGCGCACATCAGGAAGCGATAGCCTTCTGAAATCACGCGCTCTGCATTGGCACCCGACACATGCGGATGACCAACAATGACGCCGTGGCGCTTGCAGGTGTCGACAACTTTCGCCATCGCATCGAGCACAACCGGATGCTCGGTCTGGCGCGGATAACCGAGCTCTTGGGAAAGATCGCCTTCACCAATCAAAATCGCGCCGATGCCGGGCACGTTTTTGAGAATGTCATCGAGGTTCTCGATGCCATGCGTATCTTCGATCTGCAGAATGATGAACAGCTCACCCTTCGGTGCCAGCGGCCAGACGTCTGCCACTTCGTAATATTCCTGCTGGCTGATGCCCCAATAGCGGCAAGCCTGCATCGGGCCGTCACCACGAATGCCTTGCGGCTCATACAGCGGCTTGTCTTTCAGCCGCGAATAGCGGCAAGCCGAGATTGCATTATAGGCTTCTTCAACCGTCGAGATATGCGGGAAGACGATGCCATAGCAGCCAATGTCGAGCGCCTGTTTGGCCAAGAATTGATTCTTCTCAACGCCATTCGAGGGCACGCGCGCCATCGGTGTGACTTTCGGGGCGACGCCATTCTTGGCGATCTGTCCACGGTTGAGCATGTATTGCAGAGAATGGCGCATCGTTGTGATGTCCCAGCCCTGATGCTCGCCTTCAAGCACGATGCCATCATAATTGGATTGCGTCAGTTCGACCGCGACATTGATGTCGATGGGCTGGAAGGACGAGATTGCATGCTGGCCATTTTCCAGCGCGCGAATAATGCCGTTGAGGCGGGGCAGGGACATGACGGTCTCCGATTGAATGTCGCATGAAAAGGAAAGGGCGGCGAAAGATCGCCGCCCGACAGGTGTTTCTTAAAGGCCGCGCTTCTTCAGGATCGCGTCGAGACGCGGATAGACCGTGCGCGCATTGCCTTCGAAGATCTTGTAGCGATCTTCTTCAGACAGGTTCTTGGCCGCGTCCACATAGCGGCGCGTGTCATCGAAATAATGGCCGGTCTCAGGATCAATGCCCTGCACAGCGCCAATCATTTCCGACGCGAAGAGAATGTTCTCGACCGGAATGACCTTGGCGAGCAGATCAATTCCCGGCTGATGATAGACGCAGGTGTCAAAATAGACATTCTTCATCAGATATTCGACGAGCGGGGGCTTCTTCATCATCATCGACAGGCCGCGGTAGCGACCCCAATGATAAGGCACAGCGCCGCCGCCATGCGGGATGACAAATTTCAGCGTCGGGAAATCCTTGAACAGATTGCCTTGGATCAACTGCATGAACACCGTCGTGTCGGCATTGATGTAATGCGCGCCCGTTGCATGGAAGTTGGGGTTGCACGAACCCGTCACGTGGATCATCGCCGGCACATCAAGCTCAACGAGCTTTTCGTAAATCGGATACCAGTAGCGATCCGTCATCGGCGGATCTGTCCAATAGCCGCCCGACGGATCGGGATTGAGGTTCACGCCGACGAAGCCCAGTTCATTGACCATGCGTTCCAGTTCAGGAATGCAATTGCGCGGATCAACGCCGGGTGACTGCGGCAGCTGGCCGACGCCGATGAAATTGTCTGGCAGCAGCGCGCAGATGCGATGGATGAGATCATTGTTCATCCGCGTCCATTCCTGGCTGACCCATTCAGGGCCAACATGGTGACCCATGCCCGAGGCGCGCGGTGAGAAGATGGTGATGTCAGAGCCGCGCTCTTTCTGGAACGCGAGCTGGCGCTGCACAGATTGCACGAGCTGTTCATCAGTGATGCCCAGATCATTGGTGGCCGGCTTGCGTGTGGCGTCGACGAGCCCTGCGAGCTGCTTGTCGCGGAACGCAAACAGTGACTGCGGTTCAGTGGTGTAATGGCCGTGAATATCGATGATCATTGGCTGATCGCCCTCTCCTGAAGCTCCAGCCCTTTTGGGCTCTTCCCGTCCTCTTAAACAGAGCGCCGCGCCCATGGCAAGACGTTTGGATCGGCTTTCTCGGACGGCCATTGACAAAACTCTGGCGGGGTATGAATTCTGCGCTACCACCGAGCCATTTATCTTCAAGAAACAAGCAGGAAACGACATGGCCACAGCGCTCCTTGACGGCATTTCCACCCGCTATGAAGTCCGGGGAGAGGGTCCGCCGCTGCTCATGTTTTCGCCAGGTGGTTTTGACGCCACGATCGAGAAATGGTCGTCGCTGGGCATCTATGCCAAGACCAAGCCGCTCGAGTATCTGACGCAGCATTATCAGGTCATCCTGTTTGACCGGCGCGAATGCGGCCAGTCGGGTGGGCGCGTCGAGCGCGTCACCTGGGGCCATTTTGTCCGCCAAGGCGTGGCGCTGCTCGATCATCTGAAGATCGACAAGGTGCATATCATGGGCGGCTGCATGGGCTGCTCGCCGGTGATTGCCATGGGCACACAGGCGCCCGAGCGCGTCTCCTCCATGGTCATCTACTGGCCCGTGGGTGGTCCCAAATATCGCATGTCGAGCCATCAGCGCTTTGCCGAGCATCTGGCCTTTGTGCATCAGAATGGCATGCAGGCGGTGGTTGATCTGGTGAAGCGTGACGGCAAGGCGTTTGGCGCTGATCCGCGCGGGGGCCCATGGGCCTCGACCATCAAGTCAGATGAGGCTTTTGCCGAAACTTATGCGCAGCTCGATGTTGAAAAGTACAAGCATATCGTGGTGGGCATGGTGCGCGGCCTGATGGACCGCGACACGGCACCGGGCGCCGAGCCAGAAGACATGATGCGTTGCGACTTGCCTGCACTCATCGTGCCGGGTGCTGATAATTTCCACTCCACCTCAGCAGCGCGCTATTTGCAGGAATGCCTGCCAAAAGCGCGTTATTGGGATATGGCGACAGCTGGCCAGAGCGAAGAAGCGACCCGCAAAGAGCTGTTGGAGTTTCTGGGTAGCGTCTAACAGCTCGTCATTGCGAGCGAAGCGAAGCAATCCAGAAGGCCCCACGTGAAGCTCTGGATTGCTTCGTCGCTTTGCTCCTCGCAATGACGAAACAAAAAAGGCGGCCAATGGGTCGCCTTTTTCTTGTCCTTACCCCACCAGATCCAGCGTGCCCTTGGCCCAGATCTCGTCCATCTTGAACGGGCGCGGGATGATCTGTTGTTCGGTCGCATATTGATTGATCGCTTCAATCATGGCGCGGTTGGGCTCGACACCAAAAGGCATCGGGTCCTTGCCGGTGATCTCCATGATCTTCATCGCGGTCTGGTCATTCTTTGTGGGTTCAGCAATGCCAGCCTTCAGCGTCTCGACATAAGCGCGCTTGGCTTTCGCAAAGGTCTCGAAAATGTCTTTCGCCAGACCGGGGTGCGCTTCGAGCAATTCATCCTTCACAACCAATGTGTGGTTGATCGGATAATGGCCACGCAAGCGCAAAGCCTCAAAGCCTGCTTGGGCAGGATTGGGGATCAGCGGCTTGATGTCGGGATGATCAATCACGACGCCGGACGCTGCGGCGAGCTCGCCTGACAGCAGCATATCTTCGACCTTCTTGCCAGCTTCCACCGGCACGACATTGGACGGAGCTTTATATTCCGCCACATGCTCATCGCCCGACAGCACCCACGTGATTTTGGAGAGGTCAACGCCATAATCATGCTGCAGGATGGAGCGTGCCCAGACACCCGCCGTCACCGTATAGCCGCGATTGACGCCAACTTTCTTGCCTTCCAGCTGTTTCGGGTCGGTGATGCCAAGCTTTGTGTTGGTGACAATCGCGCCATGATGAAAGGCGCGGAACGGGAACACCGGAATGGCCGTGAACTTTTTGCCATGCGCTTTGGCGCAGAGGTAGGTCGTGATGGCCATTTCCGAAATATCAAATTCAAGGCCACGCACCATGCGACGGAAGGCCTGAATGATGGCTGGCACTTCTTCAAACTCGAAGTCGAAGGTTTCAGGGCGGATCGTGCCGTCTTTCAGCGCTTGCGTATGGCCGAGCGTCTGGAGTGCGGTGTGCAGTTTCATCTTGTTTTCCTCCATCATTTTTCTTCGTCATTGCGAGGAGCCGAAGGCGACGCGGCAATCCAGAGCCCACATGTGAGGCTGTTCTGGATTGCTTCGCCTGCGGCTCGCAATGACGGTGCGGGTTTCAAACCTTCAGCGGATCAACCCAAGCCTTCTCCAGCGGCACGCGCTGCGGGATCATGCCCTGTTTGAAGGCTGTGTCTTCGAGCTTCAAAATAGTCGGCATGTTGAATTCCATGCCATGGGGGAGCGGATCATCGCCCACGATTTTCATGATCTTCTTGTATTTCTTCTCATTCGCCCCATCGAGCTCGCCCGAATTCATGCGCGCCATCCAATCCTGCTTGGCGGTCTCAAACGCATCATAAAGCGAACGTGCCACCCATGGGTGTTCGGCCAGCACGGAATCCTTCACCACAATGGTGGCATGCATCGGATAGATGCCCGTGCGCTTGTACCATTCGGCTTCCAGATCATGCGCATTGGGGAAGAGATCGGGCCACATGCTCGTGTCTTCTGTCTTCCAGCCACCAGCCGGATCGCCTGAGCGGCCAATGCCAGCATTGGCGGCAAAGCCTGCGGCCAATTCGCCATCTTTCATCATCTGGAAGAGCGATTTGCCCTGCGTGTGAATGACATTTTCAGGCAGCTTCAGCTGCTGCACGTGCTCTTCGTCATCAACGACCCAAGTGACCTTGCTCGTGTCCATGCCGAATTCGTCGATGAAAATGCCGCGCGTCCACACACCCGTGGTGACGGAATAAGCGCGCACGCCGACCTTTTTGCCTTCAAGATCTTTGGGGTGCTTGATGCCCAGCTCCGGGCGCACCAGCAGGCCACCGTGATGAAAATGGCGCGTCACGAAAATCGGCAGAGCCACGAAAGGGGCGCCATAGGCGCGCGCGATCATGTAAGTGGTGGGCGCAATTTCGCAGACATCAAACTCGACCTGACGCACCATGCGGCGATAGGCGGCGATCTGCGGATTGACGGTGATAAACTCCGGCTCGATGCCCTCGATCTCAATCGATCCGTCGCGGATCTTGGATGTGTGGGGATATTCGGCAATGGCGAGTTTGAGCGGGATTTTCTTGGCCAAGTTTCTTTTCCTCTCTTAACAGCAATCGCAGCCGGTTCCCTCGGGCACGATCAATGCGTTCTTCATCCACCACGGGGGCAGGTCATCTTCGACAACCTCTGCCACCGGTTTGAAAACCTTGTAATGGCGCCGCTCGCCATCTTCGCACCAGAAAGCGATGACGGTTTCAAGCGGCGGGCAGCCGGGCAGGCCACATTCCAGCTCGGTTACCATGACCACGTCATCTTCCACCAATCGGAATCGCGTGCGCACAAATTCCTTCACACGGGTGATGGCTTCGCGGTTTTCAGCCGGGCGCGCGCTGACGCCCAGGCGGTAGGAACCGCCCTGGCCAGGGTTTTGTTGCGCTGCAGCATCGGTCGACATGGACTCTCCGGGTCGCGAGGCACGGATTTTACAGGCAAAACCCGCTTGACCGTCCCTCGCTGTGCAAGATACGAAGTCCCCCTCTACAACGAAAGGGGAATATCATGGTCGAGAAGGTTCTTGCTTCGGTTAAAACAGGCGCGAGCAAGCTGGAGATCCGTGAGTTCCCCATGCCGGAGATTCCGATCGACGGCGCGCTCATGAAGATGGAAGTCGCGGGCATCTGCGGCACGGACGTGAAAATGTTCAAGGATCCCCTCAAGGGCGGTCCGGTCATCATGGGCCATGAGAACATCGGCTATATCGCCAAGGCAGGTCGCGAATTCACCAACCGCAAGGGCTTCAAGGAAGGCGATCTCGTCTTCGTTGAGCATTACGTCTCCTGCGGTAAGTGCGAATGGTGCCACCTGGGTCAATACCGCCATTGCGAGGCGACTGACTGGCGCTACAACCCGAACGGCATTCGCTACGGCTACACGACTTGCGACAACCCTCCGCATCTGTGGGGCGGCTTTGCTCAATATGTTTACCTGCCGTGGAATTCGGTTGTTCATCACGTCCCCAAGGGCGTGACACCGGAACTCGCTGGTCTCGTCACCCCCATGGCCAATGGCATTGAATGGGCGCTGATGGATTGCGGCGTGGGCTATAATTCCACCGTGCTCATCCAGGGCCCCGGCCAGCAGGGTCTGTCGCAGACCATCGCCTGCAAGCAGGCGGGCGCTTCGCTGATCATCGTCACCGGCACCAACAAGGATAAGGCGCGTCTCGATTGCGCCAAGATCATGGGCGCTGATTACGTCATCAACGTGCAGGAAGAAGATCCGGTCGAGCGCATCAAGGAAATCACTGGCGGCAAGGGCGTTGATGTCGTGCTCGATTGCACGGCGGGCGCTGGCACCGCGCCGATCTTGCTGGGCATCGAAGCCCTGAAGCGCAAGGGCGGCACGATGATCATCCAGGGTGAAATGGCTGACTTCCCGAACTTCCCAGTCGGCAAGATGACCGTGAAATACATCACGCTGAAGTCGGCACGCGGCCATTCCTACAAGGCTTGCGAATTGGCGCTGGAACAATTGGCGTCGAAGCGTTTCCCCATCGATATGATGACGACACATCGCTTCGGCCTGAAAGACGCCGAATATGCGATCAAGTCAGTGGGCGGCATGGGCGCACCGGATGTCATCCACGTCTCGCTGATGCCCTGGATGGATCTCTGATCCATCCCACCAAGAATGTTTGGATCTCTGATCCATTTGAGCGGGCGCCTTCGGGCGCCCGTTTCATTTTGTGGCGCGCTCGGCCTCGATCAGCAGATCAAGCGGGCGCCAAGGCCTGCGCATGAGAATGGCGCTGTGCGGCATGTCGGCTATCGCCACCGCGGTGTGGTCAATGGCCACCAGAACTTTAATCCACGGCCATTGATCCTGAATGAGCAAAGCCAGACGGCGCGCCTCTTCTGCGTCATTGGCTTCCGCAAAGACCAGCGACACGGATTGCGCATGTTGCATCAAATGCGCGGCACCATCTTCCATCGTGTCGGCTTCCAAAACTTCAAAGCCGCTCTCCTCAATCAGCGTGCAGGCAATATGGCGTGAATCCGCATGTGAGCAGATGACGAGTGCTTCCGAGATTTTGAGAGCTTGTCCCATGGCTCAAGCACAATGCGCCTCTGCCCGTGCAGTTCCGCACAAAGCGGCTAGCGGTCCAGCCGTGGATAAGGGCGCTTCAGCAGTCTTTGGTGCCCCCGCACGCGACTGGGGCGCGGATTGCCCAGCGCATTGGGGCCAATCTGGCGTGGATAGGGTGTGGGGATCAGCCTCTGATGATGACGCGTGAGCGGAGCGGACAGGCCATGCGCACCCTCTGCACCTGATGGGTAAGGCAGTGGGATGAGCTGCTGATCCTGCGCGCAGGCTGGCGCGATCAACATGGGCAGCAGGGCAAGGAGAGCAAGACCGATGCGCATGCCCCAGGCTCTCATGGCGGGGGCAATGCATCAAGGGCAGCTTTGGCTTCGGTCACGCCATTGCGCAACGCCTTTTCATAAAGCGAGCGTGCGAGGGCCGGGTCGGGGCGCATGCCCACCACTTTTCCCTGTTTTAGAATTTCCGGATCATAGCTTTGCGCCAGCAGAAAAGCCGCACGCGGATTATTCTCGCGCACCAGACGATTGAGCACCGCGCGCGCCGCGCCAATATCGCCTTGATGCAGCAGTGCGCCAACGCGATTGAGCAAAGCCTCTTGCTCGACGAGCGGCATCGACATGTCCGGCGCCGAGGGCGCAGGCGATGGCTCAATGCGTGCGACACGTGTTTGCGGCTGTGGCTGTGGCTGTGGCTGTGGTTCAGCGGGCTTTGCCTGATCGGCCTTGGGCCAATTGGTGATCTGGGTGGCCATTGCATCAGCCAAGCGCTTTTCGGCGCCGATGCGTGCAGCCTGGCTTTGGGCCAGATCGGCGGGCGGGGCTGGGTTTTCGATCACGAAAGCTGATTGTTCGACATCGCGCCATTGCACGACAGCCAGAATGCCGAACAAAGCGATCCCTGATCCGATGATCGAGGCTGAGAGAATATGCATGCTGCGTCTCACCATTTTCTAGGGGCGCACAGATTGTTGCGCACGCCAGGAGATAAATTCGCGGAACAGTTTTTCACGCTGCGCAGAATTGACGGATTTGCCGCCCTGCGTGGCGCGCAGAAAATCCTCAAAGGCTTTTGAGTCCGAGCCCGCTTGCGCTTCGGGTGTCAGTGACTTCAGTGCCGCATCCGCCAGCGGCGAGCGTGTCCAGCCTGGCACATCTGCGGCCAGATTGACCTCACGCCATTTGGGGTGGAAGGGCGGCTGCTGAAAGCGATCAAATTTTGCAAACATGGCATTGGTGAATTTTTGCAGGCGCTGCCAGCGATCAGAGTTTCTCGGCCAATTGAAAACCGCCAGCACGGTTGGCACTGCGATTGTGTCAATCGTCTCACCTTTGCGCACAAGGGTTGGATAATCATCACCTGTCAGCTCGCCATAGGAATAGAGATCATTGAAGACCTGTTTGCCGGGAATGGTGAGAAAATGCAGGCCCGAGTCAGGCGCAATTTTCGTGAAATAATCGACGGGCTTTCCCACCACACGCACCAAGGCGCTGATCTCGCCGTGGCGCAGCTGCTCAAGTCCTTGCGTGTGATCGATCAGCTTGGCGTCAATGGGGATGGCAAGACGCTCAAAGATGATTTGCCCCGTCAAGGCTGCCGAATTGCCGGGTGGTCCAAAGCTCACTTTCTTGCCGCGCAAATCTTCCAGTGTCTTGATGTCGGCGGTCGCCAGAATATGCACTTCGGTTGTGTAGAGGCGCATCAGATAGGAAATGCGGCCCGGCAGATTGCGCACCTTACGTTCGGTCTTGAAATATTCGAGCGCATCGGACTGCGTGAACGCAATGTCGATGCCGCGCAGATAAAGCAGATCTTCAATATTGGAAGCTGCGCCATAGGCCAGATAGGGCAGGATGCGCAGATTGTCGCCATCATCCAGCACGCGCGCAATTTCTGCGGCAAAGCGTGGATACAGCCCCTCCAGCTGACCTGAAGCCATGCCGATCGTCCAGGCATTGCGGCGGTTACGGATCGCATTCTCACTTTCGTTCGTTGACGTCTGTGCCGTGGCAAAGGTGGACGAGCTGAAGATGAGCAGCGTGAGAATTATGAAACGGCGTAGCATCGATCCACCCCCAAGGAAGTTTGTATCCAACAGCGCGCCTATTCGGGCGCTTTCTGGGCGTGATCGTGTCAGCTAGGCTGCAGGAGATCCAAAATGGTGAAGTTGTCGCGTCGCCTTGTCCTGCAATCAGCTCTTGCTGCGGGCATCAGTGCGCCCGTGAAGGCGCAATATTCTCGAGCGGTGCGATGGCGTGCCCGGCAATATGTCAATCAGCCCGTCGCCAACCCGCTCTACAAAGCGCTGGATGCCATCTGGTCGGCGGTGCGCGTGGAAACGCAGGGGCGGCTTGATGTCACAGTCTATCCGCAAAACAACGGGCTGCCGGGCTCAGACCCCGCAGCGCTAAAGCTTGTGCAATCGGGAGAGCTGGAATTTTTTGCGCTGATGGGCGGGCTGTTATCCGCTGCGGTGCCTGTGATGGATCTTCAAGGCCTGCCCTTTGTGTTTAAAAGCTCGCAACAGGTGTGGCAGCTTGATGATGGCCCGCTTGGGCGCACATTGGATCGCGAATGTGAGGCCAAAGGCATTCATCGATTGCGTGGTGGACTGTTTGAAAATGGTCTTCGCCAAATGAATATGCGCGAGAAAGCCATTCGCAGCGTTGATGATCTGGCAGGTCAGAAAATCCGTGTTCCGGATGGCGAAATGTTTCGCGATGTTTTTCGTACTCTGGGCGCCGATCCGGTCTCGCTGAATATCAATCAGCTTTATGACGCGCTGAAGGATGGGCGCGTGGACGGGCAGGAAAATCCCCTGATCATCGTCGAGACCAACAAACTTTACGAAGTGACCAAGAATGTCTCGGTCACCAATCACATGTGGTCTGGCTTCAATATGATCGCCAATGCCGCCTTCTGGAACAAGCTGCCTGCGGACGTCCGTGCCATCGTCGACAAGCATGTGGCCCGTCAGGTCAAGGTGCAGCGCAAGGCGACGCTTGATCTTAATCGGAAACTCGAGGCCTCACTGGTCCAGCGCGGCATGGCCTTCAACCGTGCGGATATGAGTGGTTTCCAGCAGCGGTTGAAAGATGGCTTTTACCCGCGCTGGAAAAAGCAGATCGGCACGCAGGCCTGGGACTTGTTGGAAAAGTCGGTCGGGAAACTCGGCTAGGGCCGCAAGCTGTGCTATAGCGGGCCAGAGTTTTCTGGAGAACGATCATGGCTCATTTTTCGCGCCGTCAGGCATTGGCCGCTGTCCCCGCCGCTCTGGCCCTTGCGGTATCCGGGTCGGCGCAGGCGCAAGCACCAACGGCTGTGCGCATCGGCTATGTGCCCGTCATCGGCGCTTCCGCACTTTATGTGGCAGACCGCACAGGCTGGGCGCGCGATGCGGGGCTTGATCTGAAGCTGGTGCGTTTTGATTCCGGTCCATCCGCCATACAGGCTTTGTCGTCGGGCACGCTGGATATGCTGGCCATTGGTGTGGCGCCCGTTGCGGTTGCTCGTGCGCGCGGGCTTGATGTGAAAGTGGTCGCGGCTGCAGGCTCGGGCGGCTCAGGCTTTGTCTCCTCCGAAACGCTGGCTGCGAGCTTTGCAGGCAATAAAGATCCAGCCATCGCCTTTGCTGCTTTTGCCAAGTCGCAAGGGCGCAAGGCCAAGCTTGCGACGTTGCCGCCGGGTGGCGTGCCCACCGTCGCGCTTCATCATTGGCTCTGGAAGATCGGCAAGGTCTCGAAAGACGATGTCGAGATCATTGCCATGGGCATTGATGCTGTTCAGCAGGCGGTGCTGTCGGGCACAGTCGATGGCGCAACCGTGCTCGAGCCGTCTGCAACCATTGTTTTGCAGCGCAATCCCAAGCTGAAAATGCTGCTGACCGCGCGCGACATGTTTCCCGATATTCCCGGTGTCGTGATGGCAGCCACAGGCGCGTTTGAAAAAGCCTCGCCCGATGCGCTGGAGAAAATGGTCGGGCTGTTTGCACGCGCAACCGACCTCATCCGCAAGGATCCGGCGGAAGCGGCCAAACATGTTGAGGCTGTTTTAGGTGGCGGGCTTGTCGAGGCGGCAACCATGCAGGCCGCACTGAAATCACCTGCTGTTGATTTCATCTTCGACATTCGCCTGATTGAAGCGCCCACCAAAGCGATGCTCGCATATCAGGTTGAGATTGGTGATTTTCCCACCGCGCCGCCCACCGATGGATTGTTTGATCCGCGCTGGTGCGACAAGCTGCTCAAGCGCTAAAACAAGCACAGCCCCTCATGGAAACATGAGGGGCTGTTTGCATTTTAGAGAGATGCGCTGCGATCGAGTTTTTCGATCCGCACTTGCGCAACGCCTGCGCCACGAAAACCCAGCGCATCAGCAGCACCGGAGGACACATCAAGAATGCGCCCGCGCACAAAGGGGCCGCGATCATTCACGGTCACCATGATGCTGCGCTGATTGGCGAGATTGGTGACGCGCAACACCGTGCCAAAGGGCAGGCTGCGATGCGCGGCTGTCAAAGCACTTGGTTGAAAACGAGAGCCGCTCGCTGTGCGAGTGCCATGCGAATAAAAAGATGCCTTGCCGGTCCAGCTCTGCGCATGGGCGGCCCCGTCAAACAAGACGGGAGCAAAAAGTGCGGCCGAAACCAGGGCCGCGCGCAAAATAGGTTTCAATGGAACTCCTGGGCTCACGCAGTCCATCATGTGGCTGCGGGCAGGGTTTTCATTGTGCGGTGCGGCGAGAAAAAGGCAGCAATGGGCCGCTCAGGGGGCTTTATGGGCCAAAAATGCCCATATCTTTAACGCGCGCCCTCTCATTATTGGGCTAAATGACTGAAAGTAGTAAGAAATGCTTGATTTTGCGCGTTAACTTTTCAAATCAGCCGTAAAATCAGGGTTTTCCCTTCTTTCGGGTCGCGCAGCCAGGTGCCATCGGTCTGGCGGTCGAACCAGGCCTTATGGCCTTTGCGAGCCGTCAGGCCGAGGCGGCCGCGCTCCATCAGCCAATTGATGGGATCAAACACCACCAGCCCCTGGTCGCGGCAGGCAGGCGCGAGCTGGGCTTTGCGCGAGGCCTCCAGCGTGATCATGCAGCCGGTGTCTTTCTTGCCTTCCCGCAGAGGGGCATAGCGGCCCGGCGGATCATTGACGGGACGCGCCGCCGCAACGGCCACGGCCGCTGGTGCAGCGCGCAGGCGTGTATCATTGGGAGCGCCCAAGGGCGCGGGATCCAGCAGGTTTTGCGCCTGCGTGGGGCCCGACAAAAGGGCAGCCGAGATCAGCGCGGCATAAAGGGCGCTTGGGCTCGACAATTTCATGGGGCACGTCTCCGGCGAGGCTTGATCTATCGTCCGCTATCATTGCTCAGGCGGACGAGCAAGCATGCACTCAGCCACAGGCGTCAGCAATTGGCCTCCCGTTGCATAGGCATCGACATTGGCAATCAACAAATCGGCCATGGCCTGACGCGTCTCAATGCTGGCCGAGCCGACATGGGGGAGCAGCACCACATTGTCCAAAGACAAGAAAGCGTCTGGCACTTTGGGCTCTTGCGCAAACACATCAAGCCCCGCACCCGCTATCGTGCCATCACGCAAGGCGGCAATCAGGGCGGGTTCATCGACCAGCGTGCCGCGCGCGATATTGATAAGAAAACCACGTGGCCCCAACGCCTTGAGCACTTCAGCGTCAATGATATTGCGTGTCTGCACACCACCCGGTGCGGCCACCACCAGAATGTCACACGCGGCCGCCAGCGCCTGTGGCGTTGCGTAATAGGGGTAGTCGACATCGGCCTGCTGGCTGCGTCCGCAATAGGCGATTCTGAGCCCGAACGCCTCGCCGCGTTTGGCGATCGCCTTGCCGATGCGGCCCAGACCGAGAATGCCCATGGTATTGCCGCGCAGACTGGCGGTCAGCCGGTAGGGGCCGCCCAGCCATTGGCCCGCGCGCAGGTAACGCTCAGCGGCGGGGAATTCGCGAACGGTGTTGAGCACCAAGCCAAAGGCCGTGTCGGCGGTCTCCTCGGTCAGTACATCGGGCGTATTGGTGACCATGATCCCGCGTGTCGCCGCAAAAGCGGCATCAATCGTGTCATAGCCCACGCCGTGATTGGCGATGAGTTTCAGCTTGGGAAAGCGCTGAATGAAAGCCGCATCGACCATGAAAGACATGCCGCTGGCCAGAATGGAGCCAGCTGTGACAATCGCCTCAATGCGTGGCGCAATGTCAGCCAGCAGGGTTTGCTGATCTTTCGCCTCCCACAGGCGATGCAACGTGTAGCGGCTCGCAAGCGTGGCAGCGATGGAATCGGAGAGACGCACCGGCATCAGAATTTCAGTCATGCGCCTCTCTCCTTGTCTCGACCCTGTCAGTTCTTCGGGATATTCGCCTTGGCGATCACCTCGCCCCATTTGACGATGTCCGCATCCAGCCGCTTCGCCAATTCGGTGCCCGTGGCGGCTTTGGCTTCGATGCCAAGGTCGAGAAGCTTACGCTTGATCTCGTCTTCTGCCAGCACTTCGCCGATTGCTTTTTGCATTTTTGCAATCACGTCAGCGGGCGTGCCTGTGGGCGCAAAGATCGCGTTCCAGGATGTGACATCATAGCCCGGCACGCCAGCTTCTGCAGCTGTGGGCAGATTGGGCGTAACGGGTGAGCGCGTCGGGCCAGAGGAGGCCAGCGCACGCACTTGCTTGTCGTCGATCATGCTCTTCAGCGAAGAATAGGAATCGATCATCAGATCGACATCGCCGCGCGTCAGCGACAGCATAAGGTCGGGTGTGTTGCGGAAGGGCACAATGCGGAAATCGAGCCCCGTCATCGACTTCAGCAATTCAGCCGACAGATTCTGCGTCGAACCCACGATCACTGTGCCAACATTCATCTTGCCCGGATTGGCTTTTCCGTAATCGATGAAATCTTTCAGCGTCTGATAACGCGTCTTGGCATCGGTCGCCAGAATGAAATCGAAGAAGCCGAGCGTCGAAACAGGTGTGAAATCTTTCACCGGATCGAAGCGCAATTCCTTGAACATGTTCACGCTGACGGCGGTACCATTGGAAAACAGCGCCAATGTATATCCATCTGCGCTGCCCGACAGAACAGCGCGCGCGGCATTGATGCCGCCGGGGCCGGGCTGGTTCTCAATGACAAAGCGCTGTCCAAGCTTGTCGCCCAGACGCTCCGTGACGATGCGCGCGGTAATATCAGCCACGCCGCCCGCACCAAAGGGCAGGATCAGGCGGATGGGTTTGGTTGGCCAAGACGCGGTTTGCGCGAGCGCGGGCGTCGACACAGCGGCAGCCCCCAGCAGGGCGGTGAAATGACGACGATTAAATTGGCGAACCATGTGCGGTTTCTCCCAAGCGTTTCCTCTTGTGCCAGCGCATCATAAATGGCGCGTCTGTGCAAATGCCGATTGGGTCAGGGGCTGCGCGCGCGGGTGGACTCATGCCAACGCGCCAGCAGTCTGGTGCTCACAAATTCGAGAGCAAGCCAGATGGCGATACCCGCGACCGAGATCAGCACCAGGGCCGCAAACATGCGCGGGATGTTGAGCCTGTAGCCCGCTTCCAAAATGCGATAGGCCAGGCCCGCGCCTTGGCCCGAAGCGCCCGCGGCAATCTCGGCGGCAATCGCGCCAATCAGCGCCAGTCCGCCTGCAATGCGAAGCCCGCCCAGAAAATAGGGCAGCGCGGAGGGCAGGCGCAGCAAGCGCATCTGCTGCCAGCGCGAGGCACCGTAAAGATCAAACAGATCGCGCAGATTGTGATCGGTGGATGAGAGCCCCAGCGCAGTATTAGAGAGGATCGGAAAGAACGCGACGAGAAAGGCGCAAGCCAGCACCGCTGTGCCAGCGTCGAGATAAATCAGCAGCAGAGGCGCAATGGCAATGATCGGCGTCACTTGCAAAATGACAGCGATGGGAAAGAACGTGCGCTCCAGCCAGGTCGATTGTGCAAACAGAATGGCCAGCGCCACACCAATGCCTGTAGCCAAGGCCAGCGCGAGAACCGTGATCTTCAATGTGACGAAAAGGGCCGCTGACAAAAGCTCCCAATCTTCGCGCAGCGCGACAAAGATGCGCGAGGGGGCTGGCAGCACATAGGCGGGAATGTTCTGGATGTGGACGAGCGCTTCCCAGCCGAGCAACAGCGCGACAAAGGTCAGAAGGGGCAAGATGCGTGCGGTTTTCATGCGCGCTCCATCGCCTGTTCGAGCGCGGCGGATGCGCGCTGGCATGTTTCGAGATAGGCGCTGGTGAGACGAAACTCTTCGCCACGCGGGCCAGACGGGCCGACGTCAATGGTTTCGATGATGTGCCCCGGCCTGTTGGAAAAGACGCAAATGCGGCTCGACAGATAGGCGCTCTCATAAACCGAGTGCGTGACAAAGATCACGGTCATGCCAAGCTCGGCTTGCAGCTCCAGCAGGTCGCGATTGAGTTTGAGACGCGTGATCTCATCAAGCGCCGCAAACGGCTCGTCCATCAGCAGGAGCGCGGGGCGCAGCACCAAGGCGCGCGCAATGGAGGCGCGCATTTTCATGCCGCCCGACAATTCGCGCGGGAAGCTGTCCGCGAAATCGCCGAGCCCGACGCGTGTCAATGCATCCATGATTTTGGGCGTGGCATCTGCGCGCGTCACGCCTTTCAGGCGCAGTGGCAGAAACACATTGTCGAAGACATTGGCCCAAGGCATGAGTGTGGGATCTTGAAAGACAAAGCCAATGTCGGGCTTGGCCTCATCCCATGTCAGCGTGCCGCTGTCAGCGCGCTCGAGGCCTGCGATCAGGCGCAGAGCTGTTGATTTGCCGCAACCGGAAGGCCCGAGCAGCGAAATGAAGTCGCCGCGCGACACGGCCAGATCCAGCTGGTCGAGCGCGCGCGTGCCGTTTGGAAAGGTCTTTCCGATCTGGCTTAAAGACAGCAGGCTCACTTCGTCTCCACACCGACGCTTTTGTTGACGAAGCGCAATGTATAGGCGCGGCGATAATCAAGCGAGGCTTTCACCACGCCTGATTTCACCATTTTGTCGAAGAAGCTCTTCTGCCGCGCATCCGTCATGGCGCCCACGCCCAGCGTCTTGCTGTCGCCGGAATCGACAATGCCATATTCTTTCATCTTGGCGATGGAATAGGCGATCTGTTCCGCGCTCATGTCGGGATTGTCGCGGCGGATGAGCGCATTGGCTTTTTCATTGTCGCCTTTGAGATAATTCACCCAGCCGATGATCGACGCATCAACAAAGCGCTGCACGAGGTCCGGGTTCTTGGCGATCAGATCGCTGCGCGTCTCAATGGTCGTGGAATAAGTATCGAAACCGTAATCAGCGAGCAGGAAGACATTGGGCTTGAAGCCCGCCTGCTTTTCAATCGCGAAGGGCTCGGCTGTCACATAGCCTTGCTGCGCCGATTGCTTGTTGGCGATGAAGGGGCCTGCATTAAAATTATAGGGGCGCAGGTCGGCGTCGCGGAATCCATATTCCATTTTGAACCATGGAAAGGAGGCGGCGACGAAATCCTTGCCCAGATAGATCGGCGCGCCAACGAGGTCTTTGAATGTGTCGTGGCCTTGGCCCGGATGCGACATGAAGACTTGTGGGTCTTTCTGGAACATGGCGGCCACCACAATGGTCGGCACATCTTGCTCAACAGCGGCAAAGGCCTGAATCATATTGCCGCCCATGACGAATTCGAGGCGGCCTGTGGGCAGCATGAGGCGGGTGTTGGATTGCGGTCCGCCTTGGATGATCTCCACGTCCAACCCGAATTTGGCATAAGTGCCGTCAGCGACGGCCTGATAGAATCCGCCATGTTCGGCCTGTGCGAGCCAATTCGTGCCGAAACGCACTTTGTCGGCGGCTTGGGCCGACAGGCTGCCTGCCAGAAAAATGACCAATGCCCGAATTGCCGTCTGCATCCACCCACTCCGTGTCTCTGCCTAATGTGGCGCTCCGGGCCGCAAAGTCCAGATACCGCGCGGTGGGCATACCTTCTCCCAGAGGGAGAAGGTGGCTGCGCAGCAGCCGGATGAGGGGTTACGCCCATTCGGCATGCAGTGTAACCCCTCACCCCGCTCGCTTCGCGAGCGACCCTCTCCCTCTGGGAGAGGGTGTGATATAGGTTTCCCCGAAAGGTCTCCCGCCCATGCTGCCTACTCATTTCTGGACCGAACTTGCCTGGACTGATTTCGACTCCCTCAATATGGAGAAGATCATCGCCGTCCTGCCGGTGGCGGCTGTCGAGCAGCACGGGCCGCATCTGCCGCTGGGTACCGATACATTCATCATGGAAGGCTATCTGGAGCGGGTCATCCATCGCCTGCCCGATGAATCGCCCGTGCTCTTCCTGCCCATCCAGACGATTGGCAAGTCCGACGAGCATAATTCTTTTCCCGGCACGCTGACCTTGTCGGCAGAGACGGCCACCCGCGCCTGGATCGAGATCGGCGAGAGCCTGCATCGCGCGGGCGTGCGCAAAATGATCTTGCTCAATTCACATGGCGGCAATGTCGCGGTGATGGATCATGTCGCGCGCGAATTGCGCCGCCGCTTTACCATGCTGGTCGTCATCTGTTCGTGGACGCGCTTTGGCTATCCGGACGATCTTTTCACGAGCCAAGAGCGCGCGCATGGCATTCATGGCGGTGATATCGAAACCTCATTGATGCTGGCCTATCGCCCGGATCTGGTGCGCGATGAAGAGCTGGCGGATTTTCCCAGCGCCAATGCTGAAATGGAGCGCTCCTTCACATGGCTGCGCGCGCATCACGGTGTCGGCTTTGGCTGGATGTCGCAGGATTTGTCGCCCTCAGGCGCGATGGGCAATGCGCATGACGCGAGCTTGGAAAAGGGCGAAGCCAGCGCCGATTATGGCGCAACCGCTTTCATTGAGTTGTTGCAGGATATCGAGGCTTTTGATCTCGCGCGCCTCGTCGACGGGCCGCTTGATTAAAGCGCTTTCTCGAATTTCAGCGCCGTCCCGCCGTCTTCATACCAATCGTCTTCGCGCCCGATCAGCACATAATCATTTTTCTTGTAGAGCTTGATCGCGCGCTTGTTGTCGGCGCGCACTTCCAAGGCGAACCGTTTGCATTTGCGCGTCTTCGCGGCCTGTTCGCTGGCATCCAGCAGCAATCGGCCAACGCCGCGCCCCGCGCAGGCCTTGTCGACGGCAATAGAGTAAAGCCGCCCGATCGTCGAGCCTTTGCGAAAACCCACCAGCGCATAGCCCGTGGTGGTTTTATCCTCTTGCGCCACGATCATGGCTGCGGAGGCGACTTGCATATAGCGGCGCAGAGATTGGCGCGAGAGCTGGTCAGACTCAAACACGCTCCATTCGATCTCTTCCACGCGGTCGAGATCAGACAGGTGGGCTTTCCGGATTATGGCTTTCGTCATTATTCCGCGCGCCACGGGAAGGTCCATGTTTCGGTCAGGGCACGCGAGCCGGTGCGCAGAAAGGCGCGCAGGTCTGTGCTTTGTCCCGGTGCCAGCTGCACATCAAAGGCGGCGCGGAAGCCGCCGGTCTGCGGGTTCACTTGCACAAAGGAGCGCGTGATTTCGCCGCTCGTCGTTGAGGCGACGATTTCCACCAGCTCGGGCTGCGTCTGGAAATAGCGCAATTCGCCACCCGCAAAATCGATGAGGAAGCGGCGCGAGCCTGGCAAAACGGGTTCTGATGAACCAAAGGCACGCGGTGGCGTCTGGAAAGTCGAGGCTGCGCGGCCATTGGGCGACAGGCGGCGCATGTCAAAGCTCGATGTGACGCGCCAGGACAAGGTGATCGGCTTGCCAGCCTCAATGGGTGCATTGGGCAACCAAGCGGCGAAGACATTGTTTTGCGCATCATCCTTGGTGGGCGATTCGATCAATTCGATCCGGCCTTCGCCCCAGCCTTCGCGCGGCTCGATCCAATAGGACGGGCGCAATTCATAGGACAGGTCGAGGTCTTGATAATGTTCAAACGTCCGGTCGCGCTGCATCAGGCCAAAGCCCTTCACGTCGCGGTCGACGAAGGACGAGATTTCCTGGCGTGCCGGATTGCGCAGCGGCCGCCACAGCCATTCGCCCGCACCCGTGTTGATGAGCAGGCCATCGGAATCATGCAGCTCCGGGCGCCAATCGCCTGAGATGCGTCGATCATTCTCGCCCGTCAGGAACATGGAGGAGAGTGGCGCCAATCCCAGCTTGTGGATGGGCCGGCGCGGATGGAGCGTGGCAGAAATATCGACCACGGAATCAATGCCCGGCGCAAAATCAAAGCGGAAGGCACCCGTGATGGATTCGCCATCCAGCAGCGCATAAAATGTCATTCGTTCAGCATTGGCGTCAGGCGACTCGACCCAGAATTCGATGAATTGCGGGTTTTCTTCACTTTCCGTGCCGCCATTGAGCGACAGGCCCTGCGCTGACAAGCCATAGCGCTGGCCGCGGCCAAGCAGGCGGAAGGCATTGCTGCCCAGAAAAGAAATCGCCTCGTCAAAGACACGCGGATCATTCAGCGCATAATGGAGGCGGAACCCCGCAAAGCCGAGATTGACGGGCAGCGGCTTGTCGAATTTCGCCCGGCCGTAATCAAACAGCCCCTGCGAATAGGGGATGGGCGTCGCAATCCCCTCGCGGATCAGGTTCACCGTGACCGGGCGGCGATAGAGATGGCCCAGGTGAAAGGTCTGCAGGCGGAAGGCGGAGCCGCCAAGGGCTGCGCGATCTGGCTTGAAGCGGATGTCGCGCCATGTCTCGTAGTCGAGCTTCTGAATCGCATCTGGCAGAGCGGGGGCGGGCGCAAAGGGTGCCGCTGACAGCTCGCGGGCGCGGCGCTGGACATCTTCAAAGGCAAAGCGCGCGGGCTTTTGCTGTGGGGCTTGCGCCCATGCGCTCGGCAGGGCCGACAGGCTGAGCGCTGTGCCGGCGAGCAGCGAGGAAAGTCCGCGGCGGGTCAGATGCGGCATGTTTGCCTTCATGTGCGAGCGCAGGAGCGCGCCTTCAGAAATCGGTTAAGCCCGTTTCATCGGGGCTGCAAGCGGCCTTTCCGTGGCCTTGTGCTGTGATTTTTGCAACAGGCTGGAAAGGATCCGTGAAGATTCAGGTTCAGATCTTAAAAAAACACTTGCACCCGCTCGAGGAATGCATATTTTCCGCCTTGCCCAAATCGCACGTGCCTGTGGTCGTGTGTCGGTTGGCGGGGATCCGGACAAGAGGCCGGTCACTCGTCAGTAAAAAACCGGCAGCCGGAGCGAACCGGCGAACCCCGCCAAACGGGGGACGCGACTTAAAGCAACGACGGACCGGGCTTTTTCGTCTCTGTTGGCCCTCCAAAGGCTAGCGTACCGAAGAGGCTTGTCTTTCTTGCCGCACGTGCGGACGGGAGCTCATCCCATCCAATCGATGGCCACTGATCCCTTGGACAGCGTCAAGCTGATCTGGGGTGGACGTGTCCTACGGCGCAGCACCCGACCTATGTTTGTCTGGCTGAAATGGTTCAGTCAGGCGGCACAGGTCACGGATGGTTGCCGATTCCGCTTCCGCGTCTCCAACGCGCGGGGAGGAACGCTGCCATCCACGAAGTCCACTCGTATCGGCGCGCCACTGGTTGCGTCGAGGGGATGCCGCGATGACCGACCGTATTATCGATTTCCTTCGCGACCGACGCGAAAAGGGTCAGGATGATGGACCTTGCATGGTCCTCGACCTCAATGTCGTGCGCGAAAATTACAGTGCCTTTGCCAAGGCGTTGCCGGACACGCGCGTCTTTTACGCCGTCAAGGCCAATCCCGCTCCGGAAGTGCTGAAGCTGCTGGCCGCTCTTGGCTCCTGCTTCGACACGGCCTCCGTCGTCGAAATCCAGCAGGCGCTGGCCGCTGGTGCCACGCCCGACCGTCTGTCCTTCGGCAACACAATCAAGAAAGAGCGCGACATCGAGCGCGCTTATGAGCTCGGCATTCGTCTCTTCGCTGTCGATTGCGAAGCCGAAGTCGAGAAGATTGCGCGCGCCGCTCCTGGTTCGCGCGTGTTCTGCCGCATTCTCTGCGATGGTGCCGGCGCCGAATGGCCGCTGTCGCGTAAATTCGGTTGCGTGCCGGAAATGGCTGGCCGCGTGCTCGAGCATGCGCACCGCCTGGGCCTCGTGGCCTATGGCCTGTCGTTCCATGTCGGCTCGCAGCAGCGCAACCCGCGCATGTGGGATGCGGCTTTGGCCTCGTCGGCTGAAATCTTCCGCGATCTCGCAGAGCGAGGCATTCACCTGTCGATGGTCAATCTCGGCGGCGGCTTCCCGACGAAATATCTGAAGGACGTGCCGGCGGTGAAAGCCTATGGCCAGTCGATCTTCAAGTCGCTGCGCAAGCATTTCGGCAACCGGATTCCTGAGACCATCATCGAGCCAGGTCGCGGCATGGTCGGCAATGCCGGCATGATCGAGGCTGAAGTCGTTTTGATTTCCAAGAAGTCGGACGATGACACGGTGAAATGGGTCTATCTCGACATCGGCAAGTTCAATGGTCTGGCCGAGACGATGGATGAAATGATCCGCTATCCGATCCGCACTGCCTATGATGGTGATGAGCTGGAGCCTTGCGTGCTTGCAGGTCCGACCTGCGACTCGGTCGATGTGCTGTATGAGAAGGACCCCTATCTCCTTCCCGTCAGCCTCGAGATTGGCGCGAAAGTGCTGATCGAGGGAACCGGCGCTTACACGACCACCTATTCGGCGGTCGAGTTCAACGGCTTCCCGCCGCTCAAATCCTACGTGATCTGAACCTTTCTCGTCATTGCGAGAATCAAAGCGACGAAGCAATCCAGCCGGATTGCTTCGTTTCTTTCGTAATGGCGTCCTTTTGTCTGGAGTAATGTCAAATGTCGCAATGGCCCGTGCATGGCACGATTACTGGTCCTATCGTCATGATCGGCTTTGGCTCGATTGGTCGCGGAACACTGCCGCTCATTGAGCGCCATTTCAAATTCGACAAGAAGCGTTTCACCGTCATTGATCCGGATGATGCAGGTCGTGGCCTGTGCGATGAGCGCCGCATCCGCTTCATCAAGGACAGCGTGCGCGAAGACAATTACATCGAGTTGCTGAAGCCGCTTCTCACAGAAGGCAAGGGTCAGGCCTTTGTCGTTAATCTGTCGGTGGAAGTGTCGTCGACGGCGATCATGAAGCTCTGCCACGAGATCGGCGCGCTCTACATTGATACTGTGGCTGAGCCTTGGAAAGGTTTTTATACCGACACATCGCTCTCCGCTTCGCAGCGCTCCAATTATGCTTTGCGCGAAGTTGTGCTCGATCTGCGTGATGATTTGCCGACCGGCCCGACAGCCGTGTCGTGCTGTGGCGCCAATCCCGGCATGGTGTCGTGGTTTGTGAAGCAGGCGCTTCTCAATGTTGCCGCTGATTGCGGCGTTGATATGCCAGAGCCTCGCAACCGCGAAGAATGGGCGCGTCTGGCGCAGAAGGCTGGCGTGAAGGGCATCCACATTGCCGAGCGCGACACGCAGCGCGCACGCGATCCCAAGCCCATGGGCGTTTTCGTCAACACCTGGTCGGTCGAAGGTTTTGTGTCGGAAGGTTTGCAGCCTGCGGAACTGGGCTGGGGCACGCATGAAAAGGCGCTGCCGCCTGAAGGCCGCGAGCATGATTTCGGCTCCAATGCTGCCATCTATCTGATGCGCCCGGGTGCTGGCACAATGGTGCGCTCATGGACGCCAACCGCGCGTGCGCAGCATGCGTTTTTGGTGACGCATAACGAATCGATTTCGATTGCCGATTATCTGACTGTCTATGAAGGCGGCAAGGCGGCCTATCGCCCGACCTGTCACTATGCCTATCACCCGGCCAATGATGCGGTGCTCTCGCTGCATGAAATGGCAGGCTCAGGCTGGAAGCAGCAGAAGGAATCCAAAATTCTCGACGAGACAGAAATCGTCGACGGCATTGATGAGCTTGGCGTCCTGCTCTACGGCCACAAGAAGAATGCCTATTGGTATGGCTCGCAGCTCTCGATTGAAGAGACGCGCCGCATTGCGCCTTATCAGAATGCGACGGGCCTTCAGGTGACGAGCGCGGTGCTGGCTGGCATGGTCTGGGCGCTGGAAAATCCCAACGCCGGCATTGTGGAAGCCGATGAGATCGACTTCCGCCGCTGCCTCGAAGTGCAGCGTCCCTATCTCGGCCCGGTGATCGGCGAATATACGCAATGGACACCGCTCGATGATCGCAGTGTTCTGTTCCCTGAGGATCTGGACACCAGCGACCCGTGGCAGTTCAAGAATGTGATCGTGCGATAAAGTTTGAAAGGCCCGCCTCGTGCGGGCCTTTTGCTTCTGGGTCGTCATTGCGAGCGAAGCGAAGCAATCCAGAGGCCTCACGCGCGGCTCTGGATTGCCGCGTCGGCCTTCGGCCTCCTCGCAATGACGCAAGGGGGTCTTTGCCATTCTTGCGCCAAAGTCTGCGGCGAGTGATGATCTCGCCATGAAGAGAATCATCTCCGCCACGCTCGCTACTCTCGCACTCGCCGGTGCCAGCCCTGCGCTCGCCCATCCGCATGTCTTTGTGGTGGTGACCAGCCAAGTGCTTTTTGATGCGCAGGGGCGTGTGTCTGGCATCAGCCAGTCCTGGACTTTTGATGAGATGTATTCCTCCTTCGTCACAACGGGTGCGAGCGAGGATGGCAAGCCGGTGAGCGCAGAGCAATTGCAGCCCTTGGCTGAGCAGAATGTCTCGGATCTGGCCGAATATGGCTATTTCACCCTTGTGAAAGTGCCCGGCCAAAAGATCGAATTTGCCAAGCCGCAGGCCATTGCCATGCGCGAAGACGACAAGAAACTCATCACGCTGACCTTCACACTGCCGTTGAAGCAGCCCGTGAAAGCCGACAAGGCTTTCACGCTGCAGGTCTATGACCCGACCTATTTCGTGTCGTTTGATTTTGCCAAAGACGGTGTGGCGATGACGGGTGCGCCGTCGGGCTGTTCGGTCTCGCTGACGCAGCCCACGCCTTTGGGAGAGAGTGAATCCAAGCGCTTGAATGAGGCCTTTTTCTCAGGCCTGTCACCAGGCGCTGATTTCGGCATCAAGCTCGCCAGCCGCGCCACGGTGGCCTGCCCGTGAGACGTATCGCGTTTGTCCTGATCTGTCTGGCCCTGCTGACGCCTGATGTCTTTGCGCAGGCGCGCAATCCTTTCTCTGTCGGCATTTCCGAAGGCGGTGGTTCGGCTGCTGGCCTCACGGGATGGATTTTGGCGCTGCAACAGCATTTCGATCTGTTGATGCGTGAGGCTGTGCGCGCCATTCGCACCGATGCCTCTGCTTTCTGGAGCCTCGCCGGACTGGCTTTTGCCTATGGCGTGTTTCATGCCGCAGGCCCGGGGCATGGCAAGGCGGTGTTGGCGGCTTATCTCATTGCCAATGAACGCGCCTTGAAGCGCGGTTTGATCATGGCGGCGCTTGCCGCTCTCTTGCAGGCACTTGTGGCCATTGTGCTGGTGCTGGGTCTCACCACATTGCTGGGGGTCACCGCGCGCTCTTTGCGCGATGCTGCGCAATGGGTGGAGCTTGCGTCCTACGCGGCCATTGCGCTGGTGGGGGCTGCGCTGGTGTGGCGCAAGGGCAGGGCTTTTTTGCAAAAGCCACAAATCGCCTCGCGCTTTGTTTGCGATGGGGGAGAAGATGCCTCCCATGTGCATGGGCCTGATTGTGCACATGTGCATATGCCCGATCCCGCAAAGCTTGGCGGCAAGCTCGATTGGCGGGATGCGGCGGGCACGGTGATTGCGGCGGGTTTGCGTCCCTGTTCAGGCGCGATCCTTGTTCTGGTTTTTGCGGCCGCGCAGGGCATTGTGCAGGCGGGCATTGCAGCCACGCTCGCCATGGCGGCGGGCACGGCGCTCACCACAGGCGCCATTGCCGCATTTGCCGTCTATGCCAAGACGCAGGCGCAGCGCTGGATGGTGCTGCGCACAGGGGTAGCGGCGCGCCTCCTTGCGGGGCTTGAGCTGGCAGCCGCTGTAGCGGTCCTGCTCTTGGGTCTCGGCTTGTTGATGGCGGCCTGATTTGCCTCGCTGCAGGCGATGGGGTAATTCTGCCCCCGTTCAGACAACAGCGGACCCGAGTTCCATGAGCAAAAAGCCGATCCATTGGGACAATGCCATCACCGTGATCAGTGTCGCGATTCTCGTCGGCACCGAGCTGGTTGGTATTTCTTGGGCGGCCGGCTGGGCGCTGGGCGGCCTGATGGGCCTGCCGCCGCTGGTCAGCCGTGGCGTCGAGGTTCTGGGCGCGGGCTTCGGTCTCCTGCTCGTTTATTACTTCGTGCGCGCTGCGCTGAAGGTCGAGCCGATCCGCGGCTGAAACTTTATCCCGCCTGCAAAGCCTGCCTGAACGCCTCACGGCGTGCGCGGCTATACATGTCTTTATACGAGCGTGGGCCTAGCTCGCCCTGTTCGATGACAAGATCGACAAACAGCGGGCCTTCATCTTTCAACAAGCCCGGAATGGCGCGCACGAAATCAGCCAGCTGATTGATGCGCTGCGCCTTCGCAATGCCGGATGAGCGCGCAATGCCGGCGAAATCTGTTTGCCGGTTGGGGATCGGATGCCCGCCATTGGCTTCATATGAGCCATTGTGTCCGACAATATGGGTGAAGTTTTTTGGTGCCACCGCACCAATGGTGACGAGTGTGCCCAGATTCATCAGCAGGCTGCCGTCACCATCGAGCACAATCACGCGCTTGTCGGGGCGCGCCAGTGCGAGGCCCAGCGCATGTGATGAGGCAAGGCCCATCGCGCCGAAGGCAAAATAATTGAGCGGGCGATCAGCGATCGCCATCCAGTCTGTTGCAGACGAATAAGTCGCGACGACAATTTCATCGGTGATGTGACGGGCCAGTGCTGCCCAGGCTTGTTTGCGATCAATCATGCATGCACCGGGCGGCGTTCGATGAGAAAGGCGATGGGTTTGGATTGCGCATAGGCTTGCTCAATCGCCGGTGCGATCAGCTCTGCATCGGCATCTACGCTGATGCGGTGGTAGGCAATGCCCATCACATCGAGAATGGGTTCCACCACGCGCACGCCAAAACGCGCGGATTGGCGTGAGGGCACATCGGGCTCTTTGCCGAGCAGGCCAATCATCATGCACATGGGCATGGATTGATCACACGCCATCGCGCGGATGGCATTCATCGCATAGAGAAAGCCGGTCCATTGAACGAGGATCAGCGCGCGCTTGTTGCCGTAAGACAGGCCCGCTGCAATGCCGAGCGTTTCATCTTCCTTGCAGGTGCGGATGAGCGTGAGCTCTTGGTCCTGCGCGATAGGTTTCAAGAGGCCATTGCTCGTGTGCAGATCGGGCACGGAGAGAATGTGCTTCACGCCCGCCTGTTTGACCGCAGCAATGATGTGCGCGCCTTGCAAAGGGGCTTGTGGGGTGTTGGCCTGCATATCTCCTCCGGCCCGGTCTCGTGCCGGTTAGTCCCATGCTAGCGCGCTTTTTGCACGAGGGGCAATGCCTGCGCTGGACGCGCGCGCTGGCGCGTCCTATGTGGCTTCTTATGACTTCTTCAGCGGATTTCGACGTGGTGGTGATTGGCGCAGGCGCGGCAGGCGTTGCGGCGGCGCGCGCTTTGGCACGTGCAGGGCGCAATGTCTGTGTGCTGGAAGCACGCCAGCGCATCGGCGGGCGGGCCTTCACGCAAGAGGTCGCAGGTCATCCGCTGGATCTGGGCTGCGGCTGGCTGCATTCGGCAGATCGCAATGTCTTGGTGCCGCTCGCCACCGAGACAGGTTTCGAATTGAACCGCGAAACCCCGCCTTGGCAAAAGAGTGCTGATGATCGCGGCTTTTCGCGTGACGACCAGCGGGCCTATCGCACCGAGATCGGTCGCTTTTTTGCGCGCGTAGAAGAAGAGGCGCGCAAGGGTGTCGATTATCCGGTCGCACGCCTGCTCGATCCGGCCGGGCGCTGGACGCCGCTGATTGAGGCCATGTCCACTTATGTGAATGGCACGGAGACGGATCGTCTCTCGCTGATTGATTTCGATGCTTATGAAGACACGGAAGTAAATTGGCGCCTGCCTGCAGGCTATGGAGCCTTGATTGGTGCTCTCGCACAGGGACTTGATATTCGTCTTGGCGTTCACGTGCGGCTGGTCGATCATGGCGCAAGCCCGATGCGCGTTGACACCAGCACAGGTACGCTCACCGCGCGCAGCGTGATCGTCACCGTGCCGACATCCGTGCTCGCCACAGGCGCTTTGCGCTTTTCACCCGCTTTGCCAGATCATGTGGAAGCCGCAAGCGTCTTGCCGCTGGGTGTGGCGAACAAGCTCTTTCTGGCGCTGGAGGGCGCAGACGAATTCGAGATCGACTCGCGCATCTATGGCGCGACGGATCGCGTCGGCACGGCCAATTACCATGTGCGGCCTTTCGGGCGGCCGGTGATCGAGGCCTATTTCGGCGGCCAATGCGCGCGTGAATTGGAGATTGGCGGGCTGGCGGCCTTTGCCGATTTTGCCATTGAGCAGCTGGTCGCGGTCATGGGCGCAGATTTCAGGGCGCGGCTGCGCCCGCTGGCTGCCTCCAGCTGGGCGCGTGATCCTTGGGCGCTGGGCTCCTATTCCCATGCGCTGCCGGGCCAAGCCGGGGCACGGGCCAGGCTGGCCACCCCGGTCGGGCGGCTGTTCTTTGCGGGGGAGGCGGTTTCGCCCCAATTCTTCTCCACCGCCCATGGCGCATGGGAGAGCGGTGAAAAAGCCGCCCGCGACGCGCTGGCGGGGCTGTAAATCCCACCCACCCCTTGACCGGGCGGGGGTGCATCGTCACATGTCCCCCGACCCTTTTGCGGGCCCAGCTGCCCGCCACCCCCCTTTTCGGAGACCGACATGTCGCAAAAGACACCCGTCACCGTGCTCACCGGCTATCTTGGCGCCGGCAAGACCACGCTGCTCAACCGCATCCTCTCCGAGCAGCACGGCCAGCGCTACGCGGTCATCGTCAATGAATTTGGCGAGATCGGCATCGACAATGATCTGATCGTGGGTGCGGACGAAGAAGTTTTTGAGATGAACAACGGCTGCATCTGCTGCACCGTGCGCGGCGATCTGATCCGCATCATCGAGGGCTTGATGAAGCGCAAGGGCAAGTTTGACGCGATTATCGTCGAGACCACGGGTCTGGCCGATCCCGCCCCTGTCGCCCAGACGTTTTTCGTTGATCAGGAAATCGCTGACGAAGCCCGGCTTGATGCCATTGTCACCGTGGCGGATGCAAAGTTTCTGGCCGCGCGCCTGAAAGATGCGCCCGAAGCCAAGAACCAGATCGCTTTTGCCGATGTCATCATCGTCAACAAGACGGATCTCGTGACACCTGCCGAGATTGAAGAAGTCGAAGCTCGTATTCGCGGCATCAATCCTTATGCGCAGATTCACCGCGCGGTGAAATGCAATGTGCCGCTTGATGTGGTGCTTGGCCGCAATGCGTTTGACCTTGACCGCATTCTCGAACTCGAACCCGCCTTCCTGAAGGCGCAGGATCATGATCACCATGATCATCATGATCACCATGCCCATGCGCATGGTGAAGACTGTGCGGCTGATTGCGGTCACGATCATCACGACCACCACGGCCATGCCCATCATGGTCATGAGCATACGCAAGATTGTGGCCCCGATTGCGGACATGACCATGGCGGGTTGAAGACCATTCATGATGAGGAGATCCAGTCGATCTCCATGCGCATTGATGGGCCTGTGAACCCTGATCTGTTCATGCCGTGGATCAACAAGATCGTGCAGGACATGGGTCCTGACATTTTGCGCTCAAAAGGCATTTTGTCGTTTCCCAATGAGCCCAAGCGTTTTGTCTTTCAGGGCGTGCATATGATTCTGGATGGCGATTTGCAGCGCGAATGGAAGCCCGATGAAAGCCGCGAGTCGCGCATTGTCTTTATCGGTCGCAAGCTGAAGCAGGATGAGTTGCGCCGCGGCTTTCTTGCTTGCGCGGTCGCCTGATGATTTCGGGCGAGGCGATTGTCATTGGCGCTTTGCTGCGCGTTGATCTGCGTGGCTTTTCTGGCGATCTGCCAGCAGCGCTGGGCAAGCCAATCCGCGATGAAATGCGCGAAGGTCTGCGCGCGCTGACCTATGATCTCGACAGCCAGATTGGCGATGGCATTGTCGATGAAGCTTGTGCGCGGTTTGCGCTCTGGTTTGATCGGCATTTCATTGAGGCTGATGTCGATCTCTTTGCGGGCGCCATGGCGCGCCGCCTCAAGCTGGAAATCGGCCTGATGGTCGATGATCAGGCAGAAAGCTTCACCTGTGAATTGCCAGCCAATCTGATGGATTGTCTGGGCGCTCTGCAGGCCTCTGTCGCTTTGAGTTTTTATCCGCAAGTCCTTGATGAGGATGCGCTCGAGGAAGAGATTTAAGCGTCATGTCGCAATCAATGACCCAATATGTCACAGCGCTTAGCGCTGATTCGGAAATTGTCGCAAGCGGATTTTTGGACGATGTGCCAGCCTTCGCTTTGGCGAGCGGTGAGATCATTCTGTTTGACGGCACGCAAAGCCGCAAAGTTATGGCGCATGAAGATGCCGTCATTCTGGTTGGCCACAGCGATGGTTCGCGTCTCATCACGGGTGGTGATGATGGTCGTGTGGTGGCCACCTCTGCTGATGGCTCGGTTGAGCAGATTGCGAAAGAAAAAGGCTGGATCGATGCGCTGGCCGTGCGCGGCGATGGACCGATGGCTTGGGCGTCCGGCAAACAGGTTTTTTCGCGCAATGAAAAGGGCGACGTGAAAAACATGAGCGCACCCTCTTCGGTGCGTGGTCTGGCTTTCATGCCCAAGGGCTATCGACTGGCGCTGTCGCATTACAATGGCGTGTCGCTGTGGTTTCCCAACATGGCGGCCGAGCCCGAGTTCTTCAAATGGGCAGGCTCGCATCTCGATGTGACTGTGTCGCCGGATGGCAAGTTCATTGTCTCAGCCATGCAGGAAGCAGCGCTTCATGGCTGGCGTGTGCAAGATCACAAAGACATGCGCATGACCGGCTATCCGACCAAGACGCGCTCGTTCTCGTGGTCGGCGGATGGTCATTGGATGGCCACATCAGGTGCGGAAGCCTGCATCATCTGGCCGTTTCAGTCGAAAGACGGGCCAATGGGCAAAGGTCCGCGCGAATGTGGCGTGCGCCCGGCCAAAGTGACGCGCGTGGCTTTTCATCCGCGCTCATTGGTTGTGGCCATTGGTTATGATGATGGTTGGGTAATGATCTGCCGCATCACCGATGCGGCTGAAATTCTCGTGCGCTCTGTGCCGGAAGGCGAAAAGGCGGGTGCCATTTCAAGCTTCGCCTGGAGCGCGGATGGTGGTCGCTTGCTGTTTGGTGCAGAAGATGGCGCGGCGGGTCTGCTTGATCTGCCGGTGTAAGGGTTCGTCATGGCGAGGCGCGCAGCGACGAAGCAATCCAGGGGCCTCACGCGTGGCTTCTGGATTGCTTCGCTTCGCTCGCAATGACGGGGGAGTGTGAAAATGATCCCAAACGTTCTCTCGATTGCTGGCTCTGATCCCTCAGGTGGCGCAGGCATTCAGGCTGATCTGAAAACTTTTTCCGCACTCGGCTGCTATGGCATGGCGGCCATCACTGCACTCACGGCTCAGAACACGCAGGGTGTCAGTGCTGTGCATGTGCCCGACAGCGCCTTCATCGCGAACCAGATTGAGGCCATCTTTGCCGATGTGCGCGTGGATGCGGTGAAGATCGGCATGCTCGGCTCGCCCGACATTGTCAGCGCAGTGGCGGCCTGCCTGCGCGCCCACAAGCCCGCCCATATTGTGCTGGACCCGGTTCTGGTGGCGACATCGGGCCATTCGCTGGGCGCACCCGGCGTGGTTGAGGCGATGCGCGCTGAGCTGTTTCCTTTGGCGAGCGTTATCACTCCCAATTTGCCGGAAGCGGCACGCCTCGCGGGGGTGGAAATGCCCGCCGATGAGGCAGGTTTGGAGCCTCTCGCCCGCCTGCTGGTCGATCAGGGCGCACGCGCCGTGCTGGTCAAGGGCGGGCACCTGTCGGGCGCGACCGCGCCGGACCTGCTTTTTGCAGGCGGTCAGGTGAGCCGTTTCTCCGCCCCGCGCGTAGATACCAAGAATACACATGGAACGGGCTGCACGCTCTCCTCCGCCATTGCCGCGCATCTGGCAATGGGGTTCGGGCTTGTTGAGGCGATCCAGCTGTCGAAAGATTATCTCACACAAGCCCTGCGCGCCGCTGACGCGCTGGAAGTGGGGCAGGGGCATGGTCCCGTCCACCATTTTGTGGGTCTGTGGCGTTAAAGGCGAATGGCATGTTGCAGACGATCAGAAAAGCATTTGCGGATTTTATGAAGCCCGGCGCGGCGGCTCCCGCCTCTTGGCCGAAGGATCACCCGCAAGTAGCATTTGGGCGCATTGGCGTCCTCATCGTCAATCTCGGCACGCCGGATGCGACTGATTATTGGTCGATGCGCCGTTACCTGAAAGAATTTCTCTCCGACCGCCGCGTGATCGAGACGCCGCGCGTCATCTGGTGGCTCATTCTCAATCTCATCATCCTGACCGTGCGCCCCGGTCCCAAGGGTCGCGATTACGACACGATCTGGAACAAAGAGCGCAATGAAGGTCCCTTAAAAACCATCACGCGTTCGCAATCTGAAAAGCTTGCGGACTTCGTCGCAAAGGGCGGACTTGGCGATGTTGATCCCTCACGCATCGTGGTGGATTGGGCGATGCGCTATGGCAACCCGTCGATGGAATCGCGTCTCAAGGCTTTGCAAGCGCAAGGTTGCGAGCGCATTTTGCTGGTGCCGCTCTATCCCCATTATGCAGCAGCCACCACAGCGACCGTCTGCGACAAGGCTTTTGATATTTTGAAGACGCTGCGCTGGCAGCCCATTCTGCGCGTCGCGCCGCCTTGGCATGATGATCCGGTTTATGTGGAGGCTCTGGCAGGCTCGATTCATGAATCATTGGCCAAGCTCGATTTTGAACCCGATCTCGTGCTCGCCTCCTATCATGGCGTGCCGCGCGAATATCTCGACAAGGGTGACCCCTATCATTGCCATTGCATGAAGACGACGCGCCTGTTGCGCGAGAAGCTTGGCTGGGGCTCTGACAAGATCATGACGACATTCCAGTCGCGCTTTGGGCCTGCGGAATGGTTGCGGCCCTATACGGATGAGACGATCAAGGCGCTGCCTGAAAAAGGCATCAAGAAGATTGCCGTCATCACGCCGGGCTTTACCGCAGATTGCCTTGAGACCATCGAAGAAATCGGCGGCGAAAACGCCGAATATTTTGAGCATGCAGGCGGAGAAAAATTCGCACGCATTGATTGTCTGAATGACAGCGAAGGCGGCATGCGCGTGTTGGAAACAGTGGTGAAGCGCGAGCTGTCCGGCTGGGTGTAACCTGCCCGACGCCGTCATTGCGAGCGTAAGCGAAGCAATCCAGAGCTTCGCGTGACGGAGGTTAGGATGAGCCGCTTTTGCATGATCCTCACCACGGCGCAGGGCGCGACCACGCAGAAGATCATCGAAGCTTTGCTGTCGAAACAGCTCGCGGCTTGTATCCAGACTATACCCACGCGCAGCCATTACGTCTGGCAGGGCGTTGCGCGGGATGAGGCGGAAGATCTGCTGATCATCAAGGCCAAGGTGGCTGACTGGAGCGCGATCGAAGACGCCATACGCGCCGTGCATGATTACGACACGCCGGAAATACTGCGCTTCGATGTCGATGCCGGATCACAATCCTATCTGGACTGGATCACGCAGGTCACCCGCTAGCCAGCGTCATTGCGAGCGTCAGCGAAGCAATCCAGAAACATTGCGCGACCCCACCCACCCTCAAGGGGGAGGGGGATTTCATGCAGCGTGTTGTGGCGGCCCTCTTGAAACTCCAAAAACCAATTCCCACCTGATCATCAGCACGGGCCACTGCTTGGACGTGCTGATTGGTATCGCTCATCAGGAGGATATGTCATGCGTCACTTTGATCTCTCGCCGCTCTATCGTTCGACGGTTGGTTTTGACCGTTTGTTTTCCTTGCTCGACCAAGTGTCTGGCGTGGATGTGGCCAATACCTACCCGCCCTATAATATCGAGCGCACGGGCGAGAATGAATATCGCATCTGCGTTGCAGTCGCGGGCTTTGCCGAGAACGACCTGACGATTGAGACGCGCGAAAACACACTCATCATCAAAGGCGGCAAAGATGTCCGCGCGGAAGATGCTGCAAAAGCCGAAGTGCTTTATCAGGGCATTGCCGCGCGTGCTTTTGAACGCCGCTTCCAGCTGGCCGATCACGTCACGGTGACGGGTGCTTCGCTGCAGAATGGTCTGCTGCATGTGGATCTCGTGCGCGAGATTCCGGAAGCCTCGAAGCCGCGCCGCATTGCGATTGGCACAAAGCTCGTGGAAGCCAAAGCCGCTTAAGGCTCTCCCACTTTGCTGAAAGGGCGCCTTTGCGGGCGCCCTTTTTTATGGCTCCGGTTTTGACTCTCCCGGGCGATTGTAAAGCGGGATGATGCGTGGCGGCGTGCTTTGCGCTTGGGGTGGGGGTGGCGCTGGCTCGCTGGGCACCACGGCGGGCGGTGCTGGCGCTGGTGCAGGGACTGGCGCGACGGGTGCGGGTTGGGCGCGCGGGGGCGCTGGTCGAGGCTGTGGGCGCGGTTGGGGCGCGCGCGGGCGCGGGACCACATCAGAGCGGCGCAAAATGCGTCCGTCATAAGCATCAACAATCAGGCGGAGCAGACGGCCTTCAGGATCGCGTGCTTCGACGACCCAATCTCCCGCCTCGCGTTCAAAAGACAGGGCTTGATAGCCGCGTCGGCCCAGAAGCGCGCGGATCTCTTGCACGGAGAGTGGACGCAGGTCGCTGAAACTGTCTGGGGCCTCATAGGGCTCGTAGCGCTCGGAGGGCGCGCGCCAGCGCTCGCCATAACCGTCATCGATGAACTGGGCCTCAGCGGCGCTGGTCAGCAGGGCAGCACCAAGTGCCGCGACAGCCCGGATCATCCTCATATGCCCAATCTCCATGCAGAAAACCGGAGCTTGTTGGCGGATTACGGCGCACTTGCGGCAAAATTCTATTTAAATCAGCAGCTTAGCCTGCGTTGTCCAGGCCAGCGCAATTTTTGAGGGCCGCGTCCCAGCCGCCTGACCGGAAATGTCGGGTCTTTGTGGCAAAAAGGGAGCGTCCGCATCGTCAGCTCGGGCGTCTGGGGTCGCCTCAACCACGGCCTCGGGCCCGCCAAGCCCTGGCTGGCGACGCTGCGCCGAAACCCGTGCCACAGCGCTGTCTTTTCGGGAATTTTGCCGTTGCGGCCGCCCTTGTGGAGGACTTGTCCACCTGCGCCCAGTTGACGCTTCCGATAGGGCTTTTCATCGCTTGTGTGAGTGCCATAATTCTGGCATGTTCGCGCGCCTGTTAATAGGACAGCTTTACTGACCATTTAAGGACAGCCGATCTTCGCCACAGCTTGGCGGCGGCGCGCCTCTTGCATGGGCTTAAAGGTAGTCCGGGCTGCATAGCAGCCGCCGGTTTCGACTTTTGTTTGATCGTAACCACGATCTGGAGCGGGAAATGAGCGGATTTTCGAAGGACGACGTGCAGGGCGCAGCGACCACCGGATTGAACGGTGACTCGAAACGCACGGCCACATCCGCCGCCTCTCTCTCGCTTTCTGGAGTTCGCCCCATGTCGCAGTTGCCCTCTTCCGTTTCGATGATTGATCACGCGCTGCCTGAAGCGCATGGCCTGTATGATCCTTCGAATGAAAAAGACGCCTGCGGCGTTGGCTTCGTCGCCAATATGCACAATCGCAAGTCGCATGACATTGTGGCCAAGGGCCTCGAGATTCTTTTGAACCTCGATCATCGCGGCGCAGTCGGCGCTGACCCGAAAGCGGGCGATGGTTGCGGCATGCTCGTGCAGATTCCCGATCGCTTCCTGCGTGAAGAATCCACCCGTCTTGGCTTCTCGTTGCCAGCCGAAGGTGACTATGCGGTCGGCGCTTTGTTCCTGCCGCGCGATGCCGATGGTCGCAAGATTGTCGAAGCGATTGTCGAGAAGGTTGTGGCTGACGAAGGCCAGACGTTCCTGGGCTGGCGCGATGTGCCGGTCGATCCCTCAGGCCTTGGCGAAAGCGTCAAGCCGACGGAGCCCGTGCACAAGCAGATCTTCATTGGTCGCGGTGCGGGCACGGCTGATCAGGAAACCTTTGAACGCAAGCTGTTCTTGCTGCGCAAGGTGATCTCGAACACGGTTTATAATCTCAAGGACAAGCGCACGAAGGGTTTCTATCCTGTGTCGCTGTCCTCGCGCACGCTCGTCTACAAGGGCATGCTGCTGGCCACTCAGCTCGGTGATTACTTCCTGGATCTGAAAGATGCGCGCCTGGAATCGGCGCTCTCGCTCGTTCATCAGCGCTTCTCGACCAACACATTCCCGACATGGTCACTGGCTCATCCCTACCGCATGGTTGCCCATAACGGCGAAATCAACACGCTGCGTGGCAATGTGAACTGGATGGCGGCGCGTCAGGCCTCTGTGGCGTCTGACCTGTTTGGTGATGACATCACCAAGCTCTGGCCGATTTCTTATGAAGGCCAGTCGGACACGGCTTGCTTCGACAATGCGCTCGAATTCCTGGTGCAGGGCGGCTATTCGCTCGCGCATGCGATGATGATGCTGATCCCCGAAGCTTGGGCCGGCAATCCGTTGATGGATGAAGAGCGCCGCACCTTCTATGAATATCATGCAGCCCTGATGGAACCATGGGACGGTCCCGCCGCTGTGGCCTTTACCGATGGTCGCCAGATTGGCGCGACGCTGGATCGAAATGGTCTGCGCCCCGCGCGCTATATCGTCACCGATGATGGCCTCGTCGTCATGGCGTCTGAAATGGGCGTTCTGCCGATTCCAGAAGAGAAGATCATCACCAAGTGGCGTTTGCAGCCGGGCAAGATGCTCCTCATCGATCTGGAGCAGGGCCGCATCGTCTCGGACGAAGAGATCAAGCGTCAGCTTGCAACGTCGCATCCTTACAAGGAATGGCTCGACAATACGCAGATCGTTCTTGAAGATCTGAAGACCGTTGAGCCGCGCGCCTCGCGAACCGATGTGTCGCTGCTCGATCGCCAGCAGGCCTTCGGCTACACGCAGGAAGATCTCGCGATCCTGATGGCGCCGATGGGCATTACCGGTCAGGAAGCTGTTGGCTCGATGGGTACCGACACGCCGATCTCGGCCATGTCGAACAAGTCGAAGCTGCTCTACACTTATTTCAAGCAGAATTTCGCGCAGGTGACGAACCCGCCGATCGATCCGATCCGCGAAGAAGCCGTGATGAGCCTCGTCTCCTTCATCGGCCCGCGCCCCAATCTGCTCGATCATGAAGGCTCCTCCAAGCGCAAGCGTCTGGAAGTGCGCCAGCCGATCCTGACCAATGGCGATCTCGAAAAGATCCGCTGCATTGGTCACTTTGAAGATTCCTTCGACACCAAGACGCTCGACATCACTTACGAGTCCGCCAAGGGCACGGAAGGCATGGAAGCGGCGATTGATCGCCTGTGCGAACGCGCCGAAGCGGCCGTCAAGGGTGGCTATAACATCATCGTTCTGTCGGACCGGATGGTCGGTGCTGATCGCATTCCAATTCCAGCCCTGCTGGCAACGGCAGCCGTGCATCATCATTTGATCCGCAAGGGTCTGCGCACGTCGGTTGGTCTTGTGGTTGAGACAGGCGAAGCGCGCGAAGTGCATCACTTCGCTTGCCTTGCTGGCTATGGTGCGGAAGCCATCAACCCCTATCTCGCCTTTGAAACCCTGGCCGCCATGGCCAAGGATTTCCCGGAAGAGGTGGATGCTTATGAAGTGACGAAGCGCTTCATCAAGTCGGTCGACAAGGGCCTGCTGAAGGTCATGTCGAAGATGGGCATCTCGACCTATCAATCCTATTGCGGCGCGCAGATCTTTGATGCCATCGGCCTGTCGAAGGCTTTTGTGGATCGTTTCTTTGCAGGCACGGCCACAACGATTGAAGGCGTTGGTCTCACCGAAGTCTCGCAGGAGACTGTGGAGCGTCACGCTGACGCCTTTGGTGACTCGCCAGTCTATCGCACCTCGCTTGATGTGGGTGGCGAATATGCCTACCGCACACGCGGCGAAGCGCATGCCTGGTCGGCGCAGTCGGTCTCGCTGCTGCAGCACGCCGTGCGCGGCAACAGCCAGGACAAATATCGCGCATTCGCTAAAATCCTCAACGAGCAGGATGAGCAGCTGCTGACGATCCGTGGTCTCTTCCGCATCAAGAGTGCAGAAGAAGATGGTCGTACGCCTGTGCCGCTTGAGGAAGTTGAGTCTGCTGCAGAAATCGTGAAGCGTTTCGCAACGGGCGCCATGTCCTTCGGCTCGATCTCACGCGAAGCCCACACTACGCTTGCTGTTGCGATGAACCGCATTGGCGGTCGTTCCAACACGGGTGAAGGTGGCGAAGAGCCAGATCGTTTCAAGCCGATGGCCAATGGCGATTCGATGCGCTCGGCGATCAAGCAGGTGGCGTCTGGCCGTTTCGGTGTGACGACGGAATATCTCGTCAATTCCGACATGATGCAGATTAAAATGGCGCAGGGTGCCAAGCCCGGCGAAGGCGGACAATTGCCCGGCCATAAGGTCGATGCGGTGATCGCCAAAGTGCGCCATTCAACGCAGGGTGTCGGCCTGATTTCGCCGCCCCCTCATCACGACATCTATTCCATCGAAGATCTGGCGCAGCTGATTTACGACCTGAAGAACGTCAATCCGGATGCGCTTGTGTCTGTGAAGCTCGTCTCTGAAGTCGGCGTTGGCACAGTGGCGGCAGGTGTCGCCAAGGGTCGTTCAGATCACGTGACGATCTCGGGCTATGAAGGTGGCACGGGCGCTTCGCCGCTCTCCTCCATCAAGCATGCGGGTTCTCCTTGGGAAATCGGTCTTGCCGAAACCCATCAGACACTCGTGCTGAACCGTCTGCGCTCGCGCATTACCGTGCAGGTCGATGGTGGTCTGCGCACGGGTCGCGATGTGATCATCGGCGCGCTTCTGGGTGCAGATGAATTCGGTTTTGCCACAGCGCCGTTGATTGCGGCGGGCTGCATCATGATGCGCAAGTGTCATCTCAACACATGCCCGGTGGGTGTCGCGACGCAGGACCCTGTTCTGCGCAAGCGCTTCGTCGGTCAGCCTGAGCATGTCATCAATTACTTCTTCTTCGTCGCTGAAGAAGTGCGCGAAATCATGGCCTCTATGGGCTATCGCACCCTCAGCGAAATGACGGGCCAGATGCAGATGCTTGATCGCGATCGTGCGATTGATCACTGGAAGGCCAATGGTCTGGATTTCTCGCGTCTCTTCCACAAGCCGGATGCGGGCAATCTGCCGATCTTCAAGACGGAAGATCAGGACCATAATCTGGGCAAGGTGCTCGACCGCACGTTGATCGAAAAAGCCAAGGCCGCAATTGAGCGCCGCGAGAAAGTGTCGATTGAATCGCCGATCAATTCGGTCAATCGCTCCACGGGCGCGATGCTGTCTGGTGTGATCGCCAAGACATATGGCCACAAGGGCCTGCCGGACGACACGATTCATGTGAAGCTGAAGGGCACGGCTGGCCAGAGCTTTGGTGCCTGGGTTGCGCATGGCGTGACGCTTGAACTCGAAGGCGAAGCCAATGACTATGTTGGCAAGGGTCTGTCGGGCGGCAAGCTGATTGTCTTTCCGCCCAAGGAAGCCAAGCAGATTGTGCCGGAAAATTCGATCATCGTCGGCAATACGGTTCTCTATGGTGCCATCAATGGCGAATGCTATTTCCGCGGTGTCGCGGGTGAGCGTTTTGCCGTGCGTAACTCCGGCGCTATTGCGGTGGTCGAGGGCACAGGCGACCATGGTTGCGAATATATGACGGGCGGCATTGTCGTCGTCATCGGTCAGACGGGTCGCAATTTTGCGGCCGGCATGTCGGGCGGTATTGCTTATGTGCTCGATGAAGACGGCACGTTTGAAAGCCGCTGCAATATGTCGATGGTCGATCTTGAGCCTGTCGCCGAGGAAGAGGAGCTGAACCAGCGCCTCAACCATCAGGGTGGCGATCTCGAAGGTCATGGCCGCGTCGATGTGATGGCCGACATGACGCGCTTTGATGCCGAACGTCTGCACCAGTTGATCGCCAATCATCTTCACCACACGGGTTCAACCCGTGCGAAAATGATCCTCGACAATTGGGATACGTATAAATCCAAGTTCCGCAAAGTGATGCCGGTGGAATACCGCCGCGCACTTGCCGAACTCATGTCACAGCAAGCGCAGCCTGTGGCTGCTGCGGGGGAGTAATCCGATGGGCAAGGTAACCGGATTTCTCGAGATCGATCGTCGCGACCGTCGCTATGCGCCGGCGTCTGATCGCATTCGTCACTACAAGGAATTTGTGATCCCGCTGTCGGAAGAAGCGACAAAGGATCAGGCCGCGCGTTGCATGAATTGCGGCATTCCTTACTGCCACAATGGCTGCCCCGTGAACAACCAGATCCCCGATTGGAATGATCTGGTCTACAACGGCAATTGGGAAGAAGCGTCGCGCAATCTGCACTCGACGAACAACTTTCCAGAATTCACGGGCCGTGTTTGCCCCGCGCCTTGCGAAGCATCGTGCACGCTTAACCTCAACGACCAGTCGGTGACGATCAAGTCGATTGAATGCGCGATTGTTGATCGTGCCTGGTCTGAAGGCTGGCTCGTGCCTGAAGCGCCATCGCACAAGACCGGCAAGAAGATTGCCGTTGTCGGCTCAGGCCCTGCGGGACTCGCCGCGGCCCAGCAGCTCGCGCGTGCAGGGCATGATGTGCATGTGTATGAAAAGCAGGGCCGCGCCGGCGGTTTGCTGCGCTATGGCATTCCTGACTTCAAAATGGAAAAGCAGCTCATCGACCGTCGCGTGAAGCAGATGGAAGGCGAGGGCGTGACCTTCCATTACAACGTCAATGTCGGCGTTTCGATGAAGGTCGAAGATCTTGTCGATGGCCATGATGCGGTGATTTTGGCGGGCGGTTCTGAAAAGCCGCGCGATCTGCCGATCCCGGGTCGTGAATTTGCTGGCGTGCATTTCGCCATGGATTTCCTGCCGCAGCAAAATCGTCGCGTGTCGAAAGAACCGCTGACGACCAATGCGCCGATCCTGGCCTCGGGCAAGCATGTTGTGGTCATCGGTGGTGGCGACACCGGCTCTGACTGCATCGGCACATCTGTGCGCCAAGGCGCGCTGTCGGTGACGCAGCTGGAAATTATGCCCAAGCCCCCGGAGAAAGAAAACAAGCTGCTCACCTGGCCCGAATGGCCGCTCAAAATGCGCACGTCCTCGTCGCATGAAGAAGGTGCGGAGCGTGACTTTGCCGTGAACACGGTTGAGTTTGGTGGCGAAAATGGCGCGGTGAAGACGCTGAAATGCGTGCGCGTCGATGGCAAGTTCCAGGCGATTCCTGGCACAGAATTCGAGATCAAGGCTGATCTCGTGTTGCTAGCCATGGGCTTTGTGGCGCCGATTTCGGAAGGCCTTATTGATACGCTCGGCGTCAAGCTCGACAATCGCGGCAATGTCGCGGCCGATACGGTCAGCTATAAGTCGACGAAGGAAAAAGTGTTTGCCTGCGGCGACATGCGCCGTGGTCAGTCGCTCGTCGTCTGGGCGATCCGCGAAGGCCGCCAGACCGCGCATTCGGTCGACAAATTCCTGATGGGCTCGACCGTCCTGCCGCGCTAACGGTTGAGTTTCCAAAATTAAGAAAAAGCCCCGGTTTTCCGGGGCTTTTTTGTTGTCTCTTGCATCAAGATCTAAATCACCACCACGCGCGCACCCACCGATACGCGGCCGAACAGATCAATCACATCGGCATTCATCATGCGAATGCAGCCTGATGAGACCGCCTGTCCGATGGTCCAGGGCTCATTGGTGCCGTGAATGCGAAACAACGTGTCCTTCTTGCCGCGGTAGAGATAGAGCGCACGCGCACCCAGTGGATTGTCGATGCCGCCCTCCATGTGGCGCGGCAGATCGGGGCGGCGTTTGAGCATTTCGCGCGGCGGTGTCCAGCCCGGCCATTGCGCCTTGCGGCCGATATGGGCGCTGCCTTTCCAGAGAAACCCTTCGCGGCCCACACCAATGCCATAGGCAATCGCCTGACCTTGGCCGAGCATGTAATAGAGCTCGCGGCTACTGGTATCGACCACCAAAGTGCCGCGTCCATAACGCGCGCCAACCTGCACCAGCTGGCGAGTCGCGGTGGGATAGGCGCGTTGCGGCGCATAAGTGTCGGGTGCATCGAGATAACGTCCGCGCGGATCCGCATATTGCGCGGTCGCAGGTGTGGCCATGATCAGGCTCAGAAGGCCAAGGACATGGATCGTGCGCATGTGCATCTTGTGATCCCCTTGCAATGAAAGCGGACAAGGCGAACCGCTTCGCTCGCCTTCTGTTCCATCGCTGCCAGAAGCGCGGACGAATCACGGCCAAAGTCACGGCCAAGAAAAATCATCTGCGCGGCCGGATTTTGGCTCAGCTGTCAGTCCGCGCGTGAAGATGGCATCAAGATCGGTGTTGGACTCGTGTTCCGGTGCGCTCATCAAGTTGCCGCCCGGCGAACGGGGTGGCGCGGTGAGTGACATCACAGGCCCAATCAATGGGCGGCCTTTTTGTGCGGGTGCAGATGGTGCGGGCAGAGCGCGCGTCATGTCGCGTGGTGTGTTTTCACCCAGAAGGCGCGCGATCTCACCATCGACAAAATGGGCAAGCTTTTTAGCGCCCGCGCGCGTGAAATGCGTGCCATCACTGGTGCGCAGGCGCACCAGCTGCCCGTTGATGTCGGGCCCGTAAGGCGAAAAATGCCCACGCTCATCTGCGAAAGCCTCCCACACATCAACAAAGCTAGCGCCCGTCTCCTGTGCGGCCAGTTTGAACAGATCATTCATCTGCGCAAAATCTGTCGAAGCTTTGTCATTGCCGGTGATGGGCAGACCCACCCACACAAGCGGAATTTTCAGGTCGCGAAATGTCTCGCCCAACAAGCGCGCGCGTCCCGCGTAAATCTCTTTCCAGCGCGGGCTGCGCACATCTTGGTTTGTTTTGCCATCGCGGATCGGTTGGCGATCATTGTTGCCTAGCAGAATGACGGCCAGCGCAATTTTTTCTGTGCCGTTTTGCGTTTCGCGGGCGGCTTTCGTCCAGTCGCGCATGTCATCGCGGGCGAGGCTGGCCGTGTCTTTGGTGCGGCGAAGCGGATGATAGATGCCACGCTCGGCTGACAGGGCTTTCAGCCCGTCCATCAAATCATCGCCCAGATCATCACCCAGAACAGCAATGCGTGGGCGCTGATCATTGGGGTCAAACACCTCAGGCTCTGGCGGATCTTTGTCGGTGCTGCGCGCGGATTGTTTGGGTGGGCTATGCGGCACCAACCGCGCCGGTGTTTGGCGTGCGGGGCGCGCGCGTTCAAACAGCCTTTGTTGGCGTTGGCGCTCCAGCATCCAATAGCCGGCGGCCGTGTCTTCATCGTAGAAAAATTGCGCGCGTGCCGGGGCTGCGCAGCCCAGCGCAAGCGTGAGGAGAATGAGAACGCGGAATCTGGATCCCATGACTCCAGTCTAACGCGTCAATTGTGGCGGCGCATGCGTTCCAGAAGCGCCATATTTGCAAATCCATCCGGCTCAAGCCCGAGCTTGCGCTGATATTGGCGAATGGCACTTTGCGCTTTCTCACCAATTTTTCCGTCAAGCGTGCCAATGTCATAGCCCATGCGCACAAGATGTTTCTGGATTTCGAGGGATTGCTCGGCATCTGGCATGCGCTCTTTGAGCGGCCATTTGCCAACCAGCGCGTCACCGCCCGCCAGACGATCCGACAAGAGCGCGACGCCCAAGGCATAGGCGGTCGACGTGTTGTAGGATTTGATCGCCTGGAAATTTTTGGTGACAAGAAATGCTGGCCCCGTCTTGCCAGCGGGCAAGAGCAAGCTCGCCTCGCCTTGGCGCGGCATGTCGCCACCATCAGCAATTTTAACGCCAGCACGTGCCCAATCCGCAAAGGGTCGCTCGATGTGGGGCTCGTGTTTCAGAAGCGAGAAGCCCTGCGGCAGAATGACTTCATAGCCCCAGGTCCAATCACGCACCCAGCCATGTGCGCTCAGAAAATTGGCGGTGGAGGCGAGCGCATCTTGCGTGCTGGTCCAGATGTTCTTGTGGCGATCACCATCCCAGTCGACCGCATATTTCATAAAGCTGGAGGGCATGAATTGCGTCTGTCCCATGGCGCCAGCCCAAGAGCCCAGCATGTTTTCAGGCTCAATATGGCCTTGCTCGAGAATCTGGAGCGCAACGATCAGCTCGTCACGAAAGAAGCTGCCGCGATAGCCGGAAGCGGCGAGCGTGGCCAGCGAGCGCACGACATTCATCTTGCCAGAAAAGCTGCCGTAATTCGTCTCCATGCCCCAGACGGCAAGTACGACATAACGATCAACGCCATATTTGGATTCGATGCGGGCAAGAAAAGCATCGACCTCTTTCGCGCGTGCGCTGCCACGCTCCAGCCGCTGCGCCGAGACGGCGCTGCTGATGTAGTGCCAGATGGGCTTCACAAATTCTGATTGCTTGCCGGTGATGGCAATCACAGACGGGTCGGGTGAGAGTCCACCCAGCGCTGCATCGAATGTCGCGCGTGACACGCCTGCTTTGCGCGCATCGGGCCAGAGATTTGTGACAAAGCTTTTGAATTGCGCTTCGCTGACGGACGCTGCCTCCTGTGCACGCGCATTGGCTGTGGCCGCAATCATGAGGCCCGCACAAAACAGCGCGAAGAGGACGAGTGTGCGAATGATTTGTCCCGGCGAGCAATAGACATCGCGCCGCCCGATAGGGGCCAGCGGTGTTACCCTCGCTTTGAATGCTGAACGCTTGAACACGGCAAAACCACTCCAGAGGTCGCCGGATCGCCGACGGAAGCATGAACGCCCAGCGCGGGCGATTCGAAGCTTGAGACCATAGGCGGGCTTTCGTTTCCGAATTGTTTACCACGATCGAAAAAAGGGAAGGGCTTTACGCCGCGCCGGTTCAGGCCCAAGCTTCCGTAAAGCCAAAAAGAGACAGGGAGAGCCCCATGCCCCGCACATTCAAAATTGGTCACGCCGAGATCACGTCGCTGCTCGATGGCGACCTCGATGCCGCGCTCGACAAAGTGCCCGATCCCGTTGATCGCGCGGCCGCGACCCGCCTGATTGCCGCGGCCGGTGGCGACAAGGCCCTGACGATGGATTGCAATGCCTTTCTGCTGCATCGCGCAGATGGGCCCGTGCTGATCGATGCAGGCACGGGCACGATGATGCACAACAGGCTTGGCCATTTGCATGCGCGCCTTGCCGAGACCGGCGTCTCGCATGCCGATATTCGTGCCATTTATCTCACCCATGTGCACAAGGATCATTTTGGCGGATTGGTGGATGATGCGGGTGCCGCCATGTTCCCCAATGCAGAAATTGTTCTGCATGAGGTCGAAGCCGATTTCTGGTTCGACACGCCACCCGAATACATGTCTGAGCGTGCACGTGGCACGCTGCATCTCAATGACAAAGCCTTCAGGCCCTATCTGGATCGCATTCGCCGCGTGCCTGAGGGCGGTGGTGAGGGCGGCATTGCTGCGCGCCTTGCACCCGGCCATACGCCGGGCCACACAGCTTGGGTGATTGATACAGGGGATGCGCCAATCATCGCTTGGGGCGATGTCGTGCATCTGGCGGCTTTGCATTTGCCGCGACCTGAAACGGCCATGGTCTATGATCTGGATCCCAAGACCGCCGGTGCCACCCGCAAGGCCATGCTGGAGTGGGTTGCCTCAACAGGTGCGATTGTTGCCGCTGCCCATCTGGATCATCCGGGCATTGGACGCCTGCAACGCAAAGATGCTGGCTATTCTTTCGTGCCGCTCCCGTGAGCCCTGCGGTTGTGCAACCGGCGTTCCCAATCGAGCGCCTGTTTCGCGATGGTCGGCAAATCGTCAAAAAGCGGCGTCCAGCCGAGCTTTTCGCGCACACGTGTGTTGCTGGCGACAATGGCGGCTGGGTCGCCCGGGCGGCGCGCAGACGTTTTCACTTCGAAATTGATGCCCGAAACCTTTTTCATGGTCTCAATGACGTCGCGCACTGAAAAAGCCCGTTCATAGCCGCAATTGCAAACGAGATTGCTGCCGCCTTCGCGCAAATGGATCAGCGCGGCCAGATGCGCGCGCGCAAGATCGGTGACCTGAATATAATCACGCAAGCATGTGCCATCGGGTGTGGGGTAATCGGTGCCGAAAATCTCAAGCGCAGGTCTGATGCCGAGCGCTGCTTGCGCCGCCAGTTTCACCAGATGCGTGGCGATTGTGCACGATTCGCCCGCGCGCCCTTTCGGGTCGGCACCTGCCACATTAAAATAGCGCAGCACGATGTGGTGCAGTCCATGTGCGCGGCTGGCATCTTCCAGCATCCACTCAGTCATGAGTTTCGAGCGCCCATAGGGTGAGACGGGCATGAGTGGCTCGTCTTCCGTGACCGGATTGGCTTTCGGTTCACCGTAGACCGCAGCCGTGGATGAAAAAATAAAATGCTTCACGCCGCCTTTGACCGCGCAGTCGATGAGATTGCGAGACTGGCTGGTGTTGTGGTCGTAGTAATCAAGCGGCTGGCTGGTCGATTCCGCGACGATAATTTTGCCGGCGAAATGAATGATCTCGGTCACGCCGTGCTGGCGGATCACCCGGCTGACCAAGTCCTGATTGCCACATTGCCCTTCGATGAAAGGCACGCCGTCCGGCACAGCCCAGCGGAATCCCGTCGACAGGTCATCAAGGACGATCGGCTTTTCGCCCGCGTCCAGAAGCTCCAGAACCATATGGCTGCCGATATAGCCGGCCCCGCCCGTCACCAGAACGCTCATTAACTTTCACCCCATCTGGGCCTGTTATAGCATGCCACAGGAAAGCCCCGATCCGGGAGACAATCCGCCAAGCTGTGCTTGCGTTCCCTGGGGCGCGGAGGCAGCCTAGCCGCCCTTTGGTTAATCGTTTGGAATGGCCACCCCATGAAGCGCGTCCGCAAAGCCGTTTTTCCCGTTGCAGGTCTTGGCACCCGTGTTCTGCCTGCCACCAAGACCATTCCAAAAGAAATGCTCACTGTTGTCGATCGGCCTGTGCTGCAGCATGCGGTGGAAGAGGCGCGCGAGGCTGGCATTGAGCATTTTGTCTTCGTGACGGGGCGCGGCAAGCAAACCATCGAAGACCATTTTGACATGTCCTATGAGCTTGAGGACACGCTGCAGAAGCGTGGCAAGCTGAAAGAATATGAAGCGCTGATGGCTGATCTTCCCGCTGCAGGGGCCACCAGTTTCACGCGCCAGCAGGCCCCATTGGGCTTGGGCCATGCCGTGTGGTGCGCGCGTGATATTGTTGGCGATGAGCCCTTTGCTGTCATTTTGCCCGACATGATCACACTGCCGGGCGCGCGCAAGACGCGCTGTCTGGCGCAATGTCTGGATGCTTATGCCAAGCACGGCGGCAATATTATCGCTGTTGAAGAAGTGCCGCACGAAGACACGCATATTTATGGCGTGGTTTCTGTGAGCCAGGATTTTGGCGCGACCTTCCAGATCGGCGGCATGGTTGAAAAGCCAGCCAAGGGAACTGCGCCCTCCAATCTCATTATTTCGGGACGCTATGTTCTCGAGCCCCAGATTTTCGACATTCTTGAAAAAATCGAGAAGGGCGCGGGCGGTGAAATCCAGCTCACCGACGGCATGAAGAAATTGTCGGAAACGCAGGAGTTCTTTGGCGTGCGGTTTGACGGGCGCACCTGCGACACAGGCTCGAAGCTTGGCTTTCTGATGGCCAATGTCCATTTTGCGCTGGAGCGCGCAGATATGGCGCCGGCCTTCAAGGCTGAATTGAAGAAACTGTTGGGATCACTCTAGAAAACCCTGCGGGGTTTCCTCTGGAGCTTGGCGCTGGTATGAGAAGCCTATGACATCTGGCGCTCCCCATTCTTCACAGGCCAAGGCCTCCGCCCTTCGCACGCTCGGTCTTGAGCGTGCGGGTATTGCAGCCCTTGAGGCGGCCCTCAGCCAAACCGGCCTTGGCGATCTGTTCGCCCGCGCGATTGAGATGATCTCATCGTCCAATGGTCGCGTCATTGTGACGGGCATGGGCAAGTCAGGCCATGTCGGGCGCAAGATTACCGCAACCCTCGCCTCAACAGGGCAGCCGGCTTATTTCGTCCATCCGGGCGAAGCCAGCCATGGTGACCTTGGCATGATCCAGCAGGGTGATGTGATTCTCGCCCTCTCTTGGTCAGGTGAGACGGCAGAGCTTGCCGACATCATCACCTATTCGCGCCGCTTCCAGATTCCGCTGGTGGCCATCACTTCCAATGCAGACAGCGCTTTGGGCAGCGAGGCCGATGTCTGTCTGGCTCTGCCCAAAAGTGAAGAAGCCTGTCCCAATGGTTTGGCGCCCACCACATCCACCACCATGCAGCTTGCGCTGGGCGATGCGATTGCTGTGGCGCTACTCGAAGTGAAGGGTTTCACTGCGCAGGATTTCCGTGTGTTTCATCCGGGCGGCAAGCTTGGCGCGAAGCTCACATTCGTGCGTGACATCATGCATCGCGATGAGCGCGTGCCGCTCGTGCCGTTGGGCGTGCTGATGGGAGACGCCGTGGTGCAGATTTCGGCCAAAGGTTTTGGCTGCGTGGGTGTCGTCAATACGGATGGCACGCTGGCTGGCATTGTCACCGATGGTGATTTGCGCCGCCACATGCGCCCCGATCTGATGGCGGCCCATGTCGATGATGTGATGACGCGCGCCCCGCGCACCGTCACGCCTGAGACACTGGGCGTGGAAGCGTTGGAAATGCTCAACAGCCGCAAAATTTCAGCCATGCTTGTGGTGGACCCGCAAAACCGCCCTTGCGGCATTGTGCATCTGCACGATTTGCTGCGCCTGGGCGTGGCCTGATTTCTCCAGAGGTCTTGGCAGCACCTTCATCATCCTGTCATCTTGCTCACGTTGAGGTGACATGCGCGCATGATGAAACTTGTCGACACACCCGATAATCCGGCCCCAGAAGGCGGAACAATTGCCTTTATTGAGGCTGCTGATGGGGTGCGTCTGCGCACGGCCATGTTCATGCCCGAAGCACCTGCGCACGGCACCGTGCTGCTCGCCACGGGGCGGGCTGAAACGATTGAAAAATACTTCGAGACAATCCGTGAATTGCTGGCGCGCAATCTGGCCGTGGTGATTTTTGACTGGCGCGGCCAAGGCCTTTCCGCGCGGCTGCTGCGTGCAGCTGACAAAGGGCATATTGCCGATTTCGCGCATTACCAGCGCGATCTGGATGCGGTGCTGGCCAAGGTCTTTGTGCCGCACGCACCCAAGCCTTGGTTTGCGCTGGGCCATTCCATGGGTGGCGCCATTCTGCTTGAGCATGCGCATCGGCAGGCTTCACCCTTCGAGCGCATGGTGCTCTGTGCACCGATGATTGATCTGGTTTTGACATGGCCGCGACTGGCGCGTTTTGCTGCCCATGCCTTGCATGCTATCGGCCTTGGTCGCGCTTATGTGCCCAGCGGGCGACGGGAGCCGATTGTCGTGCGCGGCTTTGAGCGCAATCCGCTGACAACCGATCGCTTTCGTTTTGATCGTCTGACAAAAATGGTCTGCAGCGAACAACGCCTGTCGCTGGGTGATCCGACCATCGGCTGGGCGCATGCTGCCTTTCGGCAGATGGCGCGTTTTGCAGACCCCGATTATCCGCGCACCATTCACACACCCTTGCTGGTCTTTGCACCACAGGATGATTGGGTGACCGATTCCTTCGCCGCAGAGCGCTTTTGTGCGCGCGTGAAAATTGCGCGTCTCATCTGGATGCCCGGTGCACGCCATGAGATTCTGATGGAGCGCGATACCATTCGCGCGCGCTTCTGGGCCGGATTTGACGCCTTTGTTCCAGGTTCAGTGCAGGAGGTACCCGCAGCTGATCAGGCGTTGGCAGATTCAGGCGTTGAGGAGGCGTAGTGCTTCTTCATGTGTGCGCTTGTCGCCTGCTGCGATAATGGCGCCACCCTTGGCCGCGCTGTCGCCCGACCAATCCGTGATGATGCCGCCAGCGCCTTCAATGATCGGGATCAGGGCGACAATATCATAAGGGTTCAATCCACTCTCGATCACAAGATCAATGTGGCCAGCCGCCAGCATGCAATAGGCATAGCAATCGCCGCCATAGCGCGACAGGCGCACTTTGTCCTCGACGCGCTGATAAGGCCCGCGCGTATCTTGTGTGAGCAAAGCCGGATGCGTGGTCATCAACGTGGCTTGCGCGAGATTGTCGCAAGCGCGTGTGCGCAATGTGCGCTCGGTCATTTTGCCGTGCAGATCCAGACCGCGCCAACGCGCGCCTTGCCCGTCGCCCGAAAAGCGTTCGCGCGTGAAGGGCTGATGCATCATGCCGTAGCAAGGGCGGCCCTTGTGCTGCAATCCGATCAGCGAGCCCCAGACCGGCAGGCCAGAAATGAAACTCTTGGTGCCATCGATGGGATCGAGCACCCAGACGTAATCGGCATCGGCGTTTTTATTGCCGAACTCTTCGCCGATCATGCCATGCGCGGGAAAAGCCTCTTCAATCATGCGCCGCATGATGATTTCGGCGGCTTTGTCAGCCTCGGTCACGGGGTCAAAGACGCCGCCGTGATTCTTGTCCTCAGTGCCCAGATGTGTACGAAAAAACGGCAGGATGGCCTCGCCCGAGGCCTGCGCCAGCTCATCGACAAAACGGGCAAAATCGACAGCGCTCATAAAGCCTCCGGCAAAAGGGATCGCTGAGACATACAGGAGACCCTTTCTGGAGGCGAGGGGCTGGGCGCGAGCCCCGATCATCGCCGAAACCCGTCCCATTTCAGAGATTTGTTTCACAAATTGCGACAGTCTGCCGCAGCGAACAAAAATAGGTCAGTAACACTTGCTCTTTGTGCAGCGCACACGTATAGATAGTTCACGTGATGACTATGTCGTCGCTGATATGCCCTCCTTGGGCGTTTCCTCCCTAGACTTGGGCCGCTGGTGCAAACCGGCGGCCGTCTTTTTTTAAGGCCTATTCGGCAGCCAGGGGTTGACCGGAATCGCCTTTTTCCCGCGCCATTTCGCCCGCCAGATCCATCAGACTTTGGCTCATGCTCGCCAGATCGGATGACAGGCGCGTGGCACCCGGGTTTTTCATCAGGGCGTGTTCGTCCATATAAAGCGCGCGGTTGATTTCGATCTGCAGGGCGTGAAAGCCCGCAGCCGGATGGCCATAATGTTCGGTGATAAAGCCGCCCGCATAGGGCTTGTTGCGCTGAACATGATAGCCGGCATTGCGCAAATGGCGTTCGATCAGATCAACAAAGGGTGCGCCACAGGCCGTGCCATAGCGGTCGCCCAGTACAATATCAGCATCGATCTTTTCGGCCTTTTGCGTGCCGGCACCAATCCAAGACGGCATGGAATGGCAGTCGATCAGCACAGCCAATCCGAAACGGCGCTGCGCCCGGCGCAAAAGCCCGCGCAATGTGGCGTGGAAGGGCTTGTAGAGCCCCTCAATGCGCCGCAACGCCTCTGCCACAGGCATCCGCCCGGCATAGATCTCTTGCCCCTCTGAGACGATGCGCGCGATGGTGCCAAGTCCACCGGCCACCCGCAGCGAACGCGTATTGGCGGTATGGGGCAAGACCCCCTCGAACATGCGCGGATCCAGCTCATAAGGCTCGCGGTTGAGATCGAGATAAGCGCGCGGAAAATAGGCCTTCAGCATCGGAATGCCGAGCTCCGGGGCACAAGCAAAGAGCTCGTCGACATAAGCATCTTCAGAGCGGCGCAGCGCTTGCGGCGTCAGGCGCGAGGCCTCCAGAAAAGCGGCCGGATAGATGGCACCTGAATGCGGTGAGCAATAGACGAGCGGGGTCGCAAGGGTGGCTGGCTCCAGCGTCTCGAACGGCACGCGCAACTCGGGCTCGACGGGGGCACCAATGCTGCCAGTCAATGGGTTCGTCGGATCGCTGGCGCTGCTCATGACCGGGCCTCGTCCGGCCGCAAACGGGCAGGAAATGGAGTTTGATGCGCTTCAATGTGCCAAGACGGCACAGACCTGTCTACCAGAAGGCTTTTCAGGGCAATTTTCCTTCTCGGGCAGGGCTGTCTTTTCACGCCTTCTTTACTCTCGCCTGCGCTTATAGGGGCAGAGTTTTGCGTGAGGCCCCCATGAATCTGCCCGCCCTTTCGACCAAGATCCTTCTTGCCGAAGACGACAACGACATGCGCCGCTTCCTTGTGAAGGCGCTGCAAAATGCCGGTTATGATGTCGCCTCGTTCGACAATGGCCTGTCGGCCTATAATCGCCTGCGCGAAGAGCCTTTCGAGCTGCTGCTGACCGATATTGTGATGCCGGAGATGGATGGCATTGAGCTGGCGCGCCGCGCCACCGAGCTTGATCCCGACATCAAGGTCATGTTCATCACCGGTTTTGCCGCTGTTGCGCTCAACCCCGACAATAATGCTCCACGTGAGGCCAAAATCCTCTCCAAGCCCTTCCATCTGAAGGATCTCGTCAACGAGGTTCAGCGTCTGCTGGCAGCCTGAAAAAAGCGCCTCAAGCGCTTGCTTCGCTGCCGAATGCCCTTTATACCCCGGCCATTCCGTTTGCAGACGCCCTTTTTGGCGCCTTGCCACGGGCGCGTAGCTCAGCGGCAGAGCACTACCTTGACATGGTAGGGGTCACAGGTTCAATCCCTGTCGCGCCCACCAATTAAGCCCTGGTTCTCACCTGAGAACCGGGGCTTTTTTGTTTTTGCGTGGGCGTGGCTTTATTTGGCCATTGGGCTGGGCTAAAGCCGATCTATGAGCGCGCCTTCACCTTCTTCGCTGCGGACCATTGTTTCCTTCTGGCAGGGCCCTGTGGGCTGGCTGGAGCGGTTGTGTCTGGCGTCCGTCCGGGCGGCGGGTCATCACATCGAGCTTTACACGACAGATGTTGGCGCCCTGCGCGGTGAGGGTCTGGCAGACGCGGTCTTTGACGTGCGCGATGTCATGGATGTTGGCTCAGCCGAGCGGCTGTATCTGGATGGCGGGCATTTGCCGCTGTTCTCCGACATTGTCCGCCTGCGTCTGCAGAAACTGGGACGTGGCATGTGGGCCGATTGCGACTGCCTGTTTTTATCCCCCGTTGCGATCAAGAGCCCCGTCATTCTGGGCTGGTATCCGACAGGGCGTGCAGGCAATAGCGTCATCTACCTTGAGCCCGATTCCGCTTTGCTTGAGGATTATTATGCGGCCGTGACCAAAGTGCCGCTTGATGTGCCGTGGGCGACAAGACGTGTGCGCCTGTGGCGACGATTGGAAGCCCTTGTGGGCCAGACCTTGCCAAGCAATCCCGGCCGTATGGCGATTGGCCCGCGCGCCTTGACCTATTTTGTCGAAAAGCACGGAATGACAGAAGCGCTCCTGCCTGCATCGGTTTTCTATCCTGTGGCGCAAGCCGATTGCATTGAGCTCGTTAATCCTGACGACCGGGCTGTGCGCGAAATGTTGCGCGACGACAGTCTGATGATCCACGCCTGGCACACCAATCTGCACAATGCGGGCGCGCTGCGGGATCTGCCGCCGACCACAAGCCTGCTTGGTCAATATTACAAGAAGCTGTGCTGATGAGTGGGCCTCTCAATCTGCTCATCAATATGGATGGCGCGCACGAGCGATTGGCCCATTTCCAGGCGCAGGCTGCGGCAGCAGGTTTGGACTTTGAACGGGTTGCAGCAGTGAATGGCCGCGCCATGAGCGAGGCTGATCTGGAGCGCCATCGTGATCGCGCGGCGATTTATCCATTGTCGGGTGCCGAGATTGGGTGCGCACTCAGTCATCGTCGGGCTTGGGAAAAAATTGTCGAAGCCAATGTGGCTTGGGGCTGTGTTTTTGAAGATGATGCCTGTCTTGTGCCTGACGCAGGATCAGTGATCTCCGCGTGGCCCCATGATCGCGATGTGCCAATAATCGTGAAGTTGGAAGCGACGAACGGTCACCCTGTGGCGTTGGAAAAAAAAGAAATGCTTTTTGCGGGCCGCAGTTTGCGCGCCTTGCGCGGCTTGTCCATCGGAACGGCAGGCTACGCCATCAACCGTTCAGCTTGTCTTGCTCTGTTGCAGATGCCAGCCCGTTATGCTGTGCCGCTGGATCTTTACCTGTTCTCCAAAAGACATGGCGCCGTTCGTGGCATCACGACGTTCCATCTCGATCCAGCGCCCGTCATCCAGGCGGATCGTCTCGAAACGCTTGCTGCTGACACAGCTTTGGCCTCGACCATTCGAGAACGTGGCAAGCGTTTGCGCCCGCGCCCACCTGTCACGAAACTCGTGCGGCGGGAGTTTTATCGATTGCGCGAACAGGTTTTGGAAATCGGCGCGCATCGTAAGATCATCGACTGGGCCTGAGGTTTAAAACCGCAAGGCTTGACGGGCTTTCTGAAGCCCCGAACGCAGGCGTCCTTTCATATTGCGCTTCTGGGCAATCTGGATATTTGAATCACGCCCAAAGCCGCGCAGAGATGGCGTCTCGAGCGCCTCTTCAATGCGCTCAACGAAAGAAGCAGGCGTCATCTCATGGGGGATGCCATTTGCAAAAACCGGCGCCTCGCAAAATGCGGCAAGCATCTGGTCGTCCCCATCCACGCGCTGGATATGATCGGCCAGCGCCTCAAGATCGGAAAATTGCGAAGCATCAATGAAAGCGGCCGGATTGAAATCGGTCCGGCATTCGGGTGCTCCCCAATAGATGGGAACAGAGCCTGCGGCCAAGGGCTCGAGCAGTTTTTCCGTCACATAGCCGAGCGATTTGAAATTCTCGAATGCAATGGTGAAGCGGTAATCTTGGAGTGTGAGGATTTTATCGCCCGCGCGATGCCCCATATTGTTGAGCACTTTGCCATAGGAATCGACACGCTGGCGCGCGTTGAGTGTCGTGAAAAATTCGTTCCGGAACGACACCGGATTGGAGAAAATGAAATTGCAGAATTTGTCGCGGCGCTTGAAGACGCGCGGCGCGGTCAGGCTGTCTGGCGAGAGCGGCGTGCCCTTGTCCCACCAGCGAATATAAGTCCCCCAGAGCGGCAGGCGGATGGAGCGGCTTCCAAGCAGCTCGTTGCGCGAGAAGTTGAAGTAAAGATCATAGATGAGGTCGCGCGGATCTTGCGCCTCGCCGGTGAACCAGACTTTCAAGGCGGATGATTTAAGAACCTCTTCGGGGAAGTTGCGCCCAAAGACGCTGAAGAATTGAATGTCACGGCCAAGCGGCTCAATTGTGATGCTGAAGCGCTCTTCGAGCGCACGCACGAAATAGGAGCTCTGGGGTGCGAAGCCCGGCCAGAAATTGTGAAAGCTGATGGAGAGGTGGGCGCCGTTAGACATGATCGACATTTCACTTATATGGATTTGAATCCAAGTTTTTTCAACGCGCGCCTTCGTTTCCAGCGCCAAATATAAAACTTATAAGCTGGCCGATTGCGAAGTCGGTGAACATCAAAAATTTGTTGGTGCTCTTTATCCCGATCAAGGAAGGGGCTCTCTGGCGTGCCTCGCATCGAGTGAGATGCTAAGCGACCATATTGAGATGGTTCTGTAAAGAGTGCGGCGCCTTGCTTGTGAGCGATGATTGAAAGAACCGACTGATCATGTCGGTGCGCAATGAAATCGGGAAGTTCCGGTAGCCCCAGAGTGCTCGGGCTGTCATCATTCATTCCCGGTATGGTCATGGCCCGCATGAATTCTTCGACGAAGGCGCGTGCCTCAGGGCCTGACCGATATGATTGAAAGCCGCCGCTGACTTCGGGCGCGCGATAGGTCTCTTCATTGTCGCTATCGAGTCTGATGAAGCAGTCGCGCTTTGTATTTCTTGTGATTGGTACGCAGGGATCATGCCCGACAAAAGCAATGTTATGTTTCTGAAGCTCGGCAAGCCATTCGTCCATCTCGTTTACAGGCGCTACACCTGCGTCGAGGTAGAGAACATGCTCACCTTCTGGAACCCAGCTCAGTGCGTCACGAATAATATAGGGCTTCCATAACCAATAACCGAACCCTTTTTTGTGGCGGAAATGATCTGGGTGGTCGGAGATCAATTTCTGCACAACGGGATGATCTGGGCCATAGATCATATGCGTCGCTTGACTGAAGTGCCGCACCGCCTTTGCCTGAATGTCGGCGGCCTGCCGGTAGTTCGGCGTGGCGAATGTGATGATATGCGTGCGGCGAATACTCATATGGGCGCCCTGCGGCTCGTGATCATCGGCGGTCAATTTTTTGCCAAAAACAATCATAATCCAGTTTGGTTAGGGTGGATATTGTGTCGTCGTGACTGTTGGATCGCGATTGAGGTTGTCCTCGTTCTTTGCTACTGAGGGAATCCTTTATCAACTTTTTGACCGGTTGTCTCATGCCCTCTCTTGAAATCACGACGATGGTCGGCTGTCCGCTGATGTGCACCTTTTGCCCTCAGGCGGGCCTCAAGGCTGCTTATCAACCAGAGCGGCATAACAAATATCTCTCGCTTGTAAATTTCCAGACCATGCTCGCCAAAGTGCCGGCCCATGTTCGGATTGAATTTTCGGGCATGTCGGAGCCTTGGGCCAATCGCGAATGCACCGACATGTTGCGGCATGCGCTGGAGGACGGGCGGCGCATTGCCATTTACACAACGCTCTATGGCATGAGCGAGTCTGATGCGGACCAGGTCATTGGTCTGATGAAAAAGCATCGCGCGCAGATTGAAATTCTGTGCCTGCACTTGCCTGATGCCAATGCGAATATGAAGGGCTGGAAATATTCAGCTGAATGGGAGCGCATCTTTTTGCGCTTCAAGACCTTCGTTGACGAGCGTTATTTTCCGAGCGTCAGCATGATGACGATGGACGGGACAGGCCGTGTTCATGAGCGGCTGTCGCATTTGAAGATTCGACTTGGAAAATGGAACGGCCATACGCGCGCGGGCAGTTTGAATGGCGAAAATGTGGGCGATCAAACCCTGATCGAGTCACCGCTGCACCATGTGCCGGTCACTTGCAAATCAACGCCCTTTTACGACAATAATGTGCTGCTTCCCAACGGCGACGTTGTCTTGTGCTGCATGGATTACAACCTGAAACATGTCATCGGTAACCTGATGCAGCAGGATTACTATGACATCTGGAAGACGGACGCGTTTTTGAACCTCGTCGATATCAATCGTCGGCATGCGTTTTCGGATTGCTCGATTTGCAAGTCGTGCACGGTGGCCGAAACCCATGATGCTGTTTTCGTGCCGAAGGTGAAGTCCAAAGCCTCTTTGTTCTTCAAGTCGCTTCGCCGCGCCGTGATGCCGGGCTGAGCCCGTGTTACCCCATCAGGCAAGTGTGAGCCCACAAAGGCTTTATCCGCGCGCCGGTTAGCTCTAGGTTGCCCGCAAAGATCTCGGGAGGACCCTATGAATCGTCTGCTCACATCCGCGCTCGCGCTGGCCGTCATGCTCGGTGCCACGCGCGCTTATGCCCAGACACCTGAAGCCTTCTACAAGGGCAATAGCATTTCGCTGGTCATGGGTACGGGGCCGGGCGGGTCTTATGATCTTTATGGGCGGCTCGTGGCCACCCATCTGGTGCGCCATATTCCTGGCCAGCCCAACATGATCGTCGAACATATGCCGGGCGCGGGCGGCGCCATTGCGGGCAATTTCATTTTCAACAATGCGCCGATGGATGGCAGCCGCGTGCTGCTCGCCCATGCTTTGCCGCTGATTGAAAAATTGCAGAATGAGGGTGTTCGCTTTCAGTCCAAGAAATTCCAGTGGCTGGGTGCTTACGACCAGATCAGCCAGATGCTGGCGATCTGGCACACGTCACCGGGCACCTCGATGAGCGAGCTGAAGTCGGATCGCAATGTCGTGCTGGGCTCCATGGGCCGTTCGCATCTGTCCTATCAATGGGCATCGCTGTTGAAAGATTCGGTTGCCGGACAGTTTCGCGTCATCTCCGGGTTTCCCACCGGTGGCGAATTGAACATGGCGATGGAGCGTGGCGAGATTTCGGGCTGGGTTGTGGCATGGGAGAATATTTCGGGCGGCAATGCCGATTGGCTGCGCGACAAGAAGATCACCATTCCCGTTCAATTCACGCTCACCCGCATGCCGGAATTGAAAGATGTGCCGACATTGATTGAGCTCTCGCAAGGCGAGACGCGCGAGATCGCGGAGTTTCTGGCGGCCGGCACGCCGCATGCCCGCGCACTTGCTGTTGGCCCCACTGTGCCCGCTGATCGTGTCGCGGTTTTGCGTGAGGCCTTTGAAAAGATGGTTGTTGATCCGGCTTTTCTGGAAGATGCCAAAAAGCGCAATCTCTCCATTACTCATCGTGATGCAGCTGAAGTGCAGCGTCTGGCTGAGCGCATCGTCGATGCCTCGCCCGAGTTTATTGCAAAGGTCAAAAAGGCGGTGGGTGCGGATTAAATCTCGCGCCCATCCACTTCGATGGTGAGCTTCTCGACTTTCTCGCGAATGTCGCTGAGCTGCGGATTGATCTCGAGGGCGCGGCGGAAGGCGCGCAAGGCCTGCGCCTTGTTGTCCTCGCGCTCGAGAATCGCGCCCACGCCCACCAGCGCCATGAAATGGCGTGGCTCAATTTGCAGCACATGGGCCAAGTCTTCCATCGCACCCGCATGATTGTGCTCAAGGAAGCGCATGGTGGCGCGCCGGCTCCAGGCTTCCGCCCATTGCTGCTCAATGTCGATCAGCCGGTCGAGCAGATCTTCAGCCGGTTTGAGCTCTTTCTGGCGCATGAGCGTGGCCACACGCTCCATCAGCAGGTCAGCCGTATCCGAGCCCGAGCGCGCCCAGACGCGCTGGATGGCGCCTGACAGGCCGCGGGCTTCATCGCGGTCTTGCGCCTTGGCGAGGCGCTCAAACAATTCATCGAGGATTTTTTGACGGCCCGCGGGCTGGCTCGTCTGCGCCTCAGGCGATTTCATTTGGGCATGGGCGGGCAAGGCAGCCCCGGCGATCAGGGCGGCTGCCGACAGGCTCGCAATCAGGGTCGAGACGGCACGCATAGGGGAAAGACTAGGGCGCACTTGGGTGCCCGTCAAAGGCCCAAAACGAAAAAGCCCCGGCGAGGCCGGGGCTTTTCAAGTCAACTTGACGGCAGACGCGAGATCTTAGCCCTGACGAGCCTTGAAGCGCTTCTGTGTCTTGTTGATGATGTAGACGCGGCCCTTACGGCGCACGAGCTGGTTGTCGCGATGACGACCGCGCAGCGATTTCAAAGAGTTACGGACCTTCATGACTCGTCCTTAGAACAGTTGGGGAGCGGGACGGGCCACGCATCCGAATTTCGTGTCGGGTCTATGCCCCATTTGAGGAGTGAGATCAACCTGAAAACGTCTATTGTCCCCGCCTGAACCCCGATTCTGACGATTACCGAGGCCAAACGTGACGCTCGCTCAAAATCTCGCCCGCGCTCGCCAGACCCGCTCCCTGCATCGCTGGCAGGCCGCAGAGGGGCCTTCCGACCATGCGGGGGCCTATGAGGCCCAGGCCGAGGTGGCACGGCTCTCAGGCGAGGCTGTGGCGGGCTGGAAGACGGGTTTTGCGCCTGATGGTAGTGGGCGGCCCATTGCCGGGCCGATCTTTGCTGGCGACTGCCGACCCAATGGCGGGGTTTTTCGGCTGGGGGCGGGGCAATGGGTGATTGTCGAGCTGGAACTGGCGATCCGGCTCGCGCGCGACCTGCCGCCCGGGCGCATCTATGGAATCGATGATGTTCTGGCGGCGAGTGCTGAAGTGCTGGCAGCCATTGAGCTGGTGGGCACGCGCTATGCCGATTTTGATGCCACGCCGCTTGAGGCCAAGCTCGCTGATAATCTCAACAATGGCGGCTTTGTTGCAGGCACCGGCTCAGCCGATGTGGTCCATGTGGCGCGCGGTGGCATGGCGCTGAAGCTGTGGCGCGATGGCGCGCTGATCGCCGACCACGAGGCGCGCCACAATGATGGCGAGCCCTTGTTGGCGGTGGCCGCTTTTGCGTCGGCGGGCGTTGATCGTCTGGGAGGATTGAAAGCCGGTCAGATTGTGACGACCGGGTCGCTCAACAAGCTTTTGAAAGTGGACGGCCCCGCCGAATTCAAAGGCGAACTCGGCGGGATCGGCAGTGTGTCCTTGCGGATCGAGATTTAGGCGGGCGGTGAGATGATTTCTTTCGCGCGCTTGATCGTCTCTTTCGGGGTCGCATAAAGCTTTTCGATCACGCTCTGCACGCGCTCGCCAGATGAGGGCGTGACGTCAAGACGGTTCTTTTCCGTGTCAGCCTGGAATTCAGGATCTTTCACAGTTTTCATGAACGCGTCGCGCAGGATTTTGACCTGATCCATATTGGTGCCGGGCGGCGCAATATAAGGGCGGCCAAAGATCTGCTGGCTGAAGACCATTTCCACCGCGCGCTTGTCTTCGTCTTTCTTGATGAATTTCCAGATCGTCGGCACACCCATCTTGTCGAGCTCGGCTTCTGATTCCAGCCCGTTTTGCACGAGGATGTTGATCTTCTTGTCAGCCACCCAGCTCGGGCGCTGCGATTTCAGGCTCGACCAGTCGAGGCCGCACATGCCGTCCACTTCTCCGCGCTCCATGGCGAGGAAAATATCGACCGTGCCTTTATAGCCGGAGACGACATTGAACTGCCCACCGGCTGCATTCTGATGCAGATAGGCATAGTCACGCGTGGAGCCACCCGCAGCACTCGCGCCAATGATCACCTTGTTGGTCTGGGTCTGTTCAAAGGTTTTGATCTTTGACGTTTCATAGGTGATGCACACACGCGTGCCTGAATCCGCGCTGCCCAGATAGATGAATTTGGTCGGGTCAAAGAGGCCTTGCTGTTTTTCTTCAAGCAGCGGTCCGATGATGACGCCGGGGAACAGCGCCCCGATCGTGGTGCCATCCTTGGGGGCGACGGAGGCGAGATAAGCGGCGGCCGTGCCAGAGCCCGCACCCGGCTGGTTGCGTGGCACGAAAACCGGATTGCCGGGGATGAAGCGATTCATGTGGCGTGAGAGTGCGCGCGCATAAAGATCATAGCCGCCGCCCGCATCGCTGCCGATCAGAAAGACGATCTGCTTGCCGGCATAAAAATCCGCTGCTTGTGCGGGCGCGGGCAGGGCTGCCAGGCCGAGTGCGGCGCAGGTGGCCAAGGCCGCTGTTTTCAATCTGGTCAGATGGGTCATTCTGGTCGTCGCTCCCGTGTGTCGCTCTGGCGCTTTTGGGCGCTCTCTCGTCCTGATTTATCGGCAATCCCGGCCTATGCGCAACCATGGGGCGAGCCAGCTCACAAAAAACCCCGCAGGCCTGTGGGCCAGCGGGGTTTGTTCACGAGCGCCAACAGGCTCTGAAAGGGTCGGGAATACGCAAAACTCAGATTTCCCTGAGCCGGACCATGGACGGATTTCTCTAACGGCAGGTTAAGGGGCCGGTGCTTGCGCCATTTTATGGATCAGACTTTTCGCGCATGCAGATGGAGCGCGCCCGCAGCTTTTGCGTTGTGTGGGATCATGCCCCGAGCGGGAGTGCTTCACATGAGCTCGACTGATCACACTTTGCGTTTGGCGCGCAAGCCGCGCTTTGTGACCCGCCGCCTGCGGGCCAGCGATATTCCCCGCTCAATGGCGGAGGGCTGGCGCGATTTTTGGGAGATGCCCTCGCACCTGCTTTTTCTGGGTCTGCTTTATCCCGTGGCCGGTGTGGTGATTGCGCTGGTGACAGCTGGGCAGAACGGCTTCTGGCTGCTCTTTCCCCTGCTATCGGGCTTTGTTCTGGTCGGCCCCTTTGCGGCGATTGGTCTGTATGAAATCAGCCGTCGTCGTGAGCGTGGTGAGCAGCCATCCTGGCAGGATGCGTTCAATGTTTTGCGTGCGCGCAATCTGGGTGCGATTCTGGCGCTGGGCGCTTTGCTGGCTGTGCTGTTTCTCGCCTGGCTGACGATAGCCCATGTGCTCTATGTGTTTTTCTTCGGCGATATGCCCGCCAAAACCTATGGGCAATTTTTCACGCAAATATTTGAGACGCAGGCTGGTCTGCGTCTGATTGCGGTGGGCAATATCATCGGCTTCTTCTTCGCTGTGGTGGCCTTGTCGATGAGTGTCTTTTCCTTTCCGATGATGCTGGATCGTCAGGTCGGGCTCGAGGTGGCTTTGTCCACCAGCCTGCGTGCGGTGAAGGAAAATCTCATCATTGTTTTGCTCTGGGGCCTGTGTGTGGCGCTTTTGCTTCTGCTGGGCATGCTGGCCGCATTTATGGGGCTTGCCATTGTCATGCCTGTCTTGGCGCATGCGACCTGGCATTTTTATCGGCGCGCCATTGGGCCGCCCTTTGTCTGATGCAAAAAGGGGCGGTTGAAACCGCCCCTTTTTTATTTAGCGCCCGAAGGCTGCCGCGATGCGTTTGGTCAGGCTGCGCACCGGCGGATTGTTGGGCGTGGCATCGGCACGTGCGAGGCCAAGACTTTGGCGTGCGCCATCCAACGTGAAGCGGGCGACCAGTCGTTCGAGATCATGCGCTTTATCCGTGAGGGCATGGCTCGCGCTGGTGGTCTCATCGACCATGGCCGCATTTTGCTGCGTGTTCTGATCCATCTGGCCGACTGCAATATTCACTTCGCGCAGGCTGACCGATTGGTCATGCGCGGAGGTTGCAATGGCTTCGACCAATTCGGTGACGCGCACCACATGCTGCCCAATGGAGGAGAAAGCCTCTCCCGTATGGCGCACGAGGCCCACCCCTGATTCAATCTGGGCGGATGATGTCGAGATCAGACCCTTGATGGCTTTTGCCGCTTCGGTTGAACGCTGCGCCAATCCGCGCACTTCCTGCGCGACAATGGCAAAGCCACGGCCCGCTTCACCCGCACGCGCCGCTTCGACACCCGCGTTGAGGGCAAGGAGATTGGTCTGGAAGGCGATCTCGTCGATCATGGTGATGATCTCGCCAATCTGGCGCGACGATTGTTCAATCGTATCCATGGCGGTGATGGCATCGCGCACAATGCCGTCTGAACCATCGGCTTGCACCTTGGCAGCGGTGACGGCTGCGCGCGCCTTCTCGGACATTTCAGACGTGCGGCGCACGGCATCGACAATGCCGTTCAGGGCAGCGGAAGTTTGCTCAAGTGCGGCCGCCTGCTGTTCCGTGCGACGCGCCAGATCATCCGCAGCGGTGGTGATGTCACGCGCACCGCCATGAACGGATTCGGTGGCAACCGAGATCGATTTCAGCGTGGTCGAAAGCGAGGCAATCGCCGCGTTGAAATCAGCGCGCAGCTTTTCATATTCATCGGCGAGTGGTTCCTCGAGACGGAAGGCGAGGTCGCCACGCGCAATATGGTCAAGTCCCATGGCCAGCGCTTCCACCACGCGCTGGCGCTTGGCGTCAGCTTCGCGCTCGAGCGCTTCTTGCTGGGCGCGCGCGGCTTCCGCATCGTCGCGAGCCTTGTCTTCGCGCTGGCGTGCCTGCTGTCGCTCAATGGCTGATGCGCGGAAAATGGCGACCGCATGAGCCATTTCACCAATCTCGTCACGACGATCAGCAAAGGGCACATCTTCTTCATAAGTGCCTTTGGCCAGGCGCGTCATGTAATCCGCCATGCCGAGCAACGGGCGCACGACCTTTTTGCGGATGATGTAGACGCCGATGCAAACAAGCAGCAGGACCATGGCAGCTGTCGACAGAAGAACCGTCTGCCAGACATTGCCAGCTTCTTGTGCCTCCGACTCGGCATTGGCCAGGAATTTATTGGCGTCGACCACCAGCACGTCCACCGCACGACGATGCTCCGTGTAGAGGGCGGTCAATTCGTCACCAATTTTGCGGACGGCCTTTGTGTCGCCGCTGGCAATGGCTGGCAGATATTTGTCTTCCAGCAAGTTCCAGAATTTCTCTGCCGCAGCGGAAGAGGCGGCCAGTTCTGACTTGAGATAGAAGGGCAGGTCGCTCTTGGCCCAGAAGGCGCGGCGCTCATCAAAATCTTTCTTCAGCGGTGCAAAGCGCGCTTTGGATTCGGCGAGCGAAATTTTTTCATCGGCCATGATCGTGGCATTCAGATAGGCCTCGATCACATAAAGGGGTGGCGGCAGAACGTCGGCGACGAGATCCTTGCCGGCGATCATATTGCTGTAGGCGGCCCCGCCCACACGCAATTGCTGAAGGGAAAAAGTGGCCGCAGCCGCAATAATCAAACACCCGGCCACAACGGCAATGCCGAATGTATTGAGGGCGCGCGCAATCGTCAGATTCATGACAACTCCTGTTGCCGCAAGGCAAAATCAATTCTCAAAACAGGAGCAGGTTACAACCCAGAAGTTACTTTTCTTGTGATGAACATACTTACGATTGTGTCTTTTCGAAACAGGGTTTTTGCTAAGTGCTTGATAAAGAAGTCCGCCAAAAATGGGCACTTCTTGATGCCGTTGCGTCACGCAATAAAAAACCCCCGTACGATGGTACGGGGGTTTGCTTTGGTTTCAGGCGCGAATCAATGCGCGAGCGGATTGGGGCGCAATTGGAAGTGCGCTGCCAGCGGGCGTGAGCCTTTGCCGCCCTCGATCAGCCACGGTGTGCGATCACCATTGGCTGCCCAAAGACCGCGGCCTTTCCAGCCAGCTTTCGCATCGTCAATGCGGCCATCAAGTCCCTTGGCGTAGAAACCCATTGGATAGGGCACGCGCAAGACGACCATCGTGCCGTCTTTCTTCATCGCGATCAGGCCATCGTTGAGATTGCCGGTCGAGACAGGCGTATTGTCACCAAGGCCGAACGTGTTGTGCTGATCGACCCAGGTGTAATAGCTCGATTCAGCGCTGTTATCGCCGATCCCGTCAAAGCCGGGGCCAGGATATTTGAAGAAGCTCCAGCCTTCAGGGCAATGATTGCCGGTCGCGTTCGGGCCATTGAGCGGGCCTTTGCACTTGCGACGATCAAAGGAACCCAGATGACCAGAGGCCAGCGAGGTCCAGACAACGCCATTCTTGTCGATGTCAGCGCCACGCGGGCCAAAGCCCGGTGCGGGGACATTGTAGATTTCGGCAAGTGCTGTTTCTGACGGGTTGGAACCCGGCACCACGCGCACAACCGCACCCGGATTGGAGCGCAGCGTGCCCCAGACCGAACCATCTGTATGCGGCATGACTGCATAGAAGCTGGCGATGATGCGCTTGTCCTTGGTCGGATCGACCGGCTGGTTGGGCTCAACATAGTCGTCGCGCTTGCCATTGCCATTGGTGTCGAGGATCAGCGGTGTCCAGCCTTGGGCTTTCTTCACGTCACCCGTCTGCAAGAGCACGCGTGTGTTGAGCCAGCCCAGCACCTGACCACCGCCCGAACCCCAGACTGTATTGTCCTTGTCGTAGCCGAAGTTCAGATGATGCGTGGTGAAGCATGTCTGATAAGGCGTGTAGACCTTGGTTTTGGGGTCATACATGGCGATGCGGCGCAGCGATGCATCCAGCGGGAAGGCCTTGGCTGAGGGAAAATCCGAGCCCTTCTTGCAATAGTCGGGATTGCCCGGCTTGAAGCCGGTGGCTGCCAGCCACACACGACCATCCTGGTCGATCATGCTGTTGTGGTTGTTGACATGCGTGTCCCAGATTTTCTCATTGCCCCAATAGGCGGAGGGCTGCAGAGCTTCCTTGGCGGCGGCGTGTCCCGGCCCCAGTGCCTCAGGCGTGCCTTCCTCATAAGTCATTTTCACAGTGGTGAAGTCATTCTTCTTCACATCCATGACCGGCATCAGATCGGATGAATATTCCGGTGAGCCATAGAGCGGGCCATAACCATTGACGGTCGGCTTGCGACGATCCGTTGAAATCAGATCGTGCAGATATTTCTTGTCGGAATACCAGTCACGCAACGTCACAACAATGTTGCGCTCGTCGCCCTGCGGGCGCTGCGGCTTGGACTTGGGCAATTCGCCCTTGGCGACACGGTCCGTCCAGTCACCGAAATATTTATAGCCCGCACCGCCCATTTCACCGGCGAGCAGATTGGTCATGCTTTCACCAGCCTGGCCCGACTGCGTGCGGCGTGCCCAAGCGTCTGCGCCTGAGTCAAACTTGCCAAAAGCTTCGGGGATCGTGCGGGTTGAGAGCTGGCCGAGCTGATGACAGCCCACGCAGCCATTGTTCTTCATCAGATTGAGCCAGTCGGACTGTTTGATCTTGTCGGGAATGTCGCTCTTGCCACCGAATTGATCGAGGCCCGGGATCTTCAGCATCGAATACCAATAGATCGCCGGATAATAATGCGCCGCTGACTTTTCATCGGGCGCAATTTTGGCGGTGATCGAAATCAGCTTGCCGGGCGCGACTTTCTGCTTGTCGGAATCAACAAGTCCATAGCCGCGCGCCCAGACATCATAGGTGCCCTTGGGCAGGTCGGGGATGACGAAGCGGCCCTGATCGTCAGTGACCACAATCTTGATATAGCGGACCGGCTGATCGTGGGTTTCAGCCACGACCCAAACGCCAGCTTCAGGTCCGTTGGGGCCGGTGACCGTGCCGCCAATGTCATCCTTGTCGATTTTGATCGATTTGGCAGCCGGAGCCTTGGCCGGCTGGGCATAGGCTGGAATGGTCGTGATCAGTCCATAAGTGAGAAAGGCCGCAGCGAGGGCCTTGGTGCTAGGGCGCATAGTTTATCCTCCCGCTTTGGCCCTCTTGGTGGAGCCAAAGATCGGGTAAAGGATAAGCCCGCCGTGCGCATCCTGCAACGGGCCTTTTGGGGCCAGTCGGCCCTCCCGGGCTCCCCAGCACGACGCCCCGGAAGCCAGACAGGGAAGTTTTTTCGTATATTGGTCAACGCTATAGCGTGAGCTAAGCCATTAGCTTGGCTTGCTGGCCCCCAGCGCAAATGTTAAGCTGTCAGTCATATTGAAGGCCTTCCTCGTGACAAAGCGAGCCATGGAGGGCTTGGCTGGGAGCCGCCCTTGAAACGTCAGATCGACCAGGCAGACATTGCATCGGTGCCGTTTTCCGTGCGCCGCCTATTGCGCGCGGCGATGCAGACCACCACCGTGGTGGGCCTTGCTGCGCTGGTGATCGGCAATGTGACCTTCGCCATTTATTTTGACCGGCAAAAGCAAAACGAGATTGCGACAGCCCGTTTCAATGCAGCCAATCTCAACACGGCATTCGAACAACATATTATCAGCGCTATTCGCAATATAGATCTTGCTTTGCTGGTGGCGCGCGCGGAATTCGAGCGTGATCCTGCACGTTTCTCGGTCGAACAAGTGGCGCGGCGCGATTATTTCCCGAAGGACCTTGCGGTGCAGCTGGCGACGATTGGCGCTGACGGCTGGATGCGCAGCTCCAATCTGCAAACCTCGGGCGCGCTTGATTTGAGTGATCGCGAACATTTCCGCGTGCATGTTGGCAATCCGAGAGATGAGCTGTTCATCTCAAAGCCTGTGCTGGGGCGTGTGAGTCAGGTTTGGACCATTCAGTTCACGCGCAAATTGCGTGATGCGAAGGGTCAGTTCGCCGGAGTGCTTGTGGCCTCTGTCGATCCGCATCTCTTGTCGCGCCTTTATAATTCGATTGATGTCGGCAAATCGGGTGCCATCACCTTATGGGGAACGGATGGCGCCGTGCGCGCGCGCAGTGGCATGAGTTCGGATGTTTTGGGGCGCACCTTGTCACCGCCTGCTGTGCAACACGCGCTGGCAGGCGTGAGCAGCGGCACATATGAAAACACCAGTGTGGTCGATGGTGTCACACGCCTGATCAGTTTCCGTGCCATTCCCGATTATCCGCTTGTGGTCAGCGTGGCGCTGGGTCTCGACGAATTGCTGGCCGAGCATGAACGCTCAAAAGCTGCCATGCTGCGCCTTGTGCTGGTCATCGACGCTGCGCTTCTCCTCATCATGGGCTTTGGCACCGTTGAAAAATACCGTCTGAACATGACGCGCGAAAAGCTGCATGTGAAAGCCCATGTCTTGTCATCGACACTGGCCAATATGCAGGAAGGCATTTTGATCGTCGATGCGCAGGACCGCGTCGTCACGATCAATGAGCAAGCCATCACCTTGCTGGGCTTGGCGCCGATGAGCCTGTCTCTTCCCATGGCCTACGCCAAACTGCCTTTGCTCAAGCGTGAGGAAAAGCTGGGTGGCGTCTTGCAGGATCATCTTGAGCTTGAATTGCAGGCAGGTCAGATCATTGAAGTGCGCACCTCGCCCTTGCCAGATGGCGGTTTTGTCAAAACGCTGAATGATGTCAGTGCGCGTCGACGTGATCAGGATGCCCTGCGTGAAGCTCGTGACCGAGCCGAGACCGCAAGCCGCGCGCGCACTGCTTTTCTGGCCACGATGAGCCACGAAATTCGCACGCCGCTCAGTGGCATTGTCAGCATGGCTGATCTCATGGCGACAACACCGCTCGATCAGGTTCAGCGTCGCTATGTCGAAATTACCCGCGATTCAGCCGAGCATTTGCTGGAATTGCTGAGCGACGTTCTCGACGTCACCAAGCTCGATGCCGCACAGGTGCAGCTGGAAGCGATCGATTTTGATCTGCTGCATCAATTGCGCTCGGCGCTCGATATTGTGTCGCCCAAGGCCCTCGAAAAAGGCCTGCCCATCGGCTGCATCATCGCCCCGGATGTGCCGCGCGCGCTGAACGGCGACCCGGGACGCTTGCGGCAGGTGCTGATTAATCTCATCGGCAATGCCATCAAATTCACCAAAGCCGGGCGTGTGCTGCTGGACGTCTCGCGTGTGCATGATGAGAAGGGTGAGCACCTTCTGGTCAGCATTGAAGATACAGGCATTGGTATTTCCCCTGAAAACCAGCGCGATCTGTTTCTGGATTTTTCGCAGGTCGATTCCTCGATCTCGCGGCGCTTTGGTGGCACGGGCCTTGGGCTGGCCATTAGCCGCAAGCTCGTCACGCGCATGGGCGGCACAATTGGCGTGAACAGCGCGCTCAATCGCGGCAGCACATTCTTCTTTCAAATCCCGCTCACCGGATTTCAAGAGCCCGAGCATTTTCCCTTGCAAGATATGGCTGTGGCCATTGCCACGCGAAACAATTTTGAGCGTCGCTTGTTCGAGCGGCAGCTGAAACCCGCCTTTGCGCGTGTCGCCAGCTTTGAAGACACAAGCACGGCTATCGACTGGCTTCAACGCGGGTCGGGCGATACACGGCGCGTTCTGCTGGCCAATGCGTCAGCGGTGCCTGAAGGGTCACATCTGTCTGATCGCGGCTTCGAGGCGTTCTTGCTGTGCCCGCGCCAGGATTTTCTCGCGCATGAATATGCAAGCGCGCATGGGTTTGTCGGCCTCGTGCAAACACCGATCTTCCTTGATGATCTGCGTGCTTCGCTTGCACAGCCCACCGTGCGACCGCTTGATATTCGCGAGGTGAACCAGGTCTCGCCTCTGGCTGGCACACTCACAGGCCTCCACTTTTTGCTGGCCGAAGACAATGTCACCAATCAATTCGCCTTGTCGCGCATGTTGGAAAATATGGGCGCGCAGGTGACGGCTGTCAAAGATGGCAGAGAGGCCCTCGAGGCGGCGCGACTTCGCGCCTTTGATGTGGTTGTGATGGATGTGATGATGCCCGAGCTTGATGGGCTCGCCGCCGCGCGCGCCATTCGGGCGCTGGATGTGGCCTGGCACAACATGCCGATGGTGGCTTTGACCGCGAGCGCCTTTGCTGAGGATCGCGAGGCTGCTTTTGCCGCTGGCATGAATGGCTTTGCCACCAAGCCGATCACGGCGCGTCGTTTGCTCGATGCCATTCAGGCCTGTCTGCACAGGACTGACGATGCGAGCACAGATGATGGCGCGCAGCGTGCCGACGAGCTTCCGCTGCTCGATCGCAAATGGCTGAAGCAATTGTCGGAAGACCTAGGCGCGCAGAATTTGACACAGGCGCTCACTGTTTTTCTGGATGATTTGCAGCGCCGCATTGACGCCTTGCGCGATGGCGAGCTTGCAGCCGATGCCTTGCGGCGCGAAGCCCATGCGATCAAAGGCAGTGCGGCAAGCTTTGGTTTTCGCCGCGTCGCCCATGCGGCTGAGCAATTGGAGCTGGCCGCCCGGCAAGGCCGGAACGGGCAATTTGAAGTGCTGCGGGCCGCTTTGCTGCGAGAGGCTGCGGCGGCCGCTGATCCTTTGCTGGTGGTCTGACGCGCTCACACTCTGTCAACCACTAAACAATCTGTACTATTTACATAAACACATGATAAATATCATTTAAATAGAATTATTCTGTTTATTACATCATATGTAACAGATCACGATACGGAAGCCGGGCAATAGTGTGCAAGTCGCCATTGTAAAGCTTCCGAGGCTGTTGATGTATCCATTCCTGTTCACCGGACTGGCCTTTGCCTGTGCTGGCGGGGTTTGCGCCCTGATTGGGGATTTGCAACGTCGGATGTATTTGGGCCTGACCGCGTTTCTGCTCGTCAATGCCGTGATCTGGGTGCGTTTCGTCTACGCTTTGTTTGGCTCAGGCGATTTGCTGGCGGCTGCAGGGCTCTTCCTGCTCTCGCATCTGGCGGCGACCTGCACCTATCTCGCGACCGTCTATTTCCTCGATGTCGCCAGCGAGTCCGCCGACATGCTGGTTGCAGCGGGCGACTAAGTCAGCTGCTGCTGGCCGCAATGGCGGCAATCACAAAATCCAGACGTGCCGGTGTCACTGGCTTGAGCAGCGTGTCGTCAAAGCCCGCTAATGCAGGCCCGTTGGCACCATCAAGATCCACATTGGCAGAGACCGCCAGAATGCGCGCAGCCTGACTTGGGCCTTGGCCTTGACGAATGCGCTGCGTCGCAACCCTGCCATCGAGCTCGGGCATTTGCAGATCCATCAGAATGAGATCGAAGGCCTGCGCCTGTGCGGCCATAACAGCAAGAAGTCCATTCTCAACCGCCACCACTTCATGACCCATTTTCTGCAAGATCATGGTCAGCAACACGCGGTTCGGGGCCACATCTTCTGCCACCAGAATATTGAGTTTTTTGGCATGGGGTGCAGCCTGTGTGGCGGCTGGTACTGGCGCGAATCGCGCAGGCTCGTCGGGCGCGACAGTTGCTGGCAGGATGACGCTAAAGCAAGATCCCAGCCCCGGTTTGGTGGCCAGCGTAATCCTGCCTGACATGGCCTCAATCAGTTTCTTGCTGATCGTGAGCCCGAGGCCCGTGCCGGCGCTTTGTGTGTGGGCATTCCCGCGCTCGAAGGGCTGAAAAATCCGCGCTTGGTCTTCCGCCAAAATGCCGGGGCCCGTATCGATAATGTCAAAAATCAACCGATCACGCGACGGCTCCGTGCCTTTGTGGAAGGCGACGCGCAAGCGAACGCTGCCGTGATCGGTAAATTTGACCGCATTGCTCAACAGATTGAGCAGAACCTGTTTGATGCGGCCCGCATCTCCGATCATATGCGTGGGCACATGGTCGGCAATATAGCAAGACAGGTCGAGCGGTTTGTCGAGAACGAGCGCGCGCGCCATGTCCAATGTGCTGTGTGCCAGTTCACGCGCGTCAAAGGGGGCATTTTCCATACGGAAATTGCGCGCCTCGTAATAAGAGAAATCAAGAATGTCATTGATGAGAATCATCAATTGCTGGGCAGCGGAGGCCACAATCTGCGCATAGCGCTGGGATTCCTGGGTCAATGCGGTCTGCATCAGCTGGTGTGATCCGCCGATGATCGCATTCATCGGCGTGCGCAACTCATGACTGACGTTCGACGCAAAGCGCGTCTTGGCCTCGCCCGCCACAAGCGCCGCATGGCGCGCGGTTTCCAATTCGCTGATCAAACGCGACAAAACGATCGTCACTGCGATCAAGAGGCCCGACATGGCGCCACCCAAAAAGACAAAGCGGATGGCCTCGCTCTCCCATTCCATCAAAACCTGTTGGCGCGAGGCGGTCACGCTGACACCAACGGGTAGCCGCGCATTGGAATCGAAGGCCGTCATCTCTTCAAAGGCGCGCAGGCTCGTGCCGGGCGCTGCCGTCAAAACAAGCCCGGTCGTCGACTTGCCAAGGGAAGCGAGCAGGGGCGGGCGCACATATCCTTGGGGGCTGGTCGCGCCTTCAACCGCATGCTGCGCGAGCAGGGCACCGTCCGTTCGAAACAAAGAAATATTTGAAAAGTCACGACCCACCGATTGATAAAAGTCTGCAAAAAAGCGTGCGTGCAAACCTGTGATGATCAGGCCCAGCGTTTCGCCCGAGGGGGATGTGATTTTGCGTGCGAGATAAAAGGTCCAGGTTCCCGTGCCACGATTTTGCACGGGCTGGCTCAGAAAAACATCGAGGCCGGGATCCTCCATATGCGCGCGGAAATAATCGCGGTCAGCCAGATTGATCGGCGGGGCGGGGAACTCGCGGCTAAAATTCAGAACGGCGCCATCGCGCGCCACAATGCTGATGACATCGATCTGTTGCAGACCCTGCATGGCACTGGTCAGCATCTCAAAGAATGGGCGCGAGGAAAATGTCGCGTGCATCTCGGCGTCATTGCGCACGCCATAATCTTTGATGTTCTCGGTCACACCACGCAAAACCAGATCGGCAGCGCCAATGCTTTGTCCGGCATGCGCCGACAGCATATGGGCGACCGAGCTCAGTCGGCCGTCCCATTCATGCAAAACGACCTCACGGCTCGACCAGGTCGCAAAAACGGTGCCCAGCGCTCCGAGGAACGCGAGCAGGAAACCACCGATGAGAATGAAAGCGCGATTACGCAGCGCGGGCCTTTGTGACGTCAACATGAATCCAGAAGCCGGATCAGAGAATTGATCGTCACAGTCTATTTGATGTTATGTAACACAAGCGGCAATATATTTGGGTTTATGAAAGCTTGGCATTTTCGCGATCTCAGCACAGTTCGTGCTTCATTGTGAGGCGGATTTGAAGATGCACGGAGCGCCGCCTGTGAATGATATTTTGGTCGATGAATCAGCCCTGCGCTCAATCGAAGACGCGGTGGGCGCGAGCGCCATGGCGCAGCTGATGGCGGCGATGCTGAGCGATGCGCGCCACGCAGCCAAAAGCCTAGACGTGGCAATGACAAGCGGGGGCGTAGCCGCGCAAGCGCGCGAGGCGCATCGGCTGGGTGGGCTCTTTGCCCAGTTTGGCTGTCCGGCTATCGCCAAAGCGCTGAAAGAGGCTTCCCATGCCCCGCTCTCTGAAGTCGCGCAAAAAGTCGAATCATCCTTGGCCTTTTTGCCCCAGACCCTCGCCCATTTGGCCCGGCTTTATGCCTCGGCCAGCAGCCAAAGCTAAGCCATAAATGACCAAGAAATCCATTAAGGCCATGTAGATAATTGCGCGCAAGCCTATTTGTAACACGAAATGTTTCGCATAGCGCGATACAAGGAGAAATGTAACGTGAGCCTGGCATGGGGGGCCCTTTGGGTCTGTGCCCGCTCATTCGGGAGGGGTTCCATGAGCGTGCAGAATGCGGGTGCCAGTCCGGCGCGCGTCGTGTTGATCGAAGATTCAGAGCCAGTCCGGCAGATGATTTCGGTCTATTTGACCAATAACGGCATGAAGGTCTTTGAGGCTGACACGGTCAGCGCGGGTCGTCGTGCGGTCAATCTGCTCAAGCCGCAGATCGTTCTGCTGGATCTGGGCCTTGAAGATGGCGATGGCATCGACCTCCTGCCTGAAATCGTCAATCAGAAAATCCCCTGCATGGTCATTTCCGCCCGCAGCCAGGCGCTCGATCGCGTGATCTCGCTTGAGAAGGGCGCCCATGATTACATGACCAAGCCCATTGAATTGCGCGAATTGCTGCTGCGCATGCGCCGCATGATGTCGACTCAGGCGGTCACATCTTCACCCAATGATGTGTGGGCTTTTGGTGAGATCAAAGTCGACCAAGCCCTGCGCGCGATCATTCCCTCCAATGGCGGCAAGAATGTGCCGATCACGGCGATGGAATTCAAACTTCTGCGCATGTTCACCTCGCGCGCGGGCCGCGTCGTTGACCGTGCGGAGCTTGCCAAAGTGATTGGCGTGCGCTCGGTCGAAGTCAGCCGCGCGCTCGATATTTCGGTGAGCCGCCTGCGCAAGAAATTGCGTGACGCTGGCTATGAGGTCAATCTGCGCTCCGTGCGTGGCTCTGGTTATCTCTTCTCGTCTGATTCCATCACTTTGGGTGAGAATGCCGGCGAGGAAATTGCACAGGCCGACCTCGCCTCCTGATTGCGGACAGGTTTTATGTATGGGGCCGGCATCCTTGCGATGTCGGCCTTTTCAGTTCAAAATCATTTTGTTTTCGGCCCAAGCCTGCAACGGCGAAGGGTGACATGCGTTTTCAAAGAATACTTCCTTGCAACAGGTTCCGGATGAAGAAACCGATTAAGCCTTTCGCCGTCGAGCTGCGTCGCACCGGCAAGAAGCTCACCACCCTTCCAGCCAAACATCTTGGCACTTTGGCTGAAGCGGAGCCTGCCGCTCCCGCGCGCGTGGCTGTGGCGTGGCCCTCGCCAGAAGACGAATATGTGAGCGATGCCCGGCGCGCAGCTGACAAGCTTTTTGCAAGCGGCTCACGCCCCCTCGACACATCAGCAGGCCCCACGCCAGACCCCAATGATGGGCGGCGGGTTTTGCCAAGTCTCGATGAGCCAGATTTCATCGCGCGGATTCTGCAGGAAGAAGAAGCCAGCCGTCCGCGCCGTGGGCGCAAGCCGGGTTCGGGATTGGCGGTCGTGCGGCGCGCAACCTTGCGCGCGCCAGCCCAAGAGGTGGTCGCTGCGCCGCCCCCGTGCGCGACGCTGCTGCCCGTCAAAATTGCAGGCTATGTGCGTGGGCGCATTTTCGCGCGCTATGCCCGGCGCAGTGAGCCGGGCCTTGGTCAGTTCTGGCGCAAGCCCGTGCGACCCGCCTGGTAAAATTCAAGGGCGATCAGACTCCAGCGCACGGCGCAAACGGCGGATGACGAGACGACGTGTCTTTTCGTCCTTGGCCTTTTGCAATTCGTCCGAAATATCGAGCAAAAGTTTCGACACATCATTGTGCCAATCCAGATGACCGGCTTGCGCGGGATCGATGCGGTGTGCACGCGCACCATCCAGAGCCACAGCTGATGCACCGGAGAGATCAAACCCATCGTCCAGATGGGGTGAGATGACCTTGTCGCCCAGAGCTGGCGAGAGGCGGGCACGCAGGCCCTCAATGGAGGCTTCTTCGCCATGCACCAGAAACAGATTGCCTGACACGGGGCCGCGCGCCGCCACCCATTCGGCGAGTTCAGTGCCATCGGCATGGCCTGAATAAAGATCCAGTGACGCAATATGCGCGCGCACCTGAATATCTTCGCCCTGAATGCGCACGCGCTGCGCGCCATCCAGCAGAATGCGCCCCAATGTACCTTGCGCCTGATAGCCGACAATCAACACAGTGCCTTCGGGCCGCCACAGCCAGTTCTTCAAATGGTGACGAATCCGCCCCGCCTCGCACATGCCGCTGGCGGCAATGACAATGTGAAAGCCACTGAAGCGGGCAATGGCTTTGCTCTGCTCAACGCTCTCGGTGAAGCGCACATGCGGTGCACTCATCGCGTGAATGAGGTCCGCGCCATTCTCCAGCAGATGCGCATGGGCCTTGAACACAGCGCTGGCTTTTGTTGCCAGCGGGGAATCGATGAAGATCGGCGCTTGCGGGATGATCTTGTCATCCATCAGCTTGACCAGATCGACCAGCAGCTCCTGCGTGCGCTCAACCGCAAACGAAGGGATGATCAAGGCACCGTTGCGTTTGATAGCGCCATCCACTTCACGCGTGAGCAATTCGCGCCGTTGCGCGTTGCTGACATGGGCACGCGTGCTCGCGCCATAGGTTGATTCACACACAATATAATCAAGGTCTTTGGGGGCCTCGGGATCAGGCTCAAGCAATTTCTGGTCAGGGCCGATATCACCGGAGAAGAGCAATCTTTTGGTCGCGCCATTCGAGGTGACGTGGAGCTCAGCCGATGCTGAGCCCAGCAAATGCCCGGCATTCCAGAACCGCAATTTGACGCCAGGGGCGACATCGATCCAAGCGCAATAGTCGGTGGCGCGAAATTGCGGCAGGCACGCCCGCGCATCCTCCGCCGTATAGATCGGCTCCACGGGATCACGTCCGCGCTGCTGATTGCGGCGATTGAGATGAACAACTTCACTTTCCTGAATGTAGCCCGAGTCCGGCAGCATGACCGAACACAGATCGCTTGTGGCGCGTGTCGCAAAGATGGGTCCGGTGAAGCCATCTTTCACCAGTTTGGGAATGAGCCCGCTGTGATCGATATGCGCATGGGTGAGGATCAGTGCATTGATCTCATGCGCGCGAAACGGGAAGGCGCGGTAGTTCAGCTCTTTCTCGGATTTTGACCCTTGAAACATGCCGCAATCAATGAGGATGCGGGTTGTGCCCTGCTCGAGCAAAAAGCACGAACCGGTGACCGAATGCGCGGCGCCGTGAAAGCTGAGTTGAAACATTGTGTGCCCCCCCGTTTGTGAATTTGCCCAGCGCCGCATCATCGCGGCGGCGTGAAATCCTGATTGGTGAAGGGGGAGGACGTGGGCGTCTTGATCTTCACGAAATCAAGGCCTGCCGCCCGATGGCAGGCATTGCACGCATTCGTCAGATCGCGAAAGGCAGTCTGGAAATCAGCGGCATTGCGCTTGTCCGCTGCAGCGGTGATGCGCACCAGAGCTTCATCGGCGGCCTTGATCAGGGGCACGGGAAGATTGGTGTAGAGCATGGCCGCGCGATAGAGGCTGTCGGAGAGTTTGGCCGCCTCATAGGTGACGAGCTGGAAATAATTGGCCTTGCCAGCCTGCCAGAGTTTGATGTGGCGGCTTTGGGCGAGCCCCATCAGATCGCCGAGCGCGAGCAACATGGGTTCGCGGTGGTTCTCGGAGGGATAGGGCGGCTCGGCAAAGGGCACGTCTTGCGCCGCAGCTGGGCCGCACAAGAGGCAGAGGACAAGGCAGATACGCTCGCAGATACGTTTCATGGGCGTGTGATCCTTGGCTTTCATTTCTTGCACGTCATGCAAAAAGCTTAAGGCCTGGATCTGCGCGTCTGCCTTGTCCGGGATCAAAGTGTGTTTGTCTTAAGCGACGCTACGATTGTCGTTGTCGCGGACCACCCAATAGGCGGGGCGGGGCGCCATATCATGCAAGGCACGAGCGGTGAGACGGCCTGGGTCAAGCTCGCCGCGCGCCGCATAGCGCAGAATGGCGCGCGCCAATTCTTCGCGCGTCATGGTGTCGGGTACATCATTCTCACGGAAGGCAAAGGCCAAGGCATTTTGTGCGCTCTTCAATGCGCTTCGCATGATCCCAATATCGGCCGGGTCAAACACATGCTGCACAGACGCAACCGAACGCTTACTCATCGCGCGCCCCCCTTTCTGGCTCTGGAAGTTGATGCGCCAACCTTGCGCTTCAAGACCGCGAGCGTCCAGAGGAATCCCTTCGTTGCGGCGCGAAGGTCTCGAAGCGTACGCTATCAAAATCAGGCATGAATCGAGGGAACCCGGGCGCACAAAAAAGCCCGCCAGAGGCGGGCTTTTGAGAATTTAATGGCCGAGCGATTTGACGATTTCGTCGACCACTTTTTTGGCGTCTCCAAAGAGCATCATCGTATTGTCTTTGAAGAAAAGCTCGTTCTCGACACCGGCATAGCCCGAGCCCATGCCGCGCTTGATGAACAGCACAGTCTTGGCTTTCTCGACATCCAGAATGGGCATGCCGTAAATGGCCGAGGTCGGGTCGGTCTTGGCGGCCGGGTTGGTCACGTCATTGGCACCAATGACAAAAGCCACATCCGCGCGCCCGAATTCTGAATTGATATCTTCAAGCTCGAAGACTTCATCATAGGGCACATTGGCTTCAGCCAAGAGCACGTTCATATGCCCGGGCATGCGGCCAGCCACCGGGTGAATGGCGTAGGAGACTTCCACGCCTTCCTTTTTCAGCATGTCCGCCATTTCACGCAGCGTATGCTGGGCCTGCGCCACCGCCATGCCATAGCCCGGCACGATGATCACCTTGCCGGCATTCTTCATAATATAGGCCGCATCTTCTGCCGAGCCCTGCTTGACGGGGCGCGATTCCACGGCGCCGCCAGAGGCGGCTGCTGTGTCGCCACCAAATCCACCGAGAATGACCGAGATGAACGAGCGGTTCATGCCCTTGCACATGATGTAGGACAGGATCGCACCTGATGAGCCGACCAGCGCACCCGTAATGATGAGCGCGAGATTGCCCAGCGTGAAGCCGATGCCCGCTGCAGCCCATCCCGAATAGGAATTGAGCATCGACACGACAACCGGCATGTCAGCGCCACCAATCGGCACGATCAGCAAAACACCAAGCGCCAGCGACACCGCACAGATCGCCCAGAACAGCGTGTGGCTTTCTGTCATGCAGAACAGGCCGACGAGCACGATCAAGCCAGCTGCCAGCACAATGTTGATGAGATGGCGGCTGGGCAGCATGATCGGCTTGCCCGACATGCGGCCATCCAATTTCAGAAAGGCGATGATCGAGCCAGTAAAGGTGATCGCGCCAATGGCTGCACCAATCGACATTTCAACCAGGCTCGCACCATGGATCGAGCCCTTGATGCCAATGCCGAAAGCCTGTGGCGCATAGAGAGCGCCAGCTGCCACCAGCACGGCGGCGAGGCCGACGAGCGCGTGGAAGAATGCCACCAGTTGCGGCATGGCGGTCATTTGCACGGTGCGGGCACGCCAGGCGCCAATCGCACCACCAAGGCCGATGCCGCCCACCACCAGCGCCCAGGACGAGAGGCCTGCGGGCAGCCGATAGAGCAGGGTTGTGGCAATCGCAATCGCCATGCCGATCATGCCAAAGACATTGCCTTGGCGTGATGTGGCGGGCGAAGACAGGCCACGCAGCGAGAGAATGAAGAGGACGCCGGAGACGAGATAAAGAAGCGCAGCGATATTCGCGTTCATGGCTCAGCCCTTCTTCTTGTACATGGCGAGCATGCGTTCGGTCACAAGGAAGCCGCCGAAAATATTCACCGAGGCCAACACCAGCGCGATAAAGCCAAAGACTTTGGCGTAAATCGCCCCATCATCATTGCCGCCACTTGCATCGACACCCACCGAGAGCAGTGCGCCCACGACGATGACGGACGAAATGGCATTGGTGACCGACATGAGTGGTGTGTGCAGGGCCGGGGTCACCGACCAGACGACGTAATAGCCCACGCAAATGGCCAGAGCGAAAATCGCCAGGCGAAAGACGAAGGGATCAATCGCACCACCCGAGGCCGCATGGGCGACACCAGCAGCGGAATCAGCCAGCTGATCTGCGGTTGTTTGCAACATTTCGGCCGCTTCGCGCGCGAGTTTCGCGGCAGCATTGGCCTTGTCGAGAATCTGAATTGGCGTTTCGTTAGCCATTGGAGCACCCGTTCAAATTAGGCCTTGGGCAAAAAGTTGGGATGGACGATGGCGCCATCGCGCGTCAGCAACGTCGCTTTGACAAGTTCATCATCCCATTTGGGCGAAAGATTCTTCGTCTCTTTGTCGATCAGCGTATCGACGAAGGCGAGAAGGTTTTTCGCATAAAGGCTGGAGGCGGTTGCCGCGAGCCGTCCGGGCACGTTGAGATGTCCAACAAGGCGCACGCTATTGTCGGTGACAATTGTCTCGCCGGGCTTGGACAATTCGCAATTGCCGCCACGCTCGACCGCAAGATCGATGATCACAGAGCCAGCCCGCATCGAGGCCACCATATCGGCAGTGATGAGCTTGGGTGCCGGGCGTCCCGGGATCAAAGCTGTCGTGATGACAATGTCCTGCTTGGCAATATGGGAGGCAACAAGGGCTGCCTGCTTGGCCTTGTAGGCGTCCGACATTTCCTTGGCGTAGCCGCCAGCAGTTTCAGCCTGTTTGAATTCATCATCTTCCACCGCGATGAATTTGGCGCCCAAGGATTCCACCTGTTCTTTGGTGGCAGGGCGCACATCGGTGGCGGTGACAATCGCGCCCATGCGGCGCGCAGTGGCAATGGCCTGCAGGCCTGCCACACCCACACCCATGATGAAAATACGCGCCGCAGGCACAGTGCCCGCTGCTGTCATCATCATCGGCAGTGCGCGGCCATATTCCGCGGCGCCATCAATGACAGCGCGATAGCCTGCGAGATTGGCTTGTGAGGAGAGCACGTCCATCACCTGCGCGCGCGTGATGCGCGGCATGAATTCCATGGCGTAGGCATTGACGCCTGCATTGGCCATGACGCTGAGCGCCGCATCCTGGTCATAGGGGTCCATGGTGGCAATGACCGAGGCGCCGCGCTTTATGAGGCCGAGCTCGGAAGCTTCGGGGCGGCGCACTTTCAGAATAAGATCTGCATCGGCATATGTGGCGGCTGCATCAGGTGCGATGGTCGCTCCCGCGCTTTCAAAATCCGCATCGGTCAGCCCGGAGGCTTTGCCCGCGCCCGTTTGCACGGTGACCTGGGCACCGAGGCCGATCAGTTTCTTCACCGTCTCAGGGGTGGCAGCCACCCGTGTTTCGGCGTTTGAGATTTCTGCTGGGATGGCAACGCGCATGATGGCTCCGAACAATTGGGGCCTGAAACAGAAAGGCGAGCCAGTGGCTCGCCCTTTTGTTTCGGAAGACCGGTCCTTAGAGGAGGGTCACGGCCATAAAGACCATAATGGCAACACAGGCGATTGTGCCCCATTTGAACATGCCGACAAACAAATCGTAGGTTTTGTCGTGTTCCGCATAATCCATGTCAGGATGTCCCGCGGAGGTGTGTTTGTCGGCCATATTCCCCTCGTCCTTAAGTTTACGCCCGGATGCGGGCACAGGATCACTTGATCCCCTTCGATTAGCCCAAAGCCGTGGTCTGGGCAATCAGCCGTGAGGCCCACACCCCAAAGGTTTATGGCTCAGGCCAAGCCGGTGGCGGCCAGTGCCTGGGCTTGGCGGGCCTCAATGGCGGACGGATCGCGCCCGGCCTCCCCAAAAGCCTCATTGAACAGTTGGCAGAAGTTGAGCTTGGCATCGAGGTGGAGGAAGACCGCCCCCAGCCCAATGGCGGCCCGGTCCATAAAGACGAACTCCTGCGGCACCCGGACTGGGCCCTTGGCCTTCAGCTCCTGGACCACCGCCATCATTTCCTTGCGGCCATATTGGCCGGGCGGAATGCCATCGGCCACGGTGCGGACCCGGTCTTCGAGCAGCGGGCCATAGATGAAGCGGGCCCAGATGTTCAAAACCTCGATCACATCGCGCCGCAGGCCCTTGAAGCCCCAAAGCTCATAGGCATGGACGATGCGCGCCTGATCATTGGCCAGCAGCCCCTCATAAAGCTCGACCACGCCCTGAATGAAGCGCGCGGGGAAAATGCGCACGCAGCCGTAATCCAGCAGGTTGATGCCGGCCGCCTCGCCACCCTCTTCAAAGACCGTGTAATTGCCCAGATGCGGATCGCCATGGATCACGCCATATTGGCTGAAGGGATGCCACCAGGCGCGAAACATCGCTACCGCGAGGCGATTGCGTACCTCTTGGTCAGCTGTTTTGAAATCCAGAAGCTTGCGCCCTTCGAGCCATTGCAGGGTGAGCAGGCGCCCGGTCGACAGGTCCGTGCGCACGCGCGGCACGCGCACATTGTCGGCGCATTTGAGCATCAAGGCATAGAGCGCGGCATGTTTGGCTTCGCGCTGATAGTCCAGCTCTTCGCGCACGCGCTCGCCGATTTCATGCGCCACGTCTTGTGTGTCGATCGCGGGATTGAACTGGCGGTGGAGTGCAAAAAGCACCTGCAATTGGCTGAGATCAGCCTCAACTGCCGAGGCCATATCGGGATATTGCAGCTTGCAGGCGAGCCGCTCGCCATCATGGGCAGTGGCGCGATGCACCTGGCCCAATGAGGCCGCGGCTGTGGGATGCAGATCAAATTCAGCGAATTTCGTGCGCCAATCAGGACCAAGCTCAGCCATCATGCGGCGCTTGACGAAAGCAGCCCCCATCGGGGGTGCGTCTGACTGCAGCTTTTGCAATTCTTCGGCAAATTCAGGCGGCAGCAGATCAGGAATGGTCGCCATGAGCTGGGCGACTTTCATGAGCGGGCCTTTGAGCCCGCCCAGCGCGGCGCGCATGGCCGCGGCACTGCCTGGCATATCCTGCAGCCCCATGAGGCGCGCGCCAGCCATCCGGGCAGCCACACCCCCCATTTGCGTACTGACGCGCGCATAGCGTGACGCACGGGCCGAGAATCGATTGCGTTCTGTGTCTTCGCTCATGCTGGTTTATACGCCGGAAGGAGCGTGGCGGATGGCTCTTAAGCGGATGGCCAATTGTCACGCAACCAACGCGTGAGGCCTTCTTCGCTGATATTGCCAGCGGCGACTTCGAGGATCATAGCCGTGGCGTGGGTCTCCGGCACGATAAAGTCGATCTCGTTCAGCCCCAGAAAGACAATCAGCGCGGCAAAAGCTGCACGCTTGTTTCCGTCAACAAATGGGTGGTTCTTGGCGATACCGAAGACATAGGTCGCAGCCAAGGCAGCCAGGTCGGTTTCGCCATAGACATATTTGTTCGGCGCACGTGCGAGCGCCCAACTGAGAAGGCCTCTGTCACGAATACCTGGTGGGCCACCAAAAAGGGCCAGTTGCTCGGAATGGATGTCGATGATCAGCGCCTCGGTGAGCCAAACAGGCTCACTCATTTGGCCAGTTCCCGGAACGTGTTCGCATAGGTTTTGAAGGCCTTGCGGGCAATTTCCATCCCTTTGGCATGGACGGGATCATAGGGCGTCAGTTGAAGCCCGCGCTCCGGTTGGTCCACGACATGCAGTTTGTCACCTTCACTCAAGCTCAAACGCGCGAGGATTTCCTTTGGCAGAATGAGACCAAGGGAATTACCGATTTTGCGAATCTGGAGGACTTCGCCTTCAAGATTGATTTTCAACTCGCCCATGGCCCTGTCTCCAAGTTATACAATCTGTATAACATAAATGCCGATGCCGTTGAAGGGGGGCACCCCTCCATCGCCTCCAGCTCGGCGATCAGCCCCTCGATCATCTTCAGGCCGATCTGCCAGAAGCCCGGGTCGCGGGCGTCCAGCCCGAAGGGGGCGAGCAGTTCGGAATGATGTTTGGTGCCCCCCGCCGACAGCAGCGCGAAATATTTCTCAGCAAATCCGGCTTCTGCATTTTGATAGACGCCATAGAGCGAATTCACGAGGCAGTCGCCGAAAGCATAGGCGTAAACATAGAAAGGCGAATGAACGAAATGGGGAATATAGGCCCAGAACGTCTCATATCCCGCACCCAGTTTGATCGCTGGCCCCAGTGAATCGGCCTGCACGCTCATCCACAATTCGCACATTTTATCGGCGGTGAGTTCGCCCTTGCGGCGCTCCTCATGCACTTTGCGCTCGAAGGAATAAAAAGCGATCTGGCGCACGACTGTGTTGAGCATGTCCTCAACCTTGGCCGCCAGCATGGCGCGGCGCTCGTCTTTGTCATGCGTATTTTTCAGTAGTGTGCGGAAGGTCAGCATCTCACCAAAGACAGACGCTGTCTCGGCCAGCGTCAGCGGTGTTTGCGCCATCAGCGCGCCATTGGGTGCAGCCAAAACCTGATGCACGCCATGGCCAAGCTCATGAGCGAGCGTCATCACATCGCGCGTCTTGCCTTGATAATTGACCAGCACATAAGGGTGCGAAGAGGGCACTGTGGGATGGGCAAAAGCGCCCGGCGCTTTGCCGGGGCGCACGGGCGCATCAATCCAGCGCTCGTCAAAAAAGCGGCGTGCAATATTGGCCATTTGAGGCGCAAAGGCGCCATAGGCAGAGAGCACGGTGTCGCGCGCTTCCTCCCAGCCATAAGTTTTGGTCGGCACATTGGGCAATGGCGCATTGCGATCCCAATGATTGAGCTGATCCATGCCAAACCATTTGGCCTTGAGCTTGTAATAGCGATGGGACAGGCGCGGATGTGCCTCTTGCACAGCGCTCACCAGCGCATCGACCACTTCGCGCTCGACGCGATTTGAGAGGTGGCGTGAATCGGCAATATCCTGGAAGCCGCGCCAGCGATCACCGATTTCCTTGTCTTTTGTGAGCGTGTTGGTGATCAGCGTGAAGGTGCGCAGATTGTCTTTGAGTGTTGCGGCCAATGCCTCTGATGCAGCTTTGCGCATCTCCGGCTTTTTGTCCTGCATCAGGTTGAGCGTGGGCTCAAGACTGAGTTCCTGGCCATCGACCTGAAAGCGCAGGCCGGCAATGGTCTCATCGAAAAGCCGGCTCCACGCGCTGCGGGCCGTGACGCTCTTCTCATGGAACAGCTGCTCAACACGATCTTCGAGCTGATAGGGCTTCTCGCGCCGCACATCTTCGAGCCAGGGGCGATAATGCGACAGCGGTGCTGTGCGCATGGCGGCCTCCAGCAGGGCATCTTCAATGCGGTTCAGTTCCAGCGTGAAGAAAAGCAGGTCTGACGACGCATTGGTGATCTTGTCTTGCGCATCGCCATAAAATTTGGCGTGGGCAGGATTGGTTGTGTCGCCCGAATAGACGAGCCCCGCATAGGACATGATGCGCCCGAGCAGGTCTTCAATCGCCTCATAGGCTTTGATCGCGTCAAACAGTCTGGCGCTGGCGTCAGGGCCTGCCGCCACATCGGCCAGCTTGCCACGCCAATTCTGCGCAAAGGCCTCGCAGGATGTGAGGGCTTGCTCCAGATCGTGGGCATAGGCCGGGCTGTCCATGCCGGGATAGAGATCAGCCAGATTCCATTCGGGCAGGGAGCCGAGGGCGGGGTCTGAAGCGAGCGAGGTCATTGATCTGTCCGGGCCTTGAGGGATGGGCGTGCCTCATATTGGCGATCAGGCCGCGCCGATCAACCTGCGCCGCAAAATACCGTCCCGGTCCGGCACAGCCGTTAAGTCCGTGTTTACCCTGTTAATTCACCATAGGCCCAACGCGGGGCTCTGGCCCTGTCCAGAGAGGCCCGATGCCGTCAACGATCCTGATTGCCGATTCCGATCCCGTGCAGTGCCGCCTGCTGGAGGCGATGCTGCGCCGTTTTGGCTATCGCTCCGAGGCGGTCGATACGGGCGCGGCCGCGCTGGCGCGCCTGAGCGCTGTTGGCGAAGAGCCCGTCGCGCTGCTGATTTTCGACGTCGTCCTGCCTGACATGGATGGCATGAGCCTGCTGGCGCGCATGCGCGAGGCGGGTTTGCGCACCCCCACCATCATTCAGATGCAGCCGCAATCTGTGAGCCTTGTCACCACCGCCATGCGCGCGGGCGCTGGCGACTTTGTCGTCAAGCCGGTGGGTGGCGAGCGCCTGCAGGTGTCGATCAAGAATGTGCTGCGCTTTGGCGCGCTGCAGGATGAAGTGCGCCGCTCGACGCGCCCCGAATCAGGCGCGATCGGTTTCCGCCATATTTTCACACGCAGCGAAGACATGACGCGCGCCATCCGGCTGGGCGAGCGCGCGGCGCGTGCCCATCTGCCGGTGCTGATTGAAGGCGAGAGCGGTGTGGGCAAACATTTGTTCGCCCGCGCCATTCAAGGCGCTTCGGATCGACGCGGCAAAGGCTTTTTGTCGATCAATTGCGCCGCTCTGCCTGAAGGCGAGGCCGAGGCACTCTTGTTTGGCCTCGATGGCGGCGGGAAATTTGTCGAAGCCCATGGCGGCACGCTGTTTCTCGATGAAGTCGGTCGCCTGCCACTGGATCTGCAGGCGCGCCTCTTGCGCGTCATTCAGGATGGCGAGATTGAATCGGCCCCGGGCCGTCGCCCGCAGAAAGTTGACGTTCGGCTGATATCAGCAACATCGCAAAACCTGATTGAACAGGTGAAGGCGGGGCTGTTTCGCGAAGATCTCTATTATCGCCTCAATGTCTTTCCCGTGACGATCCCGCCGCTGCGCGCGCGTCCCTCTGATATTGGCGAATTGGCGCAGCGTTTTGCGCAGCGCTTTGCGGCTGAAGAAGGCAAGGCCGTGCGCGGCATTTCAGCTGAAGCTTTGCAGTTGCTAGGCACATATGATTGGCCGGGCAATGTCCGCCAGCTTGAAAATGCCATCTTCCGGGCCATTGTGCTGAGCGAGGCTGAGGAGCTGGGCGTTGCGGAATTCCCGCAAATTGCCGCTCGCGTCTCAGGCTATGATGTGCGCGTGCCGCCGGTGCCCGCTATGGCACCACCCTTGCGCGTACCATTCAGCGAAGCGCGCCTTGATGTGCGTGATCCGCACAGCTTGCGCTTGCTGGATGATGCAGGCCATGCGCGCCGACTTGAAGAGATGGAGGCGGAAATGATCCGCTTTGCGCTCAACCATTATCGCGGGCAGATGTCAGAAATGGCACGCCGCCTCGGCATTGGCCGCTCGACCCTTTATCGCAAGCTGAAAGATCTTGGCCTGCATGAAGGCGAGGATGTGGCTGAAACAGCGGCGGAAGTCGCCGCCTGAAAGCGACACAATCGTCGGTTGATTGTGTCAGCTGGCATGGACTATGGAACCTTCACCCGCCGCAATGCCTGAAAGGGAAAACGGTGAGGTGAGACCAGTTTTGGGGATCAGGATGAGCGTGCGCGTGCAGGTTTCGGCAAAAGCACTCAGCTTGGCACTGGCTTTGTCAGCCGGTGCAGCTTGGGCGCAAGAAGCCTCGCCTTCATTCAAGGTCGTGAGCACACAGGCAGAGAAATCGCAGGGCGGGGATGTCTCGCCGCAGTTCAAGCCGGTTGATGCGTCCACACCCGCAGTCGCACCCGCAGCTGAAGCGCCTGCGTCGGCAGCAGCGCCTGTACCTGCACCTGCCGTCGCCATTGTTCTCAACCCGCAGCAATCGGCCATGAAGGCTGTGCTTGATGGGCGCCTTGCCGAGCGTGGCAGCGTGCAGCAGCGCCGTTTCCGCGAGGCCATCGCCGCTTTCTACGAAGCGCGCCAATATGCGCCGCTCTGGATTGCCGACACAAAATGGAATGGCCCCGCGCAATCTGCAATTGCGCGCCTCGAGCGTGCTGGCGACGATGCGCTTGATCTACGCGGCGCACCCATTCCGGCGCTGGCTGGCAAGGACCTGGCAGCGATTGCAGCAGCTGACGTTGGCCTGTCGGAATCCATCGCCTCTTATGCGCGCCAGGCAACAGGCGCGCGCATTGATCCGCTGAGCATCTCCAAAGAGATCACCTCCAAGCCCGAGATCGTCGATGTCGCGCGCGCTTTGGCTGATGTGTCGGCCGCAGCCGATCCCGGCGCGAAACTGCTCGCCTATAATCCGCAGCACACAGGTTATGCGCATCTCCGCGACAAGCTGGCTGAATTGCGCCACGCAGCGCCCGCTATGGCGCAGACGAAAAGCCGCATACCTTCAGGCCCGGTGCTCAAGCCCGGCATGCGTGACCAGCGCGTGCCCCTCATCCGTGCGCGTTTCGGCCTTGTGCCTGCGCAAGATACGGACGATCTGACCTATGACACCAAAATCGCGGCTGCGGTCGCCGATTTCCAGAAGCAAAATGGTCTGCCAGCGTCAGGCACGCTGACGGCACGCACGGTTGATGCTTTGTCGGAAGGCGCGCCCGAGCGGCTTGAAGATGAAATCATCGCCAATATGGAACGCTGGCGCTGGATGCCGCGTGATATGGGCCATGAGCGCATCGAAGTGAACATTCCCGATTACACGGTGCGTGTGTATCGCGGTGAGACGATCATTCATCAAGCGCGCGTCATTGTGGGCAAGCCGCAAACGCCGACGCCGATCTTTTCTAATTCCATGCAATTCCTGATCGTCAATCCGTACTGGAATGTACCGCCCTCGATCATCAAAAAGGAAATGCTGCCGAAATTGAAGGAAGACCCCGATTATCTGAAGAAGCTCGGATATGAGGTCATCCCGCAAAAGAATGGCAGTTTTGCTGTGCGCCAGCCACCAGGCGAGCGCAATGCGTTGGGCTGGATCAAATTCATGTTCCCAAATGAGCATTCGGTCTATCTGCATGACACGCCGACACGCAATCTGTTTGCCAATGGCAAGCGTGCCTTCAGCCATGGCTGCGTGCGCGTTGATCAGCCGTTTGCTCTGGCCGAAATCGTTTTGGGTGAAGGCTGGACCGAAGAGCGCGTCAAAGGGCTCAAAGGTGGTGGCGAGCGCATGGTGAAAATGCCCCGTCCTCTGCCCATTCACATCGGCTATTTTTCGGCCTTCGTTGATGAGCACGGCAAATTGCAGCTGCGTGAAGATATTTATGGCTATTCGCAGAAAGTGAAGACGGCGCTCGGCTTGGGTGCCTGACACAATCAAGCCATCATTTCCGCTCCTATTATCCTTCTGGAGCGGCCGCGCGTTGACCTGTGGTTAACCCTTTTTGGCAATAATCCGCTCACCAAGTTCGCCGCCTTTGCGTGGCCTCGTGTGACGAAGAGTTTGCCTGGTGACGTTCAAAGCTTCTCCCCGACGCGTCCGCAAGTTGCTCACGGTCGGCGTCTTGAGTCTGGCCTTTGCCGCGGCTCTGCCTGTGCGTACGCAAAATGCCGTTGCCAATGGCGATACGCGCACAATCTATCTCTATCATGTGCATACGGGTGAGAGCATTGCCGCGACGTTCCGTGTCGATGGGCAATATGATCGCGCCACACTCGACAAGCTGAACTGGTTCTTGCGTGACTGGCGCACCGATGCGCCGACCAAGATGAATCCGAAATTGTTCGATGTGATCTGGGAAAGCTATCGCGAATCAGGTTCGCGCGAAGCCATTCACATTCTCTCCGCCTATCGCTCGCCTGAAACCAACGCCATGTTGCGCCGCCGCTCACGCGCTGTGGCCGAGCATTCGCAGCATATTCTGGGTCGCGCGATGGATATGCATTACACGGACGTCCCGATGTCGAAAGTGCGCGAGATCGCCATGCGCTTGCAGCGCGGTGGTGTTGGCTATTACCCCACAGCGGGAACGCCGTTCGTGCATCTTGATGTTGGCTCCGTGCGCGCCTGGCCGCGCATGTCCTATCCCGAGCTGGCGCGTCTCTTCCCTGATGGCAAGACGGTGCATTTGCCCACCAACGGACAGCCCTTGGCGCGTTATGATGAAGCGCGCGCCGAAATCGAAGCGCGTGGCGATGCCCCGGTCATGGTGGCAAGCGCCGATACCGTGCGTAAATCACGTGGTTTCTTTGAGCGTCTCTTTGGTATTGGCGAGGATGACGAAGACACCGGTGCTGTCACCATGCCGCGTGGCCGCACCCGTGTTGCGCGTGTGACCACGCAAGACAAGGATGATGCTGGCGCCATTGATACGCCCGCGCAGCGTCGTGCGATGGGCATTGTGGCGCGTGCCGAGCGCAATCTGCCCAAGGGTGAAACCACCATTGGCACGCCCGTGCAGGTGGCGGCCATTGATGTGCTGCCGCCGCGTCGTCCCGTTGAAATGGGTGGCGCGCCTTTGCCGGTTGTTGCTCCTGCTGCGCCCGTTCTGGCGCAAGTGGCGCTGGCCAACATGCCTTTGCCGCCGGTGCGCCCGGCCGCGCTGGGGGGCGCGCCGACAACATTGGCGGCCAATGTGCCTGTGCCTTTGCCTGAGGTCATCCGTCAGGGTGTCGAGACGGCGCCTGCTGCCGTCATGGCCTATGCGGCCCAGCCTGCCTCGGCCCTTGATGAGACGCGCGGCGCGCTGCGCGGCACATTGGCGGCCGCGCCCGCCATGCCTGCCCGCATTCTGCCGCCCAAAAAGACCGCGCTCTATGCCGCCCGGCTGGACCGCACCAATTATGCGCTGCTGACGCAGGCCACTGCTCTGGAGGGGGCGGTCACTGCGCAAGATATTGGCATTCGCCCGGGCCTGAGGGCCTCTGTGAAGGCTGAAGGGCGTTCGCTGGCACTCTCGGGCACCATGCAGGTCACAACCACCAGTTTCGGTGCCGTGGCCTCGGATCTTCCGGTGGGCCGCTTTACCGGCTCCGCGCTGCGCCCGCTGCAGACGGCCGCTCTGGACACATCCACCCGCTGAGTTGACGGGTCAGCCGCCGTGTGGCTACTCCTCGTTCAACGAAGACACTCAAAAGCGTCAGGGGGGCGAGCGGGAAAACCGTGCGTTCCCTTTCGGGATGGAAAAAATGTCGATCTCTGAAAAGCCCCCGCTCGCCCAAGAGCCGGCACTGGTTGTCGATGATGTGGTGAAACGCTTCGGGCGTGGCACTGAGATTGTCACGGCGGTGGATCACGTCTCCTTCAGCGTCCAGCAAGGCGAGTTTGTGTCCGTCATCGGCCCGTCGGGTTGCGGCAAATCCACTCTGTTCAACATCATCGGCGGTCTGCTCAGCGAATATGAGGGCGCGGTGAAGATTGGCGAGGAGCGCATCAGCGCACCCCATCCCGCTGTTGGCATGGTGTTTCAGGAAGAATCGACCTTTCCCTGGCGCACCGTGATCGACAATGTCGCCTTTCCGCTGGAATTGCAGGGTGTGGCGAAATCCGAGCGCATGGATCGCGCCCATCATTTCATCGACATGGTTGGGCTGGCCTCGTTTGAAAAAGCGTTCCCCTCGCAATTGTCGGGTGGCATGAAACAGCGCGTGTCGATTGCCCGCACACTCGTCTCGCAGCCCAAGATTTTGCTGATGGATGAGCCCTTCGCCGCCTTGGATGAGCAGACGCGCTTGCTGCTGGGTGACAAGATCACGCAGATCCAGCAGGAGCTCAATCAGACCACGCTGCTGATCACGCATAATCTGACCGAAGCCGTGCAACTGTCTGACCGGATCGTGGTGATGACTTATCGCCCCGGTCAGGTGAAGCGCATCGTTGACATCAATCTACCGCGCCCGCGGACCTCTGACGTTGTGGGCTCGGATGCGTTTGGGCATTACGTGGCCGAAATCTGGAACGATCTGCGCGAGGAAGCCTCGCGCGGTATGGCGGATTCCGAGAGTGCAGCCAGCAGGCGCGCTGCTCATGGCTGAGACGTTCCTGCGTCGGCGTGGGCCGGAATTATTTGGCGCTGCAACCTTGATCGCATCCGCGCTTGTCTTCGAGGCGCTGATCCGCGGCGGCGTCGTCAATCGCTATATCATCCCACCGCCCAGCGACATTCTGCTCGCCTTTGAGCGCGTCATTGTTGAAGAAAACATTCTGACGCGTTGCCGCGATACCGCCTTTGAAATGATCATTGCGGGTGGCGCCTCCGTGCTGGTGGGCGTGCCCATTGGCGTGCTGCTCTATCGCTCCGCGCTGTGGCGGCGTGCGATGGAGGACTGGATTGGCGCGCTTGCGGCGGCCCCCATTGTGCTGGCTTTTCCGCTGTTTCTCGTCTTGTTCGGGCGCTCGCCGAAAACCATCATCGTCATGGGCTTCGTGCATGGTCTGGCACCCATCATCCTGAAGACAGTGGAAGGACTCGCCTCCACGCGCACCGTGCTGATCAATGTCGGGCGCAGTCTGAAGATGACGCAATCGCAGATGTTTTGGAAAATTCTGCTGCCCTCGGCCATGCCGATCATCTTCACGGGCATTCGTCTGAGCTGGACATTCGTGCTGATCACGATCGTGGGCATTGAATATCTGATCAATCTGGGTGGCGTTGGCCAGCTCATCAATGAATTGGCGGAGCGTTACGACCTGCCGGGCACATATGCGGGCATTTGCTTTGTCATTCTTGTGTCGGTTCTTTTCTTCTTGGCTCTGGAGCGCGTGGAATCATGGCTGCAGCCGGGTCGTTGACATCCTCATCCATCGCCGCCACGCCGCGCAATGTCTTGGCGCTGCGGCTGGCCGTGGCGGTGTTTGTTTTGTGCGTCTGGGAAGGCCTCTCGCGCTCTGGCCTGTTCTATGGCGAAGTTATTCCCTCGCTGCTCGCCATTTTTGCGTCGATGGGCAAACTGCTGATCGATCCGATCTTCTGGCGCAATTTGCAGGTGACCATGGTGGAAACCGTGGCTTCGCTCGCCATTGGCGCGGGCTTTGGCATTACGGTTGGCATTGTGCTGGGCGCCAATCGCTTTTTGATGCGCGCCTTTGAGCCTGTTGTTTATTATCTCTCGCCGACGCCACGCATCATTCTGTTTCCGGTGATGATCATGTGGTTTGGCGTGGGGCCAGCCTCTAAAATTGCGCTGGGCGCTTTGTCGGCTTTTTTCGCCATTGCGCTGTCAACAGCGGCAGGCATGCGCCAGATTGATCCGATCCTCATCCGGGTCGGTCGCTCGTTCCGCGCCAATGTCTGGCAGATGGCCTTCAAGATTTATTTGCCCGCGATGCGCGTGCCGATTCTGAATGGCATTCGTCTGGGTATGGGGACAGCCATCATCACCGTCCTGCTGGGAGAGACGAAACTCTCCAATCAGGGGCTGGGCTATATGATCATGCAGGTTTACACGCGCTTCGACATGCCCGGGCTCTATGCCCTGCTGATGCTTGTCTTCATTCTCGCGGGAGCGGTGAATGCGCTGATCGGCCATTCCGCGCGCGATTGACGCGGCTCGAAATGTGATCGCCATTGCGAGGTGGGCATGCGCCCGAACGCTCGCAATGACGAGATGTTTCAGACCTCGCCGAGAGCGGCGAGATAGAGTTCCAGAATCTCTTCTTCTTCACGACGCTTGTCGCGGTCCATGCGGCGCAGCGAGATGATCTTGCGCATGACCTTCACGTCATAGCCGGTGCCCTTGGCCTCGGCATAGACTTCCTTGATGTCATCGGTGATGGCGCGCTTTTCTTCTTCCAGGCGCTCGACGCGCTCAAGGAACGCGCGCAAATGCCCCGCATCGACAGAATTCGTGCTCATTGTTGATCCCGTGTCCGGAGGCGGGAGGCGGCTTGCGCCTCCCCGTGAAAAGGAGGGGGATGGATGGCGCTCAAGGCCCGCCCCGTCAAGCGCTAGCGCGCTTGTATCCCCGCTTTTCCCCCTTAGTGCTGGCCTTTTCCGGCCGATGTGTTGGCGAAAGCCGCTTTCTGCTCTGGTGTGGCCTCGGTCTGGTATTTGGCCTTCCATTCCTCAAAAGGCATGCCATAGACCTGCGCGCGTGCTTCGTCCTTGGTCATGGCGAGGCCACGCTCGTCAGCGGCATCTTTCATCCAGTTGGACAGGCAATTGCGGCAAAAGCCCGCGAGATTCATCATGTCGATATTCTGCACATCGGTGCGATTGCGCAGATGAGAGACGAGACGACGAAAAGCGGCGGCCTCCAGCTCAGTCTGTGTTTTGGTGTCGATGCTCATGTCATGCTCTCCCTGAGTTTGGCGAGCTGTGCAGCAGAGGCCGCGCGGCTCGGATAATGTTTGATCTCATGTGCGCTGGGTGGCGCGAGCGCGTGTCGCAAGACCGGTGTCAGGCGCGTCGTCCATTCCGCAACGCCGGCGTCATCGGCAATCAGGTCCTGGCGGATCTCGATCAGGATATGGGGCAGGCCGGGCAGGGTTCCATGATCAAACATCGTGTCACCGCGCAGCGCGCCATCATAAGGCTCATTGTCGCCGGTCTCGATGCCTTGGGCACGAAGTCCCTGCAAGACGGGCACCGCCAGCCGGTCATCACAATCCCACAGAACTGCTGCCTGCCACGGGCGCTGATGGCCCCGCCACACGGGCGTGAATGAATGGATTGAGATCAGCGCAGGAATGATGCCCGTTGTGCGCATCTGCACGGATGTGTCGCAGATGGCGTCCCGGTAGGGCTGCCAGAAGAGCTGTTTGCGCTGCTCGATCTCGCGCTCATCGATCTGCGCATTGCCGGGGATCAGCGCGCGGTCGGAAATGCGCATGACAAGGGTCGGATCATCGCCGCCGCGATTGGGGTCGATCAGCAACCGCGAATAGGTCGTCAGCAGCGCGGGGGCTTCGAACTGCGCGGCGAGACGTTGCGTCAGCGCGGCGGCGCCAATGTCATAGGCAATGTGGCGGGTGAAATGTTCAGGGCTCAGCCCCAGGTCGCCATAGGCCTGCGGCAAGGCCGGGCTCGCATGATCGCAGACAAATAGCGCACCAGCCGTCAGACGGCCCTCCAGGCGGCGCAGAGGCGCAAAAGACGCGTGTGTGGAGCGTGAGGCATGCATATGTGCAATTTAGGCGTGCTTGCGCCCCAAGGCCAGAGCTGGAAGCTCGTGATGACGCACAAAGCTGCGAGGCCGCACGCGGGTCATTGTTTGGTCGCGGCAGACCTGACAGGATGGGGCCGAAATGGTTCACATGTGCCGAATCACCGCCTTGGGTGCATCGGCCAAACGTCGGTTGTCATGTTGCTTTCGCGAATTGTCACTTTGATGAGCACCACCGGTCTTGTGCTTCTGACGCTGGGCTCCGGTGCAGCGCTGGCGGATTTCCGCCTGTGCAACAATGCCTCCAGCCGCGCCAGTGTCGCCATTGCCTATACCGATGGCCAGACCTGGGTCACGGAAGGTTGGTGGAACCTGAAGCAGGGGGCATGTGAAACCTTGCTGCGCGGGTCGCTCGCCGCTCAATATTATTACGTCTATGCGATGGATGAGCGCGGCGGCGAATGGAAGGGCAAAGCCTATATGTGCACGCGCGACCGCGAGTTTCGCATTGAGGGCCGTGAAAACTGCCTCGTGCGCGGTTATGACCGCACGGGCTTTTTTGAAATTGATACAGGCAAGGATGCGCGCAGCTGGACCGTTCAGTTGACCGATTCCAATCAGCCGGGACAGAGATAAGGATTTTGGGCATGAGACGTTTGCGCCGTGTGAAGATTCTGGCGACGCTGGGTCCGGCTTCGCAAGATCCAGCTGTGGTGAAAAAGCTCGTGCAGGCAGGCGTTGATGTGTTTCGCATCAACATGAGCCACACCAGCCACGACATGTTGCAAGAGCGTGTGCAGACCATCCGCGCTTTGGAAAAAGAAGTGGGCCGCCCGATTGGCATTCTGGCCGATTTGCAAGGCCCCAAATTGCGCGTCGGACAATTCGCCGACGGCGGTGTGGATCTCATCAGCGGCGCGAAATTCATTCTCGATGCCGACAAGGCACCCGGCGATAGCGCGCGTGTGCATCTGCCCCATCCTGAAATTCTCGCGGCGCTGCGTCCCGGCCATACGGTTCTGATTGATGATGGCAAGGTGCGCTTGCATGTGAGCGAAGTTTCAAAAGGCCGCGCTGTTTGTGTGGTTGATGTGGCCGGGCGCATTTCCAATCGCAAGGGCGTGAGCCTGCCTGACACGGAAATTCCGGTCTCCGCCATGACCGAAAAAGATCGCTCGGATCTCGATGCCGCCCTGCATGTCGGCGTCGACTGGATTGCCGTGTCCTTCGTGCAGCGTGCGGATGATATTGCCGAAGTGAAGAAGATCGTGCGTGGCCGCGCTTACGTTTTGGCCAAGATCGAAAAGCCGCAAGCCATTGCCCGTCTCGACGAGATTGTTGAGATGGCAGATGCCCTGATGGTCGCGCGCGGCGATCTGGGTGTTGAAATGCCGGTTGAAAAAGTGCCGGGCCTGCAAAAACGCATCACGCGCATGGCGCGCCGCCTCGGCAAGCCCGTGGTTGTGGCAACCCAGATGCTGGAATCCATGATCACCTCACCCGTGCCCACGCGCGCGGAAGTGTCTGACGTGGCGACCGCCGTGTTTGAGGGTGCCGATGCGGTGATGCTGTCAGCCGAAAGCGCTGCAGGACAATATCCAATTGAAGCGGTGACCATGATGAACCGCATTGCTGAAGAAGTCGAAACCGATCCCGTCTTCCGCACCGTGATCAATGCGCAGCGTGCAGCCCCCGAAGCCACGGGTGCGGATGCGATTGCAGTGGCCGCGCGCGATGTGGCTGAGACGCTTGATCTGAAAGCCGTGATTGCCTGGACATCATCGGGCTCAACCGCCTTGCGCCTTGCGCGCGAGCGGCCGCAACCACCTGTGCTGGCGTTGACACCCAATCGCGACACAGCGCGTCGGTTGACGCTGGTGTGGGGTGTTCACCCCGTTGTGACAAAAGATGCGAGCGACCTGGACGATATGGCCAAGCGCGCCTGCAAATTTTCAAACCGCGAAGGTTTTTCCAAAGAGGGAGACCGCGTCATCATCGTGGCTGGCGTGCCCTTCGGAACACCGGGCGCCACCAATATGGTGCGGATCGCCTTTACAGGGCCTGAGCGCTAAGCCCGCGCCCCCAGGCGCGCGAGACCATCGCGCGCCATTTTATTGGAATTGTCGACGACCAAAGCGCGCTGATAGGATTCAACCGCCTTAGAGCGATTGCCTTGGCGCTCGTAAGCGAGGCCCAGGCCCGCCCACGCATCGCCGCTCTTGTTGTCGACATTCAGCGTCGCGTTGAAGTCTTCAATTGCGGCGTCATATTTGCCGACAATGATCAGGCTTTGGCCGCGCGCCAGATAGGGTGCCGAGGCAAACGGGTCGCGATCAATCGCATTGTCGAAATCTGTAATGGCGCGGGGATGATTGCCCTGGCGCTGCCAGATCAGTCCGCGCGCATGGAAGGCGGGCGCGGCTTCCGGATTGAGGCGCACCGCGACATCAAGATCAGCCATAGCCTCGCTCAGCAGGCCCTGTGTGCGATAGAGATTGGCGCGGCCCAGAAAGGCTGGCGCGTGGCGCGGATTGACGCTGATGGCGGCGTTGAAATCAGCCAGCGCTGCATCATTGCGATTGGTCTGGCGATAGGCGAGCGCGCGGTTGGTGTAGGCGGCCACATTATTGGGATCGATTTTGATCGCGGTCGAGAAATCCGTGATCGCTTCGGGAAAGCGCCCGACGCGGGCATAGGCAGCGCCACGTGTGTTGTAGGGCTCGGGCGTATTGGGGTTGGCGGCGACCACCTGGTTGAGCGAGGCAATATTGGTCTCGCTCGCTTCGCTCCGCTGTTCCAGCTCTGCCACACCCGCCGCATTGATCGAGCGACCCGTCGGCCCGCAGGCGGCCAGCAGCAGGCTCAGCACGCCAGCGGTGGCCAGCGCAGTGAGAGGCGCGCCTTTGCGTGGCAGGTGGTGCGGAGAAGCGTGTGTGGTCATCGTCAGGCCCTGTGTCTTTTGCAAACAGCGGATGAAGGCGAGTGGTTGGCCTAAATCCCAATTGCGGACAAATCGCGTTCGTGACGCGTGATTGCCCACAGATCGCGCCAACATGCCTGACAAGTGGTTAAAAAATCACGGCGCCCCCGGAAATGTCCGGAGGCGCCGCGAAAAATATCAGAAATCTGGAAGAAGCTTAGCGAGCGCCCATGACAGGCTTCGGCTTCATCGGCAGCAGGCCTTCGCGCTGCATCTTCTTGCGGGCGAGCTTGCGGGCGCGGCGGACGGCTTCAGCCGACTCACGGGCGCGCTTCTCTGACGGCTTCTCGTAATGGCCGCGGAGCTTCATTTCGCGGAAGATGCCTTCGCGCTGCATCTTCTTCTTGAGAGCCTTGAGAGCCTGATCGACATTGTTGTCGCGAACGAGAACTTGCACCAGAAGATCCTGTCATAGGTCGTTGCCCGGAGGCGAACGGAGAAGTCGGGAAATGGGATGCGGCCCGCGATTGACGCGAGGCATCACAACGTGGGGGCGGAAATAGCAGAACGGTGGGGGGCTGTCCAGCACCGCCGGGGTGGATTCAGGGGGGCTTTTAACCCTTTTCGGGCAAAACCCGAGTCCAGTGCCCCATTTTGCGTCCCTCGCGGGCTTCGTGCTTGCCATAGAGGTGCAGCGCTACCCCAGTCTGGGCCAGAAGGGCGGCCCAATCATCGGCCTCAGCCCCGATCAGATTGTGCATTTCAATCGCCCCATGGCGGGCCGGCGAGCCCAGCTGCCAGCCGCAAATGGCCCGGACATGTTGCTCGAACTGGGAGGTGACGGCCCCATCCAGCGTCCAATGGCCGGAATTGTGAACGCGCGGGGCGATTTCGTTGACCACCAGCCGCTCGGCGCCATGGGCCTCTTCGACCAGAAACATTTCAACCGTGATCACGCCCACATAATCGAGCGCGGCGGCAATCTTTCCGGCCATGGCGATGGCAGCCGTTTGAATGGCTGGATGGGCATGTGCTGGCACGATGGTGCGCGAGAGAATGTGGTTGGCGTGTTCGTTTTCACACACGTCAAAGGCGGCGAATGAGCCATCAAGCCCGCGCGCGCCGATCACGGAAATCTCGCGGGCAAAAGCCACAAAGCCTTCGAGAATGCAGGCGCCGCCGCCCAGACTGTTGAACGCGTGTGCGAGATCGTCGCCTTCGCGGATCATCGTCTGGCCTTTGCCATCATAACCAAAGCGGCGGGTCTTCAAGACGCTTGGCCGACCCAGTGTCGCCACGGCTTGCTCGAGATCCGCGACGCTGTCGACAGCAGCAAAGGGGGCGGTGGGAATGCCCAGATCATTGAGAAAGCTTTTCTCGGTGAAACGATCCTGCGTGATCGCCAAGGCGCGCGGGCCAGGGCGCACGGGTTTGCGTGCTGCGAGAAAAGCTGCCGTGTTGGCCGGCACATTTTCAAACTCGTAGGACACCACCTGCACGCTATCGGCAAAAGCGGCGAGCGCTTTTTCATCCTCATAGGCAGCGATTGTGAATTGGGCACAGACGTCAAAGGCGGGGCCGGAGTCCGGGCAATAAATATGCGTGCGCAAACCAAGGCGCGCAGCAGCCAGCGCGATCATGCGGCCGAGCTGGCCTGAACCCAGAATGCCAATCGTATCGCCGGGTTTCAGCACGCCGCTCATTTTGTCGCTTCGTCGTCGATGGGATGTTCGGCGACCGAGGCCGTCTGTGCGGCGCGGAAATCGTCCAGCCGTTGGCCGAGCGCCTCGTCATGCAGAGCCAGCACGCTGGCTGCCAGAAGCGCGGCATTGGCCGCACCCGCTTTGCCAATCGCCAAAGTGCCGACCGGAATGCCGGCAGGCATTTGCACGATGGAGAGCAGCGAGTCCTGTCCCGACAGCGCCTTGGATTCCACCGGCACGCCAAAGACGGGAAGCGCCGTCATGGCGGCCGTCATGCCGGGCAGATGGGCGGCGCCACCAGCGCCTGCAATGATCACCTGAAAGCCTGCGGCCTTGGCACCCTTGGCGAAGGCCACGAGACGGTCGGGGGTGCGGTGAGCCGAGACGATGCGCGCTTCATAGGGAATGGCGAGCTTGTCGAGCATGTCGGCGGCATGGCGCATGGTCGCCCAGTCGGACTGGCTGCCCATGATGATGGCAACAGGAATGCGGGCCATGGCTCTCGGCTCCTTAAGAAAGAAGCGGCCTCAGATAGACGATGCAAGGCTTGAGAGCAAGTTTTGGGGGTGGGGAGCGCTCCAGTGCCGTCATTGCGAGGAGCCGAAGGCGACGAAGCAATCCAGAAGCACCGCGTGAGGCCTCTGGATTGCTTCGCTTCGCTCGCAATGACGCTATCGCCCGCCTTAGGCGATAATATCGGGTGTCAGCTGGTCGTCGAGGAAGGCCAGTCGGTCGCGCAGGAAGAGTTTGCGCTTCTTCAGCCGCTGAATTTGCAGCTGGTCGCCTTTGCCCACGAGTTCCAGCGCATCAATGGCGGCATCGAGATCGCGGTGTTCCTCGCGCAGGCGCGCCGCCTCGGCCTCGAGAGCGGCCCGGTCTTCGTCACTCAATCTATTGGCCATGCGCCAGAACTTCCGAGCGATTCCGCGTGGCTGGCGCGAATCCCGCCCAGCCGTTTATCTGCCATCATGCGCGTGTCGGCCTATCAAAGGCAAGATGGAGGCGGCCAGGAAACTGCCCGGGCGGAAGGTGGGTGCCGTGCGGATAAAGAAATTTTGAACCCGTGAAGCTCGCTCTTTGTGCTTGCAAGTGGCCGGTTTCGTGCCAGACTTTGAGGGGTCGACAGCAATCTGAAAAAAGGATTTGCCTGATGTCGTTGCAAAACCATCTCGTTGAATTGGAACGCCGCCACAAGGCTCTTGAGCAGCAGCTCCATGATGCCAAGCATCACCCTGCGGCCGACGCTCTGCAAATGGCAGAATTGAAGCGCAAGAAGCTGGCTTTGCGTGATGAGATCGAAAAGCTGCGCATGAAAGAGCGACCTGAAACGATCCATTGAGGATCTAAAAACCAAACCATCTGTCAGGGACATGACAAGCGCGGGTAAGCCACCCGCGCGCGTTCACGCGCCTCTCACAGCCAGCCCATATCGCGTGCGCCGTCCCAAATCAGTTTGAGGCCGAGGATGAAGGTTGTTGTCGTGACGATCCCATAGAAGCGACTGGCTTCCATGCGCTTGACCAGCCACACACCCAGAAAGGTCGCGGCCACCGCCACCGGCAAAAGCGTGGCGGAGATGAGCAAATTGCTCTGCGACACTTGGCCCAGCATGACGAACAGCGCGAATTTGATCCAGTTGATGCAGATGAACAGCATCGTCGATGTGCCGGCATAAACAATAGGGGGCAGGCGCAGCGGCACTGTATAGGCCTGAAACGGCACGCCGCCTGTATTGGCGATGAAAGATGTAAAGCCCGACAGCAGCCCCCAGAAGACAGCCGGGCCAAAGCGCGGTTGCTTGGGTGGTTCATCCTTGGCGGGCGGTTTGCGCAGCCAGTGCAGGATCACAAAGATCGTGGCGATCAGCCCGACCATCAATTCGACCATGGCGTTGGAGACATAGCTGGCCAGCAATGCGCCGGTCAGGAGGCCGCCGATCGTGCCGGGCAGATACAGCGCCAGGATGCGGCGGTCCCAGGTTTTGCGATAGGCCCAAAGCGAAACGAAATCCTGCACCATCAGGATCGGCATGATGATGGCAGCGCCCTGCAGTGGCGGGACGACCAAGGCCATCAGCGGCAAAGTCACCATGCCAAGGCCGGAGAAGCCACCCTTGGCCAGCCCCAGCAGCAAAACGGCGGGAATTGCCGCCAAGTAGAAGGTTACGTCCATCATTGTGGCATGAGCTTTCAACCATCTTGGCCCTTTTGGCTAGGCCTAAGGGACGACCTTCCAGAGATTGCTTTGCATCGGTTCGGGCGCAAGAAAGACCCCATGAGGCCGCTCAGGCCACGCGTGGAAATACCCCGGGGAGAGATCGATGAGTTCTTATGCGCAAGTCTATGGCGACTGGCAGAAAGACCCGGAGGCTTTTTGGGGCCAAGCCGCAAAGGCCGTGGACTGGATTGATGCGCCCAATAAAATCTTCGATTCCACGCAAGGCCCCTATGGTCGCTGGTTTCCCGATGCGACCTGCAACACTTGCTACAATGTACTCGACCGCCATGTGCAGAACGGGCGTGGGGATCAGGATGCGATCATCTATGACTCGCCTGTCACCAACACCAAGCGCAAGCTGACTTACGCGCAAGTGCTCGATGACGTGAGCGCGCTCGCCGCTGTCTTGCAGGATTTCGGCGTGCAAAAAGGTGATCGTGTCATCGTCTATATGCCGATGATCCCCGAAGCCTTGATCGGCATGTATGCCTGTGCGCGCATTGGCGCTGTTCATTCGGTTGTCTTTGGTGGGTTCGCTGCAAAAGAACTCGCCACCCGCATTGATGATGCCAAGCCCAAACTTGTGCTCACCACATCTTGCGGCATCGAGCCCGGGCGTGTCGTGGCCTACAAGCCGCTGCTGGATGAGGCGATCCGTTTGTCATCGTCCAAGCCTGAAAAAGTCATTCTCTTCGCCCGCGAGCAGGCGAAAGCCGACATGATCGAGGGCCGCGATTATGATTGGTCGAGCCTTGTTGAGGCTGCGAAGAAAGCCGGCAAGCGCGCTGAATGCGTGACGGTGAAAGCAACCGACCCGCTCTATATTCTCTACACATCCGGCACCACCGGCATCCCCAAAGGCGTCGTGCGTGACAATGGCGGCCATATGGTCGCGCTCACCTGGACGATGAAGAATCTTTACGGGATTAATCCGGGGGAAGTGTTCTGGTCGGCGTCAGATGTCGGCTGGGTGGTGGGTCACTCGTACATTGTCTATGGCCCGCTGCTGCATGGCGCGACGACGATTGTCTATGAAGGCAAGCCGATTGGGACGCCCGATGCGGGCGCATTCTGGCGCGTGATTGAAGAATATAAGGCGGTGGCTTTGTTCACCGCGCCGACCGCTTTCCGTGCGATCCGCAAGGAAGATCCGGACGCGACATTCTTGCAGAAATATTCAACCAAGACTTTGCGCACGCTGTTCTTGGCGGGCGAGCGCGCTGATCCTGATACGGTCGCTTGGGCTGAAAAAGTTCTGGGCGTGCCCGTGGTCGATCATTGGTGGCAGACGGAAACCGGCTGGGGCATCGTCGGCAATCCGGTCGGCCTTGGCCTGCTGCCGATCAAGCATGGCTCACCTACTGTGCCAATGCCCGGTTATGATGTGCAAATTGTCGACGAGGCTGCCAAGCCTCTTCCCAACGGCCAGATGGGTTCCATTGTCATCAAGCTGCCCCTGCCGCCGGGTTGCCTGCCAACGCTCTGGCAAAATGATTGCCGCATGAAGGAAAGCTATCTCGAAGAATTCCCCGGCTTCTACAAAACAGCCGATGCGGGGTTCAAGGATGAGGATGGCTATCTGTTCATCATGGGCCGCACCGATGACATCATCAATGTTGCGGGCCATCGCCTTTCAACAGGCGGGATGGAAGAGGTTTTGGCCTCGCATCCGGCCGTCGCAGAATGCGCGGTGATTGGCATCAAGGATGAGCTGAAGGGCGAACAGCCCTGCGGCTTTGTGGTGCTGAAATCAGGCGTCACGCAATCGCCGCTCGAAGTCGAGAAGGAAATTGTAGCGCTGGTGCGCAACAAGATCGGCCCTGTGGCGGCGTTCAAGATTGCGATCACTGTGAACCGTCTGCCCAAGACACGCTCAGGCAAAATCTTGCGCGGTACGATGAAGAAGATTGCTGATGGTGACGAATGGTCGACACCTGCGACCATTGATGATCCAGCCATTCTGGATGAAATCGCTGCAGCGCTGGGCAGCAAGGGGATTTGACGGAAGTCTCCGCCGTCATTGCGAGGAGCAAAGCGACGAAGCAATCCAGACAGCCGCACGTGGTGCTTGTGGATTGCTTCGCTTCGCTCGCCATGACGGGCGTCCCCTCAAGGGGGAGGGGGATCAAATCCCACTAGCCCCGCATCACCTCATCACGCAATTCGCGGCGCAGGATTTTTCCGACCGGTGTTTTTGGCAAGGACTCGCGCACGTCAATCTGGCGGGGCACTTTATAGCCCGTCAGTTTTTCGCGACACCAATTGCGCAATTCGTCCTCATCCATGCGCGCACCATCACGCGTGACGATAAAGGCGCGCACCGCTTCGCCCGAATGGCCATCGGGCACGCCAATCACCGCCGCCTCGGCAATATTGGGATGCTGCACAAGCACGTCTTCAACTTCATTTGGATAGACGTTGAAGCCTGACACCAAAATCATGTCCTTGATGCGATCCACAATGCGCACCAGACCATCATCCGCCACTGTGCCGATATCACCCGTGCGGAAATAGCCATCGGGCGTCATGGATTTTTCTGTCTCTCCAGGCTGGCGCCAATAGCCCGCCATCACTTGCGGGCCTTTGATGCAAATCTCGCCCGGTTCACCCAGCGCCACTTCCTCGCCCTTGTCATTGCGGATCGACACATCGGTCGACGACACCGGATAGCCGACGCCACCCGTAAATTCCGCAATGTCGAGACGGTTCACGCAAGCCACGGGTGACGTCTCCGACAGGCCATAGCCTTCGATCAACGGGCGGCCTGTGACTGCTTTCCAATTCTTGGCGACAGCGGCTTGTGTGGCCATGCCACCCGAAATGGCGAAAGCCAACTGCGAGAAATCGACCTGTTTGAAATCATCGCGTGAGGCCAGTGCATTGGCGAGCGTATTGACGACAACGATCATCGTCATGCGCACGCCTTTGATCGTCTTGATGAAGGCTGGCAGATCGCGCGGGTTGGGAATGAGAATTTGGCAGCCGCCCAGTTTGGCAACAAACAGGCAACAGGCTGTGAGGGCCAGAATGTGATAGAGCGGCAGCGCTGTCACCATCACATGATCATCGCGCTCACCTGCAAAAGAGCGCAGCCACGCCTGACACTGGTTCACATTGGCAACAATGTTGCGATGGAGCAGAACGGCACCTTTGGCGCGCCCCGTTGTGCCGCCCGTATATTGCAGAAAGGCCATATCATCGGGGCCAATCTCGACAGGCGTGAATTTGCCTTGCTGGGCAAAGAACAGAAAATTGGAAAACGGCAGGGTGGCTGGAATCTTGTAGGGCTTCACATTGCGCTTGATATAGCGCGAGACGAAATTGACGATATGGCCTTTGGGGCCAATCAGGTCGCCGGGTCTCACAACGACAGCCATTTCAGCGCGCAGATCCTCGAGCGCTTCTTGCACCGTATGGGCAAAATTTTCGAGCACGAAGAGAACACGCGCCCCGGAATCATTCACCTGATGGGTCAGCTCGCGCGCGGTGTAGAGCGGATTGATGTTGACGACGACATAGCCACCGAGCAATGCGCCAAACATGATGGCCGGATAGGCCATGACATTGGGCATCATAATGGCGACGCGGTCGCCTTTCTTGAGGCCGAGCCGCTGCAGGCCTGTGGCCACTTCCTCGGCGCGCTGCATCAGCTGGCCATAGGTCAGGCGGACGCCAAAACTTTCCGCTGCTGGGCGGTGCGCAAACGCAGTTCCGGCATGGCGAATGATGTCGGCAATGGTCTCGCGCGAATGTTCGTCAATCTGCGCTGGCACGCCCGCCGGATAATGGGCAAGCCATGGACGAAGATGGTCCGCGTGGTCCTTGAGCATAGAATCCCCCGAGTTGCGGGGGTGCACTCCGCCCGCTATTGAGGGCAGCATTGCATCGAAAAGGCGCGGTCCGCAATCGGCCGCGCCTTGATCTTGTCTTCAAAAGAAATTGCTGGCGGCGAGCGACTCAGTCGTCGCCGTGCTTCAGCGCATTGAGCTTGCCGAAGACTGCATCCAGATCGAGATGCTCTTCCTGCTCGCGGCGCGGTGCGGGGGCGCTGGTGCCAAACACGTCTTCCTGCGTGGCAGGCTGGCGCGGGGCCGTGGTGATTTCGGCAGGCACCAGTGTCGCGCCATGATCATCCGCCTGGGCGGGGCGATCTTTGGCGGCGCGGTTCACTTCGAGATCGAGATCAAGCTGCGAGCACAGGCCCAAAGTCACGGGGTCCAGAGGCGTCAGAGCGGCTGAATTCCAATGGGTGCGTTCGCGGATCTGCTGCAACGTGGTCTTGGTCGTGCCAGCCAGACGCATGATCTGAGCGTCTTTCAACTCAGGGTGGTTGCGCACGAGCCAGAGAATGGCATTCGGACGATCCTGACGGCGCGACAGAGGCGTGTAGCGCGGGCCGCGCGCTTTTTTCACTTCCGGCAGCACAACCTTGGATTTGGCCAGTGTCAGGCGAAATTCCGGGTCGGCTTCGCCCTTGGCGATTTCTTCGCGGGTCAACTGACCAGAGGTGATGGGGTCATGTCCCTTGATGCCAGCTGCGACTTCGCCATCAGCGATGCCCTTCACCTCAAGCGGGTGAAGTTTGCAGAAATCAGCGATCTGATCGAAGGACAGAGCGGTATTGTCGACGAGCCACACAGCCGTGGCCTTGGGCATCAGGGGCGCGTTGCTCATTTCTGAGACTCCAAGCAAACTGGGGACGAGCGTCACCGGGCTCTGGCCCGGCCGAGGCCAAGCCTCACAACACATCATCCATGACGGGAATGACCCCGAATATAGGTCCGTGAGGGGGGAAAGGCAATCGGCCAGATCCCCTTCAGGGTGTGAAATCACCCCCTCAGAGGGTCAAAACGATCTTTCCGACATGGGTGGAGGCTTCCATATGGGCATGTGCCCGGGCCGCCTGCGCCAAGGGGTAGGTGGCATCGATCACCGGGCGGAAGGCGCCTTGGCTGAGCAGGGGCCAGACCTTGGCTTCCAGTTCGCGGGCGATGATCGCCTTTTGCTCAGGGCTGCGTGGGCGCAAGGTTGAGCCTGTGTGCGTCAGGCGTTTGGCGCTGAGGGCGCGCATGTCGAGCTGGTCGATTTTATAGCCTTGCATGAAGGCAATCTGGACGATGCGTCCCTCAACGGCAGCTGCTTCATAATTGCGCTGCACATAAGAGCCGCCAACCATGTCGAGAATGACATCGGCACCCTTGCCGCCGGTGATCTTTTTCACCTCTGCGACGAAATCCTGCGTCTTGTAATTGATGGCATGATCTGCGCCGAGCTTCACGCAGGCCGCGCATTTGTCATCCGTGCCAGCGGTGACGATGACCTGCGCACCAAAAGCTTTGCCCAGCATGATGGCGGTTGTGCCAATGCCCGACGAGCCGCCATGGATGAGCAGGGTTTCGCCGCTGGTCAGGTGTCCGCGCTGAAACACATTGGTCCAGACGGTGAAAAATGTTTCCGGCAGGGCTGCGGCCTCAATCATTGAAAAGCCCTGCGGCACAGGCAAAGCATTGCTTTCATGTGCGAGGCAGAAGCTGGCATAGCCGCCACCGGGAACGAGCGCGCAAACCGCATCGCCCACATGCCAGCGTGTCACTTGATGGCCGCAGGCGACAATCGTGCCGGCCACTTCGAGGCCCGGCACATCTTGGGGCGCGCCGGGGGGCGGCGGATATTTGCCTTGGCGCTGCGACACATCGGGGCGGTTCACGCCGGCCGCTTTGACAGCAATCAGGATCTCATGGTCACCCGGCATGGCGATGGGGCGGTCTTGCGCCTGCAGCACATCAGGTTCGCCAAAGGCGGTGATCACAATGGCTGTCATGCTTTGCGGCAGGCTCGACATGTTGGGCTCCCTTTGAGCAGGTGCATTTTCTAGCACACATTGCGGCTCTATACTGTCCTTGATCAAAGCTTGGCGTGAGGGAGGCTTTTATGGCGCGTGAGGACGAAGATATTTTTGGCAGTCGCCCCAAGCCGCCGGTCACCCATGAGATCGGGCAGGTGCTGGATGCGCTCTCCGTCCACGAGCTTGATGAGCGGATCGCCCTTTTGCAGGCCGAGATCGCCCGGCTCACCGAGGCGCGGGGGGCCAAAGAGGCCTCCAAACGTGCGGCGGATGCGGTCTTCAAGAGCTGATTATCCACAAAGCCATGGGAATAAAGGCTTTTGGTCATTCCGATGTTAACCCTAATTGAAGCTTGCCCTGCCGGACGGGCCGTTTTTCGCTAGTCTGGCCTTCTGCCGCTGCGACGTTTCGCGCGGGTGGAGAATGTTCATGCTGCGCAATGCCTCGGCCGCGTCCCGCAATACTGTCTCTTTCGGCCATCATCTGGCCTCGTCAGAGGCTTTCAAGACCTTGTTTCGCGAGGGCATGATCCTTGTGGAGGAGGCGGCGGCCTATCTGGATGGCCCCGGCCGTCAGGAAAGCCGGGTGCTGCCGCGCGAGGACGCGCTGGCCTATGCCTCCGAAAGCATGCGGCTGACGACCCGCCTGATGCAGATGGCCTCCTGGCTGCTGGTGCAGCGGGCGGTCAATGAGGGCGACCTCACGCCCCTTCAGGCGCGCGCTGACAAGCACCGGGTCACTTTGACCCGTCAGGGCCTCGCCACACCGGCAGAGGTCTTCACGCGCCTCCCAGACCGGCTGCAGGAGCTGGCCCTGACATCCCAGCGGCTGCAGGCCCGCATCCATCATCTCGATGCCCAGCTCTATGCCAAGCAGGACCAGACGGGCGGGGCTCCGGCCATTTTGAACCAATTGGCCACCCTGCAGGCCGCCTTTGGCGCTGCCCGCGCCTGAGGTCTGGGTCGATGTGTCTGTTAGACAACAAAAAACCCCGGCCAGGCCGGGGTTTTTCGTATGTCGTGCGTGGGCTGAGAAGCTTACTTCTTGCCGAGCGAAATGCCACCGAAGCGCGAGTTGAACTTCGACAGACGACCGCCACGATCCATCAGCTGCTGCGAGCCGCCGGTCCAGGCCGGATGGGTCTTGGGATCGATATCAAGGTTCAGCGTGTCGCCTTCCTTGCCGTAGGTCGAGCGGGTCATGTAATCCGTGCCGTCGGTCATGACGACCTTGATGAAATGGTACTGAGGATGCGTATCGGCCTTCATCGTCTTGTCCTTGAGTTCAGCGGGGACGCGGTTGAGCGTGGACGCAGCCGCTAAAAAGCTTCCCGATGTCGGGGTTGCGCCCCTATAACGCAGGCGTGGACGCGAGACAAGCGATATGGATCGGTCGACCCCTTTGGGGGTAAAAAGGGTGAAAAAGGGTCTGGGACAAGATGGCTGAGCCAAAAGATGCGAACAAGCCGGCGACTTCACTGAAGGCGCTCTTGCCCCTCATCCCCTATGCACGCCGCTACAAGGGCCGGATTCTGGCAGCCTTGGCCGCGCTCAGCGTGGCCTCGGGCGCGACCCTGACCGTGCCCTTGGCCGTGAAGGGCATGATCGACCACGGCTTCTCCTCCGATGACAGTGTCGGGGCCATCAATTTCTATTTTGCCGCCATGGTCGTCGTGGTGGCTGTTTTGGCACTGGCCTCCGCCACCCGGTATTTCTTGGTCATCACGATCGGTGAGCGCGTGGTGGCTGATCTGCGCGCCGATCTCTTCGCACATCTGACGCGGCTTGATGCGCCCTTCTATGACAGTGCGCGCGTGGGCGAATTGGTGTCGCGTCTCACCGCTGACACAACGCAGATGAAGACCGCCTTTGGCGCATCAGCCTCTGTCGCGCTGCGCAATTTCTTCATGTTCATCGGTGCCATTTCGATGATGGTCATCACCAGCCCGAAATTGTCGGGCCTTGTGCTGGTGGCCATTCCCATCATCGTGTTGCCGTTGGTGGCGTCTGGTCGGTCCGTGCGGGCGCGCTCGCGCGCTGCCCAAGATCGTCTGGCCGATGCAACAGCCTTTGCGGCTGAAAATCTCGGCGCTGTGCGCACCATGCAAGCCTTTGGCGCTGAGCGCACGACGATTGGTCGTTTCACCGAAGCGGTGGAAGAAGCCTATATGGCGGCGCGCAATGCCACAGCTGCGCGTTCTGTTTTGACGGGTGTGGCAATCTTCCTGGCCTTTGCCAGCGTGGTTTGCGTGTTGTGGCTGGGCGCACAGGATGTGTTGGCCGGGCGCATCACCGCCGGTCTGCTCTCGCAATTCGTGCTCTATGCCGTGTTTGGTGCAGGCGCGCTGGGTGAATTGTCGCAAGTGTGGAGCGAAATTTCTGCAGCCGCTGGTGCCGCAGGGCGCATTGCGGAAATCCTTGCGGTTCAGCCCAAAATCGTCGCGCCTGCCAAGCCCATCGCACTGCCCGTGCCGCCGCGTGGTGAAGTGACATTCAACGATGTCTCGTTCGCTTATCCCACACGCGCCGATGCGGCAGCTGTGCGCAATCTGTCCCTGCGCATTGCGCCGGGCGAAACGGTTGCGATTGTTGGCCCCTCGGGGGCTGGCAAATCCACCGTCTTCCAATTGCTGATGCGTTTTTATGATCCCACATCCGGCTCGATTGCCGTTGATGGTGTGGATCTGCGCGATGTCGCACCCGCTGATTTGCGCGGACGTCTCGCGCTTGTGCCGCAAGATCCGGTGATCTTTGGCGCCAGCATTGCCGACAACATCCGCTATGGCTCGCCGGAAGCGCCACTCGACCTTGTGCGCGCGGCGGCTGAACGTGCGGCAGCAGCCGAATTCGTGATGGCACTGGACAAGGGCTATGACACAACGGTGGGCGAGCGCGGCGTGACCTTGTCAGGCGGCCAACGCCAGCGCCTCGCCATCGCACGCGCCATTCTGAAAGACGCGCCGATTCTGTTGCTGGATGAAGCCACCTCGGCGCTGGATGCTGAAAACGAAGTGCTGGTGCAGGCCGCGCTTGAAAACATCATGAAAGACCGCACCACGCTCGTGATCGCGCATCGCCTGGCGACCGTCCTGAAGGCTGATCGCATTCTGGTCATGGATGAGGGCGCGATTGTCGAAGAAGGCACGCATGCCGAGCTGGTCGCCCAAGGCGGCCTCTATGCGCGCCTCGCACGCCTGCAATTTGATGCAGGTGCAGTGCCGGAAGAAGTGGTGTGATTTCCACCCTCTCCCGCGAAGCGGGGGAGGGGCCTTTACCTCTCCGTCAACTTCAGCTCAATGCGGCGATTGCGGCGATAGGCTTCTTCTGTTTCTCCCGTATCAATGGGCTGAAACTCACCAAAGCCTGCGGCCACCAGATGCTGCGGTGACACGCCTTTCGAGACCAGAAACTGCACGACGGCAATGGCGCGGGACGCTGAGAGCTCCCAATTGCTACGCGCCACAATCGGGCGTTTGTCGGTGTGGCCATCCACCCGCATCACCCAATTGATCTCAGGCGGAATGATGCGCTCCAAATCACTCAGTGCGGCGGCGACTTTTTCAAGTTCGGCCCGGCCTTGATTGTTGAGCGAAGCTTGGCCCACTTCAAACAAAACTTCCGATTCAAACACAAAGCGATCACCCACCACACGCACGCCGGGGCGATTGCCCAGAATGTCGCGTAGCCGACCGAAAAAGTCGGAGCGGTAGCGGTTCAGTTCCTGCACCTTCTGCGCCAGCGCAATATTCAGCCGCGAACCCAGATCCGCAATGCGTGTCTGACTCTCTTTGTCGCGTTTCTCAGACGCATTGAGCGCTTCTTCGAGGGCGGCCAATTGGCGGCGCAGGGCCGAGATCTGCTGGTTGAGAATTTCCACCTGTGCCAGCGCGCGGGCCGAGATCTGGCGTTCATTGTCCAGTTGCTGGCGGGCCTGCGTGGTCGCACTGCCAGCCACTTCCAGCCCGCCGCGCGTGGCATCGGCCAAGCCCTGCAGGCGCTGTTTTTCGCGCTCGGCGGCATCAAGTGTCGCCTGCAGCGCCAGAATGGTCGATTGCGCCTCGCCTTTGGAGGCACGCTCGAGCGAGAGCAGCGAAGTGAGTTCTTCGATCTGGCGGTTGAGCCTTTGCAGCGCTGTATCCTTGCCGCTCATTTCGCGGGTCAGGAAATATTGCGCGAGCATGAACACCGACAAGAGAAAGATAATCGTCAGCAACATCGTCGACAAAGCATCGACGAAGCCTGGCCAATAATCGAACGTGCGGCCGGTGCGCCGCGCGCGGCCCAGTGCCATTAGCGGCGCTCCGGTTCAGAGGCGAGGCGTTGCAGGAGTTTGCGAATATCAGCCTGCTGTTCAGCCTGCGCCTCAACCCAGTTGCGCAGCATCTGCTGTTCGCCGCGCATATGTTGCACGAGGCCCTGAATGCCTTCTGCCAGATTGGCCATGGCCGCCTGCGCGTTGCGCGCATTGGCAGGGTCGGCGCCTTCGGTCAGCTTCTGCAAAGCATTGCGAATGTCCTCGGGCAGGCCAGCCGTGTCAGCAAAGCTCGACACAGCCATATCCTGCGCATGTGAGGACAGCGCATCTTCGAGTTCGGTATAAAAACGATTTTGCGCCTGTCCCGCTTGCAGATCGAGAAAGCCAAGGATCAAAGATCCGGCAAGGCCAAAGAGCGAGGAGGTAAAGGCAATTGCCATGCCCGAGATCGGAGCAGCCAAGCCGTTTTTCAGATCATCAAACATGACAGCCGCATCCGAGCCCGTCTGCATGGAGCGGATCACGCCTCCAATCGAGCCAACGGTCTCCAGCAAGCCCCAGAATGTGCCAAGCAGTCCCAAGAAGACCAGAAGGCCTGTCAGGTAGCGCGCAATCTCGCGCGATTCATCAAGGCGCGTGCCAATCGAATCCAGAATAGCGCGCAGCGTGACTGTTGAGATCGTGCGGTAGCCATCCTGTCCCATGAGGCGGGCCATCGGGGCCAGCAGCACAGGTGGCTGCACCTGTTGGGCAAGCCCGCGACGCATGGCGTTGACCCAGCGAATCTCGGGAAACAGCTGCACGACCTGCCGCAGGCCTAAAAAGATACCAATCGCCATGACCGCCAGGATCAGGCTGTTCAGGCCCGGATTGGCCAGAAAGGCGGTGGCGATCTGCCGATAGAGGATGAGTGCGACAAAGGCCGCGAGGATCAGAAAAACCACAATGCGCAGGAGAAAGATGCGCGGTGAGGAAAGCGAATAAGGATCGCGCTCGGCCATGTCACAGGTCCGTCATTGTCATTCCCGCCGTGCCGCAACATGCGGCACGACCTGGTGTCTAGGAGACTCTAAAAAGCAAATGCGTTCAAGCGCGGCTTTGCCGGGCGCTTCAAGCGTTCTTGAGCGTGGCCAGCAGCGCGCGGTGCATGGTTTCATTGCCGCAGCAGACCGAACCGGTTTCCAGAAACTGTTCGTTCCCGTCGGCATCGGAGACATAGCCGCCGGCTTCTTTCACAAGAACCGAGCCCGCTGCCAGGTCCCAGGCGGAGAGGCCGCGTTCCCAGTAGCAGTCGAGCTGGCCGGCTGCGACCATGGCCAGATCAAGGGAGGCCGCACCCATGCGGCGGATATTGCCGCAGCGGGCAATCACCGCGCCCAGCTCTTGCTTGAAGCGTGGGTGCAATTGCGCACGCGCCAGCGGGGGGATGCCGCAAGCGACCAAGGCGTCGGCAAAATCGCGACGCTCAGCCACGCGCAGGCGGCGGTTGTTGTGCCAGGCGCCCTGGCCCTTTTCAGCCAGATACATGTCATCGCTGGCCGGATTATAGACGAGGCCCGCGATCAGCTGGCCTTCGCGTTCCAGCGCGATGGAAATGGCAAACACCGGCAAGCCATGCAGAAAATTGGTGGTGCCATCGAGCGGGTCGATGATCCAGCGATGCGATTTGTCCGAACCTTCAATCGCGCCGCCTTCTTCCATCAAGAAGCCATAGCCGGGGCGAGACTTGCTCAGCTCTTCAAAAAGAACCTGTTCGGCGCGTGTGTCGGCGGCCGAGACAAAGTCGCCGGGACCTTTGATGGAGACCTGCAGATTTTCGATTTCGCCCAGATCGCGCTTCAATCCGCGTCCAGCCTTCACGGCGGCGGCGGTCATGACATTCATCAGGGCTGAGCGGATCATCGGAGGTCAGTCTTTCTGGAGGGCTCGCGGTCGAACGGGCAAGGGCTGCGTCTTACCCTGTGGGGGCGGCTGTCACAACCCTTCACGGGCCGATCATCTTGCGCACGCCCGCCTCAACCTCGGCCCTTTGGGCTTGGGTCAGCCCGGACAGGGTTTGGTCGAGACTGTCGTCGGGCAGGCCAACGGCGCGCGCCATGAGATGCCATTGCATGGCCTCAATGACGTTTTTCTGAACCCCGCGCCCGGCGACCTGCAGGCGGGCCAAGCGGTTCATGGCGATGGGATTGTTGCGCAAAGCCGCTTTGCGGAAGAGTTTGGCGGCCTGCGCCTCGTCTTTGGTCACGCCTGACCCGTTAAAGGTCATGATCGCCAGTTCGACGATGGCGGCGGTGATGTTTTCATCGGCCGCACGCGTCATCCAGCGCACCGCCTGCGCAAGGTCGCGCGGCGTGCCTTTGCCTTCTTTGTAGAGCACAGCCAGCGAATAGGCCGCATCCGCATTGCCACCTTCAGCGGCCTGGCGGAAGTGGTCCAGCGCGGATCGGAAATCCTGAATGTCGCTATCGAGCGCCATCACGCCCAGATTGTAATGCGCAGTCGCATGGCCTTTGGCAGCCGCCTGCTCAAACCACGCACGCGCAGCCGCCTCGTCCCGGGCCATGCCTTCGCCCTTGAGCGCGGCGGAGCCCAGCGCAAACAGCGCATTGCGATCTCCCCGCTCGGCTGCGAGTTTGTACCAGCGCACCGCCTGCTCAAAACTGCGCTTCACGCCATGGCCATCGCGATAGAGTTCCGCGATCAATGTCATGGCGTGAGCGTCGGTCTTGTTTTTGGCAAGACGTTTGGTCGCCTCTTCAAAGGCCGAACGATAAAAGCCGCGCTGATAAGCGCCAAAAGCCAGATCAGCGCCGGGCTTGTCCGGCCCCTTGGAGGTGGGCAGGCGCTGGGGCTGAAACAGGGGCATCAGCCCGCTCTGCAAGACAGCGGGGGCTTGCGGCGTCAATTTCGGATCGGTGGAAAATGTTTGCGCCAGAAGGGGCGCTGGAACCAGCAGAAGGCAGAGCGCGAGACGTTGCGCTTTGTCCATCATTCGCGCTCACGCGCATTGGCATTGCTGGTCAGCAAGTCTTGGGCTTGCGCCATAGCTGCCACAGGTCCACGTGCATCATCCCACACCGCTTCGCGCAGCGAGATGAAATCCGCACCCGCTTTGGCCAGACCCGCAACATCGTCCAGGGTCGGAGCATGCGCCACGCAGGGCACATTGAAAATATCCGACCACCAGCTGGTGCGCTCAAGGATCAGCTCCATGGGCGGCACAAAACCGTCCGGAGCAGGATCGCCAAAGCTCACATAGTCAACGTCATATTCGCCTGCGATCATCGCATCATGCTTGGCGCGCAAACCGCCAATGCCCAAAATGCGATCTTCGCGGTTCTTCAGCGTTTCAACCGCGCTTTGCAGGGCTTTTTCAAGTGTGTCGGGGGTGACGCGCACATGCGCGCCGTCCGCGCCGGCTCGCATGACAAGGCCAGGTGCGTCAATCAGCAAGGCAACGCCAGCGGGCTCGGTGATCTCCATCAGCGCCTTGGTGATCTTCTTGGCATCCCCTTCATCGCGCGCGCTGACGGGTGCCAGCACACAAGCCACGTCGCCTGCGCCAAGGGCTGCCTGCAATTTCTGCGGCCAGTCGCCCAGCTCAGTGATGGGCGGGAGCATGAGATAAAGGCGCTGGACGGTTTCTTTTTTAGCCATGAATTTTATCAGCCGCCCAATTTTGCCATGAGTGCATCGGAGATTTCAAAATTTGCATAGACGTTTTGCACGTCATCATTGTCTTCGAGCGAGCCAATCAGGCGCAGGATTTTCTCACCGGCCTCGTCGTCAACATTGATCGTGTTTTGTGGGCGCCAGACCAGCGAGCTCTTGCGGGCTTCGCCAAAGCGGGCTTCCAAAACCTTTTGCACATCGCGCAACGCTTCGAGCGAGGTGATGATTTCGTAGTTCTCATCCTGGACGACGACATCATCAGCGCCCGCTTCAATGGCGCCTTCCATGACGGCATCTTCCGAGCCAATGGTCTTGGGGTAATCGATCAGGCCAACATGGTCGAACATGAAAGAGACCGCGCCTGTTTCCGCCAGCGCACCACCTGCCTTGGTGAAATAGGAACGCACTTCGCCAGCCGTACGGTTGCGATTGTCGGTGAGCGCCTCGACGATCACGGCCACGCCGCCGGGCGCATAGCCCTCGTAGCGCACTTCATCGTAATTATCGCCTTCGCCACCGGCAGCCTTTTTGATGGCGCGCTCGATATTGTCCTTGGGCATGTTTTCCGCACGCGCCTCAATGATGGCAGCGCGCAAACGTGGGTTCATGGCGGGATCGGGCATGCCCATTTTGGCAGCCACTGTGATTTCACGGCCAAGCTTGGCGAACAGCTTGGAGCGCACAGCGTCCTGCTTTCCCTTGCGGTGCATGATATTTTTAAACTGACTATGGCCTGCCATGGACCCCTCGGAACAATGCTGAAGTTGAGCTGGCCGGGGTTATACGCTCGGGGGCCGGCTTTTTGAAGGGGGAGGGTGCTCCGCGTTTAGCCACGCCGCTCGGCCACCTTGTAAACGGCATTTCGCTCACGTTTGCCAACCGCCACCACGAGGACCAGCAATTCTTGGTCGCGGACTTCGTAGACCAGCCGAAACCCCGCATTGCGCAATTTGATCTTGTAGCGGTCTCTGGGGCCATGCAGTCGGGCTGAGGGGATTTTGGGGTTTTGCAGCCGCCCAGCCAGTTTTGCCTTGAATTGCTCACGCGTCGCGCTGTCGAGCTTGCGCCATTCTTTCAGGGCTTCATCCAGAAAGGCGAGCTCATAGCTCATCCAGCGAGACCTTGTGGATCGCCTGCCCCTCGCGGGCATCGGCAATAGCGTTGAGCTCTAGGTCTTCGAGACGCTCCAGCATGGCCTCATAGGCTTTGGCGGGCACGCAATAGAAGGCGGGCTCGTTGCGGTTCAGGATGGCCACAGGAAAGCCCTCGCCTGCGGCGACGGTGCCCATCGGGTTTTTCTTCAATTCCGAGACACTGGCGGTGACGGAAGCATGCAGGTGATGCGCCATAAGAGCCTCCTTAAGGGTACTTTTAATAGCACTCTTAAGAGATCGTTTCAACTATCCCCAAAAGTCCGGCAAAGCCCCCGACAGCCGCCCGCCAATCCGCACGGGCGCCACTTGCAGGGCCAGTCCCGTCTTGTCGTCGATGTCCACTGCCAGTCCGCACAAGGTCGCCTTGCCTTCGGCCGGCTCAAAGCGCCCGCCGGGAATTTTGCGTGTGAAACGGCGCAGGGGCTCTTCCTTGTCCATACCGATGACACTGTCGAAATCGCCCGTCATGCCGGCATCCGATTGGAAGGCGGTGCCACCCGGCAGCACTTGATGGTCGGCGGTTGGCACATGCGTATGCGTGCCCACCACAAGGCTGGCGCGGCCATCGACAAAATGCGCCATGGCCATTTTTTCGGAGGTCGTTTCGGCGTGCAGATCAATGACAAAGGCATCGCAGCCGAAACCCAGAGGACAGGCGGCCATCTCGCGCTCGACGGCAGCAAATGGATCATCCATCGCATCCATGAAAATGCGGCCCATCACATTCATCACCAGAATGCGCTGACCTTTGGCATTTTCAATCAGATTGGCGCCGCGCCCCGGCGTGCCTGCGGGATAATTGGCCGGGCGCAGCAAACGGGGCTGGCGCTCAATGAAAACGAGGGCTTCTTTCTGGTCGAAGGCATGATTGCCCAGCGTGATGCAATCAGCACCCGCATTGAGAAACTCATCGCAAATGGCTTCGGTGATGCCAAAGCCACCAGCGGCATTTTCGCCATTCACGATGACGAAATCGAGGGCGTAGCGCGTACGCAATGCGGGAAGATGCTCAAGCAGAACCGCACGTCCCGCACGCCCCACAATGTCGCCGATGAACATAAGCCGCATGATGTCTTCCTATGGCGTGCGCGTCGCGATGATCTCGCGCTCCGTTACCACGAAATCGAGCGCCCGGTCGTGGGGCTCGTCGGGCACGTGGTCGATTTCCTGTGTGGCAAAGGCGAGCCCGATGGTGGTGGCTTGGGGCAGGCTGGCCAGTGCGCGGTCATAAAAACCTTTGCCATAGCCAATGCGGTGTCCGCGTCGGTCGAAGGCAGCCAGCGGCACGATGAGGGCTGCTGGGGTGATCTCAGGCGCGCCAGCCAACGGCTCGGAGAGGCCAAAGGGGCCCGTCTCCAGCGGGTCGCCGGGCGCCCAGAACCTAAAGGTCAGTCCACGGGGAGAGACGGCCGGCAGGCAGAATATATGGTTTGCCAGAAGCCCCGCTACGGGGCGCGGGTCGGCTTCAGAGCGGATTGGCCAATAAAGGGCGAGCGGGCCGTCAGGCAGGGGCAGGCAGGCAATCAGCTCGGCCATGACCTCAGCTGCCTCGCTGCGCTCGGCAGATGGCAGTGCCTCGCGGCGGGCAAGCGCTGCGGCGCGCAGATCAGCCTTGGTCATTGGGGGTCGGTCCCATCAGGTTCTTCCACGCCGGGACCGGCGCAAGGCAGATAAGGTGCGGGCCACAAAAGCCGTGGGATAACGACCCCGGAGACCTACAATGTAGGTGGGCGCCATATGACCAAGTCCACGGACAAGGCCAGGGACAGCTCCCTGAGAGTCGATAAGGCCCCGGGAATACTTTTTCCACACGCACCCAGCAGCACCGCACCCCTAACTTAGGGCATGGATGGTGCGTGGGGAAGGGGAATTGCCTCCATCTCCGGATTATTCGCTTTTGCCAAAGCATAGGGCTTTGCAAGGACCGCGATGGGGATGTGCCATGCCTCGCTGATCTTGCGGATCATATCGAGCGTGAGTGGCCGCTTGCGGCCCATGATCTCCGAGGCACGCGAGCGCGATCCTAGAAGGGTCGCGAGTTCAGCCTGCGAATGGCCCATTTCTGTGAAAGCATACGTCAGGATATCGATGGGATCAGACTCATCAATGGGCCATTTTTCATCTTCATAGCGTTCAATCAGAATAGTCAGAAGCTCCAGCTGTCCAGCCTCTGGTGAACCGGGTGCCGCTCGCCACAGCTCATCGACTTGGCGCAAGGCGTCCTGCAGATCGTCATCATTCCGGATTGGGCGAAGCTTCATTGTATCACGCTGGAAAAGAGAGACCTTGGTTGCGTCAATGGCGTCATAATCCGCATGCGTCCCAATGAATTCGATGTAGGCGGTTTGATCTTCGAAGAAAAAAGCGACGATCATGCGGTAATCGCCGCCGTGAACCGCAAATCTCACCCGCTCTGCGTCAATGCCCTTCGCGTTCGGAAAAGCTTGCAACACATCCTGAATGCTCTGCCAATTCGACGCCCGCATGATTTCGATCCAACGGGAGGGCGACGCTTTCGCATGTGGATGCCGATTCCAAAACGTGACCAGCACAGCTTTCGAAATAATAGGCATCTTGAATACCATGTTCCCAAAATGGGATCAATCAATTTGTTCCCAAAACGGGAATAATGCTACTTCACGCCATTCAGCGTCTGCGCCAGTCCCTCGATCCGCCGGGCGGTCAATTCGAGCGATTGGGCGAGGCTTTCTACCCAGGCGGTTGATTGGTCTTCGACTTTGACGACATCTTGCTTGGCGGCCGCGAGCTGCATTTCGAGCGCCGCGATCTTTTTGCGGGATTCGGCCAGCTCGTCGGCGATGGTGATGGCGGCCATCACGGTCAGTCGCTGGTCGCCGATTTCGCCAAAGGCACCGCGCAGCTGATTGATGCGCTCGTCGATCTGGGTGGCCAGCGTTTCCAGATGCGCCTCTTCGCCCGGCCCGCAGGCCATGCGAAACGAGCGACCCGCGATGGTCACATTGACGGACGTGGCGCCTTCACCCTGTGCCATGGCTTCAGGCTCCCTCGTCTTCGGAGGGGACAATGCCCAGAACGGAGCGGATGGTCGCTCCCGTGGCTGCGAGCTTCTCGGCGACCAAGGCATTGGCCTCATCGAGTTTGCGGGTGCGGTTGAGCGCGCCTTCGAGCTCGATGCCCAGACGCGACCTGTCATCCTGCATCACGGCCAGCTCTTCTTCGAGGTCAGCGCGGCGCTGAGCGCTTTCCGCACGACGTTCGGCCGCCGCCTCGAGGTGATCGAGCGCGGCAGCAAGCCGTTTCAAAGGGATATCGAGGCGATCAGGGAGCTTCATGCGACTCTGGGCAAGATTTCGCTCATTAGGAGCAAGAAGCCCCCTCCCGTCAACGAAGCCAGCGCGCAATCCTGTGCGCGAGTGGCACAAGAGCCTGAAATCAGGCCTTTGGGCGCGTTGACACCTAGGGTCGAGCTGTTATCAAAACCCCGCCTGCCGGCCCCTGGCGGAAACGCCCCGCCCGAGGCTCCTCGCCTCGCGATTCTGGAAAAGAGAACATGAGCGTCACCCCCCAGTCGATGGCCAATGCGATCCGCGCCCTTGCGATGGATGCGGTCGAAAAAGCGAAATCCGGTCATCCGGGCCTGCCCATGGGCGCCGCCGATATGGCGACCGTCCTGTTCCGCGACGTCATGAAATATGACGCCGCCGACCCGACCTGGCCTGACCGGGACCGTTTCGTGCTGTCAGCCGGTCATGGCTCGATGCTCCTTTATGCCGCGCTGTACCTGACCGGCACGCCGGGCATGACGCTCGACGAGATCAAAAATTTCCGCCAGCTCGGATCAAAAACACCGGGCCATCCGGAAAACTTCGTCACCAAAGGTGTCGAGACGACCACCGGCCCGCTCGGCCAAGGCATTGCGACCGCTGTCGGCATGGCGCTGGCTGAGCGCATGCTCAATGCTGAATTTGGCGATGTCGTCGATCACTTCACTTATGTGCTCGCCTCCGACGGCGATCTGATGGAAGGCGTGTCGCAAGAATCCATTGCGCTGGCTGGCCATCTCAAGCTCAACCGCATGATCGTTTTGTGGGATGACAATAACATCTCCATCGACGGCCCGCTGTCTGTGGCGGATTCGGTCGATCAGATCATGCGTTTCAAATCGGCCAACTGGAATGCCGTGCGCATTGATGGGCATGATCAGAAAGCCATTTTGCGCGCTGTGCGCAAAGCGCAGAAGTCTGACAAGCCGACCCTCATCGCCTGCAAGACGCAGATTGGCTATGGTGCGCCCAAGCGCGCTGGTACATCCAAGGCGCATGGTGAGCCGCTGGGTGCGGAAGAAATCGCGGGCGCACGCGCAGCTTTGGGCTGGCCGCATGCACCTTTCGTTGTGCCGGATGATATTCTGGCCGCATGGCGCAAGGCTGGCCGCAAGGGCAAGCGTTTGCACAAGGCGTGGAAAACCGACAAGCTCGGTGCGCTCGCAGCAGACAAGCGAGCGGAATTTGAACGCCGCATCAAGGGCACACTGCCCGCCGCTCTTGCGGACACGGTGAAAGCCACCAAGCAGAAGCTCGCAGACGACCGCACCGAAATGGCAACGCGCAAAGCCTCCGAAGCAGCCATCGCGATCATCGCGCCGGTTGTGCCTGAGCTTGTCACCGGCTCTGCCGATCTCACCGGCTCGAACAACACCAAGGTTGCAGCCACGCCTGCGATCTCGCCGGGCCATTATGCCGGTCGCTTTGTCCATTGGGGCATTCGCGAACATGGCATGGCGGCTGCCATCAATGGCATGGCGCTGCACGGTGGCTACATTGCATCGGGCGCTACCTTCCTGGTCTTTGCCGATTACATGCGCCCCTCGCTGCGCCTCGCCGCTTTGATGAAGACGCAGAACATTCAAGTGCTGACGCATGATTCGATTGGTCTGGGCGAAGATGGCCCAACCCATCAGCCGGTCGAGACGATTGCCTCCTTGCGTGCGATCCCCAACCTCAATGTGTTCCGCCCCGCTGACCAGACGGAAACCATCGAATGCTGGCAGGCTGCATTGGAAGCGCGCCACACACCGTCCGTTCTCGCGCTGACGCGCCAGAATTTGTCGGCGGTGCGCACGACCTATGTTGCGGAAAACCTCTCCGCCAAGGGCGCCTATGAAATCGCACCTGCCAAGGGTGAAGCCAAGGTCACGATCTTCGCGTCAGGCTCAGAAGTCGAGATCGCGCTGAAAGGCCGCGACCTTTTGGCTGAAAAAGGCGTCGATGCGCGCGTTGTCTCCGTGCCCTGCATGGATATTTTTCTGGCGCAGGACGAGGCTTACAAGGCCAAGGTTATCGGCACAGCGCCGGTGCGCATTGCCGTCGAAGCGGCTGTGCGCATGGGCTGGGATGCGCTCATTGGCGACAAGGGTGCGTTCATCGGCATGAAGGGCTTTGGCGAAAGCGCGCCGGCCAAGACGCTCTATGAACATTTTGGCATTACGCCAAAGGCTGTGGCCGAGGCTGCATTGCAGCGTTTGCCGCGCTGAGGCGTCAGTATTACTAATTCACGTTATTCAGGGCCGGGCCGTCACGTCCGGTACCCCAGTCAAGGAGATGAGAGATGGTCAAGGTTGCGATCAACGGGTTCGGACGTATCGGCCGCAATGTGCTGCGCGCCATCGTGGAATCGGGCCGCAAGGACATTCAGGTTGTTGCCATCAACGATCTGGGTCCGGTCGAAACCAACGCGCATCTCATGCGCTTTGACTCGGTGCATGGCCGCTTCCCCGGCAAGGTGACCGTATCGGGTGACACGATTGATGTGGGCTTTGGCCCGATCAAGGTCACCGCGATCCGCAATCCGGCTGAACTGCCGCACAAAGAACTGGGCGTCGACATTGCGCTGGAATGCACGGGCATTTTCGTGACACGCGAAAAGGCTGCTGCGCATCTGGAAGCTGGTGCCAAGCGCGTCATCGTCTCAGCCCCTTGCGACAATGCTGATCTGACGGTCGTCTTCGGCGTCAATCACGACAAGCTGACGAAGGATCACATCGTCATCTCGAACGCGTCCTGCACAACGAACTGCCTGGCACCGGTCGCCAAGGTTCTCAACGATGCCATCGGCATTGAAAAGGGCTTCATGACGACGATCCATTCCTACACCGGCGACCAGCCCACACTCGACACGATGCACAAGGATCTCTACCGCGCGCGCGCTGCGGCGCTGTCGATGATCCCGACATCAACGGGTGCAGCCAAGGCTGTCGGTCTCGTTCTGCCTGAACTCAATGGCAAGCTCGATGGCTCGGCCATTCGCGTGCCGACACCCAATGTCTCGGTTGTCGACCTGAAGTTTGTCGCCAAGCGCGCCACCACGGTTGCGGAAGTCAATGCCGCCATCAAGGCTGCAGCGGAAGGCCCGCTCAAGGGCATTCTTGGCTACACGGATGTCGCCAACGTCTCGATCGACTTCAACCATGACTCGCATTCATCCGTGTTCCACATGGATCAGACCAAGGTCATGGAAGGCACATTCGTGCGTATCCTCTCCTGGTACGATAATGAATGGGGCTTCTCGAACCGCATGAGCGACACGGCTGTGGCTCTCGCCAAGCTCATCTAAAACAAATCGGGCGCGCCTTTGAGAGGCGCGCCCTTTTTCATTTGGCACAAGAAAAAGAGTTTCGGGCATGAGCTCCTTCCGCACACTCGATCAGGCTGACGTCAAGGGAAAGCGCGTGCTGCTGCGCGTCGATCTCAATCTGCCGATGGAGAATGGCAAGATTTCGGATGCGACGCGTATTGAGCGGATCGCGCCGACGATCAAAGAGCTCACCACCAAAGGCGCGCGCGTCATTCTGCTGGCCCATTTCGGTCGCCCGAAGAACGGCCCTGATGCCGAAAACTCTCTGCAGCCGATTGCCGCTGTCTTGCCAGAACATCTGGGTGCGCCTGTCGCATTTGCCTCTGATTGCATAGGGCCTGTCGCGGAAGACGCCGTCGCCAAGCTGAAAGACGGCGACATTCTGCTGCTCGAAAACACCCGCTTTCACAAGGCGGAAGAAAAGAACGATGCGGCCTTTGTGGCGGCACTCGCCAAGCTCGGCGATCTCTATGTAAACGACGCATTCTCGGCCGCGCATCGCGCGCATGCCTCGACCGAAGGCCTCGCGCATGTGTTGCCCGCTTATGCCGGTCGCGGCATGCAGGCGGAACTTGAAGCTTTGACCAAGGCGCTGGAAACACCAAACCGCCCCGTTGCGGCGATTGTGGGTGGCGCGAAAGTGTCGACCAAGCTGGAGCTGCTCGGCAATCTGTCCAAGAAAGTCGATTTCATCATCATCGGCGGCGGCATGGCCAATACTTTCCTGGCAGCCCAAGGCGCCAAGGTTGGCAAGTCGCTCTGCGAGCATGATCTGGTCGGCACGGCGCTTGAGATGATTGCGCAGGCCAAGGCCGCCAAATGCGAGATCGTGCTGCCATCGGATGTTGTGGTGGCGAAAGAATTCAAGGCGCATGCGCCCTCGCGCGTCACCGATGCGCAGCATGTGGCTGATGATGAAATGATCCTCGATGCCGGCCCGCGCTCGGTGATCGAAATCGAAAAAATCATCGGCGCGTGCAAGACGCTCGTGTGGAACGGCCCGTTTGGTGCGTTTGAATTGCAGCCCTTCGATGCGGCCACAAATGCAGTCGCCAAGACAGCGGCGGATCTCACCAAAAAGGGTGCCCTCGTCACAGTCGCGGGAGGTGGCGATACCGTGTCGGCGCTCAATCAATCAGGTGCAGCCGATAGCTTCACCTATATTTCGACAGCAGGTGGCGCATTCCTCGAATGGCTCGAAGGCAAAGTGCTGCCGGGCGTCGAGGCTCTGCGCATCAAGTAATCTAGATTTCTCGGAGGGTTTTGAAGATGAACAAGGACCAACTCGCCCAAGTGGCGGCTGCCATGTGTGCGCCCGGCAAGGGCATTCTCGCAGCTGACGAGAGCTCGGGCACGATCAAGAAGCGCTTTGATGCGATTGGCGTGGAATCCACCGCCGACAGCCGCCGCGATTATCGCGAGATGATGTTTCGCACAACGGATGCGATGACGCAGAACATTTCTGGTGTCATTCTTTATGACGAGACGATCCGCCAGAACGCCAAGGATGGCACGCCGCTGGTCAAAATCATTGAGCAGATGGGCTCGCTTCCCGGCATCAAGGTCGATGCTGGCGTGAAGCCGCTGCCGAATTTCGCCAATGAAACGATCACCGAAGGCCTCGATGGTCTCAGCGAGCGTATGGCTGAATATTACAAGATCGGCGCGCGTTTCGCGAAGTGGCGTGCAGTGATTGATATTGCCGATGGCATTCCCTCACGCGGTGCGATCCTCGCCAATGCGCAGGCTCTGGCCCGTTATGCGGCGATCTGCCAGGCCAATAACATTGTGCCAATCGTCGAACCGGAAGTGCTGATGGATGGCGGCCACACGCTTGAGCGTTGCTATGAAGTCACCGAATTCGTGCTCAAGACGCTCTATAACGAGCTCTATGAAGCAAAGGTCTTCCTCGAAGGCACCGTGCTGAAGCCCAACATGATTGTGCCGGGCAAGAAATGCGCAACGCAGGCGACAGCTGAACAGGTGGCCGCACAGACGGTGCGCGTGTTCAAGCAGACCGTGCCGGTTGCCGTGCCGGGCATTGCCTTCTTGTCGGGTGGTCAGGCTGATGTGGAAGCCACCGCCAATCTCGATGCGATCAACAAGGTGGGTTCGCTGCCGTGGCTTGTGACCTTCTCTTATGGCCGCGCTCTGCAGGCAGCTCCCCAGAAGGCTTGGGCTGGCAATGTTGAGAATGTGCCTGCGGCACAGAAGGCTTTCGCACACCGCGCCAAGATGAACGGCCTCGCCTCCAAGGGCCAGTGGAACAAGGGCCTCGAGGGCTAAGCGCCTTCCGCTCTTCAAAAGAAAAAGCCCGGCAGCGATGCCGGGCTTTTTTTTATTGCGCTCGTTCGTCATTGCGAGGAGCGGAGCGACGAAGCAATCCAGAGGTCACACGTGAGGCTCTGGATTGCTTCGCTGCGCTCGCAATGACAGCTCGGCTTGGCACCCAATAAAAAACCCGGCGTTTCCGCCGGGTTTTTCTTTAAGCCTGAGGCTGAGGTTCCAGCCCGGCGTCCGGTCGTGGACGCTTGGTGGTTGGTACTTGCGAGGAACGCGGCGGCGAGGATTCGTCGTCGGTTTCGCGCACCGGCTTTTTGCCATCCAGCAGGCCGATGATCTCATCGCCCGTCAGCGTTTCATATTCGAGCAGGCCTTGGGCCAGAGCTTCAAGCCCGTCGCGCTTTTCAGTGATGATGCGGCGTGCTTCCGAATGGCCCATTTCAACAAGGCGGCGCACTTCGCTGTCGATCGTCTGAGCGGTCGATTCCGAAATGTTCTGCTGCTTGCCCATCGAATAGCCCAGGAACACTTCTTCCTGGTTCTCGCCATACATCACCGTGCCCAGCGCATCCGAGAAGCCCCAGCGCGTGACCATGGCGCGCGCCAGTTTGGTGGCCTGCTCAATGTCGCTTTGCGCGCCAGAGGTGATCTTGTCTTTGCCGAAGACGATTTCTTCAGCCACACGACCACCCATCAGCACCGCGAGGCGTGATGTCATCTGCTCGTAGCTCATCGACAGCTTGTCGCGCTCAGGCAGCTGCATGACCATGCCCAGCGCGCGCCCACGGGGAATGATCGTCGCCTTGTGGACGGGATCAGTCGCCGGCACGCTGAGAGCGACCAATGCGTGGCCACCTTCGTGATAGGCGGTCAGCATCTTTTCCTGTTCGGTCATGACGAGTGTGCGGCGTTCCGCACCCATCATGATCTTGTCTTTGGCGTCTTCGAATTCCGCCATGGTGACAATGCGCTTGCCGCGACGTGCCGCCATAAGGGCTGCTTCATTGACGAGATTCATCAGATCAGCACCCGAGAAGCCGGGCGTGCCGCGTGCAACGGTCTTGAGTTCGACGTCGGGTGCCAGTGGCACTTTGCGGACATGGACCTTCAGGATGCGCTCGCGCCCTGTGACATCCGGGTTGGGCACAACGATCTGACGGTCGAAACGGCCCGGGCGCAGAAGCGCCGGGTCGAGCACGTCAGGGCGGTTCGTTGCAGCAATGAGGATGATGCCTTCATTGGCTTCAAAGCCGTCCATTTCAACGAGCAGCTGATTGAGCGTCTGTTCACGCTCATCATTGCCACCGCCAAGGCCGGCACCGCGATGGCGACCGACCGCGTCGATTTCGTCGATGAAGATGATGCAGGGTGCATTCTTCTTGGCCTGTTCGAACATGTCGCGCACGCGGCTTGCGCCCACGCCCACAAACATTTCCACGAAGTCAGAACCAGAGATGGTGAAGAACGGCACATTGGCTTCGCCCGCAATGGCGCGTGCGAGCAGCGTCTTGCCGGTGCCTGGAGGGCCAACCAGCAACACGCCGCGCGGAATGCGTCCGCCCAGGCGCTGGAATTTTTGCGGGTCGCGCAGAAATTCCACGATCTCCTGCAGATCTTCCTTGGCTTCATCGACGCCAGCGACGTCTTCAAATGTCACACGCCCATGGGCTTCTGTGAGCATTTTGGCTTTCGACTTGCCAAAGCCCATGGCTTTGCCAGCGCCGCCCTGCATTTGCCGCGAGAGGAAAATCCACACGCCCAAGAAGGCAATCAGCGGCAATCCGTTGACGAGCAATGTCACCAGCCAATTGTTGCCATCGGACGGCGGCTTGGCTGTGATCGAGACATTCTTCTGGTAGAGCTTCGAGACCAGCGTTGGGTCGCTCGGCGCATAGGTGGAGAAAGCGCGGTTGTCATTGAAGTGACCTGAGATCTCATGACCCGAGATGGTGACTTCACGCACGCGACCCTGATCCACCTCACTCAAGAGCTGGCTGAAGGGGATTTCCTGTGTCTGTTGCCGCTGGCCAGGGTTCTGGAACAACATCACAAGCGCAACAACAAGGAGGAAGATGATCACCCAGAGGGCAAAATTCCTGAAATTCGGATTCATTTCAGTCCTGTATGCGGCGAAAACCGCCGTCCCGTAGCCACCCCGAGGGGATCTTTTCGATAGGATCAATGTAGGCGCGCCAACAGGCCTTGCCAAGGGAAAGCCCCTTGGGAATCTTATGCGTCGGCGTCAGGCCCTGCTCTGCGGGGGGGCTCCCGCGTGATCACAAGCACGCTATCGCGCTTCAGATCGACCAAAGCGCCCCCAAGGGTCGCCCGCAAAGGCGCATGAGCGGAGAGCGCCGCGCGCAGATCGTCAGCGAGTGGTTCGGCCTGTTCAAGGCGCGGTGCCTGCCCCAGACGGGTGATTTCAGCCATCAGCAGCCTCAAGGCGATCTCGGCGGGGGCGGCCAGCACCAGCTGGCCCTGAAGGTGGGTCGTGGTCGCATCGCGCGTGATCAGGGCGTCAGAGGCGAGTTGGGCGGCGGCGGCGCTCAGCGCCTCATCGGCGCGCGCGGCACGTGCCGCCAGCCGCGTGAAACTGTCGGGCGTCATGCCCGCGTCTTCCAGCAGGCCCGCCAGACGGCGCATCTGCGTGCGGGCAAAGCGCGGATCTTCATTGGAGGGATCGGCAATTGTGGTGAGCCCACGCGCGGAGCAAATGGCGATGAGGTCGCTTTTGCGCAAAGTCAGAAAGGGGCGCGCATGGACGATCCCGTCGCGCGCGCTGATCTGGCGCATGCCAGCCAGTCCGCCAATGGATGAGCCGCGCATCATGCGAAAGAGAATGGTCTCGACCTGATCGTCGGCGTGATGCCCAGTGACCAGATAATCGGTACCCATGTCTTTGGCATGTGCCACGAGCGCGCGATAGCGCGCATCACGCGCCACCTCTTGAATGCGGGTGGCAGGCTTGTCACCCGTCCAAGTGAGGATCTGATGGGCGACGCCAAGGCTTTGGCATAGAGCGGCGCATTGTTCAGCCTCTGCCCGTGAGGTGGCGCGCAAGCCGTGGTCGAATGTGGCTGCAAACAGCCGCGGGCTGCCTTTTGCTTTGGCCCAATCGGCCAGAAGTGCCAGTGCTGCAACTGAATCTGGGCCACCAGACAGGGCTAGCACAATGCCTTTGGCGCCTTCAAGGCCTGCAAAAAGCTTTGTGCTGTTGATATGTGTCACGAGCATTTGGCGCGTGTGAATTCGCGCTGGGCTATGGTTTTGACGGCGCTCGCTTGCGGATATTTGCGCGGCACTTCACTGAAAAAAGCGCAGGCCTGTTCTTTCGCGCCGAGCTTTTCAAGTGATTGGCCCAATCGCAGCATGGCATCTGGCGCATGCGCGGTTTTGGGATAGTCGGTCGAGATTTTCAAATATTGTTCGGCTGCATCGCGGTGGCGATTGCGCTTGAAGAGGCTCTCGCCCAGATAATAGACCGCTTCACCCGCCAGCGCGTCTTTGGGGTAGCGCTTCAGGAACGTGGTCAGGCCTGTTTCCGCATTGTCATATTGACCTTGCTCCAGCGAAAAGACGGCCAGTTCAAACTCATCCTGCGGGGTCGTTGCCGGCATGGCCTCGGCGCCCGCTTGTGCGGGCGACGCGGCGATGGCGGCCTGGCGTCCACCTGTCAGATCGAGCGGGGCATTGGCATCATCCTGGAGCCCAAGCGGTCCGCCTGGCACGTTGCGCGCAACGGGGCGGCTGGCTGAATCTGGCGAGCCGAGCGCGCGTGGCGCGCCCGGAGCATTGGGGTCGGCTGCGGGGTCGAACGCATCGCCCCGTCCATTGCCACGCGAGGCGGCAATCCCGGCTACACCCGCAATGGGTGCGGGTGCGCGGGGGGCTTCAACCACCATGGGGGCATTGGTGCCCAGAGTGCCGGGCTCCAGATCACCCCGGCGCTGCGGGGGAACGGGTGCGGGGGCTGCAGGAGGGGCGGGCGGACGAGCGCCTGCGCCACCCTTGGGCTGCATCTCCTGAAAGCGGAAATCGACGTCCTGCTGAAACTTGCGCAGCATCTCTTCACTGCGGCGCACCTGGAACTGCATTTCCTCAACGCGGCCATTCATCGTGCGGACCTGATTTTCCAGCCGGTCGATGCGCAGCAGCAGCTCGGCCGTGTCGCCACCCGCCTCGCGGCCGCCAAACAATTGCGCGGATGCAGGCAGCGCCGTGCCCAGCGCCAGCAATGTGACGAGGAAAAGGGTTTTGAATGGTCGGGTCAGATGGGACATTTTTAACATGAGCTTGGCCTCTTCATCCGCATGATGGTCTCCGGGATGTGAAAAAACTGAGGCGGGAGTGCGACCGAAATGAGTTCGGTGTGGCTCACGCCCTGGACTGACAAAAAAACCGGCGCTTTTTGAGGGCGCCGGTCTTTGATATGAGCTTGCGCCGCAGCGGTTTTTTAAGAGTTTGCGCCGCCAAGCACCGTGACCGCACGACGGTTCTGCGACCAGCAGGAAATGTCGTTGCAGACCGCCACCGGGCGTTCCTTGCCATAGCTGATCGTGCGCAGACGCGAGGCTGGAATGCCGCGCGCAGCGAGATAGGATTTGGCAGCTTCCGCACGACGCGCGCCGAGAGCGAAATTATATTCGCGTGTGCCGCGCTCATCCGCATGGCCTTCGACGGCGATCGAATATTGGCCATATTGCTGCAGCCAGCGGGCCTGCTTGTCGAGGGTCGCTTGCGCTGTAGACGTCAGTTCGGTCGAATCGCTTTCAAAGAAAATGCGATCGCCGACATTGACGACGAAGTCCTGCTGCGAACCCGGCGTTGCCGCACCCGCGCCCAGACCCGAGCCAAAACCGCCCGCGCCATTGGCATCTTCATTCGGATTCTTCGAGCATGCTGCCATGGCCAGGCCAATGGACAGCGCGGCCACAATTTTCAGGGCTCGCGCAGAAATCATAAAAGTCATCCCGGAACTCCTTCAGTGACCGGACTCATTGCGATCAGTCCTAGTCATTCTTGGTTAATGTTTGGTTTCGATAACATCCGCCCTTGTGAAGACGGTCAGCTCAGCAATGGCCCCCAGGCGGGGTCCGAGCCATAGCTCTGCGTGGGCACCGGGAATTCGCCACGGCCAAACACGTCGGCCATGAAAATCTTCGGGCCACCGCTGCCGCCGGGATCGCGGAAGAACATGACATAGAGCCCGTTGGGCGCCCATGTCGGGCCTTCATTGTGATAGCCCTCGGTGATGATGCGCTCGCCCGATCCATCGGGCTTCATCACGCCAATGCCAAAGGAACCGCCTTTTTGCCGTGTGAAGGCGATGAAGTCGCCTTTGGGTGACCAGACCGGCGTCGAATAGCGCGCGCCATCGGAATAAGAAATGCGCTTGGCACTGCCGCCGCCCGCACCCGTCACATAAATCTGCTGCGTGCCGCCACGATCAGATTCAAACACGATTTGCGAACCATCGGGCGAGAACGAGGGTGACGTATCAATCGCGGCTGTGTCGGTCAGGCGCGTGGTCGCACGAGAGCGCAAATCCATCGTGAACAGATTGGAGGATGAGCCCTGGGACAGCGACATGATGACTTTCTGGCCATCAGGTGAGAAGCGCGGCGAGAAAGTCATGCCCGGGAAATTACCAACGACCTCGCGCTGGCCCGTTTCAATATTGAGAATGAAGACGCGCGGATCGCCTTTGCCGAATGCCATATAGGCAACATCTTGCGAAGAGGGCGAGAAGCGCGGCGTGACCACCAGTTCATCGCCACCCGACAGATAGCGCACATTGGCACCATCCTGATCCATAATGGCCAGCCGCTTGGAACGGTGCTCTTTGGGGCCTGATTCATCGATAAAGACAACGCGAGAATCAAAGAAACCCTTTTCGCCGGTGATGCGTGCGAAAATCGCATCCGACACGATATGCGCCACGCGGCGCGCATTGTTGGGGTCGGTGACATATTGCTGGCCGCTCACCTGCTGTCCGGTTGCGACATCCCACAGGCGAAACTGTGTCTGCATGCGCCCATCAGCTGCGCGCCCCACACGGCCCGTCACCACAAATTGCGCATTGATCATGCGCCAGGCATCAGCGCGCGGCGGCGTATCGGGATTGCTGACCTGTTCAGGAAAAGAGCGTGGCTCAAGCGGCTCCAGAAAGACCGAGCGCGCGAAATTATTGGTGATGATGCCAGACAAGGCGGGGCCTTGTTCGCCAGCAAAATTGGTCACCGCAATCGGAATGGGCTGGAAGTTCGTGCCGCGCCGAATGTCGAGATATTTGGTGCCCTGCGCCAGCGCGCCTTGCGGCAGCAGGCTTGAGGCGGCAAGGCCTGTGAAGAGGCCGCCCATTTGACGGCGGGAAAGAAGCAGTTTGCTGTCGCTCATGAGATGATCTCGCGGGCTTGGGATTGGTGTGATGCGCATGGTTCAGCCCTGCATTTCATCAGGATCGAAACGCAGGATGCGTGCGCGCCATTGTTCGAAATAGGGCTGGTATTGAGCGGGAATCTTCAGCGGATTGCAGCGGCGCACAGCGCGCACAGCGCTTTCCGCCAAGGATGCGAGCGATGGATCAGACGGCGGATTGAGCAGCGAGGGCGCGCCCACAAGCGTGCCGTCCTTCGTATATTCCACCTTGATCTGGGGAATGTAGCGCTGGCCCGAGCTCATGCCCAGATAAGACCAGCACTGCTTATATTGATCCTGCAACAGGCCATCGAGTGCCGCCCATAGCGAGGGCGACATTTTGGGCGCATTGGCTGTGGCTGTGCCCAGCGAAGCAGTCTGGCTCACCTGCTGTCCGGTCGAGGCGCGCTGCTGCGCTTGCTCGCGCGAGAGTAGGCGCGAGATTTCGGTTGGATCCGTTTTCGCCTTCATCGCCTGCTCATCGCCCGTCTTGGCTTTTTGCGCAGGCTTGATGTCCTTGCTTTGCTCAAGCAGTTTGGCGACCTGATCAAGCTTGGGTGGCTCGGGCTCTTTCGGGCGCGGCGGAATTTTGGGCGGAATCGGCGCTTCCACCTTTTTGGGTTCTGGCTTTTGCTGTTGCTTCAGCTTCTCAAGCGCTTCCGCATCTTTTGGCGGTTCTGGCTTGGGCGGTTCTTTCACCGGCTCAGCCTTGGGCGGAGGCGGTGTGGGCGCGGCCTGTTTTGGCTGTGCTGGAACAGGCTTTTCATCCTGGCCCGGATCAGGTTCGCGCTTGCCCGCCTGAACGGGGGCAGCGGTGTCGACCTTGGCTTCGCGGATCACGGGCGTGGGGCGCGTCTCGGTCTGTTCGGAAATTTTGTCGGCGCGCGGCGGCAGAGGCTTGGTCTCTTTGGCCGTCTTTTCGCCGCGCATGATCTGGTTGAATTGTTCATTGGTGATGACTTCAACCGGAACGCTTTCTTCCGCTTCTCTGAATTGCGGGGCATCCGAAAAAACGACAAGCGTCGCCGCCAGCAGCGCGGCATGCGCAACGGCTGAGACAATAGCGCCTGGATCGGATGGCCTGAACTTCACGGCGAGAAGCTCACTTCCTTTCCTGCTCGGTCACCAGAGCGACTTTCTTGTAGCCAGCCGCTGTGATGATCGACATGACTTCAGCCACGCGCCCATAGGGCACGCCTTTTGAGCCGCGCACATAAATGCGCTCGTCAAAGCCTTCTTTGGCCATGGCCTGCAATTGGTCGGGCAGATTGGCGACATCCACCGGCTGATCAGCCAGAAAAATCGCGCCCTTCTCGTCAATCGCCACGGACAGGGGCTTTTGATCAATGTTGAGCGCCGCCGCTTTCGTTTGCGGAAGATCAATCGGCACGCCTGTTGCCAGCAAGGGTGCTGCCACCATGAAGATGATGAGCAGAACGAGCATGACGTCGATGAACGGCGTCATGTTGATTTCGGCCATGGCGGCATAGCGCGGCACGCCGCGTCTGCGCCGTCCTCCGCCCTTTGCCCCACCCATTGACATGCCCATGGAAGATGCTCCTCAGGCGGCGCGGTCGCGACCGACGTGATGGTCGATCTGGCGCGACAGAATGGAGGAGAATTCATCAGCAAAGCTTTCCATACGCGCTTGCGAGCGCGCCACTCTGCCCGAGAGGATGTTATAGAAGATCAGCGCCGGAATGGCCGCAAACAGGCCAATGGCCGTTGCAAAAAGCGCCTCGGCAATGCCCGGTGCGACAACGGCGAGTGACGTGTTCTTGGAGGCCGCAATCGAGCGGAACGAGCTCATAATGCCCCAGACCGTGCCAAACAGGCCGACGAACGGGCCAGCCGAGGCCACAGATGCCAGCACCAGAAGGCTCGATTCCAGACGCTCCACTTCGCGCGCAATCGACACATCGAGGACTTTCTCAATGCGTGCATGCAGGCCCATGAAGGAGGATGAGGCGGTCGAGAAGGAACGCTTCCATTCGCGCATGGCGGCGACAAAGAGAGAGGCTGTGGCCGTGGTCTCGCGATTGGCGAGCGCGGCGTAGAGATCTTCGAGCGAATTGCCGGACCAGAAGCTTTCTTCAAACCGGTCCATGGCGACTTGCGCCTGACGCAGCAGCAGGAATTTGTTGACGATGATCGCCCAGGCCCAGACGGAGGCGGCCAGCAGGCCCAGCATCACCGTCTTCACGACGAAATGCGCACCCCAGAACATGTGCCAGAAGGACACTTCGGTCGACGCTGTGAGAGCGCTGGAAGCAATATCGGCAGGGTTCATCGAAAACATCCGTCTTTGCGCGACCGCCGTCGCAGTTCGTCAGAGGCGCGGCGCGCGCCTTTGCCGTTCCTCTGCGACAAATCGGTCAATTCTGGGGCCGACCGCAGAGAAGCAGCCAAGCCTTTGACCACAGACGATTTAAGCATTGCTTGAGGTTAATATCGGGTTAGCGTTACCGCATTGCGGCAAGCGATTAACCTTTAGCCAGCCAGCGTGGCGCGAATCTGGGCCGGCAGGCGGCATGGGCGACCATCCACCACACAGGCGATGCGCACTGTGGCTGCAATGAGCAGCTCGTCGCCCCGTTTGACGCGCTGGGCCAATTCCATAGAGGCGCCACCGATCTCAATGACGTCGGTTTCGATGGTGAGCAGATCATCCATGCGGGCGGGTTTGAGGAAGTCGATAGACATGGCCCGCACCGCAAAGCCAAACCGCTCCGCCGCCTCACCCGCCAGCACGGCGCCCTGATCAACACCACTTGAACGCAACATCTCCGTGCGCCCTCGCTCCATGAAACGCAGATAAGAGGCGTGATAGACGACACCGGAAAAGTCGGTGTCCTCGTAATAGACGCGGATGGGGAATGTGTGGGGGGAGGGGGTCATGGGTTTCAAGGCTTGTCTCCCTGCGGCTCAATGTAAGCCGTCATTGCGAGCGAAGCGAAGCAATCCAGGGGCCGCATGTGGGGCCTCTGGATTGCTTCGTCGCCTTTGGCTCCTCGCAATGACGGCTCCGTCATTCATCCCCCTCGGCAAACAGGCCGAACTGGGTCGCGGGATCACTCGCCGGCGCTTCCAATCCCAAATGTGTGAAAGCGGCAGGCGTCAGAATGCGCCCGCGCGGGGTGCGCTGGATGAAGCCTTGCTGCAGCAAATAGGGCTCGATGATCTCTTCAATCGCGTCGCGGGGTTCTGACAGCGCGGCGGCAATCGTTTCAATCCCGACGGGCCCACCGCCGAATTTCAGCGCAACCGTGTCGAGATAGCGCCGGTCCATAATGTCGAGGCCAATGCCATCGACATCGAGCAGGCGCAGCGCTTTGTCGGCCACGTCGCGCGTTACGGTGGCATTGTTGTCGACAATGGCAAAATCGCGCACACGGCGCAGCAGGCGGCCGGCAATGCGCGGTGTGCCGCGTGCGCGGCGCGCAATTTCATGGGCGCCATCGTCTGACATCGGAATGCCAAGCACACGCGCACCGCGTGCAACAATGCCCTGCAATTCATCCACAGTGTAGAAATTGAGCCGGATCGGAATGCCGAAACGATCCCGCAGCGGCGTGGTCAGAAGGCCTGCGCGCGTGGTGGCGCCCACAAGTGTGAATTTCGCGAGATCAATCTTGACCGAACGCGCGGCGGGGCCTTCGCCAATGATGAGATCGAGCTGGAAATCTTCCATCGCCGGATAGAGAATTTCTTCAACCGCCGGATTGAGGCGATGAATTTCATCGATGAACAGCACGTCGCGTTCTTCGAGATTGGTGAGCTGGGCCGCAAGATCGCCAGCCTTGGCAATGACGGGGCCCGAGGTTGAGCGGAAATTGACGCCCAGTTCGCGCGCGACAATTTGCGCGAGCGTTGTTTTGCCCAAGCCCGGCGGACCAACGAACAACACGTGGTCCAGCGCGTCACCGCGTGCCTTTGCGGCTTCGATAAAAATCTTCAGATTTTTGCGCGCCGCTTCCTGACCCGTGAAATCCATCAGGGTCATGGGGCGGATCGAGGTGTCCGTGTCGTCTTCGCGCTTTTCCGCCGAGACGAGGCGGGGATTATCGGTCACTGTGAAAGCTCCTTCAGGCCGCGGCGGATCAAGGCCTGCGTCCCCGCATCCTCGCCCAAAGCGCTGACGCTGGCTGCAACTGCGGCTGACGCTTGCGGGCGGCCATAGCCCAGATTGACCAGCGCTGAAATGGCATCTTGCACGGGTTTGGGCACGGATGTGCTGTCATCACCGGCAAGGCGCACGAGATTGGGATCCACACTGCCAAATTGCGGCGCTTTGTCTTTCAGTTCCGAGACAATGCGCTGTGCGAGTTTGGGGCCAATGCCGGGCGTGCGCGCAACAGCCGCCTTGTCTTGCATGGCAATGGCCGATGTCAGTTCATTGGGCGCAAGAATGCCAAGAATGGCGAGCGCGACTTTCGCGCCTACACCTTGCACGCTTTGCAACAGGCGAAACCAGTCGCGCTCGGCATCGGACAAAAATCCAAACAGGCGGATCGCATCTTCGCGCACCTGCGTTTCAATGGCGAGCGTTGCGGCCTCACCTGTGCGCGGCAGCTTTTGCAAGGTGCGTGTGGAGCATTGCACGACATAGCCAACGCCCTGCACGTCAAGAATGACGTGATCCTCGGCGTAAGAATCGATAATGCCCTTGAGCTTGCCGATCATGCCTGCACCTTTTTCAGATTGGCCGCGAGCTGGCGCGAGCCACGATGTTGAGCATGGCAGATCGCCACCGCCAATGCATCTGCGGCATCGGGCGAGGCCGCGTCACTTCTTGGCAGCAGCACTTTGATCATCATGCCCACTTGGGTCTTTTGTGCGTGGCCTGCGCCCACCACCGTCTTCTTCACCAGATTGGCTGCATATTCAGCCACCGGAATGCCAGCCAGTGCCGGAACGAGCAAAGCAATGCCGCGCGCCTGGCCCAGTTTCAGGGTCGATTGCGGGTCGCGATTGACGAAGGTCTCTTCGACAGCGGCCTCATGGGGCATATGTGCATGAACCACGCTGGTGATGCCGTCATGCAGCTGGCGCAAACGATCGGCGAGCGACAACGATCCGTCAGAATGGACGGTGCCGCAGGCGACAAAAGACAGGCGCGAGCCTTGGGCTTCAATAATCCCCCAGCCGGTGTTGCGCAGGCCGGGGTCGAGGCCAAGGATCCGAATCGTTTGCAATGTCATGATAATTGATTATCCCCCAACACTTGGCGTCGCCAGCGCCGCTGAAAGAAACTCACCCGGAGACGCCCTTTGCTCGATGCCCTCAATCTGGCGGCCGTCACAGACATTCTGGTCCAGCCGCGGACATGGGAATTGGCAGCGGTCATTCTTGTGGGCGGGGTGGTGCGGGGTTTTTCGGGTTTTGGGGGCGCGCTGATCTTCATCCCGCTGGCCTCGGCCCTGGTCGGGCCAAAACTCGCCATTCCGATTTTTTATCTGATCGATCTGTGCACCGCGACGCCCTATGGGCTGCGCATGATCCCCAAGGCGAGCCTGCGCGAAGTTGGCCCCATGCTGGCAGGCAGTTGGCTGGCAGCGCCTTTTGGTGGCTGGATCCTGGTCTCGATTGAGCCTGATGCCCTGCGTTGGGCCACAAGCGCCATGGTGTTGGCCATGGTCGGGCTTCTGGTCTCGGGCTGGCGCTATGGAGGTGAGCCGCGCGCCTCGCTTTCCTTTGGTCTGGGAGGCACGGCGGGCCTTTTGGGCACGGCGACCGGCATTTCTGGGCCAGTGATCATTGCTTATTTTCTGGGAAGCCGCGCCTCCGCCGAGCTGGTGCGCGCCAATATCATGGCCTTTTATGCGCTGGCCGCTCTCGGCACCGATGTCGTCTTTTTCTTCAACGGGCTGTTTAATCTGGAGGCGCTGGTCTATGCGGCTTTGGCCGCGCCGCTTTATGCGGCGGGCCTGACTTTGGGCACGCGCGTCTTTGGCAAGTCGAGCGACAAAGCCTATCGGCGCGTAGCCTTTGTGCTGATCACCCTGTCGGCCATTTCCGGCATGCCGCCTGTCAGCGCGCTTTTGCGCTAGAGGAAGGGCTCGACCTTTTCAGCCGGACGGCAGACGGCGGCCTTTGTGCCTTTCACGACGATCGGGCGCTCCATCAGGATGGGATGCTCCAAAATGGTGTCGAGGATCTGCTGGTCGGTCATTTTGGCTTCATCAAGCCCCAGCGTCTCAAGCGTCGTGCCCTTGGTGCGCAGGATCTGGCGGGGCGAGAGGCCGAGGAGGCTGAGCAGGTCTGTGAGCTGGGCGCGGTCCGGCGGGGTCTTCAGATATTCGACCACCGCCGGCTCAATCCCGGCGTCCTTGATCATGCCCAGCACGGTGCGCGAGGTGCCGCAGGCGGGATTGTGGTAAATGCGCATAGGACCTCACGATATTTCAGTCACTTGCCAAAGAAGGCGGGTTTTTTGGGGTGCCATGGGGCATCCATGGGCCAAATTGGCAGGCAAAGCCCCGCTTGACACAATGGCCCCTCTCAAGCCTCTTCGCGCAAACGCATCTTCGAGGCAAGGTCGATGGCACGCAAATATTTCGGCACCGACGGCATTCGCGGCAAGGCCAATGGCCTGATCACGCCCGAACTCGCCATGAAAGTGGGCCAGGCAACGGGCCTCGCCTTCGTGCGCGGCGAGCACCGTCACCGGGTCGTCATCGGCAAGGACACGCGCCTGTCTGGCTATATGATCGAATATGCGCTGGTCAGTGGCTTTACCTCTGTGGGCATGGATGTGCTGCTTCTGGGCCCGGTGCCCACGCCAGCTGTTGCCATGCTGACGCGCTCGATGCGCGCGGATTTGGGCGTGATGATCTCCGCCTCGCACAATCCCTTTGCCGATAATGGCATCAAATTGTTCGGCCCCGATGGTTACAAATTGTCGGATGATGTTGAGCACGACATTGAAGAGCTGATCGATGCGGATCTGGGCCCGCGTCTGGCCGCCTCACGCGCGCTTGGTCGCGCCAAGCGCGTCGACGACGTGCGTGCGCGCTATGTTGAATTTGCCAAGCGCACCTTGCCACGCAATCTCTCGCTAGAAGGCCTGCGCATTGTGATCGATTGCGCCAATGGCGCTGGTTACAAGGCCGCGCCTGAAGCGCTTTGGGAATTGGGCGCCGAGGTTTTCGCCATTGGCGTTGAGCCTGACGGGTTCAATATCAATCATGAAGTGGGCTCCACAGCCCCGGCACGCCTGATTGAAAAGGTCCGCGAAATGCGGGCAGATATTGGTATTGCGCTGGATGGCGACGCGGATCGTTTGCTCGTTGTCGATGAGCAGGGCCATCTGGTGGATGGCGATCAGCTGATGTCGGTGATTGCGGAAAGCTGGCAGCAGGACGGGCTTTTGTCACGTCCGGGCATTGTTGCGACCATCATGTCCAATCTGGGGCTCGAGCGTCATTTGCAGAGCGTGGGCCTGTCGTTGGTGCGCACCGCTGTGGGCGACCGCTATGTGCTCGAGCGCATGCGCGAGGATGGCTATAATCTGGGTGGCGAACAATCTGGCCACATCATCCTCACCGATCATTCCACGACCGGCGATGGGCTGGTGGCGGCTCTTCAATTGCTTGCCGTTGTGAAGCGTCAGCAGCGCCCGGTTAGCGAAATCTGCCATCGCTTCGAGCCGTTTCCACAGATCTTGAAGAATGTGCGTTTCTCTGGCGGTGAGCCACTTGAGGATGCCAAGGTGAAGGCCGCCATCAAGGCCGCTGAAGGCGCGCTGGGCACCAGCGGGCGTCTCGTCATTCGTGCCTCGGGCACCGAGCCGCTGATCCGCGTCATGGGCGAGGCTGAAGATCACGACAAGGTCGAAGCTGCGGTTGACCATGTGTGCGAAGCGCTGCGGCGCGCGGTCCCGGCTGCAGCCGCCGAGTAAGCCCGCTCTGACTTGACCTTGCGAGCTTGCCCGCATAGCACGGGCCAAAGTGCTTTCAGGGTGAGCGAAATGGCAGCGATCGAGAAGCCGGCTGTGCGAACAGCCAACCCGAATTTTTCCTCCGGTCCTTGCGCCAAGCGCCCCGGCTGGACGCCTGCCGCGCTGAGCGATGTGCCCCATGGCCGCTCGCATCGCGCGCCGATTGGCAAAGCCAAGCTCAAAGCCGCCATTGATCTGACACGCGAGATTCTCGGTGTGCCGGCTGATTATCGCATCGGCATTGTGCCCGCCTCCGATACGGGCGCGGTGGAAATGGCCATGTGGTCGCTCTTGGGCGCACGTGGCGTCGATATGGTCGCCTGGGAAAGCTTTGGCGAGACTTGGGTTGCAGACGTTTTGAAGCAGCTCAAGATCAAAGACACACGCGTCATCAAGGCTGACTACGGCGTCTTGCCGGATTTGACGCAGATCGATTTCAATCGCGATGTGGTCTTTACGTGGAACGGCACGACATCAGGCGTGCGCGTGCCCAATGGTGATTTCATTCCCGCCGACCGCCAAGGTCTGACGATTTGCGATGCCACGTCGGCAGCCTTTGCGCAGCGTCTGGATTGGCCAAAACTCGATGTGGTGACTTTCTCCTGGCAGAAAGTGCTGGGCGGCGAAGGTGCGCATGGCATGCTGATCTTGTCGCCGCGCGCCGTTGCGCGACTGGAAAGCTATGAGCCTGCCTGGCCCATGCCGAAGATTTTCCGCCTGACCAATGGCGGCAAGATCATTGAAGGCATTTTTGTGGGCGACACGATCAATACGCCCTCCATGCTCTGCAATGAAGATTACCTCGATGCGCTGCATTGGGCGCAGTCGATCGGCGGGCTTGATGGATTGATCGCGCGTGCGGACGCCAATTTGAAGGCCATGGCTGATTGGGTGGCCAAAACGGACTGGGTCGATTTTCTCGCCCGCGTGCCGGAGACGCGCTCCAACACGAGCGTGTGTTTGCGCATTGTCGATCCGGCTGTGACGTCTCTGTCTGAGGACAAGCAGGCAGCCATTGCCAAAAAGGTCGCCGCCCTGCTCGATAAGGAAGGCATTGCCTACGACATCGAATCCTATCGCGATGCGCCCTCAGGCTTGCGTGTGTGGTGCGGAGCGACGGTTGAGACGAGCGATGTGCAAAAGCTCACCGCTTGGCTCGATTGGGCCTTTGCGAGCGTGAAGGCTGAGCTCTGACGATCCTACGGATCGTCACTTCTTCACGCCCAAAAACTCGGCGATGGCAATGCCTCCGAGTGACAGACCAAGACCCACGGCGTGATAAAACGCGAAGGGCTCGCCCAGCAGCGTCACGGCCATGATCGCGCCGAGTGTCGGCACGAGATTGTAGAACAGGCTCGCGCGGCCGGGGCCAATCGCTGCCACACCCCGAATGAAAAAGATCTGCGCCAGCAGCGAGGGAAAGACCACAATATAGCCGATGACAATCCAGCCGCGCAGCGTTGGCCATTGCGCGGCCTGATCTGCCATTTCCCACGCCAGCAAAGGCAGCGATGCGATGGTCGCCACAATCGACAGGGCAGTGAAGAAAGCGAAGGCGGAAATGGCGGGCCGGTTGCGCAGCGCCACCGTATAGCCCGCGTAAAAAATCGACGCGCCGAGCATGGCAATATCACCGACATTGAGATCGATGGCGAAGAGATGCAAAGGCTCGCCGCGTGTTGCAACAGTGGCAACACCACACAAGGTCAGCGTCAGGCCGATGCCGCGCACAAGGCCAATTGGCGTGCCAAAGAAAATTCGCGCGCCTGCGAAAATAAAGACGGGCGCAATGCCCTGCAAAATCGCCAGATGCATGCCGCTCGTATATTGGGCGGCCGTGAAATAGAGCGCCTGATATCCGGTGAAGCCAAAGGTGGCCATCAGCGAGATCATCAGCCAGTTTTTGCGGATCAGCGGCCATTCGGCGGCGAAGGTGCGCCAGGCAAAAGCAAACATCACCAGCGTCACGCTGCCCCAGCGGATGGTGACCAGCACCATGGGCGACAATTCACCCACCGCATTGCGCGAAGCCACCACATTGCCTGCCCAAAACAGGGCGGTGAGCAGAAGCATGATCCAGGCGCTGACGGGTGCGCGGCTTGTTTCGGCAGCTTGTTGGGTCACGGGGCTTGGATCCGGTTGCTGTTGTCTCAACCCCGAGTGCCTGAGGCCAGAGGCCGATGCAAGCCCCAAAGCCAGAAGCTTTGCTGGGGCTTTCCCGCGTCGTCCCCTGCCTTGGCCATGGATTGCCTTGCCTCTTGGCGGGCTTTTGGGTAATCCATTCTCGCAATGAGCCCCGGCCTTTGTGCCGGGGTTTTTGCTTGTTGGCGGTCTATAGGTCCGCGCGCGCATCAAGCGTGATCTCGAAGAGCGAATTCATCATGGCGAATGTGGTTGTCGTCGGCGCCCAGTGGGGCGATGAGGGTAAAGGCAAGATCGTTGACTGGCTGTCGATTGAGGCGGATGTCGTTGTCCGTTTCCAGGGCGGCCATAATGCCGGTCATACGCTTGTCATCGACGGCAAGGTCTACAAGCTCTCGCTGCTGCCCTCGGGCATTGTGCGCCCGGGCAAAGTGTCGGTGATTGGCAATGGCGTCGTCGTTGACCCCTACCATCTCATCAAGGAGATCGGCATCCTGCGCGGGCAGGGCGTTGATGTCTCGCCCAAGAATCTCAAGCTCGCTGAAAATGCGCCGCTGATCCTCTCGCTGCATCGCGAATTGGACGCGCATCGCGAGTCGGCTGCCACCGGCGGCACCAAGATCGGCACGACGATGCGTGGCATCGGTCCGGCCTATGAAGACAAGGTGGGTCGTCGTTCAATCCGCGTGATGGATCTGGCCGAGCCTGACAATCTCGACGACAAGATTGCGCGTCTGCTGGCTCATCACAATCCGCTGCGTCGCGGCCTTGGTTTGCCAGAAATCCCTGCAAAACAGGTGCGTGATGAACTTCTCGCCGTCGCGCCTGAAGTGCTCCCTTACATGGATGCAACATGGGATCTGCTCGATTCCATGCGCCGTCAGGGCCAGCGCATTCTGTTTGAAGGTGCGCAAGGCGCTCTTCTCGATGTCGATCACGGCACCTATCCTTTCGTGACCTCGTCCAACACCACGGCCGCCAATGCGGCGACGGGTTCAGGCGTTGGCCCGCGTGCCATTGGCTACGTGCTGGGCATTGCCAAGGCCTATACGACGCGTGTCGGTGGCGGGCCGTTCCCGACTGAATTGACCGATGAAATCGGCCAGACGATTGGCGAACGCGGTCATGAGTTCGGCACAGTGACAGGCCGTGCGCGCCGCTGCGGCTGGTTTGATGCGGTGCTGGTGCGCCAGACCGTGAAGACCTCTGGCATTGACGGTATTGCGCTCACCAAGCTCGATATTCTGGACGGGTTCAAAGAGATCAAAGTCGCCACCCGCTATCTGCTGGATGGTCAGGAAATCGACCGTCTGCCGGCGAGCCAGGCGGCGCAAGCCCGGGTCGTGCCGGTCTATGAGACGATCGAGGGCTGGGAGGGCACCACCGCCGGCGCCCGCTCATGGGCTGATTTGCCCGCCCAGGCCATCAAATATGTGCGACGCATCGAAGAGCTGATTGGCGCTCCGGTGGCCTTGCTTTCGACGAGCCCCGAGCGCGATGATACAATTCTTGTTCACAATCCTTTCCAGGATTGAGACAGGGCCACGTGTGTGAGGTTTGCAGAGTGATTAAAGGGCGCAATGGCTGAATATTACCCGTTGCTTGCAAGGGCAGTTGCTGCGCTGCCCAACTCCAATCCGGAGAGCCGCCGGTCGATCTATGATCGAGCGCGAGCGGCGCTGCTGGCCCAGTTGCGCGCTGTCCAGCCCCCGATAGCCGAAGAAGATATTGATCGCGAAAGCCGCATGCTCGACGAGGCGATCAGCCAACTCGAAGCTGAGGCTGCCGCCGCTCTGGCTGCGCAGGCTGCCGCGCCCGCCGTCGAGGCGCCCGCCAGCCCGCAACCCGCCAGTACGGCCCCTGATGTCACCACCGTGCCTGATGCCCCCAAGCGGGCAGAGCCTTTGGTCAAGCGGCCCGACCCTGATGCAGCGCCTCCGCGTCTGGCCGCGCCTCGTCCGTTGTCCTCCACGCCCGGCCTGCCACCGCGCCCCTTGTTGAGCGAAAAAGGCCCCGGCGCTCTGGAGGCCGCCCGTCAGCGTCTGGCCAATCTCGCCCGGTCTGCCTCGGCGCGTCCGGCTTCGCGCGTTGTCGTGCCGCCGCCCCTCAGCCCGCCGCCCTCCGATTCGTCCAAGCCCAGTGTGGCGTTTTCGGTGCCCGTGCCCGGTGCGCGTTTTACGCCTCCGCGCGAGCGGCATGAGGTTCCCGCACAAGAGCTTCCCGCACAAGAGCTTCCCGCACAAGAGCTTCCCGCCGAGCCGGTCGAAGACAATCTGACGCCAGCCACGGGCGTTGAGGACTCCAATCCTGTCGTCGCTCCGACCACGGATGAAGCGGCAGAAGCATCTGCGCCCGTCTTGCGCAAATATGGCCCGCGCGCGGAAGCCGCCGGAACATCGGCGGATTATCCGCCACCGGACGTGTCAGCCGAGGATCAGGGCAGTGACGATGACAGCGCTTCGCGCGGTCCCTCCCATCCGGCAGCTCCTCTGCCGCCACCCGAAAAAACACGCAATCTGCGCCCCGTTCTGATCGGCCTGCCGGTTATTCTCGTTGTCGCCGCCATTGCAGTCTTTGCGTATATGCGCCGCGATAATCCCGATGATATGGCGCGCCTGCGCCCGGCACCGGGTGCTGAGACCAGTGAAGTGCAGCAGGGCAAAATTGTTGAGCGTATCGGCGGCGGCACGACGCCCGTGCAGCGCCCCAACACAACGCCGATGGCACCCAATGCGCAGCCGATGCAGCAAAGTGCACCAACAACGGGTACCCCTGTTGCCCAGCGCGCAGCCTTGCTGCTCGATGCGCCCGATGATCCCGACCGTGTGAAGACATTTGTCGGCAATGTTGTCTGGCGTCTCGATAATGTCAGCCGTGGTCCGGGTCAGGCTTTGGCTGTTGGTGTGCGCGCGGAAATCGATCTGCCGGAAGCCAAGCTGAAGGCGGTCATGCTCATCCAGAAAAACACGGATGAGACTTTGCCGGCCTCGCACACGATTGAATTGCGCTTCATCCCGGCCGAAGGCAGTCCGGTTCCCGGCGTGTTGCAAATCCAGACACCGCAATTGCGGCGCGAAGATACGCCATCGGGTGATGCGCTGATGGGCGTTCCGGCGCCGATCCTGCGCAATTATTTTCTGGTTGGTTTGTCGCGCGGTGATGTCGCGGTGTCGCGCAATGTCGATCTCATCCGCAATCGCGGTTGGTTCGATGTGCCGATGCTCTTGTCGGATCAGCGGCTCGCCAAAATCACCTTTGAAAAAGGCTCAGCCGGCGAGCGGATTATCAACGAAGCCTTCGACGCCTGGAAGTGATGCGTCGCGCGTCATTGCGAGAAAGATCGCAATGACGCGCGTTTTTATGGGCGTGCTTCGATCTGTTTGACGGGTGCGGCAATCGCCTCGCGCTGCGCCATGCCTGCTTTGACCGCCGCCTGCACTTTTTCAAATGCGCGTACTTCGATCTGGCGCACGCGTTCGCGTGAAATGCTGAACTCTTCCGAGAGCTCTTCGAGCGTCACCGGATCATCCTGCAAGCGGCGCGCCTGAAAGATGCGCTTCTCGCGTTCATTGAGAACCGACATGGCTGCGCGCAAAGCCGCCAGACGATTGTCGCTCTCTTCCTGTTCGACGAGGATGTTTTCCTGACTGGCGGATGTATCCACCAGCCAATCCTGCCACTCGCCGCCGCCTTCGCCTTCTGTGCGCAGTGGCGCATTGAGCGAGGCATCGCCCGACATGCGACGATTCATGTCGATCACATCTTGCTCGGTGACGCCGAGGCGCGTTGCAATATGGGCCACCTGATCGGGGCGCATGTCGCCATCTTCCAGCGCCGAGATCTGGCTCTTGGCCTTGCGCAGATTGAAGAAGAGCTTTTTCTGGTTCGCGGTCGTGCCCATTTTCACGAGCGACCAGGAGCGCAGAATATATTCTTGGATCGAGGCGCGAATCCACCACATGGCATAGGTGGCCAGACGGAAGCCTTTTTCAGGCTCGAACCGTTTCACCGCCTGCATGAGGCCGACATTGCCCTCAGAAATCACTTCGCCGATTGGCAGGCCATAGCCGCGATAGCCCATCGCGATTTTAGCCACGAGGCGCAGATGTGAGGTGACGAGACGGTGCGCCGCATCGCGGTCGCCGTGCTCGCGCCAGCTTTTGGCGAGCATGTATTCCTCTTGCGGTTCCAGCATCGGAAACCGCCGGATCTCGGCGAGATAGCGGGACAGACCGCTCTCAGCAGAAATCATCGGAAGCGCAGCAGCCATCAATTCCTCCTGTTCGGGCCTCCCGGGATGGGCAGGCCCGTATCCGGCCGACCGTCAGGTCGCGCTCGGCTCGGCCTAGATATAGTTTTGCTCAACAATGGCTAAAAGGGGGCGGGCGGCATCAGCGCGGGTTTCGTAAAATATGGTGTCCGCAGGCCACTTCAAGCCCAGTCATATTATAAATTTATCTTATATTGCATGGCTTTAGATTTAACGTGTCATGCGGGGCGGGGGCGGCTTTCGCTCCCGCGCGGCGCATTAAATTTTCTTCACGTTCCCGTCAGCTGGTCGAATCTGCCCGCAAAGCTTCCAGAAGGGCCGCCAATTCCGGCGGCAGGGGGCTTTCAAATTCCAGCTCTTCGCCGGTGATGGGGTGGGCAAAGCCAAGGCGGGCTGCATGCAGGGCCTGACGACCGCCCAGATCTGCCAGCGCCACCTTGGTGGCCTCACCCAGATGCAGGGCCTTGGTTTTGAAGCCCGCGCCATAGACGGCATCGGCCAGCAGCGGATGTCCGACATAGGCCATATGCACGCGGATCTGATGCGTGCGCCCGGTCTCCAGCTGGCAGGCGATCTGTGTCACCGTGCTTGAGCCCGAGGTGAAGATTTCGCGCGTGCCCCAATGGGTGATGGCTTCGCGCGCCTCGGCACGGCTCGACACGGCCATTTTCTCGCGATTGTGCGGATGGCGGGAAAGGGCTGCTTCGATCATGCCAGCGCGGCGATCGAGACGCCCCCAGACAAAGGCCAGATATTCGCGTGTCAAAGACAGCGTGCGCCCGTGATCGGCAAATAATGCTGACAGGCCTTGATGGGCGGCGTCAGACTTGGCCACAACGAGCAGGCCAGACGTATCTTTGTCGATGCGATGCACGATGCCGGGGCGTTTCACGCCACCAATGCCCGACAGGCTGTCGCCGCAATGGGCGATCAGCGCATTCACCAAAGTGCCTGTCTCATGGCCACCTGCGGGATGCACGACGAGACCGGCGGGCTTGTCGATGACGATGAGATGCTCGTCTTCATAGACAATGGTGAGCGGAATATTTTCGCCACGCGGTTCAGCTGGCAGCGGTGGTGGAATGTCCACCGTGATGACTTGTCCGGCGCGCACTTTGGCGCCCGCATCGACAATGTTTTTCGTGTCGACCTGCACGCGGCCTTCTTCGATCAGGCTGCGCAAGCGCGTGCGTGACAGGGCCACGCCAGCGGCACCCGCGCGCGCGGCCAGCACTTTGTCGAGGCGCTGTCCGGCCTCTTCAGGCGTGACTTCATAGACACTGGCCCCCGTCTCGGGTGTGGCGAGCGGGGCGGTGGGGAGCTTGCGCTCCTTGGGGCGCATCCGCTCAGCCCGTTCGGCTTCTGCGGTGACCCCGGCCTGATAGCGGCGTTTGGCGTGCTGGTTCATGAGACAAGCCCATAGCACGTCCTGCGGTTTGCCACTAAACGTCAGGCATCTTTTTTTCCAATCAGTCAGGCCAGCCCCGTGCCGCAATCTGCCGTCCCATCAGCTGCCGTGATCGGTGCAGGCCCCGCAGGCCTGATGGCCGCACAGGAAATGGCGCGTGCCGGGCTGGCGGTGACGATTTTCGACCGCATGCCAACACCGGCGCGCAAATTCCTGCTGGCGGGGCGCGGCGGGCTCAATCTCACCCATAGCGAGCCGCCGGATCTCTTCATGACGCGCTATGGCGCGGGCGCGCAGCACCTGCGGCCTCATATCGAGGCCTTTGCGCCCGCCTTGTTGCGGGACTGGAGCGCGGAGCTGGGTGAGCCCACTTTTGCGGGCTCCAGTGGGCGGGTCTTTCCCAAAAGCTTCAAGGCCTCGCCCCTTTTGCGCGCCTTGTTGCGTCGCCTTGATGCGCTGGGTGTGCGTCTGGCTGCGCGTCACAGTTTTTCAGGCTTTGATGAATCTGGCCGCCCCATCATCCAGGATGAGGCCGGTGCGCATGTGGCTCCTGATTTTGGGGCTTATGTTTTTGCGCTGGGTGGCGCGTCATGGCCCAAGCTTGGGTCGGATGCGCGCTGGTGCGATGCCTTTGCCGCGCGCGGTCTGTCTGTTCATCCTTTCCAGCCCGCCAATTGCGGATTTGATGTTGATTGGTCGGAGCATTTCATCTCGCGCTTTGCGGGCGTGCCGCTGAAATCTGTGCGCCTGTCATGTGGTGAACATGAGACGCGCGGCGAAGTGATGATCGCGCAAAGCGGCGTGGAAGGGGGCGGCATTTATGCGCTGTCCGCACCTTTGCGCGACATGATTGTTCGTGAGGGTGTCGCAAGTTTGCAGATTGATCTGCGGCCTGATGTGAGTGTGGATGAGCTGGCCGAGCGTCTGTCGCGTCCACGCGGGTCGCAATCTCTGTCCAACCTGTTGCGTAAGGCCGCAGGCCTGCCACCCGTAGCTTTGGCTTTGTTGCGCGAAGTGCAGCGCGCATTGCCAGATGATGCACGCGCGCTGGCGGCTTTGATCAAAGCCCTGCCTTTGCCCCTGTTGCGGCCACGCCCGATTGCGCGCGCCATTTCATCGGCTGGCGGGCTGGCGTTCAGCGAGGTTGATGAGAACCTGATGCTGCGCCAGGCGCCGGGGCTTTTTGTTTGCGGGGAAATGCTCGATTGGGAAGCACCCACCGGGGGGTATCTGCTGCAGGCTTGTTTTGCGACGGGCTTTGTGGCGGGTCAGGCGGCGGCGCGTTATGCCGCAAAACTCGAGACAAGGCTTGGCCTTTGTCGGCAATGACGCTCTAATGGGCACAGAGCAAAAGAAGCAGGGGCGGGCTGTCGCGTGAATTCTCTGGAGCGCATGATCGTCATTCTCGATCTCTTCGAGGGTGAGCGGCTTGAATGGACGCTTGAGGATATGCAGGCGCGCCTCGGCTATACGCGCTCGACCCTCTATCGCTATCTGAAAGTCCTGACCGATACGGGTCTGCTCACATCGCTCTCCGATGTTGGCTATACGCTGGGACCGCGCATTGCTGAGCTCGATTATTCGATGCGCGAGCGTGACCCGCTGATTTTTGCCAGCCGCCCTGTCATGTCAGACCTTGTCGGCGAATTGCCCGGCATTGCGCTCTTGTGTCGGCGCTATCGCAATCGCGTGCTGTGCGTCCATCAGGAACAGGGCACGACGTCATTCCAATCCAATTACGAGCGCGGCCTTGCGCGGCCCCTTTATCAGGGGGCGGCGTCGCGCATCATTCTGGCTCATCTGCCTTCGGCTCAGGTGCGCAAGATTTTCGAAGCCGAGACGAGCGCTGTGCAACAGGCCGGACTGGGCACCACGCTGAATGAAATGCGCGCCAGTTTGCGTGGCATGCGTCAGGCCGGTTTTGACAGCACAGAAAGCCAGGTGACGCGCGGCGTGACCGGCGTGGCGGCCCCGATCTTTGACCGCCGCAACAATGTGCTTGGGTCTTTGAGCCTGACGCTGGGCGAGGACCATTTGCCGGCCGAGCGGCTGGCCCAGGTGGCGGGTCGCGTCATGCACTGCGCCCGCATCGTCACGCGCGCCATCGCCCGCGACGGCGCCTGAGGCGCGCCAATTCCAGTGGCCAGCGCAGATTGAAACCTGTATGGAAACAGGCGACGGACCCCTGCCTAACGGGGGCCGCAACCATTCAAGACTGACGCAAGCAGCGGAGGAAGACGACCATGACCGATCTGGGTCAATTGAAGGAAGAACTCGTCACGGCGAACCATATTCTCGCCCATCACCATGTTGTCGATTCCTTCGGCCACATTTCGGTTCGCCATCCGGAAAATCCGAACCATTTTCTGATGTCGCGCGCGCGTGCACCTGCTTGCACCGTCGAAGACGATATTATGGAATTCACGCTCGATGGCCATATCGTTGGTCGCGAAGCTGGCAAGCCTTATTCGGAACGCTTCATCCATGGCGCCATTCTCGAAGCGCGCCCAGATGTGATGTGCGTCGTGCACAACCACAGCCCGAACGTCGTGCCCTTCACCGTGACGGGCCGCAAGATGCGCCCGATCATGCACATGTGCGCACCGATCGGCACTGACATTCCCAACTGGGATATCGGCACCAAGTTTGGTTATGAGACCAACCTGCTCGTGACCTCGATGGAAATGGGTCGCGATCTCGCCCAGACGCTGGGCAATCGCACCGTGTCGCTGATGCGCGGCCATGGTTCGGTTGTGTGCGGTCGTTCGATCCGTGAATCGGTGTTCACCGCGATTTACATGGAGATCAACGCCGAAATGCTCATCAAGGCCCTGCAGATGGGCGAAGTTGAATATATGCATGAAGGCGAAGTGGCGACCAACACCAAGGGCCGCGCCGGCTTCACGTGGGAACGCGGTTGGGAAAACTGGTGCCGCGAGGTCAGCCGCCCCTATCGTTCGCAGAGCTGGGACATGGGCCCGGGCTTCTCGCGCACTGATCCGACGCTTTAATGCGTTTCCCCTCTCCCGCACGCGGGAGAGGGTGCCTCGCAAAGCGAGGCGGGTGAGGGTGAGTGCGGTTGTGTCGCCCTCATCCGTCGCGCTTCGCGCGCCACCTTCTCCCGCAAGCGGGAGAAGGGTCGTGGCACACAAAAACAAACAGGGAGTGAAACCATGAAACATATGCTGAAGGCCATGCTTCTGGCTGGTGCTGCGCTTATCACTGCGCAAGCCGCGCAGGCCGCCGACAAAGTTTCCATCGCCGTGGTGAACGCCTCCAGTGATGCTGCGCTCTTCATTGCTGATGCCAAGGGCTATTACAAAGCTGAAGGCATTGAAGCTGAATTTGTCTCCTTTGATACGGGCGCGAAAATGGTGGCGCCACTTGGTGCAGGCCAGCTCGATATTGGTGGCGGTGCGGCGTCTGCGGGCCTCTACAATGCGGTTGATCGCGGGATCAAAATCAAGATCGTCGCCGACAAGGCGCATAATGTGAAAGGCGCTGGCTTCCAGGCTTTCATGGTGCGCAAAGATCTCATCGAAAGCGGCAAGGTCAAAAGCTTTGCTGATCTGAAGGGCATGAAAGTGGCCATCACCGGTGCGGGTGGGTCTGACGCTTCTGTGCTCAATGAAGCGATGAAGAACGGTGGCCTGACATATAATGATGTCGAGAAGGTCTATCTCGGCTTCCCGCAGCATGCGGTCGCTTTCCAGAACAGCGCCATTGCTGCCAGCATTTCGACAGAGCCGACGGTTTCCAAGATTGTGGAAATGGGCGCGGCTGTGCGCTTCAAGGGCAATGATGAATTCTATCCCAATGCGCAGACCGCGACGATTTTGATGTCAGGCGATTTTGCTGAAAAGCGCCCGGAAGTCGCCAAGCGCTTCATGAAAGCCTATCTGCGCGCGGTGCGTGATTTCAATGCATCGATTGTGAACGGCCGCATTGCAGGCCCGGGCGCGGATGAGATGGTGAAAATTCTCGCCAAATATTCGGTCATCAAGGATGAAGCCACGCTGCGCACGATGATCGTCCACGGCACCGATCCCGACGGCAAGCTCAATGTCGAGAGCTTGAAGAAGGATCTGGCTTTCTTCAAAGAGCAGGGCGATGTGACGGGCAAGGTCACGGTCGATCAGGTTCTGGACGAAAGCTTCATTCAGGCAGCTGTGAAAGAACTGGGCCCAGCCAAGCGCTGAGGTTTGATAAGGCGAATTGAAAAGGCGCTCTTCGGAGCACCTTTTTTTGTGCTCGTCACGATCCGCTCCTCGCAATGACGGCTGTGGTGCCATGAAAAAACCCGCCAGTCTCCCGGCGGGTTCTTCAGTTTGCTACTTCGGCTTTTGATTTTATTTGATGCCGAGCAGTTTCTGGGCGTTCTTGTAATAGATCTTCTCGCGCATCGTGTCGGACATTTCGACTTCCGACAGAACCTTGATGGTGTCGCGAATGTAGCCAGGACCCTTTTCAGGATCGAACGGCGAGTCGGATGCAAACAGCACCTTGTCTTCGCCATAGAAGGCCAAGCCGCATTCGGTTGCAGGCTTCGAGCCAAACACGGCTGTGTCGGCGTAGAAGTCCTTGAAGTAATCGAACGGACGCTTCTTCAGGCCTGCCAGCACAACGGAATAATCTTCATCCGATGTGCGCTTGCCAAGCTGATCCCAGCCCGGACCCACGCGGCCTTCGAAGTAAGGAACCATCGCGCCCAAGTGATGGGCGAGAACCTTCAGTTCCGGCAACTTGTCCATCATGCCCGAGAACACAAGACGGGCCATGGCGGCTGATGTTTCGTAGGGCCAGCCGAAAGTCCACCAGATTTCATACTTGGACTTCGACTCGTTCTTGTAATCGGCCAGATCGCCCGCAGCGCGCGAAGGATGCAGGAAGATCGGCTTGCCATGCTTGGCGGCCAGTTCGAAGATCGGGAAGTATTTTGGGTGATCGAGCGGATCACCATTGATGTTGGTGTGCAGCTGGATGGCATTGGCGCCGAGCTGGAACGCGCGTTCGGCTTCCTTCCAGGCATTATCGGAATTCATCGGCAGCGAGGCCAAGAAGCCGCAGAACTGGTCAGGGTGCTTGCGCACGAGTTCAGCCATGCCGTCATTGCCGAGGCGGGCGAATTCTTCGACCTGTTCGGGCGTGCCCAGCGATTCCAGCGGCGGCATGCCGAGCGAGATCACCTGCTTGTAGTCATGCTCCTTGCGGAACATGTCGACGCATTTCAGACGCTCGTTGATGTCATAAATGCAAGGAATGCCGCGCATGCGCTTGCCAATGTCCTTGGCCGCACCCTCAGAATTCATCATCTTGTCCCAGAGAGCCTGGGGGAAGAAGTGGTTGAACGCATCAATGTAACGCATGGAAACCTCCCGTGTTGGGCATGATGGGTAGGGGCAGGCCGCGCATTTTTCCAATACAGAGCTTGAACAGGAGCTATAAATGGTTTTTATAGCGGCCCATGGATTTGCGTCAGCTCCGCTACTTTCTTGCCGTTGCCGAGGCCGGCTCTTTCACGGCGGCCGCGCGGCTGTTGCATGTCTCCCAGCCCGCCCTTGGCTATCAGGTGAAACAGCTGGAAGAGCGCTACGGCACGCCTTTGCTGGAGCGCCATTCGCGCGGCATCCGCACCACCAAGGCGGGCACCGTTCTGGCAGAGCATGCCCGCAAGATCATGGCCGAGGTGGAAGCCGCTGAGGCCGCATTGGGCAAATTGCGCAAGGCACCCACACCCGTCATCTCCTTGGGCGTCACGCCAACGCCGGGGCGCGCCATTGCGCCTGAGCTTGTCGCCAGCGCAGCCACAGGGGTGGGCCCGCGCGTGTCTTTGCGCGAGGGCCTGTCGGATGAACTCGCGCGCCTTGTGCTGGCAGGCGAGCTTGATGCGGCTCTCTGTTATGATCCGCAAAATGTCGAAAAGCTTTCTCCCACAGCGCTTTATAGTGAAGACCTGTATCTCGTGGGCCCGCCTGACCTGGTGGGGGCGAGCAAAGGCGATATTGTCTTTGCCGAGCTCGCTCAATTGCCGCTGGTGCTGGATGGCTCGTTTCAGGCCGGCCGCCGTCTGATTGAACAGGCCGCGCAGGCGCGTGGCATGAGCCTTGATCTGATTGAGGCAGAGGCGGTGACCGTGAAGCGCGAATTGCTGGTGCGCCACGGGCGCTGCTCGATCGTGCCGCTGGGTCTCTTCTATGAGGAAATCCGCGCGGGCCAATTGGCGGCGAGGCGTGTCTGTGACCCGGCGGTGAGCCGCAGCCTTGTGCTGATCACGCGCACCCAGCTACCGCCCGCCCGGCGCCGCGAGCTGGAGGGAGCCTTGCTACCGCTCATCGCCGCCCGCATTGCTGCCGGCGAACTGGCTTGGCGCCACCCCAGCCTGTGAGGCGCAAGCCTCTGAAACGAGACCAAATCCCGATCGATGAGATTGCGCATCCCCGCCAAAAGGCTTATTCGACTCTCCAGTCGAAAGGCGGAGGCCAACTCCGCGGCCGGCCGGCGCCGCCCATGGCGCGACCCACCATTTTTGGGGAGAGAAACATGACAGATCAACGAGTGACGAAGGGCACGGCAGCTGCCGACCTCGGTCACAATTCGGCGAATATGTCTGCAGAAGAAAAACTCGCCACGCATTACCATTCCAAGAAGGATCGCATTTTCGTGCGCTCCATTCAGGGCGAGTACAAGCTGCAGGACGAACTTGAGCGTCTGCGCTCTGTGCCGCGCGTGCGCAAGGCCAAGGACATTCCCTTCGTCGACGGCCCGCAATGCTTCAGCCGCCATTATGTCGAGCCGAAGGATGGCATCACGCAGACCTTCCATTTCCATCTGGAAGAATATGCGCCCGGCGCCTCCTCGCAGCAGCATGGCCACGTCAACGAAGCTGCTTTCTACATTCTCGATGGCGAAGGCTACGAGATTCATGACGGCATTCGCTATGACTGGAAGGCTGGCGATGTCGCCATCGTGCACAACAATTGCGTGCATCAGCATTTCAACGCGTCGACCACCAAGCCCGCACGCGCCATCGTCATCAAGACGAAGCCCATGTATCTCTTCCTGAACATGCTCTTCCAGAAGCAGGTGAAGTCGCGCTCGGTTGAACATTCCGAATTCTCGGAAGGTTTCGAAGTGCGCGAGGCCGAACAGGACAATAACCATCCCAAGGGAGGCTACTGATATGGCATGGGATGAAACCACCTCTTGGCTCGAAGGCCAGGGCAATGAGCGTCTCTATCAGCGCCTTCTGGACGATTCGATGGATGCGCCCTCGCGCAATTCGCGTCGCAAGAAGATTGTGCGCCCCGAAGATATGCCGTGGGAAATGTCGCGTCAGGGTCTCCTGAAGCATCTCATCAATGAGAACATGAACACGCGCATGGAAACGGTCGATGCTTACATGCAGATCATTCCGCCGGGCTCGCGCTCGGGCAAGCACCGCCATCTCGCGGAAGAATGCGTCTATGTGATCGAAGGCAAGGGCTACGATTTGCATCAGGATTCTGATTGCGAAATCGGCAATGTCTTTGAATGGGTCATCAATCCGCAGGTGCAGCGTTTCGAGTGGGAATCGGGCGATGTGATCTACATCCCGCCGAATACGGTGCATCAGCATTTCAATGCTGACCCCGACAAGCCGGCGCGCTTCATCTCCTGCACCAACCGCATCTTCAAGCAGATCGGCCTGAACACACTCGAGCAATTCGAGGATTCACCCGATTTCGATCCGAAGGTGGTGCTGACCGCCGAGCTCGTGCGGGACTATCTGCGCGGCAAGAAGTAAGACTTCAGCGGGCGGCCTTGTGCCGCCCGCTCTCTTTCCAGCCGTCATTGCGAGCGAAGCGAAGCAATCCAGACGGTTCGGCGGTTTCTGGATTGCAGATGAACCGATCCCCCGACAAGCCCCTGCGCACACAATTGCAACATTCCATTCGTGACCATCTCTTGGGCGCGGATGCTGAACACGTGCATGACGAGAGCGCCGATCATGATCATGATCATGAAAGCGGACCCGGCACGCTGGGCGCGGGCGCGCGCGCACTTGAAAGCGTGCCGCTGGTCAGTATGGGAATCGACATTGGCTCCTCTGGTACGCAGATCGCTTTCTCGCGCCTGTTGATGCGCGGCCCCGGCGAGCCGCTACCGATGCGCCGCCATGCCGCCGCGCGCCAGACGCTCTATTTGTCTCCTGTGTCGCTAACACCCTTCATTGGGGCGCATGAGATTGACGGGATCCGCCTGCGCGCCATCATTGATCGCGCTTTCGAGGCGGCGGGCATTACGCCTGATGATATTGAAACCGGCGTTGTCATTCTGACGGGCGAAGCCATGGCGCGCGACAATGCGCAGGCCATTACACATATGCTGGCCGATGATCTTGGTGAATTGGTCACCGCCACCGCCGGGCACCAGATGGAAGCCATGCTGGCCGCCTATGGGTCAGGCGCCGTGCGCCGGTCAGGTGAAAAAAGTGCGGCCATTCTGAATATTGATATGGGCGGCGGCACAACCAAACTCACGCGCATTGTGGATGGCCGCATAGAAGCCAGTGCGGCGCTCGCCATAGGCGGGAGACAAATGTGCTGGTCACGCGAGGACAAGCTCACCCGTTGCGATGACAGTGCGCGCCGCTTTCTCACCCGCGCCGGGCTGACTTGGGAGATTGGAGAGGCTGTTGATTTCGCAGCCCTCGATGCCTTGGCGGCGCTTATGGCTGATGCGTTGATCGAGGCGCTGGTTAACCCTGCGGCGCAGGCCGATCTTTGGCTGACCGATCCGCTCCCGGTTCAGCCCATCGACGGCATTCTTTTTTCCGGTGGCGTGGCTGAATATATTTATGGCCATGAGGCGCGCGATTTCTCGGATATGGGGCGCAGGCTTGGCCGCGCCATTCGTGCGCGCTTGGACAAAGGTCAGTTTCCAGCGCGTCTCGAAGAGGCCGGCGAATGTATTCGCGCTACAGCTTTGGGCGCGTCAGAATTTTCTGTGCAATTGAGCGGACAGACGAGTTTCATCTCGCATCCCGCTTTGCTGTTGCCGCGCCGCAATCTGCCTGTGTTGATGCCGTCCGTGACGCTGACGGGCATGCCAGACCCGGAGGTCATTGCGCGCGCAATCGCGCAGCACCGCAAAGCTTTTGGTCTTGAGGGCGTGGACAAAGATTTCGCGCTCGCATTTCGCTGGCGTGGTGCGCCCGATTATCCGCGTCTGCGCGCCCTGGCTGATGGCATTGCGGCAGGGCTTGACGATCGCATTCAGGCGGGCGCGCCTCTGCATATCATGCTCGAAGGGGATGCCGCGCTGACGCTGGGTAGTCTTTTGCGTGACGAGAAACACATCGCCTCGCCCGTGCTGGTGATCGACGGGATCACGTTGCGGGATTTTGACTTCGTTGATCTGGGGCGCATTCGTCTGCCCTCTGGCATGGTGCCGGTGACGATCAAATCCCTGCTGTTTGATGTGGCGCAGCTCGCGCCCGAGGGACGCTAAGGCCGGAACTTTCGAAAGCCCATTCCGTTCGTCCGGGGCTGCCCGTCTGGCGCCACGGAGCTCCCACTTATGTCTTTTTACCGGATGCCCTTTGGCGCCGAGCTTGCTGATGATGGTGTACGTTTTTCGCTCTGGGCGCCTGATGCGCAGGATGTCGCGCTCGTCATTGATGGCGCCAAGGCGCGCCCTGTCGAGCGCGATGCAGAGGGCTTTGCGCATCTTCATGTGTCAGACGCGCGCGCTGGCACCCATTATCAATGGGTGATTGACGGAAGCACGCCTATTCCAGATCCCGCCTCACGCTTTCAGCCTGATGGCGTCTTTGGTCCAAGCCTTGTTGTCGATCCGCAAAACTACCAATGGCGCGTAACAGATTGGCGCGGACGCCCTTGGGAAGAAGCCATCATCTACGAAGTGCATGTGGGGGCTGCCACCACTCAAGGCACGTTTCGTGGTTTGCGCGAGCGGCTGGATGCGCTGTCTGATCTTGGCGTGACGATGATTGAACTGATGCCCATCGCTGAAGTGCCGGGCCATCACAATTGGGGCTATGACGGCGTCTTGCCCTTTGCGCCCAATGCCGCTTATGGCGGGCCTGATGATCTCAAGCGCCTGATCGATGATGCCCATGAGCGCGGCCTGATGGTCATGCTCGATGTTGTCTACAATCATTTCGGGCCTTCGGGAAATTTTCTGCCGCTTTATGCAGCCCGCTTTTTCACCGACCGACATCGAACACCTTGGGGGGATGCGATTGATTTTGATCAGCGCCATCGTCAGATGGTGCGCGATTTCATCATTCACAATGCACTTTATTGGTTGGAGGAATATCGCTTTGATGGTCTGAGGCTCGATGCCGTTCATGCTATTCGAGATGAGAGCCATGTGCATGTGCTGGCGGAATTGGCAGGGCGTGTGCGCGCGGCCTTTCAGGATCGGCAGATCCATCTTGTTCTGGAGAACGAGCATAATTCGGCGCATTGGTTGCGCCGCGAGCCATCGGGTAAACCCAGCTGGTACACGGCGCAATGGTCCGATGACATTCATCACGCCTGGCATGTTTTGATGACGGACGAGCGCGATGCTTATTATCAGGATTTTGCAAAGACCCCGCTCACCTTGCTCGGCCGCGCGCTGGCTGAGGGTTTTGCTTATCAGGGTGAAGTGTCTCAATTTGCAGGTCGTGCGCGTGGTGAGGCCTCAAGTCATTTGCCACCGCAGGCCTTTGTTTCATTCTTGCAGAATCACGATCAGATCGGAAATCGCGCGCTGGGTCAGCGGCTGTCGGCGCTGACAGAGCCCAGCAAATTGGCCATTGCGCATGCGGTGCTGCTTTTGTCGCCGCATATCCCGCTCCTGTTCATGGGTGAAGAATGGGATGCGTCTACGCCCTTTCTGTTTTTTGTTGATTTTGCCCATGATGACGATCTGGCCAGCGCCGTGCGCGAGGGGCGCCGGGGTGAATTTGCACATTTCGCAGATTTTGCGGAAGAGGCGCGCGCGCAGGAAATACCCGATCCAACGAGTCCAGCGACATTTACCGCCTCGGTTTTGCGTTGGGAGGAGCGCATTCATTCGCCCCATGCAGACCGTATCGCCGACATGCGGCGGCTCATCGATCTGCGCCGCAAATATATTGTGCCGCTTCTGGCTTCGGGCTCAAAAGGTGCCATCTATCGTCTGCATGAAGGTGGCGGCCTTGATGTGCATTGGCGCTTTGGTGTGGGCGATCTGCGCCTGTTTCTCAATATCGATGGGTCGCGCCGGCATTTCATGCTGGGGCCCATGCAGCGCGTTATCTGGCAGTCGGCGCATGTGGAAATAAACGCGCTGTTTGTGCGGATGCCTGCGTGGTCTGCCATGGTGACATTGGAGGCCGCTCGTGGACGATGAGCCAGGCGCACAGCTCGCCTCAGCATTGGGCCTTGCTGATCATTATATCGACCAGCTGGGCGCGCGTGTCGAAACCTCGGCTGAAACGCGCAACACATTGATGACGGCATTGGGCTTTCCGCCACATTTGCGCAAAGCCGCATTGGCGCAATTGACGCAATGGCAGAAGGGCTCTCTGCCGCCGTGGCTTGTTGTTTCCGCGTTCAGCCCGAAGAAAATCGACATTGGCATCGACCTCATCCGTGCACCTTGGCGGTTGCTGGGCGAGAATGAATTTTTTCTGGAGGGTCGTGCGGCGCGCACGATTGATCTGCCATCGCTGGAGGCGGGCTATTACACGCTGCATGTGCGCCAAACGCGCTGCCTTCTTATTGTTGCCCCGCCGCGGTGTTATCTGCCGCCCCAGTTGGATGATGCCCACACAAAAGCCTGGGGGCTTGCTGTGCAAGCCTACGGATTGCGCTCAACGCGCAATGCGGGCTTTGGTGATTTTCTCGATATTGCGATCTTGGCTGGCGTTTTGGCGCAGAAGGGGGCGAGCTTTCTGGGGCTCTCTCCTTTGCATGCTTTGTTCGCCTCCGACCGCACAAAAATATCGCCCTATTCGCCCTCTTCGCGACTTTTCCTTGAGCCGCTTTATCTCGCGCTCGACGTCTTGGGGTGCGAGCCGCTGGCCCAAGGCGAGGCTCTGCGTGCGCCTTGTCTGATTGATTATCCTCATGTCTGGAGCATCAAAAGTGCGTGCCTTGAGAAACTCTATGCGCGCTTTGAATCGCAAGGTTTGAGCCCAGCGCATCGCCGGTTGCGCCAGACACGAGGCGAGGCGCTGGAGCGCCATGCGAGCTTTGAGGCTCTCTCGGAACATTTTCATGCGCAAGGCTTGATGTGGGCGGGTGTCTGGCCGCCCACTTATGCGCATGCGCAAGCACATGATGTCGCGGCCTTTCAGCGCGCGCAGGAAAAGCGCATTGCCTTTCACGTCTGGTTGCAATTGCTGGCTGAGGAACAATTGGCCGCTGCTGCGCGTGCTGCCAAAGACAGCGGCATGGCGATAGGTCTCTATCGGGATCTGGCGGTCGGTGCTGATCGCTATGGGTCAGAGGTTTGGTCAAATCGGCAACGCTATGTGCGCGATGTATCCGTGGGTGCGCCGCCTGATCTACTGGGGCCGTTGGGTCAATCATGGGGGTTCCCGCCCTTTCATCCGCTGGCTTTGCAGATGGAAGACTTTGCCCCCTTTCGCGAATTATTGGCGGCCAATATGCGCCATTGTGGTGCGCTGCGCATGGACCATGCTTTTCAATTGAAGCGCCTGTTTCTGGTGCCCGATGGCGCGCCTGCGCGCGATGGCGGTTATCTGCATTATCCATTTGAAGCGATGCTCGCCATTCTGCGTCTGGAAAGTCAGCGTCATGGCTGCATGGTGATCGCTGAAGATCTGGGCACTGGGCCAGCCGGTTTTTCAGAGCGCATCATGCAGGATGGCATTTTGTCGTCGCGCATTTTGTCTTTCGAGCGTTATGCGGATGGTGCTTTCAAGGTCCCGCAAGATTATCCCAGTTATGCCTTGGCCGCGATGACCACGCATGATCTGCCGACCTTTCGCGGTTGGCGCCATGGGTTTGATATTGATTTGCGTGCCACCTTTGGCGTCTTCAGCGAGCGCGAAGCGCGGCGCGAACATGGTCTGCGCCGCGAGGATCAAAAACGCTGGCACGCGGCCTTGGCGCGCGAGGCCATTCCAAGCGATCTCACCAATGATGTCGCCGCGCATAATGATGCATTGCGCTTTTTGGCGCATACGCCCTCGCTGCTGCTGGGTGTTCAGAATGAAGATGCTCTGGATGAAATCAATCAACCCAATCTGCCGGGCGTCTTTTCAGGACCGCCCAATTGGCGCCGCCGCATGAGCGAAACGATTGAGGCAGCCGCGCGCGACAATGGGCCTTATGCGCGGCTGGGCGCATTGATGGCGCAAGAATCACGTTCCGCTCGCCCCCGCCAAGCACGCCTTGCCGCTGACCCACCGATTGCGACTTATCGCCTGCAATTGAATCACACATATACTTTCGCGCAGGCGCAAGCGGCTTTGCCTTATCTGAAAAGCCTAGGGATCAGCCATCTCTATGTGTCGCCCATCCAGACATCGCGCACAGGCTCGCTGCATGGCTATGACATTGTCGATCCGCAGCAGATCAATCCGGAGCTTGGTGGGCTCAAGGCTTTTCTGGATTTTTCGCAAACGCTTCATGCAATGGGGCTGAAGCTGATCGTTGACATTGTGCCCAACCATATGACGACCGATGCGGACAATCCCTTTTGGTGGTCTGTTTTGTTGCAGGGGCGCGCCTCTGATTACGCCCGTGTTTTCGATATCGATTGGGCGCGGGGTCAGGACAAGATTGTCCTGCCCGTTCTGCGCAGTCCCTATGGCGAGGCCTTGCGTGGGGGCGATTTCAAAATTGGCTATAACAAAGACGAGCGCAGCGCGACATTGCACTATTTCGATCAAGTCTTTCCGATTGCTTTTGATGCGCTGGACGAGGATCTGGTTCTCTATCCGCAAACGCCCGCACGATTGCATGCCTTGCTGGAGCGGCAGCATTACCGGCTGGCATCTTGGCGCTTGTGTGCGTCCGATCTGAATTACCGTCGGTTTTTCGAAATCAACAACCTGGTGGGCGTGCGTGTGGAGGACGAACACGTCTTTGAACTGACGCATCGCTCACTTCTCGATCTCATCGCACAGGGCCATATTGATGGGCTGCGCATTGACCATATCGATGGGCTAGCGGATCCGGCCCGCTATCTGGCCTATTTGCAAAAGCAGGTCGGGCCAGGCTTCCCCATTTACGTCGAGAAAATTCTTGGCCGTCATGAGGCTTTGCGTGATTGGCCGGTGGCGGGATCGACCGGTTATGATGCTTTGAATGAGATAGATGGGGTGCTGCTTGATCAGCGCGCACGCGCACCCATCGAAAGTTTTTATCATGATGCGATTGATCCCCAATCCTCCGCTTCAGCTCTGCAGCACGCCAAGCTTGAGATTCTGGAAGGTTCATTTGGCTCTGAGCTGACGGCCTTTGTGCAGCATTTAGGCGAATTGGCGGCCCGTGAGATCGAGACGCGGGATTTATCCGCGCTGGCACTGCGGCGTGCATTATGTGCTCTGATTGTTGCTTTGCCCGTCTATCGAATCTATGGCGCAGAGACAGATGATCAACGAAGCCTCGACCACGCCGAGATGGACGCCCGCGCAGGTATTGCAACTGCAGATCATGACGCGCTTGCCTTTCTTCTGCATCTCTTGCGCGATCCGGCCGAGGCCCAAACGCGCGTGCGGTTTGGTCAATTGACAGGCCCTGTTATGGCGAAGGGACTGGAGGACACGTTTTACTATCGCCATGCACCTTTTTTGGTCCTCAACGAAGTTGGCGGAAGCCCGGATAAATTCGGGTTCTCTGTCGATGCGTTTCATGAGGCCAATCGTCTTCGTACCGAGTATTGGCCGGCAAGTCTGGTGGCGACAGCCACGCATGACACGAAGCGGGGTGAGGACAGTCGCGCGCGTTTGCTCGCGCTGACCGCTGTGCCTGAGCATTTCTTGCAAAATGGCAGGCATTTTTTACAGCTTGTGCCAGACATGGCGGCAGGTGACGCATGGCTCCTGTTTCAGTCCCTGATCGGTGCGTGGCCGCTCGATGAGCAAGCCGATCTTGAACCGCGCATGGCGCAATTTCTGCGCAAAGCGCTGCGCGAGGCGCGCCTGCGCTCCAGCTGGGCTGATCCTGACCAGGCCTATGAAGATCTCTGTCTCCAGCGTTTGCGCCATGTGCTGGCGGATGGCGAAGCCAGAGAGCTGATCAGCGAAATGGTGGGTGCTGTTCAATGGGCCGGCATATTGAACGGGCTGGCGCGAACCATTCTCAAGCTCACTTTGCCCGGTGTGCCGGATTTTTATCAAGGCACGGAGCTGTGGGATTTTGCGCTCGTCGATCCGGACAATCGCCGCCCCGTTGATTATGGAGCCCGCGAGGCGTTGCTACAGGCGCATCAGCCCACGCGCCCGCAACAGCTGCTGGCTGATTGGCGTGATGGAGCTATCAAGCAATGGTTGATTGCCAAGCTTCTGGCTTTGCGTGCGCGCCATCAAAGCCTGTTTGCCTTGAGTGCCTATGTTGCCAATGGATCGCCGGGGCTCTCGTTTACGCGTCGCTTCGGGCGTGAGCTTTTGCATGTCGGGCTGTTCACCGGAACGCAGATGCTGCGCGACAAACATTTGCATGCAACAGGCACACTCTGTGCGCCTGAGCTTTGGCATGGCGTGCATCTCACGCTGCCAAAGGGTCAATGGCGCAACCAGCTCACGGGAACTGCGTTTGATGTTCAAGGGAAGCTCAGCGCAGTAGACATTGCGGAAGGCCTGCCCTGGCTCATACTGGGGACAACGCAATGAATGCATCCGATCTGCCCGCCCGCGCGAAAGCCCGACGGGCGAGACCGGAAGAGGGAATGTCTGCCACGCCTTCGTCTGAGGGGCGGGTTATCATTGAAAATGTCTGGCCCGAAATTGACGGCGGCCGCGCCGCTGCAAAATGTATCGAGGGTGCAGCTTTTTCCGTACACGCGGATATTTTTACCGACGGTCATGAGGTGATAGCTGCCGATCTGCTGTGGCAAGAAGCCGGGCAAATGACATGGCGGCATGTGCCGATGCATTTTGTCGACAATGACCGATGGGCCGCGCAATTCATCCCGCCGAAAGTTGGCCGCTATCTGTATTCGATCGAAGCCTGGCGAGAGCCTTTCGCCTCTTGGCGGCGTGATGTGCAAAAAAAGGTCTCAGCCAAGCAGGATGTCACGCTTGAAATTGAAGAGGGCTTCGCGCTTGTCGAAGAGGCCGAGGGCGAAGGGCGCGATGGCTTTGCACTCGACGAGATGCGCCAGCGCATGGGGCTAGCGGATCCGCAGGAGCGTCTCGCCATTTTGCTGGATGAGTCGCTGCTGCATCTGATGGCGGTGTATGGTCCGCGCGAAGCTGTGTCTCGTCGCATACCCGTGCTTGAACTCTCTGTCGATCGGCGTGCCGCCATATTTTCGGCCTGGTATGAAATGTTTCCGCGTTCCGCCAGCGGTGACGCACAACGTCATGGCACATTTGAAGATGTGATTGCACGCCTGCCGTATATTCGGGATCTGGGCTTTGATGTTTTATATTTTCCGCCCATTCATCCCATTGGTCGCACGCATCGCAAGGGGCGCAACAATGCGTTGCAGGCCGCAGTCGACGATCCGGGCAGCGTGTATGCGATTGGCTCAGCCGAGGGTGGGCATACCGCCATTCATCCGCAGCTCGGCACTTTGTCGGATTTCCGTCGCCTCATTGGTGCCGCGCGTGCCCAGCAAATCGAAATTGCACTCGACTTTGCGGTGCAATGTTCGCCCGATCATCCATGGGTGCGCGAGCATCCCGACTGGTTTGACTGGCGACCAGACGGCACGCTGAAATATGCAGAGAACCCGCCCAAAAAATATGAAGACATTATCAATCTGCATTTCGAGGGAAATGCTTTCCCAGACCTGTGGTTTGCCTTGCGCGATGTGGTTTTGTTCTGGATCGAAAATGGCGTGCGCATTTTTCGGGTCGACAATCCACACACCAAGCCGCTGCCCTTTTGGCGATGGTTGATCCACGACATCAATGCGGCCCATCCTGATGTGATCTTTTTGGCGGAAGCTTTTACCCGTCCCAAAATGATGAAGAAGCTTGCCAAGATTGGCTTTCAGCAAAGTTATACTTATTTCACCTGGCGCAACACCAAAGCCGAGCTTGTTGATTATATGGGCGAGCTGACGGGCGAGATGGCTGCCTATTACCGTCCCAATTTTTTCGTCAACACGCCTGATATCAATCCCTGGTATTTGCAAACATCGGGGCGCGCAGGCTTTATTGTGCGGGCGACATTGGCGGCGACCCTATCGAGCAATTGGGGCTTGTATAATGGTTTTGAACTGTGCGAAGCCCATGCGCTGGTCGGGTGTGAGGAATATCGCGACTCGGAAAAATATGAATTGCGCGCCTTTGATTTCAATCGGCCCGGGCATATCAAAGATCATATCCGTGCACTGAACCGAATTAGGCGCACCAACCCCGCGCTTCAGGATTTTCGCGGCTTTCTCGCGCTCAATTCCAGCAATGAACATGTGATGGCCTATGCCCGCATCACTCCGCAAAAAGAAAATTGCGTCCTCGTGCTGGTGAATGTTGATCCTTTCAACAGGCAACAAAGTGAATATGAAGTCCCGCTGTGGGAGTTTGATTTGCCCGACTGGTCTTCGATTGAGGCCGAAGATCTTTTGCACGGCAATCGCTTCACGCTTTATGGCAAGACCCATGTCATAGATCTGGATCCGCACCGCTCTCCGGTGGCCATCTGGCGTCTCCACCCGCCTGTTTGGAGGACTCCATGATCGATCGCGAGGAGCGGGATTGGTATCGCGATGCCATTATTTATCAATTGCACGTCAAAAGTTTTTTTGATGCGGACCAGACTGGGATCGGCGATTTCGAAGGGCTGACGCATAAGCTCGATTATATTCATGATCTGGGTGTGACCGCTGTTTGGCTGATGCCGTTTTACCCCTCGCCCCTGCGCGATGATGGTTATGACATTTCCGACTATCATGGCATCAACCCGTCATATGGGTCCATGCGTGATTTTCGTCGCTTTGTGCGCGAGGCGCATGAGCGGGGTATTCGCGTGATCACCGAATTGGTGATCAATCACACATCTGATCAGCACCCTTGGTTTCAGCGCGCGCGCCAAGCGCGGCCGGGCTCTGTGCATCGGGATTTCTATGTCTGGTCAAAAAATGATGCGCTCTACAAAGATGCGCGGATCATTTTTCTCGACACAGAAGTGTCGAACTGGGCCTACGATAACGTTGCAGGCGCTTATTTCTGGCACCGCTTTTACTCGCATCAGCCGGACCTCAATTTCGACAATCCCCGTGTGCTCGATGCCATCATTGAGGCCATGTATTACTGGTTGGATATGGGGGTGGATGGCCTGCGGCTGGATGCCATTCCCTATTTGATCGAGCGCGATGGCACCAATTGCGAGAACCTGCCTGAGACGCATGAGGCCATTCGCAAAATACGCGCAGCGCTGGATGCGCGCTATCCCGACCGCATGTTGCTGGCTGAGGCCAATCAATGGCCGGAAGAGACGGCGCAATATTTTGGCGCTGGGGACGAGTGCCATATGGCATTTCACTTCCCGCTGATGCCACGGATGTATATGGCGCTCGGTCTGGAAGATCGTCACCCGATCACCGACATCATGCGCCAGACGCCCGAGATTCCCGAGCATGCACAATGGGCTATTTTTCTGCGCAATCACGATGAGCTCACGCTTGAAATGGTGACGGACAAAGAGCGCGACTATTTGTGGAGCTTTTATGCGCATGATCGTCGCGCGCGCATCAATCTTGGGATCCGGCGACGTCTGGCGCCGTTGCTGGAAAATGATCGACGCAAGATTGAGCTTTTGAACTCTCTTCTTTTCACCATGCCGGGCACGCCTGTTCTCTATTATGGCGACGAGATTGGCATGGGCGACAATATCTATCTGGGTGATCGCGATGGTGTGCGCACGCCCATGCAATGGACTCCAGACCGCAATGGCGGTTTTTCGCGCTGTGATCCTGCAAAACTGTTTCTGCCGCCGATCCAGGATCCGATTTACGGCTATGCTGCTGTGAATGTGGAGGCGCAGCTTGCAAGTCCCGCCAGTCTGCTGAACTGGACGCGGCGCATGATTGCCATCCGCCGCAAGCACCTGGCGCTGTCGCGCGGCGCTTTGCGCTTTCTTTATCCGGCCAACCGCAAGGTGCTCGCTTATTTGCGCGAATATGACGACAAAGTGCTGCTGTGTGTCGCCAATATGTCGCGCGCGCCGCAAGCAGTCGAACTCGATCTGTCCGAATTCCAAGGATCGAGCCTGATTGAATTGTCAGCTGGCAGCGTGTTCCCAGCCATTGGCGCTCTGCCCTATTTGCTGACTTTGCCCGGTCACGGGTTCTTTTGGTTTCATCTGGTCAAACAGGCTGTCCAACATCGCTTTGGTCCACAGGTCGCACCTGAATTATTCACGCTGGTGCTCACCGGGCGTGGCGAGCATTTGTTTGAGCAACGCGAGCGGTTGGCGTTTGAGCGCAATGTCGCGCCGCAGTTTTTGATGTTGCGCCGATGGTTTGCGGGCAAGGAGGCTGGCATTCGCCAAGTCAACGTCACTGGCGTGGCGGCTTTGCCATCGGGGCAGGCGGGCAAGATGTTTTTTCTGGTGCGCCTTGGCGTCACGCTCAAGACGGGCGAGACGCAATCCTATTTTGCGCCACTCGTCATCGAAGAAAACCGGGATGATGAGCATATCCCGCCTTATGCGGTTGCGCGCGTGCGGCGTGGCGCACGCATGGGGCTCGTGTCGGACGCTGACAGCGATCCGGCCTTTGGCTCGGTCATCATTCAAAGCATGATTGAGAATCGGGAATTGCCGCTGAGCGAAGGCGCGCATCTCAAATTTTGGGGATCGGAGCGCTTGGTGCATGAGCCGCCCATTGAGCCATCTGAAGTCCGCCGCATTGGCGCTGACCAGAGCAATACATCGATTGCGGTGGGTGAACGCATGATGCTGAAACTCTATCGGCGTTTTCAAGCGGGCGAGAATCCGGAAGTCGAGATCGGCCAGTTTTTAACCAAAGCAGGTTTCACCCATGCGCCAGCCTTGTTGGGCACGATGGAGCGGGTCGATGCGCAAGGCACTATCACCGCCTTCGGCATTTTGCAGGCCTTTGTGCACAATCAGGGCGACGCTTGGGCTTGGACGGTGGAGACGCTGAAACGCAAGTTTGAGGCTTTGTCGCTGACAGGTGCCGAGCAATCACATGACCCGCGTGATGTGCATGCAGATTATCTGCCCTATGTGCAAATGCTCGGGCAGCGGACGGGCGAGCTGCATGTCGCGCTGGCAAGCGCAGCCGATGACGAGGCGTTTCGTGCAGAGCCTTTTGCAGCCGACGATCTTTCGCGAAAGGTTGAATCTGTCCGGGCAGAATTTGCGCGCATGGTGGCGCTCTTGCAACGGATCGATTGGCCCGCTGGCGAGACACCAGAGCCTGTTGTCGAGCTACTTTCTCTGCAAGGGCAGGCTGCGCATTTCTTTCAAAGCTTGCAAGATTTGAAGCCGCAAGGCGTGAAAACGCGCATCCATGGCGACTTCCATTTGGGGCAGGTGCTGATCGTCAAAGACGATGTGATGTTTGTGGATTTCGAGGGCGAGCCGTCGCGGCCTCTTGAAGAGCGTCGCGCCAAGGATTTGGCCTTGCGCGATGTGGCAGGCCTCCTGCGCTCGTTTGATTATGCCGCCGAAGCAGCTGCACGCGATATTGAGGGGCGAATGGTCGAGCAAGGCGCGCGAGTGCGAACAGCGGCGCTGATCTGGCGTGATTTTGTGTCGGATGGTTTTCTCAAGCGTTATGCGCAAGCCATTGCAGGCTCGCCTGTCGAGATGAGCGACGATAGCGTGCGCGTGCCGTTGCTGGATCTCTATCTGGCGGGCAAAGCCATTTACGAAATTTCCTATGAAGCCGCGCATCGCCCCGATTGGATCGGCATTCCTGTCTCGGGCCTGTTGCAGATCTTGCGCAAATGGCGCGAGGAGGCGTGATGGCGCTCTCGCCCACCATTGAAGCCCTTGTGGAGGCGCGTCATGGCGATCCCTTCGCTGTGTTGGGGCCGCATCGGCTTGCAGATGGCCGATGGGCCGTGCGTGTTTTTTTACCCGATGCCAATCAAGTCGAGGTCTGTCTCCCCGATTGTGTCGCCATCGCCATGATGCGCCTTCATGATGCAGGCTTTTTTGAAGCCTTTGTCGAGAGTGTGGCGCGACCGAATTATGTTTTGCGCGTATGGGCGGCGGGTGGTGAAGAGCTGCGTGGGGATCCGTATCGCTTTGCGCCTGTTTTGTCGGATGAAGATCTCGTCAGTGTGCGCGGTGCTGGTGACAAGCCACTTGAGGATATTCTGGGTGCGCGCTTGCTGACGCATGAAGATGTCGCGGGTGCGTTTTTTGCCGTCTGGGCCCCTAGTGCGCGGAGCGTGTCGGTTGTTGGTGATTTCAATGCGTGGGACGGGCGTCGCCATCCCATGCGGCGGCGTCATGAGGCCGGCATTTGGGAGCTTTTCATCCCCGGCGTTGCCCGGGGTCTGCGTTACAAATTTGAAATTCTCGGGCGCGATGGTGCGCTTTTGCCGTTGAAGGCCGATCCGCTGGCCTTTGCTGCGGAGCATCCACCCGCCACGGCGTCACTTCTGTGTGGCCCGCCGCATTTGCAATGGAGTGATGAGGCGTGGTGGGCCAGCGTCGCCACGCGCGATCTCCGGCGCGAGCCTGTCAGTATTTATGAATGTCACTTGGGTTCATGGGCGCGCGTGGTCGAAGAGGATCAGCGCAGGCTCAATTGGCGTGAATTGGCGGCGCGCCTCTTGCCTTATGTAAAAGAGCTTGGCTTCACGCATCTCGAATTATTGCCGATCACAGAATATCCATTTGATGGCTCATGGGGCTATCAGCCGGTGTCTTTGTTTGCGCCCACCAGTCGCTTTGGCTCGCCTGAGGATTTCGGTTTCTTCGTCAATCAGGCGCATGCACTAGGCCTCGGGATTATTCTGGATTGGGTGCCCGCGCATTTTCCCAATGATCCGCACGGGCTCGGCCAGTTTGATGGCACGCATTTGTATGAGCACGCCGACCCGCGCCAAGGTTTTCATCAGGATTGGGGCACCTATGTTTATAATTTCGGCCGCGAAGAAGTGTTCACCTTTCTCGTCGCCAATGCGCGCTATTGGATTGAGCGTTTTCATATCGATGGGCTTCGCGTCGATGCAGTGGCCTCCATGCTCTATCTCGATTATTCGCGCCGTGCGGGTGAATGGGTGCCCAATCGTTTTGGCGGCAATGAAAATCTTGATGCCATCGCCTTTTTGCGGCGCATGAATGAAGAGGTTTATGCGGTGCGCGCGGGCGTCGTCACGATAGCGGAGGAATCAACCGCGTGGCCCGCCGTCTCGCATCCCGCCTATGCCGGCGGCCTGGGCTTTGGCTTCAAATGGAACATGGGCTGGATGCATGACACACTGAATTTCATGTCACGCGATCCGCTGTATCGGTCATGGCATCATCATCACCTGACATTTGGACTGCTCTATGCGTTCAGCGAGAATTTCATTCTGCCGCTGTCGCATGATGAAGTGGTGCATGGCAAAGGCTCGCTGATTGCCAAAATGCCGGGCGATGAATGGCAGAAATTTGCCAATCTGCGCGCCTATTTCGCCTTCATGTGGGGCCATCCCGGCAAGAAGCTTTTATTTATGGGGGGCGAGTTCGCGCAATGGCGGGAATGGAATCACGATCAATCGCTCGATTGGCATTTGCTCGATCTGCCCTTGCATGCGGGCATGAGGCGGCTCGTGGGTGATCTCAACAAAACCTACCGCGCTTGGCCAGCGCTGTATCAGCAGGATTGCGAGGCGGCAGGCTTTCGCTGGCTGGTGGCTGATGACACGCAAAATTGCGTCCTGGCCTTTGCCCGTTTTGCATCGGACGGCGCGCCGCCCGTCATCATCGTTTCGAATTTCACGCCCGTGCCGCAGATGGAATATCGCATCGGGGTGCCGCTGAGTGGCATTTGGCGCGAGGCCATCAATACGGATGCGGCTATCTATGGAGGCAGCAATCTGGGCAACAGCGGGCAGGTGTCCACGCAAGAAAAAGAGGGACATGGGTTTCCCCAGTCCCTCTCTTTAATCTTGCCGCCTTTGGCAACGCTCATGCTCGTGCATGAGCCGCAGTCGGCTTAATGCGTGCGCTGTTCGCGACGTTCGCGATTGGGTGCGCCTGCGCTGCGCTTGTCGCCTTGCGGCGTGCGCGGGCGAAAGCCATTGCCAGATGAGCGCTCGCCCTGCTTCTGACCCTGATGCGGGCGGCCTGAGCCGCGCTGCGGTGGCTTTGGGGCGGGTGCCTTGTTCTCGTCAGCCTTGCCCTGCGCGCTGCGACGATCTGTGATCGCCAGCACTTGGCGCGTCAGCTTTTCAATCTGACGGAGCAAATGGCGCTCTTCATTGTCGCAGAATGAAATGGCCGTGCCTTCGTGTCCTGCACGGGCCGTGCGGCCAATGCGGTGCACATAGCTTTCAGCCACATCCGGCAATTCAAAATTGACGACATGGGAGACCTGATCAACGTCAATGCCGCGCGCAGCAATGTCGGTGGCAACCAGCACGCCGGTGCGGCCGTCTTTGAATTCAGCAAGCGCCTTCTGGCGCGCGCCCTGGCTCTTGTTGCCATGAATGGCAGCTGCCGTAATGCCGGAAGCCGCCAGATGCTGCGCCACTTTGTCCGCGCCACGCTTGGTGCGTGTGAAGACAATGGTGCGCGAGAAATCTTTTGAGCCCAGCAGCTCGACCAGAAGATCGCGCTTGGCTTTGGTATCGACCAGATAGACCGATTGCGTGACGCGCTCGGCTGTGGTTGCAACGGGCGTCACCGTCACTTCGACCGGATCTGTCAGCATTTCACCAGCCAGTGTCGCGATTTCGCGCGGCATGGTGGCGGAGAAGAACAGGCTCTGGCGATGTTTTGGCAAACGCGAGACGATCTTGCGGATCGGCACGACGAAGCCCAGATCCAGCATATGGTCGGCTTCGTCCAGCACGACGATCTGCGTGCCTGAGAGCTTCACGGTTCCGCCCGCCATATGGTCGAGCAGGCGGCCGGGGGTAGCAACCAGCACATCGACGCCGCGCGCCATGGCCTGCACCTGCGGGCCGTGGCCAACGCCACCCACAATCACAGCCACGCGGATGCGGGCATGGCGACCATAGGTGCGGAAGCTTTCGGCGATCTGGGCGACCAGTTCGCGGGTGGGGGCCATCACCAGCACGCGGGCGGTGGCGGAGGAGTGGTTGAGCGGCTCATTGAGCAGGCGCTGAATGATGGGCAGGGCAAAAGCGGCGGTCTTGCCGGTGCCGGTCTGGGCAATGCCGAGCAAATCGCGGCCTTTGAGCAGATCGGGAATGGCTTTAGCCTGAATGGGGGTCGGGGTCGTGTAGCCTTCTTCGCTCAGGGCGCGAAGGAGGGACTCGGCCAAGCCGAGATCCGCAAAATTTGTCAAAGTTCAATCTTTCCAAGGGTGAATCGTGCCAAGGCCGCTGAAGCGACCGGCAGGTTCGTTTATGCAGGGGACAGCCCCGCGTTCCTCGGGCAGTCGGTCGGGGGGATACCCCTGCGCTCTACAGTGGGCGAATGGGCAAAAGCCCGAAAGCCGGACGCGGCTGGAGCGCAAAGTGCCTCAGGACGAGGACAAGAGCCTTGTCGCACGCGCTTCGAGGTTGCGTCAATCGAAATAGGGCTTACAAGCCAAATTCCAGACATGCTCAACGGGGTCACGAGGACCATGCAGGGACATAATCCGCAGCTTTCGCTCTCCAAGGACAAGATCCGCATTCTGCTCCTGGAGGGGATTAATGACAGTGCCGTTGAGCTCATCATGGGCTCTGGCTATTCGAGCACCACACGCCTGATGAAGGCGCTGGATGGCAAAGAACTCGATGAAGCCATTCGCAACACGCACATCATTGGCATTCGCTCGCGCACGCAATTGACCGAAGAGGTCTTTGCCAAGGCTGAGAAGCTGATTGCAGTGGGTTGCTTTTCGGTGGGCACCAATCAGGTCGATCTCGATGCTGCGCATCGGCGCGGCATTCCTGTGTTCAACGCGCCTTTCTCCAACACACGCTCGGTCGCTGAGCTGGTGATTGGCGAAATCGTCATGCTGTTTCGCCGCATCTTCCCGCGCTCTGTGTCAGCCCATGAAGGTGGCTGGGATAAGTCAGCCACGGGTTCGATTGAAGTGCGCGGCAAGACGCTGGGCATTATTGGCTATGGCAATATCGGCAGCCAGCTGTCGACTTTGGCCGAAGCCATGGGCATGCGCGTCATTTATTTCGATGTCATGGACAAGCTGCGCCATGGCAATACGGAGCCGGTCGAAAGTCTCAATGAGCTTCTGCGCGTGGCAGATGTTGTCTCTCTGCATGTGCCAGAAAATGCCTCGACCTTTAACATGATGGGTGCCGAACAATTCGCCCAGATGAAAAAGGGCGCGCATTTCATCAACAATGCACGCGGCACTGTCGTTGATCTCGACGCGCTGGCAGCCGCTTTGAAAAGCGGACATCTGGCGGGTGCAGCGGTTGACGTGTTCCCGGTGGAACCCGCGTCCAACAGCGAAAAATTTGTGACGCCGATTCAGGGTCTGTCGAATGTCATTCTGACGCCGCACATCGGCGGCTCGACGGAGGAAGCCCAGGAACGCATCGGTGCGGAAGTGGCGCGCAAGCTCGTCGATTATTCCGATTCCGGCTCTACAGTTGGCGCGGTGAATTTCCCGCAGGTGCAATTGTCGTCGCGCGCGCAGGGCACACGCTTCATCCATGTGCACAAGAATGTGCCCGGCGTGATGAACCGTCTCAACCAGGTCTTCTCGCGTCACGGGGTAAATATTGCAGCGCAATATCTGCAGACCGAGGGTGACCTGGGTTATGTCGTCATGGAAGCCGATGGTTGCGGTGGCGATGCCGAGGCCGTGCTGGAAGAAATGAAAGCAGTCGAGGGCACAATCCGCGCCCGTCTGCTGTACGCCGGCGCCTGAAGCGTCTGGAAAACCGCACGCCTTCAAAAGGCTTTTTCTGACTTTCTGCATCACCCCGCCCAACAGGCGGGGTGATTTCGTTTTAAGTCACTGATTTAAAAGAATTTAATATAAAGGCTGGGAGGCCTCCCCTTGGCATGGCTCTGGCTTTGCTCTGGGTCGACCCGCCACCCAAGAGGCGCGGACGACAAAACAGACGGGCAGGACAGCGCCATGGGGACCAGCCAGATTCTTCGTCGTCTTGAGAGCGATACGGGCAGTGTCGTGACAGCCAACGCTGGCATCATCGCCACTTTGCCGTTGCGGGTTGAATGCCGCATTGCGGTCCTCACCTCCGACTCACTCATGGCCTTTGCGGTGACCTCGCTTTGCACCTCGCATTTCCCCGTTGTGACGGTGATCCGCCCGGAACTCGACGATCTGCGCGCTGCGCGCCACCTCGACTCTCGTGGCCATGCGCTGATCATCCTTGATGCGGCGCTGCTCTCTGAGCTGGGGCCGGATCTTGTGGGCACCTGGCTGCGCCCCTTCCGGTCTGTGCCTGTTTTGCTGCTTTCAGCCACGCCCGGCGCGCAAACGCTCGATCATTTCCAGAGCGTGAAGGCGATCCCACGCGACATCACCCCACGCGGGCTGGCCGAGACTATTCGGCTGACGTTGAAGCGGGCTGATCAGGGAGCGGGGGAGCGCCGGGGGCGTTTGCAGGAGATCGACAGAATTACCGCGACTCAATGGCGTGTGATCGGCTATCTTGGAAATGGTCATTCCAACAAGGAGATCGCGTTTCGCATGGGCATTTCGGAAGCTACCGTGAAAGCTCATGTGGGGGCTGCGATTGCCCGCCTTGGTTTGACCAATCGCACTGAGGTCGCTCTTTTCGCACAGCGCCTCGCAATGGGGTCGCGTTGGTCGGCAATGGCCACCGATGTCGACGCGCCGATCTGAAGGCTGACAGAACACATGGATGAACAGCTCGCCAAGGCCGCGCTTGCCTATCACTCGTTTCCGACACCTGGAAAAATTTCCGTTGTGCCCACCAAGGGCATGAGCAACCAGCACGATCTGTCGCTGGCCTATTCACCTGGTGTGGCCGCCGCCTGTCTGGCGATTGCGGAAGATCCCGAGCAAGCACTCACTCTGACGTCGCGCGGCAATCTTGTGGCTGTCGTCACCAATGGCACGGCTGTGTTGGGACTGGGCAATATTGGCCCGCTCGCTGGCAAGCCTGTGATGGAAGGCAAAGCCTGCCTGTTCAAGAAATTCGCCAATATCGATGTCTTTGATATTGAGCTGGCCGAGAATGATCCCGACAAACTGATCGACATGATTGCGGCGATGGAGCCGACGTTTGGTGGTATCAATCTTGAAGACATCAAGGCACCGGAATGTTTCGTGATCGAGCGCAAATTGCGCGAGCGGATGAACATTCCTGTCTTTCATGATGATCAGCATGGCACGGCCATTGTCGTGGGCGCTGCGGTCTTCAATGCGATGGAGCTGGTCGGCAAAAAGCTCACCGATGTGAAGCTCGTCTGTTCAGGCGCGGGTGCTGCCGCACTTGCCTGTCTCGATCTGCTTGTTGGGCTTGGCATTCGCAAAGAGAATATTTTCGTCTCTGATCTTTACGGCGTCATCCACACGGAGCGCAATGAAGGGATTAATGAGGAAAATCGCCGCTATATGCAAAAGACCGCCGCGCGCACACTTGGCGATGTGATCGATGGCGCAGATATTTTTCTGGGTCTGTCGGCAGGCAATGTGCTCAAGCCCGATATGGTCAAGCGCATGGGGCCGCGCCCGCTCATTTTGGCTATGGCCAATCCTGATCCAGAAATCATGCCTGAAGATGCCCGCGCAGCCCGCGCCGATGCGATCATCGCGACAGGCCGCTCGGATTATCCCAACCAGGTGAACAATGTTCTCTGCTTCCCCTTCATTTTCCGTGGCGCGCTGGATGTGGGCGCAACCACGATCAATGAAGAGATGAAGCTTGCTGCTGTGCGCGCGATTGCTGAGCTGGCTCATGCCGAGCAATCAGATGTGGTGAGCGCGGCTTATGCATTTGAGAGCCGCTTTGGTGAAGAATATCTCATCCCCAAGCCGTTTGATCCGCGTCTGATCTCGGCTGTGGCGCCTGCTGTGGCGGAAGCGGCGATGAAAAGCGGCGTGGCCAAGCGCCCGCTGGCTGATCTGGCCGCCTATCGTCGCGATATGGAAAACTTCGTCTATCGCTCCGGCAATATCATGAAGCCGGTGTTTGAGGCGGCAGCCCTTGCGCGCAAAAAGATCATCTATGCGGAAGGCGAGGATCTGCGCATTCTGCGCGCCGCGCGCATCGCGATTGATGAAAAAATTGCACGGCCCATTCTTGTTGGCCGCAAGAGCGAAATTCTGGCCACCATTGCCGCCCAGAGCATCAAGCTTGAAGAAGGCAGTGACGTTGAGATCATCGATCTCGAAGATGATGCGCTGATCGGGCGGGCTGCAGAGGAATATTACCAGCAGAACCGGCGCAACGGCGCCACGATCAATGGCTCAGCCGCGCTTTTGCGCACCAATCCTACGCTCATGGCAACCATGGCGCTGCGTTGGGGCATGGGCGATGGCATGATCTGCGGGACTTATGGTCCCTATTCCACGCATCTCGAATATGTTGCCGATATGATCGGCAAGAAGAAAGGCGTCACCACGTTCGCCGCGATGAATGTGCTGATGCTGCCCAAGCATACGCTCTTCATCACCGACACTTATATCAACCATGAGCCCACAGCAGCGCAGCTGGCTGAAATTGCGCAAATGGCCGCTGATGAAGTGCGCAGCTTCGGTCTGGAGCCGCGCGTGGCTTTCTTGTCGCATTCCAACTTCGGCTCCTCGCAGTCGGCCTCCTCGCGCAAAATGCGCGCGGCTTTGGGCATCCTCGAGCTGGCCTCGCCCGACATTGAAGCGGAAGGCGAAATGCATGGCGATGCGGCCCTCTCCAAGCGCATTCTCGACGGTGTGTTTCCCGGCGGGCGTTTGACATCGGAGGCCAACCTTTTGGTCATGCCGAATATTGATGCTGCAAATATTTCATACAATCTTTTGAAAATCGTCGCTGGTGAAGGCGTAACTGTTGGGCCCGTGCTGCTGGGCGCGGCAAGGCCCGTGAATATTTTGACGCCGACAAGTTCTGTGCGGCGCATTGTGAATATGACGGCACTCACTGTCGTGGATGCTGCCATCCAGGTTTAAGCAGAAGGAAAAAAGAAATGTCACAAGGGATGTCTGGGGCGGCTTCGGCTGTCAAAAAACCACTCTACAAGCAGCTCTACGTACAGGTGCTCGTGGCCATTTTGTTGGGCGGACTGCTGGGCTGGCTGTCACCTGAGCTTGCCAAGAACGACTGGATCAAGGCGCTCGGCGATGGCTTCGTCAAGCTGATCAAAATGGCCATTGCGCCCATCATTTTCTGCACCGTTGTGTCGGGCATTTCGCATATTCAGGATGCGAAAAAGGTCGGCCGCGTCGGCGTCAAGGCGCTGGTCTATTTCGAAGTGATCTCGACCTTCGCTCTGGTGATCGGTTTGCTGGTCGGCAATATCGTGGAGCCGGGTCATGGTTTTGCGGGCAAGCCGGATGCCAATGCCGTCGCCGGCTTTGCCAAACAGGCCGGCGAGATGAAGTCGATCGACTTCGTCATGAACATCATCCCTGACACGGCCATGGGTGCTTTCGCCAAGGGCGATATTCTGCAGGTCCTGTTCTTCGCGATCCTGTTTGGCTTTGCGCTGATGGCGCTGGGTGAACGCGGTCATACATTGCGCCAGACGATTGATGATGTGGCACATGGCATGTTCGGCGTGATTGCCATTATCATGAAGGCTGCGCCCATCGGTGCCTTCGGCGCGATGGCTTACACCATCGGTCGCTTTGGTCCGCAGGCCTTGGGCAATCTGATCGGCCTCATTGCCACGTTCTATGTCACCGCAATCCTGTTTGTGGTGCTTGTGCTGGGCACGGTGGCGCGCGTGGCGGGCTTCTCGATCTTCAAATTCATCGCCTATATCAAGGATGAATTGCTGATCGTGCTGGGCACGTCATCGTCGGAATCAGCGCTTCCTCAGCTCATGGAAAAGCTGGAGCGTCTGGGTTGCTCGAAGTCGGTCGTCGGCCTTGTTGTGCCGACGGGCTATTCGTTCAATCTTGATGGCACCAACATCTATATGACGCTGGCCACATTGTTCATCGCGCAGGCGTTGGGCGTGCATCTCACCATGGGTGAGCAGTTTGTCATTCTGGGTGTGGCCATGCTGACCTCCAAGGGCGCATCGGGCATCACGGGTGCTGGCTTTATCACGCTGGCCGCAACGCTCGCCGCCATCCGTCCGGAGCTGGTTCCGGGCATGGCGATTGTGCTGGGCATCGACAAGTTCATGTCGGAATGCCGCGCGCTCACCAATCTGACGGGCAATGGCGTGGCTGCCGTGGTCGTCTCCTGGTGGGAAGGTGAGCTGGATCGCAACAAGCTCAATGCAGGTCTCAATCGCACGGTCGATACCTCCGATGTCGAGACGGCTGTGACCACGGGCTAAGCTCGAGCATATGGCGCGGTCTTTCGTGCCCTGTCATAATGAACGCGGCGGCCTGAGGGTCGCCGCGTTTTTGTATCGGAGAGCCTGATGCAGGATGTTGCGCGCGCGCCGCGAGCAGGCCTACAAGCCCTCGCCACTTTGGCGCTGATGGCGGCAGTCGTGGTGATCGTCACCATGGCAGGTGCGACTGCACGCCGTTACAAGCTCGAGCAAGTGCATGAATTCGCCTCGCTTCAGGCGGAGCGCCATGCCGTGCAGTTGGAAACAGAACTCGCCCGCTACGATCATCTGCCCGAAATCATCCGCTTTCATCCCAGCATTCAGGCGCTGCTGGATGATCCGCAAGATGGCGACAAGGTTGAAGCCGCCAATCGCCATCTGGAAAACGTCAATGCTGTGGCGGGCGCTGGCGTGCTCTATGTGCTCGATCTCAGCGGCAAATGTATTGCTGCGAGCAATTGGCGCGACAAGACGAGCTTTGTCGGTGTTGACCTGTCCTATCGTCCCTATTTCCGCGATGCGCTGAAATCAGGCTCCCAGCATTTCTTTGGCATTGGCACCACAACAGGCGTGCCTGGCTATTATGCCAGCCGCGCACTGCCCTCGCTTTTGGAACCAAAGGGTGTGGGCGTTGTGAAGGTCGAGCGCTGGCATGCCGATACCTGGCCGGGCGCGGGGCGCATGATGATCGTCGATGAGAATGGCGTCATCGTTCTGGCGTCCGATGAGGCGTGGAAATATCACACGCTCGCGCAATTGCCTGACGCCACATTGGCGCGCATTCGCGCAGAGCGGCAATATGAGAATGTGCCGCTGCGCCCGCTGGGGTTTCGTCTGGTTGAAACCATGGGGCCGGCGTCCACCTTGCTGGATTTGCCAGCCGAGGATGGTGGCACGACGGTGCTGGCGGTGGAGCGTCTGTTGGCGGGCTCCGACTGGAAAGTCGTTGTGCTGGTGGATCTCGTCGATGTAGGTCTGTTTCGCTTCTGGATGCAGGTCATTGTCGCGCTGATGTCGTCTACTGCAGCGCTTTTGGTGCTCTATCTTCTTCAGCGCCGACGCGCCGCAGAAATTGAGCGTGCCGCCAGCAAGGCTTTGACCTCAGCCAATCTCGAATTGGAAAATCAGGTTGAAAGCCGAACCCGTGATTTGATCGAAGCCAATCGCCAATTGCGCACCACGCAGGATGAACTGGTGCATTCGGCGAAACTCGCTGCCATCGGCCAGATTGCGGCGGGCGTCACGCATGAGCTCAATCAGCCCATGGCTGCCATTCGTTCGCTGGCTGACAATGCCAAAGTGTTTCTGGATCGCGACCAGCGCGAGGGTGCGCGCGACAATCTCAATTTCATCTCCGATCTGGTTGATCGCATGAGCGGCATCACCAGCCAGCTGAAAATCTTCGCCCGCAAGCGTCCCTCTGTTCTCTCAGCCGTGCCATTGCGGCGCACGATTGCCGAGAGCCTGCTTATTCTGGATGAGCGCATCCGCCGGCTGGGTGCCATCATTGCGCAGGATGGTGCGGATGACGAAATCTTCGTGCGTGCCGACAGGGACCGGCTCAGTCAGGTGCTGGTGAATGTTGTGTCCAATGCGCTCGATGCCATGGCGCAAACGCCCGCGCCGCGCATCGACATTGAGATTTTTGCGCATGCGGAAGGTGTCAGCGTTTTGATCCGGGATTGCGGGCCGGGGCTGGCGCCAGATGTGCGGGCGCGCATGTTCGAGCCGTTTTTCACCACTAAACTGGCCGGCTCAGGGCTGGGTCTGGGGCTTGCCATATCCGAGCGCATCATGCGCGATTTCGGCGGCACGATGCAGGCGGAGAATGCTGAAGCGGGTGGGGCGCTTTTCACCTTGCACCTGCCACGCGCCGAGCCCGCTCTTGCAGAAGCTGGCTGAGAAAGGCATTACAGGCTCATGTCGCCCGAACTCCAGGTTCTCCTTGTCGAAGATGATCCGGCTGTGCGTTTTGCCAATGCGCAGACGCTGAAGCTGGCGGGTCTGCATGTCGAGGTCTGCGCTTCGGCAGAATCGGCCTTGGAGAAATTGCATCCGCTTTTTCCCGGCGTCTTGCTGGTTGATGTGCGCTTGCCGGGCATGGATGGTCTGGCCTTGCTGGAGCGTGCGCAGCGCATGGAGCCCGCACTGCCGGTGATTGTGATCACCGGGCACGGCGATGTGGCCATGGCCGTGCAAGCGATGCGCGCAGGCGCTTATGATTTTCTGGAAAAGCCAACGCCTGCCGAGCGGCTGGTGGGTGCAGCCCAAGGCGCTCTGGAGCGACGCAAGCTGACGTTTGAATTGGCTGATCTGCGCCGCAAGCTGCAACAAAAAGATGGCATAGACCGCATTCTGATTGGCCAATCCGCAGGCATGGCAGAATTGCGCCGTGATATTTTGCAGCTCGCAGAAGCCGGGCCCGATGTGTTGATCTTGGGCGAGACAGGGGCCGGCAAAGAGCTGGTCGCGCGTTGTTTGCATGAAGCCTCGCCGGCGCGTGACAAACCCTTTGTCGCGATCAATTGCGGCGCCATTCCTGAAAGTATGTTCGAGAGCGAGCTGTTTGGCCATGAGCGCGGCGCATTCACGGGCGCGCAAATGCAGCGCATCGGCAAGATCGAATATGCGTCAGGTGGCACATTGTTCCTCGACGAAGTCGAATCCATGCCCTTGGCCATGCAGGTCAAGTTGCTGCGCGTGTTGCAATTCCGTCAGGTTGAGCGGCTGGGCTCCAACAAGCCGGTGCCTGTCACATTGCGCGTCGTGGCGGCGACCAAGACAGATCTGGCCGCGCTCTCCAAAGCACAGGCTTTCCGCAGCGATCTTTATTTCCGGCTTAATGTCGTCTCGCTCGACATTCCGCCCTTGCGCGCGCGGCGCGAAGACATTCCGCTGATTTTCCAGCATCACGTGGCGCAAGCCGCTGAGCGTTATGGGCGCGATGTGCCGCAGGTCGGCGAGGCATTGACGCGCGAATTGATGAGCCATGATTGGCCAGGCAATGTGCGCGAGCTGGCCAATGTGGCGGATCGTTTTGTGCTGGGCGTTTTGCCTGCCCGCTTTCGTGAAACAGCGCCCCAGTCGCGCGGTCTCAACGAACTTGTTCTGGAATTTGAGCGCGGCCTGATTATGGAAGCCCTGCGCCGTCATGTCGGCAATGTGGCTGCCGCGGCGGACGCGCTCGCAATCCCCAAAAAGACGCTTTACGACAAGATGAAGCGCTTTGATCTCAACTCCGAGGATTACCGCTGATGCGCAGCCTGACCTTCCGCCGCCCCGATGATTGGCATGTACATTTCCGCGACAGCGTGATGATGAAAGCCGTTGTGCCCTATACGGCACGCGCTTTTGGCCGCGCCATTGTCATGCCCAATCTGACACCGCCCGTCACCACGGCTGCCATGGCAGCTGACTATCGCCAACGCATTATGGCCTGTGTGCCAGAGGGCGTTGCTTTCACGCCGCTGATGACTTGCTATCTGACCGATCACACAGATGCCAAAGATCTGATCGCCGGGCATAAGGCCGGGATTTTTACGGCCGCCAAATTATATCCAGCGCATGCCACCACCAATTCGGCCCATGGCGTGACATCGGTTGATCACATCATGCCGGTTCTGGAAGCCATGGCCGAGGCTGGCATGCCCTTGCTCACACATGGCGAAGTGACGCGAGCCGAAGTCGATATTTTTGATCGCGAGGCGCGTTTTGCCGAAGAGATTTTGGCGCCGCTTCTCCAGCGTGTGCCCAAGCTGCGCGTGGTGATGGAACATATCACGACGCAAGAGGGCGCTGATCTGGTGCTGGCGCACAAGGATCGCATGGGTGCAACGATCACGCCGCAGCATCTGCTCTACAATCGCAATGCTCTGTTCCAGGGCGGTCTGCGCCCGCACATGTATTGCCTGCCAGTGCTCAAGCGTGAGCGTCACCAGCTCGCTTTGCGCAAGGCGGCGACCAGTGGCGAGGCTTGCTATTTTCTGGGCACGGATACCGCGCCGCATCTGCGCCACCTCAAGGAAGCTGACTGCGGCTGTGCGGGCGTGTTTTCGGCACCAGTCGCGGTTGCGGCTTATTTGCAGGTCTTTGCGGAAGAAAATGCACTGGACCGGTTTGAGGCTTTTGCCTCGTTGAATGGGCCAGCCTTCTACGGTCTGGCACCCAACGACGAGCGCGTGACTTATGTCGAGCGCCCGGCACGTATTGCGGAAGAGATCGAAGTGGATGGTGCAGGGCGGCTTGTGTCGCTTTTTGCAGGAACGGCGGCGCCTTGGAGCCAGACCGTCTGAACGAACGGCCGTGTGACACGTTTGAAGGGCAGCACGACAACTGCCCCGGGAGGGTGTCATGGAATCCAAGTCGCTCGATGACCTGCGTTCGATTGCCGAGATCAAGCCTGCCATTGCCAAGCTGACGCGTGACCAGAAAATCAATCTCTGGCTTGAGGCTCTCAACCGTGAGCCGACACGCGTTTTGCAGCCCTTGCCTGAAATTGAATGGGTGGCGCCTCAGCAGCGCGCCAATCTGCGTGCGGATGGCTCGCCACTGACCATTGCTTTCGAAGACCCGGCCTTGCGCGCCGCTGGTTTGATGAGCGATCGTTTGGGCGAGGGTCTCGCCTTTTTTGAAATGACCGAAGCCGAAGCTCATGACACGCTCTGCTCGTGCCGCTATGGCCGCACAATGACAGCCATGGCAGCCGCCAATCGCATTTCAAAATTGCGCAGTGGCATGTTCTCGGGGATCAAGCACTGGCTCGTCCAGCGCTGGAATGGTCGCCCTGTGATGTGACAAAAGGCGAGGATCCTCCCCGCCTTTTTCATTTCAATCTTTGGTCGCCAAAGTGACTTTGTAGCGCGCAATATCAGCCTCAACGACTTTGCGCACATGCGCGCCTCTCATCTCGGCATCGTCGGCGGGCGTTGAGCCCAGTTCATTGAAGCGCTTGCGCACAGCAGGATCAGCGATGGATGTGCGCAAGGCCGCGTTGAGGCGCGCGGTGACGTCTGCAGGCGCATTGGCGGGGGTGAAAATGGCATTCCAGCCTTCAGCCAGAAACTCCGGCAATCCGCCTTCGGCTGACGTTGGCAGGTTGGGCAGAATTTCGAGCCGCTTGGCGGCCGCCACTGCCAAGCCATTGACGCGCTCCGCCTGAATGGAGGGCGCGATAGAGGCGGCGTTGTCACACACGCCGTCCACATGGCCGCCGAGCAAATCATTCAGCGCAGGGCCTGCACCGCGATAGCTCAACAAGGTCACCTCGACTTTGGCAGCGGCAACGAAATTCTTGCAGATGAGATAATTGGACGAGCCAACACCTGCATGGGCCAGATTGATTTTGCCCGGATTGGCTTTCGCATAGGCCACAAACTCCGACAGCGTCTTGGCCGGGAAATCTTTCTTCACGGCCAGCACGGGCGCGGTCTTGGCGATCAGGCCGACGGGCGCAAAGGACTCGGGCGTGAATTTCACATCAGGTGTGAGCACATAAGAGGCGGCATTGGTGCCCGTGTTGCCGATCAGGATCGTATAGCCATCGGGGCGCGCAGCTGCGACGCGGTTGAGCGCAATCACGCCACCCGCACCGGCGACATTTTCATTCACGATGGTCTGGCCGAGCTCTTGGCCCATGCGCTCACCAATAATGCGCGCAATCACATCCGAGGCGCCACCAGCAGCAAAAGGCACGATCATGGTGATCGGACGGTCGGGGTAGGTTTGGGCACAAAGGGGGCTGGCGAGCGCCATGAGTGCGAAGCCAGCCAAAGCAAGGCGATGAATGGTCATGCGAATGTCCCCTCCCGAACGTCTTGTGATTTTTCTACAAGGCGTCGGGGTGGCTCGCAAATGGGCCAATGGTCGTTGGTGGATTTTGGTCCGGGGGTTCGTTGGTAGCGGGGGAGGGATTCGAACCCCCGACACGCGGATTATGATTCCGCTGCTCTAACCAACTGAGCTACCCCGCCCCGAGAAGGCCTTGGAAGGCGCTCCGGAAGCCCGCGATATAGAGGGGCGGGTGGCCTCAAGTCAAGCGCCCTCAAACGACCATGTGGCGCCATTTTCGGGATGGATTTCAGTTCATTCGGGGTGTCGCGCCACTCGTTTTCTTGGGGCTCTTGTCCCCTGCAAGCCTGAAGGGCGGGCTCAGCGGCTCTGCGCCCCCAAGCCTGTGGCCTGGACCCCACGCGCCGGCTTGGGGCTTTTCGGCTAGTTGCAGCTTAAACATATGAAAAAATTCGTTGAATTATATAATTTTCAGGCTCTTCACCCGCGCAGATCATCACTTTTTAACGATTGTACGTTGAAGCTCCCGGCGAGTTTGGGTGAGCAACAACAGGGGCTAAACATGTTTTCACGCACTGAATTTGCGTTGGGCTCCGCGATTCCTTCCGGAGATCTGGTTGATTTCTCACCTGACGATATTGCGATTGATCGCGTTGAGCTCCCTTGGCAAATGACGCGTGTGGAGCGTCTTGGTTTTCTGCACCTTCTCAAAACCTTCCAACCAGAAATTGCGCTTGAGGTTGGAACGGATAAGGGCGGCAGTCTTCAAGCCATGATGCAGCATGCAAAAGGGGCTATTTCCATTGACATCAACTCAGCGAACCAGACGGTGCTGCAGAAGATGCCATGTTTCGCCAATGTCGAATTTGTAGCGGGAGATTCCGCGACGGTTCTCCCCGAGTTGGTGCAGATTATCAACACCAATGGCCTGCCGGTTAGTTTCATTCTGGTGGACGGCGATCACTCTGCAGCTGGCGCGCATCGCGATATTGAGGCTGTTTTAAAAATCGTGCCGCGGCAGCCAACCTGCCTCATTATGCACGATAGTTTTATGCCCACCGTGCGCCAAGCCATTCTGAATATAAACTGGCAAGCGAATCCGCATGTCCATTACATTGAAACAGATTATGTGCACGGCTCATTCCTGCCGATGGATGCACAGCGTTTCAAGATGGTTGGTGGACTGGCAGTCGCACTGTTGAAGCCGGAACCACGCAATGGCGCGTTGCAGCTTTATCAGTCCCACCAATACGCTTTCCAAGCGATGTTGCCCTTCGCGAGCAACAAATAAATCTCGTGAACGGCTTCTCTCAGAGCCGTTCCAGCCGGATCAATGTGAAGAGATCGAGCGGGGCCAGTTTGCGCCGCTCCACCAGCCGGATGTCTGGGCGCTGGGCGAGCCAGTCGCCGACGATGGACCAGGGGAATTCTGGTCGCCAGCCAAGGGCGGCGGCGCGCTGTCCGAGCCAGGCTTCCAATGTCGCCATCAGGCCGCGCTCCGCCCCGATGTGATTGACCAGCACAATCTCGCCACCCTGTTTGGTGACGCGCGCCATTTCGTCCAGCGTGCGATGCGCGTCGGGCACAACAGTGAGTACATAGGGTGCAATCACCGCATCAAAATGGCCATCAGGAAATGTGAGCGCCATGGCATCCATGGCTTGCAGGTCGAGCACATTGCCCAGGCCCTCGCGCAACACGCGTTTGCGCGCGACCGCCAGCATGGGCTCGGAGAGATCAATGCCGGTGATTTTCACATGCGGTGAAAACATTGGCAGCTCAAGGCCAGTGCCCACGCCAACATCAAGCAGGGAAATTTCACGATGTGCGGCCAGTGCATTGATGGCTGCAGCACCTGCACGCCGTCCCGGCTTCATGGTGGCGGTGAAGACCAGATCATAGATCGGTGCCCAGCGCGCATAGGCGCTTTCCACATCGGCGTGGGAGAGGGTGGAGGTCTTGTCGCTCATCAGAGCTGCGGTTTGATAAAGCCACCGCCCAGCACGCGCGCACGCGCACTGGCGTCTTCGTAAAAGACGCAAGCCTGGCCCGGCGACACGCCGTCTTCGCCCACTGCCAGTTCGACTACGATCTCGGTACCCGTGCGGCGCAGGATGGCAGCGGCAGGCGGGCGCGTGGAGCGCAGGCGCACCGCCACTTCGAGACCATCCGCAGGCAGATCATCGATTGAGCCCGGGCCGATCCAGTTCACATCGCGCAGCATCACAAGACGTGTGGCGAGCGCCGAGCGCGGGCCAACAATCACGCGGCGCTGCGCTGAATCGAGTTTCACGACATAAAGAGGGTCACCTTTGGCCGCCGTGTTGGAGCCAAGCCCCAAGCCTTTGCGCTGGCCGATTGTGTAATGGATCACGCCATGGTGGTGGCCAATGACGCGCCCATCAATATGCACAATGTCGCCAGGCTCTGCAGCGCCCGGGATCAGGCGTTCAATCACATCGGTATATTTTCCTGACGGAACGAAGCAAATGTCCTGGCTGTCGGCTTTGTCAGCAACGGTCAGGCCGAAATCATGCGCGAATTTGCGCACATCGGGCTTGGGCAGATCGCCCAGCGGGAAGCGCAGCAAATCAAGCTGTTCGCGCGTGGTGGCAAACAGGAAATAGCTTTGGTCGCGATCTGAATCGATGGCGCGAAACAAGGCGCGGTGGCCTTCGCCATCTTCGGCAGATGAAATGTAATGGCCAGTGGCCAGCACATCGGCACCCAGATCGCGCGCAGTGTCGAAAAGATCCTTGAACTTGATGTGCTGGTTGCACGCCACGCACGGGATCGGTGTTTCGCCAGCCACATAAGATTTGGCGAAGGAATCAATCACCTTGTCTTTGAAGCGGCTTTCATAATCGAGCACGTAATGGGGAATGCCGAGGCGCTCGGCCACATCGCGTGCGTCGTGAATGTCTTGTCCCGCGCAGCACGCACCTTTGCGATGCACAGCCGCGCCATGATCATACAGCTGCAGGGTCACGCCGATGACATCATAGCCTTCGCGCTTCAGCAGAGCGGCCACCACGGACGAGTCGACGCCGCCCGACATGGCGACGACCACGCGGGTGTCGGCCGGGGCTTTGGCGATCCCAAGCGAATTCACACCGGGCAGGGTGGCCGGACGGGTGGCTGGGGCGTCTTGCTGCAGGAGCGGGTTCATGATGGGGCAAGTCAAACCACTGGCGGCAAAAAATTGCAACCGAATGGATCAATTTGGCGGCGGGCAGACGCAAGCGCGGCTTGGGGCCAATTGTGTGCCAGATGAAGACGGAATGGCCTCTAAACTAAGGATTTGGAAACAAATCCGATAGTTAGCACCCCAAAAACGGGGTTTGCGTTTAGGCAAATCTTAAAAACCGGCGGTTAGATTGAGGGTCTAGTCAGTGTGTCGCGTAGCGAGTTTTGATAATGACCGAACTTCATCGTCCCCGGGTGAAATATGTGATTGGCCCCGACGGCTCACCTTTGACCGTCGCCGATCTGCCACCCACGGACACCAAACGTTGGGTTATCCGCCGCAAGGCTGAGGTGGTGGCCGCTGTTCGTGGCGGTCTTCTGTCTCTGGAAGAGGCCTGCAGCCGTTATACGCTGACGGTCGACGAATTTCTGAGCTGGCAAATGTCCATTGACCAGCATGGTCTTGCCGGTCTTCGCACGACACGCATTCAGCAATATCGCCAGTAAGGCGGTTTTGTTTCTGTGGGATTTTTACAAGACGCCGGGCCTCAAAGGTCCGGCGTTTTGCATTCCTGGTGCAAGGTCTTGGCGAGCTGAGCGCGCTCGAACAGCAAGATCACCGGCACCGACATGGCCAGCGGCAGGATCAGATAAAACAGACGCCAGACCAGCAAGGCGGCAAAGACGGCTGTCGCTGGCATGCCCGGCATGACGGCCAGAAACACAGCCTCCATCACGCCCACGCCGCCCGGCACCTGCGACAACAAGCCCGCCGAAAACGACAGAAGAAACGCGCCTAGCACAATGAAGAAGCCCGGATTGCCCTGTTCAGGCAGCGCGAAATAGATGATGCCGGCTGCGCCAATCAATTCCAGCGGCGCTGCCACATATTGGCGGGCTACGACATTGAGGCGCGGATACATGAGCTCGAACGAGCGAAAGCGCAGCGGGCGCAATTGCAGCCATGAGCCGATGGTGTAGAGCGCCACAAAGCCCAGCATGGAAAAGCCAATCACGCGGGCGACATGTTCACCCACGCTGAAATGGGTCGACAGGGTGGAGAGCGGCGCCAGAATTTGCGGCTCGCCAATCAACACGAAGGCCAAGAGCAACATGGTACCAAAGGCGAAGGTGTAAGAGCACAGCGCCACGAGAATGGCGATGTCGGCAGCATTCAGGCCTTTGGCTGAATAGGCGCGGTAGCGCACCATGCCGCCGGAAAAAACTGAGGCGCCGATGTTATGCGACAGCGCATAAGTGACGAAAGAGCACACGGCGATATAGAGCCAGGAAATGCCCTGCTCACGCTTGAGGTGAATGAGCGCAATGCGGTCGTACCAAGCGAGCGCCGCATAAGCGATCAGTGTCGAGACGCCAGCCAGCCAATAGCCGTGGGCTGGAATATCAGCCAGCTTGTGGCCGATGACCGTGGCGATGATTTTGATGTCGCTCCACAGGCCGCCGCCATCGAGCAGAAGGCGCACTTTCTCATCCGTGGCTGCTTCGGCGGCGAGCTTCTCGTAAAGGAGCTTGACGGACCAAGCGACGGCGACAAGCCCGACAACGGGCCAAAAAAAATCAAGGATGCGCTTCATCTGCTCTGGGGCTCGTCCTGCTGGCTGACGGGGCGTGTAGACCCATCCGTGCCATGCAGGGGGCAGGAGTGCAAGGAGCGCCTGATAACAAATAGGAAAGCCAGCCGGGGTGCCGGCTGGCTGATCTGTGCAAAGGGGCTTTTAGATCCGGGCGACGCGTTGGACGGGCTCCGCCCGGTCGCGCACGACGTCGACCGCCTTGTCGCGCATATCCATGGATTGCGCCTTGGAAAATTCCTCGGCGGCTTCCTCGTAGCGCGCTTTGGCCTCTTCGAGCTGGCCGCGCAGATCTTCACCTGACTGGTGGAGATTGTCGCGCCGGGTGCGTGCGGCCCGCGCGTAAGTGGAATAAGCAAAGTGGCTTGGGTCTGCCACGCCCGAGCGCTGCTCTTCAGCGGCGATTTCCCGGTCGAGTTCACCCGCCATGCGCGCAAAGTCGGCGATCATGGTTTCGATCTGGGTGACGCGTCGGCGCTTTTCTTCGGCCTGAAAACGCTTCAGCCTGACCAATGTATCCCGCGATTTCATCACTCGTGACTCCGAGATGCATAACTACCCATGCGCCGGTGCCGTGTGGGGCGCCGACGCGAGACTTCCGCGAGACAGGATGAGCATGACGCCTCAAAGTTGCGCTTTCCTTACCGTGACACGCAGAAAGCCAAAAAAAGCCACGAAGACTCTGCCAGAGCCATGGATTCGCATGCTATTCCTCTGTTGTGGGTGATTCGGGCCTGTTCCAAAGCCCCGCGCGTAACGGTCTGTTAACCCTAATGGTTAACAGTCCTGTGTGACGCCACAGGTGATTTGCCTGAGGCAAGTGTCGGGGTTTCGAGTCGAGAGATTGGTTTAGCGGTCGGCGTTAAACCGGTTTCCAAACAGGGTCACTGTCGGAAGTTCAAGTTAAATCAGGTTCTTGTGTGCAATTCACACGCTCGGAGCCAGACACTTGAAAGCAGGAATCACTGTTTGTTAACCATCTCTCGTTAAGGTTGTTGGACCGGATTTTTTAAGCCGCGCTCTTTGCTGGTTGGCGCCGATCGCGATCAGGACAGAGCTAGGGTGGGGACCTCACATGCGGGTACTTTTGATTGAAGACGACAGCGCCACGGCGCAGAGCATCGAGTTGATGCTCAAGTCAGAGAATTTCAATGTCTACACCACCGATCTGGGTGAAGAAGGCATCGACCTCGGCAAGCTCTATGATTACGACATCATCCTGCTGGATCTGAACCTCCCCGACATGTCGGGTTACGAGGTTCTCCGCAGCCTGCGTGTCGCAAAGGTGAAGACACCGATCCTCATTCTCTCAGGGTTGGCTGGCATCGAAGACAAGGTGAAGGGTCTGGGCTTTGGCGCGGATGATTATCTCACCAAGCCTTTCCACAAGGATGAAATGGTCGCGCGCATTCATGCCATCGTGCGCCGCTCCAAGGGCCATGCCCAGTCGGTCATCACCACGGCTGATCTCGTCGTCAATCTTGACCAGAAGACAGTCGAAGTGGCCGGCTCGCGCGTGCATCTGACGGGCAAAGAATATCAGATGCTCGAGCTGCTCTCGCTGCGCAAGGGCACGACGCTCACCAAGGAAATGTTCCTCAACCATCTCTATGGTGGCATGGACGAGCCGGAACTGAAGATCATCGACGTGTTCATCTGCAAATTGCGCAAGAAGCTCGCCAATGCGAGCCAGGGACGCAATTATATTGAAACCGTCTGGGGCCGCGGCTATGTGCTGCGCGAGCCCAACGAAGTTGAAGAGCGGGCTTCCGCTTAAAGAAAAAGCCCCGCTTTTGCGGGGCTTTTTTTATGCTCCCTCAGCTCGTCATTGCGAGGAGCCGAAGGCGACGCGGCAATCCATCCTCCACACATGCGGCCTCTGGATTGCTTCGCTCCGCTCGCAATGACGGCGGCTCAACTCACAAAAGTATCGGCCAACAGTTTCACATTCAGTCCGATGATCAGCAGTGCAATGGCCCAGGCCAGTCCGGCCAATCCGCGCGAGATCACAAATGACCCCATGATTTTGCGGCTCGACACAAATTGCACCAAGGGCAAAACCGCAAAGGGCAATTGCATCGACAAGATGACCTGGCTCAGCACCAGCAAGCGGGCGGTGCCTTCATCGCCATAAAGCCAGGCCACGATCAGCACCGGTATAATGGCGAGCCCGCGCGTGAACAGCCGTTGCACCCACGGTTTGAGTTTCAGATGGAGAAAGCCCTCCATCACGATTTGTCCCGCGAGCGTGGCGGTGACGGTTGAATTGAGGCCGGACGCCAGCAGCGCCACGCCGAATAAGGTGGCAGCCAGCGACACGCCCAAAGCTGGCGCGAGCAATTCATAGGCCTGTTCAATCTCAACCACATCGGTGCGGCCGCTCTTGTGAAAGACCGTGGCCGCCAGAACAAGAATGGCGCCATTCACAAACAGGGCCAGCATCAAGGCAAGTGTGGAATCGAACGTCGCATAGCGGATGGCGGCACGCCTGCCGGTTTCGCTGCGCTCATAGGCACGCGTCTGTACGATTGATGAATGCAGATACAGATTATGCGGCATGACGGTGGCGCCAATAATGCCAATCGCGATGAACAGCATGGCCTGGTTATGCGCAATCTCGCTTGTCTGCTTGAGGGCCGCGCCCAGCTCGGAGATGGCGGGAGCTGCCATGGTCAGCTCATAGATAAAACAGCCCATGATGGTGAGAATGAGCACAATGACAAAAGCTTCGAGCCAACGAAAGCCTTTCTGCATCAGCCAGAGGACCAGCACGGCATCAAGCGCGGTGATCAGGCAACCGATGACAAGGGGAATGCCAAACAGCAATTTCAGCGCAATGGCTGTGCCGATGACCTCTGCCAGATCGCAAGCAATGATCGCCAATTCGCAGGCGATAAACAGCACGAGATTGACGGGCTTTGCATAATGCGCGCGGCAGGCTTGGGCGAGATCAAGGCCTGTGGCAATGCCGAGGCGTGCAGCAAGCGCCTGCAGGACAATGGCCATGAGATTGGACAGCAGAATGACGCTGAGCAGCGTGTAACCAAATTGCGAGCCGCCCGCGATGGAGGTCGCCCAATTGCCCGGGTCCATATAGCCCACAGACACCAGATAGCCGGGGCCAGCAAAAGCGAGAAATTTGCGAAACAGGGATGCGCCTTCAGGCACCGGCACGCTGGCGTGATGTTCGCCCAGGCTGCGTGGTCTGGCCGCCGTCTCATCCGCTCTCACGTTTATTCCTCCTGACCCTCTGGTCGCCAAGGCACCATTCTGGGGCAGAAAGATTCAATCGTCACGCTGCAATTGCAGCGATGGCGACATGATCAGGCTTCACATCGATGTTGACGGCCATGCCGCATTCGCGCGCCACAAGCCCTGTGTAAAAAGGCTGGATACCATGCGCATCGACACTGCCATTTTCGGGCGCGCCTGCAACGAGTGCGGGCACATGATGGGCCAGTTTGGCATTGGCGCCTTTGGCGTCCACCTGCATGGTGGCGCCATCATCACCTGTGATCGTGACATGAATCTCGCCGCCGCGCGGCACCGCCGCTTGCGCAATCAGACAGAGATTGAGAACGAGCTTCACCTTGTTCTTGGGCATGAGCACACGCGGGACGTTCCAGATGATTTTGGTCTTGTCGTCTTCCATCAGGCCGCGCACAACTTTTTCAGCATCGCCCGTGTCGATGGAGGCGCCCGCCGAGCCGGCTGCGCCAAAGGCCAGCCGACAGAATTGCAAACGAGCCGATGCCGTATTGGCCGAGCGTTTGATGAGATCGAGCGCGAAAACGCGCATATCCTCATCTTTTTCATCATCGAGAACCTCAAGCCCGTTCACAATCGCGCCCACCGGCGAGATGACATCGTGGCAGACGCGCGAGCAGAGCAGGGCTGCAAGATCGAGGGGTTCGAGCGAGACAAGAGACATGGTGAAATCCGTGTCGTGACGAGAGAAAACGCAAAGCTTCAGTTTTTGCGCAGTGCAACATCTGTTGCGAATCAATCTGGCCAATCAGGCTGGCCCGGAGCCGTCTTAGCGCGGGCGCGAGCGCATTGAAAAGGCAGACTTGATAATTTGCCCTTGAGGGAGACGCTTTTTGGGCGCAGGAAAAGGCCCATGGAAACGCCGGGATACGATTCGCCCGAGGCGCGGCTGGCCCTCGCCTTTGCGCAGGCCGCAGTCTCTGCGGGCGCGTTGATCATGGACGTCTATCAGCGCGATTTCAAAATGCGCCTGAAGGCGGATGAAAGCCCTGTCTGCGAGGCGGACGAGCGTTCCGAAGAACTCATCCTCAATGAGCTGGCCAAAGCCTGCCCCGGTGTTCCGGTGGTGGCAGAAGAATCCTGCGCCAAAGGCATTGTCCCTGAGCTCAAGCGTGACTTTCTGCTGGTCGACCCGCTGGATGGCACGCGTGAATTTGCCAGCCGCAATGGCGAGTTCACCGTCAACATTGCTTATGTGCGCGATGGCGAGCCGGTGCTGGGCGCGCTTTATGCGCCGGCCTTCGGGCGGCTGTGGGTGGCCTCAGGCGCGGGTGCTTTCACCTGTGACGTTGCGCCGGGCGAGCGCGTGCTGCCGCTGGCAGCCATGCGCGTCATTCATGTGCGCGACACGCAAGGCCGCGCTCCCATTGCCGCGGTCAGTCGCTCGCACCGCAATGGCGAAACCGAAGCGCTGATGCGCCGCCTCGGAGCGGACGATATGCGCGAGGCGGGGTCCGCCATGAAATTCTGCCTGATTGCGGAGGGCCGCGCCGACGTCTATCCGCGCATTGGCCCGACCATGGAATGGGATATTGCGGCGGGCGACGCCGTGCTGCGCGCAGCTGGCGGCATCGTCACCACGCTTGATGGTGCGCCCTTGCGCTATGGCCGCAAGGATCAAAATTTTGCCTCGCCCGATTTCGTGGCCTTTGGTGACAAGGCGCTCGTTGCGCGGCTCAGCTGAAGCTGCCTTGCGCAAGACATCTTTAACCATGTGCGCGCTAGGCTCTCATTCTGGAATTTGCCCTGATTTAGCCACGTCCAAGCCTGATCATGCTCATGCTTCGGCGCTCGGTCGATGAGAGGACGTCATGACGAAAATCGATAAATCACGCCGCGAAATGTTGCTGGGTGGTGTGGCTCTTGCCGCCACCGGCCTTGGTGCTTCCAGCGTGCTGGCGCAACAGGGTCCACCGCAGCGCTTCACCACCAATGAACTCGTCGACAACGGGCACAAGTTCTTTGGCTCCATGTCGCGCGGGCTCGCCCAAGTGGTTGAAGAAGCCACCAAGCGCTGGGGTCAGCCCAATGCTTATATTCTGGGTCAGGAAGCCTCGGGCGCTTTCATTGCCGGCGCGCGCTATGGCGAAGGCCAGATGTATACGCGCAATGCGGGCCAGCAAAAGATCTTCTGGCAGGGCCCATCTGTTGGCTTTGATGCAGGTGCCGATGGCGCGCGCACCATGATGCTTGTCTATAATTTGCCCTCCACCAATTCGATGTTCCGTCGCTTTGGCGGTGTGGATGGTTCGGCTTATTTCGTCGCAGGCTTTGGCTTTACCGCACTCACTGCTGATGAAGTGGTGGTGGTGCCGATCCGCGCCGGTGTGGGCGCGCGTTTGGGCGTCAATCTGGGCTATCTGAAGTTCACGCAAGCCTCCACCTGGAACCCCTTCTGATCTTCAGCTGAAACTCATTTTTTCAAGCGCGGCCGCTGAGATGTCTCACGGCCGCGCTTTTCTTTTGTGTGCAGCCTGTCACAATTTTCAGCGTGATTGAGCAAGTCTTCTTTTTCACGCTCGGCGTGCTGAGCGCAGGCCTCATCTGTTTGATGCTGCTGCCCGCTCTCTGGTCGCGCGCCACGCGGGTCACCTCTGAACATCTGGCAGAGCGGCTGCCAATCTCGCTAAGCGAAGTGCATGCGCAGCGCGATCTGTTGCGCGCCCAGCATGCTGTGCATGTGGTGCAGCTTGAGCAAGCTGTCGAGACCTTGCGTGACCAGCTTGCCCAAGCGCGTGCTGCACAGGGGCGCCATTTTGCAGAACGTCTGGCTTTAAAAGATCACGTCGCCACGCTGGAGCGTGAATTGGCGCATCTGCGTGCAGATATGGTTGCTGCACAAGCGGAACTGGGCGCCGCGCATTTGATGCTTGATCACGAGAAGGTGTGATCAGCGCCGCTGCAGAACCATCGGCATGCCGCCTTGCGGGCGCAGCGTCACCCGCTGGACCGGCACGGGTACGTGGCCGGGCACGGGCTCGAAGCGGACATGTTTCAGCACATGGGCCAGAAGAATGACCGCCTCCTGCATGGCAAAGCCCATGCCGATGCAGATGCGCGGGCCAGCGCCGAAAGGCAGATAGGCAAAGCGATCAATCTTGTCGCGCGCGCCAGGAAGAAAGCGCGCGGGATCGAACAGATCAGCATCCGTCCAGAGTGTTTTGTGTCGCTGCACAAGCCAGGGCGAAATCACCATGCGTGTGCCCGGGCGAATATGAAAGCTGCCGATGCGATCAGGCCCAATGGCATCGCGCGTCAGCGTGGCAGCTGGCGGATAAAGCCGCATGGCTTCTTCGAGCACCGCGCGAATGACGGGAGCCTCTTCGGGCGAGGGAATATCTGATTGCGCCAGCAGCGCATCCGCTTCTGCTTCCGCACGCGCCCGCCAGAGTGGATGTGTGCCCAGCAAATAGAGCGTCCATGTCAGGGCGTTGGCGGTGGTCTCATGGCCCGCACCAATGAAGGTGAGGATATTGGCGCGGATTTCTTCTTCTGACAGGCCAGCGCCCGTTTCTGGATCTGCTGCTGACAGGAGGGCTGAGAGCAGATCGGGCCGCTCACTTGTGTTTGGTGCCAGCGCCAAGGCCGCGCGCTGTTTGGTGATCATGGCCTCGACGGCTTCCGCAAAAAACGCAAGTGCCGGTGCCGCGCGCTTGCGCCCGAGCCGCGGCAGCCATTCGGGCAGGCGCAGAAGATCCAGCGGATCGACACGGCCCGCAGTTTCGAAATAGGCGGTCACCGCATGGATAAACTGCGTTGGGTCGCGGCCAAGGCCTTGCGGAAAAATCGTGCGTTCCAGCACATCGAGCGTGACGCGCGAAAAGTCGGCGGCAATATCAATCGTGCGCCCGGCGCGCTGGCGGCCCCAGCGGGCCACGAGCCATTGGGCTGATTGCGCCATGGCGGGCTTGTAGCCAGCCACCGCGCGCGGCGTGAACAGAGGCGCCAACAGACGGCGCTGGCGGCGCCACATATCGTCTTCAGCGAGCAACAGCCCACCTGCGAGGCCCGGGCCCAGCAGGCGCTGTTGCAAATCATCCTTGCGATAATTGGCGACGTTATCGACGAGCACATGGCGAATGGCGGCCGGCTCCGAGACCACGCAGACCTCGCCAATGATGCTGGTGCCGTGGAGGATGGGCTCCTCAAAATGCGCGCGCGTCCAGGTGCTCAGCGGATTGGCCCGCATGGCCCACAGCAGCGGGATCGTGCCAAGTGGCTTGTCGAGCGGTGTGGGAGCGGGCGGGCGATGGAGCATAAGGGTGAGATGGGTCAGCCCACGGCCCAAGACAAGACCCAAGACAAGGCTCAAGAGGAGGCCAGCCCGATATTCCTTGCCCGGAGTGGCCGAGGGAGGCTATAGAACCCGCTCCCGCGCCAAACGCGGTCCGCGCTCCCTTCGTCTAGCGGTCCAGGACGTCGCCCTCTCACGGCGAAAACAGGGGTTCGATTCCCCTAGGGAGCGCCAATTCATCTCCCTTGCTTAGACGCTTCGTGCGCCGCGCATCTGCTCGAGGATGCCCTTGTAGGGCAGGCTATGCTCGTTGAAGCCGCCATTCACCAATTGCGGATTGATGAAAAGCTTGTAGCCTTTTTCGCACAGCTGCTCGTTGAAGCCGACCCATTCACAAACAGCGTCTCCCGATGGGCTGAGCCCGTGAAAGCTCAACCCTTCAAGCATCGCTTTTTTGTAGATGCCCAATCCACCGAAGGCTGAGTTCACGGCGATCCAGGGTGATTGCGGCGGGATTTCGATCATGCGTGCGGCAATGCTGGTGATCGCGGCAAATTCTGACGAGACACCTTGTTGTGACAAGAAATTGACTTGTTGCCAGCAATCGTTGGCCGACCACGCCGGATGGCGCAGGGCCCAGATATCGTAATAGGCGCCGGTCTGATTGGCGAAGCAGGCATCCCAGTCTGTCCGCGTCCAGCATGATAGCGCAGCACGCCAATCCAGCCCCTGATTCACGCCATCCAGATCGGCCATCACGACATAATCAATGTTCGCATATTCGGGGTTTGCGAAGATCTCCTGAAGATATCTGTTGCGACAGAATGCAATCCGCTGCGTGCGTGCAGGCATGCGGTCCGCAAGCTTACCAAGCGACAGATATGAAAAGTTTGGCAACTCTTCATTCATATGTTGGAGCGAGCTGAGCGTCTCGTCGTCACTGTCAGATTCAATGACGAGCCATCTTCTGCTTTTGGTGAAGGAGAAGGCCTGTTCAATGTGTTCGACTGATTGCTGGATGGTGCGAGCGCCATTTCGGATGAGGCCAACACAAAGAACATTGATATCGAGCATCTTCTGGCCTTTTTAGACGAGACTGATGGGCTGCGTCGAGACCAGTTTGGTTTCATCACCAAGTCGGAATTCCGCTTGGTCCGAAGGATGCGAGTAATAATTTCCAATGATGGCCGGGTAACGCAGCACGCGTTCGGCGTTATGCTGAACCAGCATGCCCCACCAAACGGCGTCTGCAACGCTTTTGATGGGCGTGTTGTTGACCGTGCGATAGGGATAGCGCGGGTGTGCGATGTGACAATCTAGTCGCCACATGGTCGCTGGCCCATAGGTGCCGCGTTCGCCTGTTCCGCTGCCAAGACGCGTGGGCGCGAATGGTTTGGGCGGCCAATAGGGAAGAAATGGAATATCTGTCGCCAGATGGACCGGCCTGACGGCATCCGTCTCTTCTTGAGAGAAGCAAATATTCCAGTCGCCGCCAATGAGATTGCCCTTGCTGGCTAGCATCTCATGTTCGAGACGCTCAACGGCGTCTGGCGCAAGCCTGTCATCCAGGTTCAGGTTCATCACGAATTCTGTCCGGCACATCGAAAGGGCGACGTTCCAGGCTTCATAAATGCCCAAGGGCGAGCCGACGCTGATCGTGCGCGCCACAAGCCCTTCAGGAGGCAGATCGCCATCATCGAACACGTAAACAATGTCGACTGGTTTGGTTTGCGCGAGCAGATTCGATTGGTGCTGCTTGATCAGCGCATGACGATTGGGGTCCTTGCTCCAGACCGCGCAAAAGACCGTTGTCATTCTTCCAGTCATTTCAATGCCTCGCGACAGCTACTCGAATACGAACACATAGCTGTCGATCAGCAATTGCCGTGCCAGTTCAAGGGGCGGCGGCGAGCGGGCTGCGCAACTGGCGGAGTGAGGGAAAATCTATTGTTTTCAACACTTTGCAATTGGCATAACGTTTGCTGAGATCTCGACGACTTACTTTGTGCGCCTGAAAGACCGGCGCTGATCTCAGATCAAATGGGTGGCGCATGAAAATCTACTTCTATTCTGACCTGATGGCTGACGAGCAGATCGCATCGTTTAATTCGCAGGTGGTTCAAAAACATAAGCTGAACCAGCAATTCCAGTATTTCATCGACATTCTGGAGCGCATGGCAATGCATTCGACGGACAATCCGGATGATGCTGATTATTTCTGCGTCCCGTTGTTTCTGGCTGGCTGGCAGTTCGAAAACATGGATCCTGAGAACCACAAAATCATTTCGCACTATTGCAAATATCTGTCGCGCGGACGTCATTTGCTGATTGGCACCGGTGATTTTGGGCAGCGTTACCAGTCCAAGTCAGAAATGCAGGGACATCCGACGCGCGCCAACGTCAATAAATATCGTTGGCTGGATGATCGCTTTTCGCTTCTCGCTCTGGAATCGACAGCGGATTTGCATGATCAGGATCTGGGCTTTCTCCCTTATATGGTCGAGCCGATGCCTGCGAAAGCATCCGATCAGCCGCGCGATCTTTTGTGCTCTTTTAAAGGCGCTCTTGGCTATTCCGAGCTTGCGGCCACGCATATCAGAGGCGAGCAGCTTCTCTCGCATAAGGATCTGCTGAAGAGCGAAGGCATTCATATTTACGCGCCCCATGAGCAGGGCGCGATTGCGGGCCTTTCCAGCCGCGAATTGATGCAACGCTCGATTTTCACACTCTGCCCGGCAGGCTATGGCCAGTGGTCATTCCGCTGGATTGAAGCTCTGAATGCAGGTTCGATTCCCGTGATTATGGCGGACGATTATGTCCTGCCATTTGGCGACCGGATTGCATGGGACAAATATGTTCTGCGCGTGCCTGAACGTGAGCTGGCGCGACTGCCCGAGCATCTTGCATCAGTCAATATCGAAAAAATTGCCGCTTATCAGGACGCTATTCTGCGCGATCAGGACCTTTTTTCGCGCGAGAATGTCTTGAGCATGATCGATGATGTGCTCAGCGAAAAAGCTGGCGAAGCATCGGCACACTGGGCGATTCCACGGATGCGTTCACCCTCCGAAATGGGCATCATTTGCATTGATATTACCAACAAATGCGATCTGTCCTGCTCGAATTGCACGCGCTTGCTGAAAAACCAGGATTACTTCTGGGAGATGACACCGGAGAATTTCCGGCTTGCAGCCCGTTCCTTGGCAGACTTTCCGGGCGTGATTGCCGTGATTGGTGGCAACCCCTGCATGCATTCGCGCTTTGAAGAAATCAGCCGTATTTTTGAAGAAGAGATTCCCGATCGCCACAAGCGTGGCATCTGGACCAATAATGCTTTCAAACATGCTGATCTGTTGGAGCAAAAATTTGGTGCCTTTAACCTGAACCCGCACGGGGTTGAGCGCGGCATCAAGTCAGTGAAACCAATTTATGATCGTATGGTGGGAAGCGGCAAGTTTAACGGCGGCTATTATGACACCTCCTCAGAGCATGCCCCATTGCTGGTTGCAGGCAAAGATCTGTTCGACCCGCCGACCATGTGGACAAAAATCTCCAATTGTGACGTGAACAAAAACTGGTCGGCTGCGATCATTCAAAACAAGGGCAAGTTGCGGGCGTATTTTTGCGAGGTTGCCGCATCATTTGATCTGGCGCGTAACGAAGATCACGGACTTCCCGTCACGAATGGCTGGTGGAAGGCGCGTATGGACGTGTTTGCCAAGCAGGTCGCGAAATTCTGTCCTGGTTGTGGCGCCCCCGCCCGCATGAAAGGACATATGGATTTCGAAGAAATTGACGGCTATTCGACATCAAACGCCGATATCGCTTTGAAATCGCAGACGCAGAAAAACCGCAACATTGTTCTGGTTGGCAAAGATGATGCTGATCAGCTGGGTCATCGCCTGACAAAATATCAGGCTAATGCTCAGTAAGGCGTGAACCGTTCAATAGAGCGATTGTGAATAGGATGAGTGCTGTGACGTCTCGCGTAGCAAATCGAAAGCGCGTCCTTGTGACGGGCGGAGCCGGCTTTCTCGGTTCGCATCTGTGTGAGCGTTTGCTCGCAGAGGGCGCAGAGGTGGTGTGCGTCGATAATTTTTACAGCAGCACGCGCGAGAACATTGTTCATCTGCTCTCAAATCCAAGATTTGAGCTCATCCGTCATGATGTGACCTTCCCACTGTATATTGAGGTCGACGAGATCTACAATTTGGCTTGCCCGGCATCGCCCGTACATTACCAGCGCGATCCCGTGCAGACGACGAAAACAAGTGTTCATGGCGCCATCAATATGCTCGGGCTGGCCAAGCGGGTTGGAGCCAAGATTCTTCAGGCGTCAACAAGCGAAGTTTATGGCGATCCCGAGGTCCATCCTCAACCCGAGTCCTATTGGGGGCGGGTGAATCCGATTGGGATCCGCTCTTGCTATGATGAGGGAAAGCGCTGCGCAGAAACGCTTTTCTTTGATTATCATCGGCAGCACAATTTGCGCATTAAGGTGCCGCGGATCTTCAATACGTATGGTCCGCGCATGCATCCCAATGATGGGCGCGTCGTATCAAATTTTATCATTCAAGCGCTTCAAGATGCGCCCATCACGATTTACGGAACAGGCGCTCAGACGCGCTCTTTTTGCTATGTCGATGATTTGATTGAGGCCTTCGTTCGTTTGATGAAGACCGGTGATGATGTAACGGGTCCGGTGAATCTGGGAAATCCGGGTGAGTTCACCATGCTTCAATTGGCAGAGACGGTCATCAAAATGACAGGCTCGCGCTCGCAATTGGTTTTTCTTCCTTTGCCCGGAGATGATCCAGCTCAGAGACGTCCCGACATTTCAATGGCGCAGTCGCTTCTTGATTGGCAGCCTCGCATTCAGCTGGAGCAGGGGCTGGAAAAGACAATCGACTATTTTCGAAGTCTTGCGTGAGAGGCGTAGCCACAGCTCGCTTAAGGCGTGCGGATGGCAGCCAGGGCTTGGCGGACGTCCACGCCCTCCATCAAGCACTGCGCATCCCGTCCCAATTTCTTCTCAATCGCGGCCAGCTCGGCTTGCGGCACCTGCGAGCATACAAATCCGCAATTCTCGCCCCATAGCCGATAAAGCGCTGTTGGCGTAGGCCCAAACAGCCCGATGGTTTTTGCGCCCATCGCGGCCGACAGATGCATCTGTCCATTGTCATTGCCGATATAGAGCGCGCAGCGTTCCAGAATGGCCGCAGCTTGCAGCAGATCGGCACGTTTCATCAGATCCAGAACCTGGTCTTGCGCCAAGTGATCAAAAATCGGTTGCGCCAAAGCCCGTTCATCGGGAGAGCCGAGGACCGCGATCTTGGCATTTGGATAGAGCCCGTCCGACGCGATCAAGCGCGTGCAGAGTTCAGCGAAATTCTCAGGGGGCCAGCGCTTGAACAAATGGCTGGCGCCAGATCCAATGCCAATCACTTCCATTCCATCCGGGATCAACATGCGCGCATAGGCGCGGTGCTCTTCACCGATCCAGATTTTTGGGTTGGGCGCAGGGCGGAGGCCCAAGACGCGCGCGGCTTCTTCAACCTTGTGCAGGCCGATCGGGCGAACGAGACGATAGACTTTGTTTTTACGCACGAGGCGCGAGACCGCGCTGTTGCGCAGGTCGATGACCAGATCCCAATGCGTGCCGCAGACTTGCTGCCAGAGTTTTAGCCAATGTCGATTGAAGGATGTCTTGCGCATCGCGATCACGCGCTCAACGCGCGGAATATGTCGCGTCAGCGGCTCGCATGTATAACCACAGGCAATGGTCAGGCGCGCATTGGGATAGGCTTCAAGCAAATGGGCAATCAACCCGCTGCTGAGAATGAAGTCGCCAATACGGGTGTTGCCTATAAAAAGAATGCGCATTTAACGACATTCATAGGGGTTTCTGCGGACTTTGTAAGCAGTACTTTTTATCGATAACAGTGCGCCGGTATGCAGAAAAAGGCCTGCATCACTTGTTAGAAATCGCACCGGGCGGAATAATGTAGAATGTCATGTTCAACGGCAGACCTGTTGCCGTCCAGATCTGGCGTTGCAGCGACTGTTCCACCACCTTAGCGCCAGCGCCGGTATAGAGCTTTGCTTTGTCATTACAATTTTCATCTGCCGAGCGGCAGATGGCGAGCAGGCCGCCATCGTGCAGGCTTTGCTTTGTCACCCAGGGTGACCAACGGAAGTTGAAAGCGTTGAATTCCGATACCTTATCGCGCGAGCGGAACGTCGTCGCGGTGGCAAAATCGCGCTCGCCCGAGACGGTGCGCAGGGGCAGGCCGGTCTCTTGTTTCCAAAGCGCAATGCCAAAATCTGCCGCCTCATCGCGCGGCAGCGAATATTGCTTTTGATCAAAGCGCAGGTAGAGCCATGGCAAAACTGGCGCCGCCAGCGCACAGGCAACTAAAATGCCGCCAGCTGTCCGGCGCGCATAGCGTGATGCGAGATCAAGTGAGGGATTGATCCAGACCACCAGCAAGGGCGGCACGAGGGACAAGATGGCCACGGCAAAAGGAATGCCGAGCGCTGTATGGCCGACCGTCCCTGCAACGAGCGTCAAAACGAAGGGCGCGAAAGCGAGCACTTGCAGAAAGGATGCGCCATGCACCTTGCTGATCTGGGGCCGCGTGGATGCGGCGCCACCGCGCCATCTTGCCAAAGCCAGAACAGCTGCAGGCAGAATGAAAAATCCAGCATTGCCGAGGATGAATTGAAAATATTGGTTGGCGATGGCGCGGTCTGCTTTGTCGATGCGGTCGGCCAGATAAAAGAGCGGTTGAAAGCCATCCCTCACAAGCCAGAGCAGATGCGGCAGAAACATCAAGAAAGCGGCCGCTGTCGAGACGTAAGGTGCGGCGGACCGGAAATAGTCTTTGCGCGAGGGATGTGCGAGAGCGCCAAAAAAGCAGGTCGCAACCAGAATAGCGCCATAATATTTGGACAGCAGGGCCATGCCCGCGAGCACGCCGCAGATCAGTGCGTGCGAGACGCGGCGCATCTCCAGCGAGCGCACGAAGAAATAGAGCGTCCACGGCCAGATCGAGAGCAAGATTGTATTGGCATTAAAGCGCTGTGCATTGAACTGGTAGAAGGGCGTCAGCATGAGCAGCAGCACACCCAGCACCTGCATGCGCCGATTGGCAAATCGTCCGATCAAGGCCCAGGCACCAGCAAGGCCTATGGCGCCATTCAGTTCACTCAAGAACCAGAAGGAAAAATTCGTTTTTGGAAAAACGGCAAACCAGGCACCCGCCACCCAAGACCAGAAGGGAGGATGCTTGTAATAGCCAAAGCTGAATTCGCGGCCCCAAGCGTATGCTTCCAGCGAGTCGCCATGTAGCCCGCCGCCGGTCGACAGCGTCGCAAAGCTTGCCCAAACGAATGTGTAGATCAGAATGATCGCACAAGCAGGCAGAATGAGGGTTTTGAAGCGCAGGGCGAAATGTGCGGCTTCACCCTGCACAAGCTGACTGGCTGAGCGCAGCGATTGGGTCAGAGCGTCAAGTTCACTTCGCGCCTGCTGGCGCAGATGCTGTGCTTGCTGGGCAAAAAACACGGCGCTGGCGATGGCTGCCCCGGTGAAGGCCAGCAGCGCGCCCGTATGAGACACGGCGGGTTCCAGAACAGGCGCGAAACGTGGCGGGGCCAAGGCCTGAAAGGCATAAGCAATGGTCAAGGCTGCGCAAAACAATCCGCCTGTGACGTTGAAGAACACGGCGAAAAACGCAACGGGGATCAGCAATTCCAGAAAGCCATATTTGTTGGGCACAAAATCAAAGCGCAATTCCAGCGCAAAGATGGATGTCACAAAAAAGGCGACGAGCAGAAATCGCGTCGCTTTGGGCAAATCAGACATGAAGTGAATGATGGACTGCGTTCGAGCGCCGGCCTTATAGATCGCCAAGGTCACGCTGATACAGGCGATGATGATAAGGGGGGTCGCAAACCAAGGCGTTCCCTGCATGGGCGCCACAAGCCCCAACAAAGCGCCGATCAAGGCGCTCTGCAGCAGCGCACGCCGAAGAGGCGGCGATGGCATCTTGTGCGCGGACTTCGTCTGCAGATCGTTCTGGTCCAGAAGCCTGTTCATTCAAGTTTCCGTTGGTGGAGAACGATTGTGCTTCTATGAGTGTGGCTGAAGCTTGTCCATAAAAAATCAAGGCGCGCCAGCCTTTTGGGCGGGCGCGCGCTGTCATGACACAATCTATTTTCGGTCCAGCCTTATTTGTTGGCTTCCGTCAGATAGCTGTCATCCGTGTAGCGACTGGCATCCGCGAGGCTCTTTTTGGGTTCAGCATATTCAGAGCGAAGACGCATCACCATTTTGAGCCCATCGCTGCTGATTTTCAGATCGCGATAAATGCCGCTCTTGGAATCCGTCAGCACGGCATAGGCTTTTTCAGCCGCTGGCCGGTCCATACCTTTCATACGCGCCAAAAAGATGGCGAGCGCTTCTTCTTTATTGGCAGGCTCGGTGAGCCAGCCCACCGATTCCTTGAAGCCTTTGATGAAGGCAACGATTTGAGCGCGATTTTTTTCGGCATTGTCTCGTTTGGCCGCCCCCACAATGCCTTGATAGGCGCCAAGCTCTTCAGTCGCGCGGATCAGACGCTTGAAGCCTTTGGCTTCTGCCGCAAGGTCAAGTGGGGCGTTGAGCAGGGTGGCATCTTGCTCACCTTTGAGCAAAGCTTCGAGGCGCTGCGCACCGCCGCCGACCTTCACCCATTTCACATCGGCGTCGGTCAGGCCGTTCTTCTTCAGCATTTCGCGCTGCACAAAAGCAAAGCCCGTTGTCATGGCGTCGACGGAGAACGTCTTGCCTTTGAGATCTTTGATCGTCGAATTGTCTGACTTGGCCATAACGCTCAACATGCCATTGTCGACACCAAACAAGGCCACAAAGCCTGCATTGGCTGGCACGTCGGGGGATTCACCTTGGCCTTCATTATACGCAATGATGTTGTCAATTGCGGTTAATGCCAGATCATATTTGCCATTATAGAGGTTCTTCGCCATTTCTACGGAATTAGGCGTGATGTCGAGCGCGGGCTCGACATTGTTGAATTTGAAAAAGCCTTTTTCCTGACCGATCCAGAACGGCCAGTTGGATGCGCCGGCAAAGGCGACCACTTTGAATTCGGCAGCGGATGCCGAAAGGCCTGCGGAGAGCGCGAAGCCCGCCACCAGTGCAGAGCGCAGAAATTTCATGCTGACCATGTTCATGTCCTCCGGAAGTGACGGCCCTTTTGGGCTCGTTGTTGTGATGGATGTTTCAGCCGCGCTGCATGCCCCAGCGCCGAACCGTTTTGGCCTCGATCAAGCGGAAGATCACCGCCTCAATAATGAGGCCAACCGCCATGACAGTGAGCAGGCCCGCAAAGACGGAAGCCGTATCCAGCGTGTTGCGCTTTTCAAAAATATACCAGCCCAACCCGCCTTGGCCCGACGACACGCCAAAGACGAGTTCGGCGGCGATCAGTGTGCGCCAGGCAAAGGCCCAGCCGATCTTCAGGCCCGCCAGAATGGCCGGGAAGGCAGCCGGGATCAGAATACCAAACACAAAGCGCAGGCCCTTCAGGCCGAAGGTGCGCCCTGCCATGCGCAAGGTCTCTGAGACCGAGAGAAAGCCCGAATGCATGTTGAGTGCGACCGCCCAGAGCACCGAATGCACAATGACAAAGACGAGCGAAGGGCGGCCGAGGCCAAACCACAGAAGCGCCAGCGGCAGAAGCGCAATGGCAGGCAGCGGATTGAACATGGCTGTGAAGGTGGAGAGCAGATCCGTGCCGATGCGGCTTGTGACTGCCACCGTTGTCAGAACTGCGGCAATGGTCAGTCCGATAAAATAGCCGATGACGAGTGTCTGCAAAGTCACCGACAGGCGCGCCGGAATGATGCCTGATGCAAAGCCATCGCTTAGCGCTTCCAGCGTGTCGAGGAAGGTCGGGAAGGAGAGCGGGCTATCCAGAAAGCGCGCGTAAAATTCCCAGATCAAAGCCACAGCAAGAAGGATCAAGCCGCGCCGCACCGCGCCATTGGCAGCGAGCTTCTCAATAAATGAAAGCGGCTTGGCAACGTCACCGAGTTCTTTGGGTGCGGTGACGTTGAATTCGATTTCCGCGCGCTGGGGGAGGGGGAAGCGTGTCTTGCTCATGTCATGCCCCTCAATGCGCAACGTCTTGGCCGTCGAAGAGCATGTGCGAAATGCGCCCCGTCAGCTCGGCAAATTCAGGGCTCGTGCGTTCATCAAGGCCCAGATGGTCGCAATTGATCTCGGCGCGCACTTGGCCCGGATGGGGCGAGAGCACGACAATGCGTGAGCCGATGACAACTGCCTCATCAATGGAATGGGTGACGAAGACGAGCGTGAAGCCAATATCGTCCCAGAGTTGCAGAAGCTCTTCCTGCATCTTGCGCCGCGTCAGCGCGTCGAGCGCGGCATAGGGCTCATCCATCAACAGCACATCGGGCTTCATCGCCATGGCACGCGCAATGGCGACGCGCTGTTTCATGCCGCCCGATAGCATATGCGGATAAGCGTCCGCAAATTTGGAGAGGTTCACTTTGGCGAGTGCATCGAGTGCGCGCTCTTTGGCATCCTGTGCACCAATGCCGTTGACGAGCATCGGGTAGGAGACATTTTGTACGACCGTTTTCCACGGCAGCAATTGATCGAATTCCTGAAACACCATCATGCGGTCGGGGCCGGGGCCTTCAATCACGCGATCCTTCAGTGTGATGCGCCCTTCAACCGGCTGCAGGAAGCCAGCCATGGCTTTCAAAATGGTGGATTTGCCGCAGCCCGACGGGCCGAGCAGGATCAGCCGTTCATGACGATGGATATCGAAGCTGACGCGATAGGTCGCTGTCACCAGATGGTCTGGCGTCTTGTATTGCAATGTGACGCCATCGACGCTGAGCAGCGGCGCGCCAGTGGTTGTGGCTGAAACTTGATCCATCACAAAAGCCATTTCATCCCCAAAAAAATGGCCGACCCTTTTACGGGCCGGCCTGATATTTTTAATTGCTGGCTGTGTTGGCGAGGTCAGGCACGACCACATCCTGCCATTTGGTGGGGATGTTCTTCAGTCCGCCCGTACGGCCCATGAAGTCGGCCAGTGTCTTCACGCCATGCAGCGCAACACCGAAATCATCCGGCATGGTTTTCAGCATGGCCGTGACCTTGGCTTCATCCAAGAGCTTGGAGGGCTCGGCCTTCAGATAGATGGCAGCCGCCTTGGCAGGATCTTTGCGGATCACATCATTGGCTTCTTCCAAAGCCTTGATCAGCACGCCCGCCATTTTCGGATTGGCATCGATCCATTTCTTCGTGGCGCCTGCCGCGAGGAAGGTCGAGCGGCCACCATAGGCTTCTTCAGACGAGGTGAGCACCTTCGCCTTGCCACTGTCGAGCACGAGCTGTGTGAAGGGTGGCGTAGCGAAATAGGCTTTCACTTCCGTGCCACCGGTCAGCATGGCGTTGAGCGATTCAGGATGGGGCAGAGCCACAACCTGCGGCTTCATCTTGTCCTGATTGCCTTTGCCAAAGCGCTTTTCGGCAATCATCTGCAGCGCATACATTTGCGGCGAGACGAGTGCTGGCATGGCGATCTTGTCGGTGGCAGCCAGATCTTCAATCGACTTCGCATCGAGCTTGTTTGAGACCAGCACCAGTGGCGAGGAATTGACGCCTGCCAGCCCAAAAATCTGCTGAGGTGAATTGCGGGCCTTGTCCCATGCGATCAGCATGGCTGCGACGCCATAGACGCCGATATCAACCGAGCCTGACAGAACAGCATCCTGCATGGCGGCTGATCCTGAGAAGCGCTGATAGGTCGCCTTGGTCTCAATGCCAGCGGCCTTGGCATGCTTTTCGATGAGCTTCATGTCATCGACAATGAACATCGGCAGAAAGCCGACGCCAAAACCGATGCCGATTTTGGTTTCGCTTTGCGCGCGTGCGCCTTCTGGGGCAGCGAGCAGGGCGGCGGCGAGGCCGAGTGCTGTAGCGATTTTACGCATCATGACGTTTCTTCCCCTGTGTCGTTTCGTTTTGCTCAAGCGGCCTTTGCTGGCTCTAATGCCATGGCGAGCACAACCATGACCGGCTTATTGGTTTTGTTCTTCAACGTGCGCGATTCACCGGGCGCGATGCGGCAGGAATCGTGCGGCTTCAACGCCACTTCACCTTCGGGTGTCTCAATCGTCAGTTCACCTTCCACGACGAAATAGATTTTCTCCATCGGCGAGGCATCCGGGTCCGTGTGTCCACCGGGGAGAATTTGCGACATGCCCAGCCACATTTGTGATGAAGGTCCAGCCTCGCGCCCCTGCAAGCGCAGGCAGCGCATGTCGTAATGGGCGGCGGGATAATAAGCAGGAGCTTCCGAAAAGCGTGTCACATGCATGTTGATGGCCCCTTAGCGCTTCGGATCGAAGATGACGCGATCACGCGCTGATCCCATAACGGCGACATAGGCGGATGCCGCATCCTTCAGCGCATAGATGGCGCGCTCTTCAATCGGAAAAGGCTTCAGCTTGCCAGCCGCAAAGCCGGGCCCAAGCTCGCGCAGCACGGCACCGGTCGCGACTGAATTCAGCGCCAGCGAGTCAATGCCCACATAGGTGTGGCGACCGCGGTAGAATTCGAAAATGTTGAACTGGACGATCTTGTCGATAGCAGCGATCAGGATCTGGCAGCCAAGAATAGCCAGCGCCTTATGCGCATCCTGAAAATAGGGGTCGCCGACCGTGTTGTAGACAATGTCCGCACCCTTGCCGCCAGTCATGTCGCGCACTTGGGTGGCGACATCGCCTTTGGATTTATCGACGATCTCGACAGGTGCAGATGAGAAGCCCGCATAAGGCTCGCTCTTGCGCACCGCGCCAATGACGCGCGCGCCCTGCCAGGCAGCAATCTGTGCTGCGGCTTGGCCAACTTTGCCGTTGACGCCCATAACGAGAACCGTTTCACCCGCCTTCGGCATGCCCGCGCGGCGGAAGCCTTCAATGGCGGTGACGAAAGGCACGCCAATGCCAGCGGCTTCATAGATCGAAATATTGTCGGGCTTCATCACGAGCGCGTCTTTTTCGACGACGAGATGGCTCGCATGTGTGCCATCGCGGCGAATGCCGAGATCACCCGACGAGCCGAACACCTGCTTGCCGATGAGATCTGCGGGTCCATCAACAATCGTGCCTGCATAATCGCGGCCCGGCGTGCGCGGGAAAATGGCATAAGGCATCATGCCAATGGCAGCTTTGATATCGGATGGGTTCACGGCAGCCGCCTGCAATTCGACGATGACATCGTCAGCCTTGTTGCGTTGCAGGCGCATCTTTTCAACAGACGGCGCAACATGGTCGGCATCAATCGCCTTTTCATGCAAGCGCAGGCAGGTGGCTTCGACTTCGCCGAGAATTTTGTCGGACATGCGTTTTACTCTCCAGTTTATTCTGTTCAGGCAAAGCCCAGCATGGCGCGCGTCTCACGCGCGGTTGCAATCTGGCCGCCAAGATCTTCCACCATGCGCCGCGCCTTTTCGACGAGCACGGCATTGGATTCTGCCAACACGCCCCTCGACAGATAGACGCCATCTTCAAGCCCGACACGCACATGCCCGCCTGCGAGATAGGATTGCGCCACGCTGGTGAAAGCATGGCGGCCAATGCCGATGGCAGTGAAATGCGCGTCGCCCGGCAAAAGCGAGCGCGCATAAAGCACGGTCTCGGGGCTCGGCTGGAAGCCGTAAGAGACGCCCATGACAAAAGAGGTGAGTACGGGGCCCTTCAGCGTACCGTCCTTGATGAGATCATGCATGAGCGCGATATCGCCGGAATCGAACAATTCGATCTCGGGCTTCACGCCTGCCTCATTGATCACCTTCGCCATGCGGCGCACGTTTTTGGGCGTGTTGATGACAACCTGTCCGCCCGAATTCATCGTGTTCAAATCAAGCGTGCAGATTTCAGGCTTCAGCAGCGCAATATGTTCGACGCGCTTTTCAGGTGCGAGCAATGTTGTGCCGGGGCCTGCCACTTTCGGGTCTTCGTCGGAGGGCACAAAGCGCCCGCCCGGTCCCGTGGTGATGTTGAGGATCACATCCTTGTTGCGTGCGCGGATACGCTCCACCACGTCCTGGTAATAGGCAATTTCCATCGACGGATTGCCGGAGCCCGGCTCGCGCACATGCAAATGCACAATGGCAGCGCCCATCTCGGCAGCGCCCAAAGCAGAATTGGCAATCTCTTCGGGCGTGATCGGCAGATAGGGCGTCTGCTCCGGCAAGGTGAGATTGCCGGTGATGGCACAGGTGATGAAAACCTTGTCGAGCGGACGGCGCATGTGGCGTTCCTTTAAAGCGCGCGGCCGCCATCGACGGTGATCGTCGTGCCGGTCGAATAAGTGAGGTGGGTGGCACAAGCCAGAACGGCTGCAGCAACATCATCAGCTGTGGCCACGCGCTTGAGTGGTGTGGAGGCGGCGGTCTTGGCGTTAAATTCCGCCCCGCGTCCGGCCACAAAGCCTGTGTCCACCACACCGGGCGAGACATTCATCGCGCGAATTTCTGGCGCCAATGCACGGGCGAGCGATTTCGTCATCGCTTCAATGCCTGCCTTCACGGCGCCATAGGCAATGTTGGAGCCATTTCCATTGTTGGCAGCAATGGACGAGATCGACACGATGAGCCCATCGCCCGAGGCTTTGAGCATGGGCGCAAAAGTGCGCACGGTGGCAAACTGGCCGCGCCAGTTGATGGCAAACATCCGGTCGATCAGCTCATCATCCAGCGTATCGAGATCAGCATGCGGGATGGGCTTGGTGAAGCCTGCCGAATTGACCAGCACATGCAGCCTGTCGCCGTATTTGGCCTGCATCGCATCACGCAAGGCGAGCAGCGTGGCCGTGTCGCCCACGTCAGCTGCAAAGGCCGCATGATTGCTGCCCGGCAGGCTTTTCACAAAAGCCTGTGCCTCAGCCGCTTTGCTCGCATCATCACGATAGGTGATCGCCACCTGCGCGCCGCTTTCGGCAAAGAGCCGCGCGGTGGCTTTGCCAACGCCGCCCGCGCCACCCATGACAAGAACAATGCGTCCAGCCTGCGAAATCGGATAGGTCATGTGTCGCTGGCTCTCTTACTTGATCGGCGGATGCGGCAGCTTCGCCACGCCCTTTTCCATCACGAATGTATAGTCGAGCGAATACCACTCGCCTGTCACATCGGGTGCGGGCGCATTGCCGTTATGTTTCACATAATCGCCAACCAAAGCGCGCGTCACGCCAAAGACCACATCGTTTTCGAGATCCTTGTCGTCATCGACGAAGACCTGCGTGACGAGTGTCTTGTAGCCGTCCTTGAAGCACAGGAAGTGAATATGCGCCGGGCGGAAATGGCGGCGATGCTGCGCGCGGATCATATCGCCCACAGGTCCGTGCAGCGGAATCGGATAGCCTGCCGGTTTCACCGAGCGGAAGAAGAAGCGTCCCTGCGCATCCGTGATGAATTTGCCGCGCAAATTCATGTCGATCTGCGATTCATCCTGATTTTCGTAAAGTCCGACGGGGGAAGATTGCCACACGTCAATTTCAACACCCGCGAGCGGATGGCCGTCTTGGTCTTTCACCAGACAATTGGCAAAGAGCACGGGGCCGGGCGTGTCAGAGCGCACAATCGAGCCGCCATTTTCGGTTTTGGGCGAGTTCATGCGCCAGAAGGGTCCGAGCAAAGCGGCCGCGGTTTCGGTTGCGCCATTCTTGCCATTGTTCATCAAGCAAACGAGCGTCGAAAAGCCAATGGTGTCGGAGAAGAGAATGGCTTCGTTATGAACATCATTGGTCGTCTTGCCGATGCGGTTCAGGAAGTCGATTCCATATTCGAATTCTTCTTCTGTGAGCTGCACTTCTTGCGCAAAAGCATGGGAGTGGCGCACCAAGGCTTCCATGATCTGGCGGGCACGCGCATTGGTCGTGCCTTCCATGGCTTTCAGGACAGCTGGCGTGACGCCCTTTTCGTCGTCGATGATCATTCTGTTGCCTCCCGGCATCTTTGACTTTCGTTGGAAATCAAAGTCGGCAACAGGTGCCGGGGAGTCAAGGCCTTGGCCCTGTCAGGGCGTAAATCCGGCCCGCTTCAGTCTGTTGACGGCCAGATCCAGCGCGGACAGAAAGGCGCTGCGGTCGCGAGGGCTGAAGGGGGCGGGGCCGCGGGTGGTTTCGCCCGCGCTGCGCAAATCTTCCATCAGATTGCGGGTGGCCAGCGCCATGCCGATGGAATCCTCGTTAAAAACCTTGCCCTTGGGCGAGATGACCTCGGCGCCGGCTTTGACGCCGCGTGCGGCCAACGGGATGTCGGTGGTGACAATAATGGCGCCCGGCCCCGCCCGCTCGACAATCCAGTCATCGGCGACATCGGGCCCGGCGGGCACAATCACCCGTTCGATCAGGGGCGAGCGGGGCACGTTGATGAAGGCATTGGCCACCACAAAGACCTTGAGCCCATAGCGCTCCGCCACCCGATAGGCCTCGTCTTTGACGGGACAGGCATCGGCATCGAGGTAGAGGGTGATAGGGGCAGGCATGGCTTGATTAAGCATGCAGAGCCTCGCCTTGCAAAGCCACCGGCAAATTCGGACACTCCCCTCATTGCCGAGACGGGGATTTTCATGACTGATTTCAGAAAAGATTTAATGACGGTGCCTGCCGTACAGGGCTGGCCGCTTTACCTGCTGCGTCTGGAAGGCCTGACCGTCTTTGCCGTCGCGACCTTTGCCTATTTCGCGCTGGGTTTTTCAACCATGGGCTTTTTTGTCTTCTTTCTGGCCCCTGACATCAGTTTTCTTGCCTATCTGGCCGGGCCGGTGGCTGGCGCCATCGCCTATAATGCCTTGCATAGCTATGCGGGGGCGATTGCGCTGGGGGTTCTGGCCTGGTTCTTGGGGCAGGAGCCATTTCTGGGCCTGTCCCTCATCTGGGTCGCACATATTGGCTTCGACCGCATGCTGGGCTACGGGCTGAAATATGGGTCGCATTTTCAGGATACGCACCTGGGCCGTCTGGGGCCGATCGGCAAGAAGAGGGTCGAGTAAGAGCCGCCCTTAGGCTATAATGACCTCGGATAAGGGACCCTCATGCTCGATTTCGACAAAACCTGGCAAGATGCAGTGGAGCGCGCGAGCGCTCTGGCCGACCATGTGCGTCAGCTCGAGGCTGAGGCCACCAATCTTGACGTCAAGCGCGATCTCGCCCGCTGGCTGGCCCGCTACGAGGCCCTGGCAGCCGAGCTGAAAGCCCTTCAGGAAGAGGCCAACCGGGCGGGCGGCTGAACCGGCCGCGGATCGTGCTTGGAACCAGCGAAAGCCTCTGCTAATCAGAGGCATCTTCTCCGAAAGTAGAGGGCACTCAACCCCCGAGGCCGGAGCAAGTCCCGACAACAACAAGAGCGAGGATTCCCATGCCGCATGACGCACCATCACATTGGCACGAACCGAAAGCTGGCGAAATCGCTGGTCTGGGCAAGTTCAAGCGGCCGGCCATGCCTTATGACCAGTTCATGGAATCAGAAGGCATTCCTTGCTACCGCAGCATCGGCGTGCGCACGGTTCTCGATATTGAACTGAAGCCTTGGAAGCGCCTCGGCGGTCGTGGCTCATACATCCAGCTGTTTGGCACCGAAGGCCTCTGGGGTTCTTATGTCGTCGAAGTGCCCGCTGGTGGCGCGCTGAATGTCGACAAGCACATGTATGAAAAGGTTGTTTTCGTCGTTGAAGGCCGCGGCTCCACCGAAGTGTGGTCGGGTGCCAATGCCTCCAAGAAGCAGACCTTTGAATGGCAGAAGGGCTCGACGTTTTCGATCCCGCTGAACGCATCACATCGTTTCGTCAACGCGACGAACTCGCCTGCGCTGCTCTATTGCGGCACGACGGCCCCGAATGTGATGAACCTGTTCGACAATGCGAACTTCATCTTCAACAATGATTTCAGCTTCACTGATCGCTATTCGGGCAATGAAGATTACTTTAAATCGGTTGAGGACGTTGAGCCCGATCCGGTGCGTGGTCTGGCCATGCGCCGCACCAACTTCATCCCCGATCTGATCAATTGCGAGCTGCCGCTCGATAACCGCCGTTCACCGGGCTATCGCCGCGTTGAGCCGTGGATGGCCGGCAACCGCTTCTACTTCTGGATCGGCCAGCATGAGACGGGCCGCTATTCCAAGGCCCATAAGCATGCCTCGGCTGCGGTTCTGCTCTGCCTCAAGGGCAAGGGCTACACCTACACATGGCCGGCCGATGTCATCGGCATGCGTCCGTGGGAAGCGGGCAAGTCCGAACTCGTGCGCCGTCAGGATTACGAATACGGCGGTCTGGTTTCGGCTGCTCCGATGTCGGGTGACTGGTTCCACCAGCACTTTGGTATTTCCAAGGAGCCGCTGCGCGTCTCGGCTTGGCATGGTCCGAACAACCAGCGTTCGCGCAAGGCCGGCCTGCCGGGCGAAGCGATCATGGATTACGGCGCGATCGACCTGAAGAAGGGCGGCTCGGCCATTCCTTATTGCGACGAAGATCCGCATTTGCGCAACGAATTCGCTGAACGCCTCAAGGCGGAAGGTGTCGAGTCGCGCATGTTGCCGGAATTCTACGCCGATGCTGCGGCAGGCGATGCCGTCGGCAATGTGATGTAAGTTTCACCCTTGCGGTGAGACGAAGGCGCGAACCCGCAAGGTTCGCGCCTTTTTTTATGGCGCGCTGATGATGAGCGCGTTTGCGCGCCGCTGCATGGCCATTTCCCAAACTTCCGCGCGCTGCGGTGTGCTGGAGGCGAAAGCCAGCTGGCGCACGGCTTTGAACGAAATCTGAAACCGGCCACAGGATCCGCGTGGGGCGACGTCGCGATGAAAATCCAGCGCGGCCGGGTCTGCGCAGCGCAGCGTCGCGCCGCCTGCGCAGGAGAGATAGCGGCAATTGCGGCAAACCCGTTCGCTCGCAATGATCTTGTCCTCATGTGTCATGTCTGGCTCCCATCGATAAGTGCAGCATGCCAGAGAGACTTTGCTGTTGCGTGTGCCAGAAGCCGCGCACTCTGCCGACTGGTGAAAGGGCCGATTAACTGTGTTGCTGCCGCAGCGGGCGCTACCGATCAAGCGCCAGCAATTGTTTCTTGCGTTCGGCGCTGAGGCTTGTGGCTTTGCCGACGGGTACGAAATCGCGCATCGCATGGGGTGGGCGTGACCCAACAAAGCTACGCAACCCTTCCGTCGTCATGACGATATCACCACGCACCAATGTGTCGTCATTGAGCAGGGCTTGCATCGGATCTTCGCCATGTTTGCAACAGGTCGATTCCACGCGCGCGGTCGGCACATCCAGCACCGGCAAGCGTGGCCCGCGATCGGGCACAATCTGGCGCGGCTCATAATAGTCTTGATAGGGCGCTGGTTGGGGCTGCGGGCGTATGCCAAACAGCTCTTCCAGAAAGCCTGCTTGCGCCGCCACAGGGGCGGCCAGCAGGATAAAAGCTGCCAGTGTCCGACGCATCTTACGCTCCGCAACAGGGGATCAGCTCGACAACGCGCGAGCTTGGCTTGCGTGGCTGCGCTTGCGCTCTCCCACGTGATGCTGGATGTTCGGGCGATCAATTCGGAGGCAGAACGATGAGCACAGAGCGCTGGAAGCATGATGGCGTGCGGGTCATCCCCGCAGGTGCGCTGGATGGTGCGGGCGTGCCCTCAACGCCGGGCATGGAGCGGAAAGCCGCGATCGATTTTGCCCGTGCGGGTGCGCAAAAACTTTGGGCTGGCACGGTGACCATCCATGCGGGCGCGAAGACTGGCGCACATCATCACGGCGCACTGGAGAGTGTGATCTATATCGTGAAGGGCCATGCGCGCATGCGCTGGGGCGACAAGCTGGAATTTACAGCTGAGGCGGGGCCGGGCGATTTCATTTTCGTGCCGCCCTTTGTGCCGCATCAGGAAATCAATGCGCGCGATGACGAGACGCTGGAATGCGTGCTCGTGCGCTCAGACGGACAAGCGACGTCGATCAATCTGGATATTGAAGCGGTGGAACAGCCCAGCGAAGTACTGTGGGTTGATCCGATTCATCAGGGGTGAGATGCGCGCCCCTTCTCCCGCTGGCGGGAGAAGGTGGTTGCCAGAGGCAACCGGATGAGGGTGGGACATGCGCACGCACCCTCACCCGTCTGCTGCGCAGACACCCTCTCCCGCATGCGGGAGAGGGGAAGATTTGTCACCCTTCCAGCAGATCCCATTCTTTCTCGACCGTGCCGGCCACCAGGCCCTTGCGCACGTAATAGTTCCACATTTTGGAAACGTGGTGCGGGCGGTCGTCGAGTTTCAGAATCTGTTCGATTTCTGCTGCCGTGAGCGGCTTGGGCTTGGCGCCCGCATTCATCACCTGCATTTGCGCCTTGGCGTTTTCTTCAAAATGCACGGCGTCTGAAATCAAAGCGGGCAGACTTTCAGCCACCAGCAGCAGGCCATGGGCGCGCATCAATGCGACATTGTGGTGCGCCAGCGTGGCTGCGAGATCCTTGCCCTGTTGCGGATATTTGATGTGGCTGGGATCGGGATGGGTCGGAATGCCGCTCGCCCAGCGTGTGGCGCGGGCGCGCATCGGATACATTTGCGCATCTTCCATCATGGTGAAGGCGATGGCGAGTTCCATATGGCTGTGCAACGTCGCATGCACATCAGGACGCGCACGCATGGTCTCAATGTGAATGGCTGTTTCAGACGGCGGCTTGCCGTCGCCATCGATCACATTGCCATCAAAGTCGACTGTGACAATCCGCTCGGGCACGAGTTCGGCGCGCGAATCTGAGCGGCGCTGAACCATCAATGCGTCTTGGCCCGGCACGCGCACGGCGATATGTCCGCTATATTGCAGAATGCCCATGTCTTCGAGCATGCGCGTGACAGCGCAGAGTTCGGCAGCCAGGCGCGGCTTGCTGTTCAGTCCGGTCAGAGTGGACATATCGGAGTCTCCCGTTTTTCTTGTTGTTGGAATGGTTTCTTGTGTCTTGAAAAAGAAACCGCCGACCTGTGGGGCCGGCGGTTGGATCGTCAGTTTAGACGATGATCTTGGTGCCCGTGCTCGCCGGGAAAATATCCTCCGGCTTGACGTGCTTGTGAGCAATGCCCTGCTGATAGGTATAGAGCAGCATCTGTTCCCAAGTGGCGCGGTTTTCATCAATGCCGAAGGGGAATGTGTCGCCCATCATGTCGCGCATGCGGCGCGCATAGGTCGGCAGCCACGGCAGCGGATAGCGCGACACAGCCGGATCAAACAGGCGCTCGATGGAGCGATTCTTTGACTCGACAAACGCATTGTAGAGGTTGCGCGGCACCCACGGGTTTTCGTCCACGATGGACTTCTTCATCGCGATGATATGCATGATCGGCCAGACCTTGGTCTTGGCGTAATAATCTTCTTCCATCTCGAGATATTCGGGGAAGAGGCGCACGACATTCGGGTCGCCTTCCAGGAAGCAGGTGGGCGGGCGCGCGATGATCGCGCAATCGATTTCGCCCGAGGCCAGCATTTCCGAGAGTGACTTGTCAGCCACGCGGGTAAGCTTGAGGCCTTCCGGCAAATTCAGCTCGACCTTTTCAATACGGCCCGGCGCATTGGCACCCGCCTGATACCAATGCACATCCGTCAGCTTCACGCCGCAATCATTGTGCATCCAGCCGCGCATATAGACGGCGGCCGAGTGCGCCCATTCCGGCGAGCCGACGCGCTTGCCCTTCAGGTCGCCAATCGTCTTGATGCCGGAATTCTTGTTCACATAGAAGGACGAGAAGCGGAACAGACGCGAGCAGACCACCGGCAGGCCGACAATGTCGCAATCATCGCGGGTTATCTGGGTCGAGAACTTTGCAAAGGACAATTCGCTGACGTCGAATTCACGGTTAAAAGTCTGTCGGGCGAAGATTTCATGGTGACCCAGCGTCAGCCAATTGTGGTCAATGCCCTCGGCCTTGACGAGGCCCATGCGGAAATCGCGGAAATGGTCGTAATCGGTCGTCGCGATGCTGAGTTTCAACTGGCTCATCTATCCACCCCTCCAAAGCTTGTTTTTGCGGGTCTTGTGCCTTTGGGGCGCGGACCGTCCCGGTTCTGATACATGAAAGGGCGGCCATGGGGAATATGGGGAGGGCGTCATTGCGGGGACATGCAGAGCCCTTTATGCTTTGAAATCAGAAGAATCTGACCGCCGCCCTGCTAAGGAAACCCGCATGCTTCGTTGGTCCATCGCTACCGTCTCCATGGGAGGCACGCTGGAAGCGAAACTGGCTGCCGTGGCCAGGGCCGGGTTTCGCGCCGTCGAGATCTTTGAAAACGACCTGACCTTCTTCTCCGGCAAGCCCAAGGATGTGCGCGCGCGCTGTCAGGATCTGGGCCTTGAGATCATCGGTCTGCAGCCGCTGCGCGATTTTGAATCCATGCCCGAGCCCATGCGGGCGCGCAATTTCGACCGCGCCGAGCGCAAATTCGACCTGATGGAAGAATTGGGCACGCGCTTTTTAGGCATGTGCTCCTCGGTCTCCGAAGACAGTGTGGATGACAAGCATCGCGCCGCCGCTGATCTGGCCGAGTTGGCGGATCGCGCCGCGCAGCGCGGCTTTCGTCTGGGCTATGAGGCGCTCGCCTGGGGCCGCTATGTGAAAGACTGGATGCAGGCCTATGAGCTGGTCTGCCTGGCCGACAAGCCCAACCTCGGCATCGTGCTGGATAGTTTCCACATTTGCGCCAACAAAAATCCGCTCGCGCCGCTGGCTGATATTCCAGCCGCCCGAATTGGTCTTGTGCAGCTGTCAGACGCGCCGGGCATCCTTATGGATCCGATGTCGCTGTCGCGCCATCACCGCTGCTTTCCGGGCCAAGGCGATCACCCTGTGGCGGAGTTTCTCGACTGCGTGATGAAGACGGGCTATCGCGGCCCTGTCTCGCTGGAGGCTTTCAACGATCATTTCCGTGGCGCGCCCGCAGCCATGATTGCGCAAGACGGCATGCGTTCGTTGCAGATTGCGGGTGAGACACTGGATCAGGGTCGCATCGCGCAGGGGCTGGCCCCCTTGCGCATCGGCGGCGAATTGCCGGAAGCCTCACCTATTGGTGGCATTGAATTTGTCGAATTCACCACGGGCTCATCGGGTCCGGGGTCCTTTGTTGGGCTGCTGGAAGGTCTGGGCTTCACACGTGTGGCGCGCCATCGCTCGAAAGAGGTTGATCTCTATCGCCAGAATGATCTCAACATTGTCGTCAACAGCGAGCAGGATGGTTTTGCGCATGCCTTTGGGCTGCTGCATGGCACATCCATGTGCGCGCTGGGCTTGCGCTTTGACAATCCCGAGCGCGCGCTGGAGCGTGCCAATGCGCTTGGCGCTCCGACCTATTTCGGCCGCATCGGGCCGGGTGAAGATCTTATTCCGGCGGTGGCTGGCGTTGAAAATTCGCTGATCTATTTCATGGGTGCGCGCCAAGAAGGAGCGCAGACCAATTGGGATCGCGACTTTGTTTTCGACAAGGCTGAAGCACCGGGTTCGCTGAAATGTTTTGACCATTTTTCGAACGTGCTGCGCCGCTCTGAATTCCTGTCCTGGATGACCTTCTACAAAAGCGTGCTGGGTCTGGTGAATGATCCGCAGGTGGAAGTGGCCGACCCATATGGCGCTTTCTACAGCCGCGTGATCCGCTCGCCCTCCAGCACATTGCGCATTCCGCTCAACATTGCCGATGGCGGCTCAACGGCCGTCTCGCGCTTCATCGATGCCTTTGGTGGTTCAGGCGTGCAGCATATTGCACTGGAGACAGGCGACATCTTCGCCTTTGTCGAAGCCGCTGTTGCGCGCGGCGTGAAGTTTCTGACCATTCCGAACAATTATTACGAAGACCTGTCGGCGCGTTTTGTTGATCTCGACAATGATCTCATCGAGCAGATGCGCACATACGGCATCCTCTATGATCGCAATCGCTCAGGCGATTTCTTTCAGATTTATACGGCGACCTTTGAGAAGACCTTCTTCTTCGAGATCGTGGAGCGCAGGAATTACGAGCTGTTTGGTGCAGCCAACACGCCCGTGCGTCTGGCCTCGCAGGTCGCGGAACAAGAACGCATGGGATGGTAATTTTTCTCGTCATTGCGAGCGAAGCGAAGCAATCCAGAAAGCCCCACGTGCGGCCTTATGGATTGCTTCGTCGCTTCGCTCCTCGCAATGACGGCGCTACTGAAAATATAAAAGGGGAAACGACATGAGACTCTTCCGCTGCGCCTGTCATTCAGGCCTTTCCTATCTGCGCTCGCCAGCTGACATCGCCTCGGGTGCGCCAGCACCCAAGTCGGGCGGCAAGGTTGATGCCTCTGTCTTCAAGGATATTGCTGCTGCCAGCCGTATTCTGGCCGATCAGGGCGTGGTTGACGGGTTCGGCCATGTCTCCATGCGCCACCCGCACGATCCCAATCGCTTCCTGATGTCGCGCTCATTGGCGCCTGCGCTTGTGACGCCCGAAGATATTCTCGAATATGATCTGGAATGCGAATGTGTGGACGCGCGTGGGTTTGGTTCATTCTTGGAGCGTTTCATCCACGGCTCCATCTATCGCGCACGTCCCGACATTAACGCGGTCGCCCATTCGCATTCGCCCAATGTCATTCCCTTCGGTCTGACAGGTCGCCCCCTGCAGGCCATGTTCCACAATGCGGCTTTCATCGCGCGCGGTGTGCCGACTTTTGATATTTCAGAAAAGTTTGGCGCGACCGACATGTTGGTGGGCAACAATGCCAAGGGCGACGCGCTCTCGGCTGTGCTGGCAGATAAGGATATTGTGCTGATGCGCGCGCATGGGTCTGTGGCCACGGGCCCTGATCTGCAGACGGCGGTTTTCCGCGCGGTCTATACGGAATTGAACGCGCGCATGCAGGTCACCGCCACCATGCTGGGCGGTCATATTGCAGCACTCTCGCCGGACGAGGGTCGTCTGGCCGATGAAGTGAACAGAAATGCGGGCTTCCGCGCCTGGGATTTGTGGAAATCCCGCGTCGGTTTCTAAAAGAGGTTTGATATGTCGCAGAAGAATGATCCGCGCCAAGAGCTGGTTGATTGCATCCGCATGCTGGAAAAGGCGGATATCATCGATCACAACGGCCATGTCTCCATCCGCTATGGCGACAATCTCCTGATCAACAATGGCTCGGCAGTGAAGGGACTGATGACGCAGGATGATCTTGTCGAGATCGACATGGATGGCAATGTGGTTTCAGGCAAAGGCAAGCCGCCGCTCGAGTTTCACATCCATACCGAAATCTACCGCGCGCGCCCCGATGTGCAGGCGGTGGCGCATACGCATCCCAAATGGTCGACCTTTCTGACCATGGTCGGCAAGCCCTACAAGCATGTTTATGCGCAGGGCGTTTTGCTGGGCGATATGCCGGTGATGAACACGCCGATGTCGGTCAACACCAAGCCGATGGGCGAGCGCCTCGCGCAAACATTGGGCAAGCGTCCGGCGGTTTTGCTGAAATCACATGGCGTGACGATTGTCGGCACAAATATGATCGAGTGCTTCGCGCTCGCAGCTTACGTCGAAGAAAATTGCTATCGCCAATATATGGCCGAGCAGCTGGGCGAGCCTTACGAATTTTCGGAAGAAGAAAAGAAGGCTTGCTACGAAAAGCTCTGGTCAACGAGCTTGTTCCAGAAGACCTGGGATCATTACCGCTCGAAGGTGACGGGGTGACGGCTTAATACGCCGTCATTGCGAGCAAAGCGAAGCAATCCAGAGGCCTCACATGTGGCTCTGGATTGCCGCGTCGCCTGCGGCTCCTCGCAATGACGAAGCCTTTGGCTTCGTCAAATCGTCGCTTCCATCATGGCGCGCAATTCTGGCGTCACTTTTGGCTCAATGCCAAACCAGTCGCGAAACGCCGGGCGGCCTTGGTGCAGCAGCATGCCAAGGCCGTTGACGGTCTTGTTGCCGCGCTCGCGCGCTTCTTTCAAAAGCGGCGTCTCTTTCGGAATATAGACAATATCTGAGACCAAAGCGTGCTTGGGCAATTTGGCGAGCGACAGGTCGAGTGCGCTTTGTCCGACCATGCCTTGGCTTGTGGTGTTCACCACCATGGCTGCGTCTTCGAGCGCAGCGTGACGATCTTCCCAAGCCACAGCTGTGATCGGTGCGCCAAACTCGCGCGCCAGGCCTTGTGCGCGTTCCGGCGAGCGATTGATGATGCGAATATCTTTCGCGCCGCGATCTGCGAGCGACAGCGAGACGGCACGCGCGCCGCCACCCGCACCCATGATCACGACAGGGCCGCTGTCGGCTTTCCACTCCGGCACTTCTTCGAGAATGCTGTTGATATAGCCATAGCCGTCGTTGTTGGAGCCCTTCAGCGAACCATCCTTGCGCACGACGACGCAAGAGATCGCACCGATGCGCTTCGCCGTCTCGTCAATCTCGTCCATGAAGGTCATGGCGGTTTCTTTATGCGGGATCGTCAGATTGCAGCCGGCGAAGCCTAACGGCTGCAGCGCCTTCAGCGCAGGGCCGATACCGTCAGGTTCAACCGCCAGCGGCAGATAGGTGCCCGCCAGATTGTGCGTCTTGAACCAGTAATTGTGCATCATCGGCGAGCGCGAATGCATCACGGGCCAGCCCATGACGCCGGCAAGAAGGTAACGGTCAGGATGCGCCATGAAGAATCTCGAAGTGGAAACGGCTCTGCCCCCGGTTCGGGGTTAGCGGGGTTCTAGCGGCTCAAGGCGCGTCCGTCGAGTTTGACCTTTGGCCTGTCGCTCTGGCTCAGGCCTGCCGCAGCACCTGCGCCATATAGGCTTCAATGGAGGCCCAGTTGCGCCCCGCACCAATGGCGGCGCGATAGGAGCCAACAATGCGCGCCGCAAATGCGCTCTCGGATGCTTTGCGATCCAGCACCACGTGAGTCTTGGCGCGCATGGCGGCGATGACATCTGGCGGAAAGGCAGTCACCTTGGCGCCTGCGGCCACGAGTTCGACAATCGCCTGCGCATTGCTGGCCTGCGCTTCCACAAGGCCCGCATTATGTTCGGCCGCGCAGGCGGTCTCGACAATGGCGCGCAGATCGTCAGGCAATTTCTCGAAAGCGGGGATGGAGAGCAAAGCCTCGGCGGCGCCATTGGGCTTGTTGAAGCCCGGCATGTGGTAGATGGGCGCGTATTTCTGAAAGCCGAGCGGCTGGTCATTGACGGGTGCGAGCAATTCCACCGCATCAATCGTGCCGCGCTCAAGCGCTGGCAGAATGTCGCCCGGAGGAATGGATTGCGGTGTTGCGCCCAGTTCCTTGTAAACCTCGCCACCCAGACCTTGCACGCGTATGCGCAGGCCTTTCAGATCATCGACCGATGTGATGGCTTTGCGAAACCAGCCGCCCATGGAGGGGCCGGTGTTGCCAGCGAGCAATCCACGCACGCCAGCGGGGCGATAAAATTCGTCCCACAATTGCTGGCCACCGCGCTGCTCAATCCATGTCTGGTGTTCAACAGACGGCAGGCCAAATGGCGCTGTGGTGAAGAGAGCCGCACCCGGCATTTTGCCGTCCCAGAAGAACGAGGCCGTATGGCCCATTTCCGCGACACCTGTTGAGATCGCTTCAAACACGCCAAAGGCTGGCACGATGGAGCCAGCGGCAAACACCTCGACCTGCATGCGCCCGCCGCTCATTTTGTTGATGCGTTGCGCGAGGCGTTCTGCCGAGACGCCGGGGCCGGGCAGGTTCTTCGTCCACGAAGTGATCATGCGCCAGCGGATCGGCGCTTGCGCGCGTGCCACGTGAGGGGCTGCGAGCGTGGCGGCTGCGGAGGCGGCGAGAAGTGTGCGGCGGGATGTTTGGGTCATCGGTCCAATTCATTGGGATCGTCATTGCGAGCGCAGCGAAGCAATCCAGAGTCGCACGTGGTGCTTCTGGATTGCTTCGTCGCTTGCGCTCCTCGCAATGACGGCGAGGAGCAGGCGTTAGTTTCAGCTCTTCACGTAAAGCTCGCCGCCGCTCTTCAGGAACTCGGCGCTTTTGTCGGCCATTCCCTTTTCGCGTTCGGCAATCACCGCTGCTTCGGCGCGCAGGTCCTGCGAGATTTTCATCGAGCAGAATTTTGGTCCGCACATTGAGCAGAAATGCGCGACCTTATGCGCATCCTTGGGCAGTGTTTCGTCGTGGTAGCAACGCGCCGTATCCGGATCGAGACCGAGATTGAACTGGTCCTCCCAGCGGAAGTCGAAACGTGCGCGTGACAGCGCATCGTCGCGCACTTGCGCCGCCGGATGGCCCTTCGCCAAGTCAGCCGCATGGGCTGCAATGCGATAGGTGATCACGCCGACTTTCACATCGTCACGATCGGGCAGGCCGAGATGCTCTTTCGGTGTGACATAGCAAAGCATGGCGCAACCAAACCAGCCGATCATCGCCGCACCAATGCCCGACGTAATGTGATCATAGCCCGGTGCAATGTCGGTGGTCAGCGGTCCAAGCGTGTAGAAGGGGGCCTCGTGGCATTCCTTCAGCTGCTTTTCCATATTGATTTTGATCTTGTGCATCGGCACATGGCCGGGGCCTTCGATCATGACCTGGCAGCCCTTTTCCCAAGCGCGCTTGGTCAGTTCGCCAAGCGTTTCGAGTTCGGCAAATTGCGCGGCGTCATTGGCATCTGCAATCGAGCCCGGACGCAAGCCATCGCCCAGCGAGAAGGAGACGTCATACTTGCGCATGATGTCGCAGATCTCGTCGAAATGCGTGTAGAGGAAGCTTTCCTGATGATGCGCCAGGCACCAGCGCGCCATGATCGAACCACCGCGCGAGACAATGCCCGTCGTGCGCTTGGCGGTCAGCGGCACATAAGCGAGACGCACGCCCGCATGAATGGTGAAATAATCGACGCCCTGTTCAGCCTGTTCGATCAAGGTGTCGCGGAACACTTCCCATGTCAGCTTGATGGGATCGCCATCGACCTTTTCCAACGCCTGATAGATCGGCACCGTGCCAATCGGCACCGGTGAATTGCGCATGATCCAGTCGCGGATGTTGTGAATGTTGCGACCTGTCGAGAGATCCATCACGGTGTCCGCACCCCAACGGATCGACCAGACAAGCTTTTCGACTTCTTCCGCCATTGACGATGTGACAGCCGAATTGCCGATATTGGCATTCACCTTCACGAGGAAGTTGCGGCCAATGACCATCGGCTCGAGTTCGGGATGGTTGATATTGGCGGGGATGATCGCGCGACCGCGGGCGATTTCATCGCGCACGAATTCCGGTGTCACGAAAGCAGGAATTTCCGCGCCAAAGCTTTCGCCATCAGCGAGCTTGTCGTGGGCTTCCGCCAGCATGGCCTCGCGGCAGAGATTTTCGCGGTGCGCCGCATAAATCATTTCTTCGGTGATGATGCCGGCACGTGCAAATTCATATTGCGTGACGTGGCCCGCGCCGCCCATCAGCGGGGCGGTGATGGCCGGGCAGGGCGGCACCAGCTTTTCAGGCGACACATCGCCATTGTCTTCGGGCTTCACAGCGCGGCCAGCATAAGCGGCCAGATTGGCGCGTCGCGCCAACCAAGGCGAGCGGATGCGCTTCAGGCCTTTGGCCAGATCAACGGCAATGTCGGTTTCCGTATAGGGGCCTGACGCATCATAGACGCGCACCGGGGCTTCCTTCGGATCGGTGACCGAGATTTCGCGGTAGGGGACTTGAACGTCTGGGTGGCCGGGGACCGTGTAATAGACCTTCTTGGAGCCGGTCAGTGGGCCGGTGGTCACGGTTTCGGGCACGATGGTGCCGGATTTCGGCTGGATGTTCATGGGTCTTCCTCCGTCTTCGGCCGGTTTTGGCAGGCGATGAGGAAGAGATGGCCTTGTGTGGCCCGCCCGTCCCTGTCGCCGGCATTATCCGGATCAGGTTCAATGGGTATGATCTCAGCCGCCGGACCGTCCGGCAGCACCCCATGGCTTCGGGAGGGACGTTACTCTTGTGGGCGGATGGGTGCAAGGGCAGGGCCGTCATTGCGAGCCGTAGGCGAAGCAATCCAGAAAGCCCCGCGTGAGGCCTCTGGATTGCTTCGCTGCGCTCGCAATGACGATGCTGCGTTAACCCTGTGACTGCATTTGCCCCTGAAAAAGGGCCTCATCGTCATGGACGAGATATTGCGCACCAATGGCGGCACCCAATCCGTCATTGCCTTCGATGAATTGCGTCAGAAACTCATGCAGCCCCATGCCGAACACGTCTTTCATGTCGCCATTTTCGAGCTTGTGCAGCGTCTCGCGCGCCATGGCTTGCGCCTTGCCCTGCTTGCCATAGGCGCGGCCGATATTGTCGAGCAGGCGCACGATGTCATCATAGCAGGAGCGCAATGAGCGTGGCATTTCGGGGCGCAGGATCAGAAGATCCGCCACAAACCACGGCTTGATCGAGGATTTGTAGACCCAGTTGTAGGCGGTCAGTGCCGAGACCGCGCGCAAAATGGCGGTCCATTGGAAATAGTCGAGCGAGCCGCCCACCTGTTCGGTCGCAGGCAAGAGCACATTGTATTTCACATCCAGAATGCGCGCGGTTGTATCGGCGCGCTCCATGTAAAGACCAAGGCGCGAGAACCAATGCGCATCATTGCGCAACATGGTGCGATGTGCCGAACCATCGAAATCCAGCGAGGCTTTGCGGACAAAATCCAGAAAGCGCGACAGTTCCAATCGATCAATCGTTCCGGGCTTGCCGAAGATGGTCTGGAAACGCTTCATCTCCAGCCAGGCGGTGTTGATCGACTGCCACATTTCAATGGTCAGTGCGGTGCGCACCGCGCGCGCATTGGTGCGCGCAAATTCGAGACAATTGCAAATGGAAGAGGAGTTTTGCGGATCGAAAGCCAGATAATAAATCGCGCTCGTTTCATTGACCGCGCCAATATGTTCGCGATAGCCATCCAATGCGCCCGCTGCATTGAGCGTGCTCTCCCACTCTGAGCCCGTGCCGCCATAGGCGGTGGGCAAAGTGGCGAGGCGCTGGGCGGCATCAATGATACGGGCCAGAAAATCGGCGCGCTCCATATAGCGGGAGAGCCAGTAGAGATTGTCTGCGGTGCGCGAGAGCATCAGGCTTGCCCTCCTTCAAAATCATCAATAACCCACGTGTCTTTGGTGCCCCCGCCCTGACTGGAATTGACGACCAGCGAGCCTTCTTTCAAAGCCACGCGCGTCAGCCCGCCGGGGATAACACGCACGCCATCAGCACCCGACAGAACAAAGGGGCGCAGATCAACGTGGCGTGGGCCAATGCCTGATTCAAAAGAGGCCGGGCAGGTCGAGAGATTGAGTGTCGGCTGCGCGATAAATCCATCCGGATCATTTTGCAGTTTCACCGCAAATTCGGCGATCTGCGCTTGTGTGGCATGCGGGCCAACCAGCATGCCGTAGCCGCCTGATCCATTGACTTCTTTCACCACCAGCTCGGGCAAATGCGCGAGCACATATTTCAAAGAGTCAGGCTCGCGGCAGCGCCAAGTTGGCACGTTTTTCAGAAGCGGTTCTTCGCCCAGATAAAATTTGATGATCTCGGGCATATACGTATAGACGGCCTTGTCGTCGGCAACACCTGTGCCTACTGCATTGGCGAGTGTGACATTGCCGGCCAGATAGGCGCTCATCAATCCGGGCACGCCAAGCGCGCTGTCGGGGCGGAAGGCCAGTGGATCAAGGAAATCATCGTCAAGACGGCGATAGATCACATCGACGCGCTGCGGGCCTTGTGTGGTGCGCATATAAACGTTCTTGTCGCGCACCAAGAGGTCGCGGCCTTCGACCAGTTCCACGCCGAGTTTGTCGGCCAGAAAGGAATGTTCGTAATAGGCCGAATTATAAATGCCGGGTGTCAGCAGCACGCAAACAGGGTCAGAGCCTGATGCTTTGGGTGCCACCGAACGCAGACTTGTCAGCAAGGCGTCGGGATAATTTTCAACCGGTGCGACGCGGTGGCGCGAAAACAATTCCGGCACGAGCCGCATCATCACTTCGCGATTTTCCAGCATGTAGGATACACCGGACGGTGTGCGCGCATTGTCTTCGAGCACATAGAAGTCGTGATCATCGACGCGCACAATGTCGATGCCGGAAATATGGACATAGACATCGTGGGGCACTTTCACGCCGCGCATTTCGGGGCGGAAATGTTCGTTCTGATAAACGATGTCTTGCGGGATGATGCCAGCCTTGATGACCTCGCCCTTGCCGTAAATATCGGCCAGAAACATGTTCAGCACTTTGACGCGCTGTTTGAGGCCCGCTTCCAACCGCGTCCATTCGGAGCGGCCGAGCACGCGTGGGATGATGTCGAAGGGGATCAGGCGCTCGGTCGAATCCTTATCGCCATAGACGGCGAAGGTGATGCCAATGCGCCGGAACATGAGCTCGGCCTGGCTGCGGCGCGAGGCCAGAAGCTCGGGCGGTGCGGAGGCCAGCCAGTCATTGACCCGTTCATAGACAGCGCGCGGCAACCCGTCGGGCTTGGTCATTTCATCGAAAAAGCGCCCGTTGGCCACTGACCGCACTCCTGACACGCTGAAACTTTTCGTTGAAAAGCCAAGCAAGCCAAGTGCCATCCATAGCTGATCCGTAGCGGTTCTTTTTCTACGACTATAGACGAGTATTGACGCCAGAACGGGCAGCCCAATGCCGGGCTGCCCCAAAAGCGGCATGCATCTGCCTAGTGGTTAGGCAATTGCCCGGGCTGGCTTGCGGTGTACCTTGCGCCGGAATGTGCGGCGGCCCCACATCAGGAGACCGGTGGTCATCAACGCCATCATGGCGGCGGCCGTCAAACCATTGAGGCCGCCAGACCAGAGGCCCGCCCAATTGCCCTCGTGGATGAGGCGGGGCCAATTGGGGCTCATGCTGCGCAGGCCGCCGTCCGAGGGGGTGTAGGTTTTGACCGCGCCATCCTCCATCGTGCGCACAATCTGGCGCCCGCCGCGTGTGGCGATGAAGAGAATATGGGCGGGGTCCGTAAAGGCCGAGGTCAGCTGGACGGCTTTGATCAACGGCAAAGCCGGTGCGCGCGCCATGGGCTCTGTGAAGGTGACGTTGAATGTCAGCAACAGGCCCGTCAGCGGGCTGATGACAATCAAGGGCAAAAGGCCCCAGGCCATGCCTTTGTGCCAGCTCGACAGATCGTTGCGCAGAAATCGGGGCCACCCCATCAAAAGGCCAAGCGCGGCCAGCGCCAGCATGGCAGATGTTGACAGGGGCACGAGTGGATCAAACCCAAACAGCAAATGTTCATGCAAGCGGCGGCTTTGCGAATAGACCCGTGCCAGAGGGCTTTCTGGCCGGTCGGTGATCTCGCCTGAGCCAAGATCGATCTTCACGCTGGCGCCATTGACGGGCGAGAGCGACATCACGCCTTGCCCGGCATCCACGTTCAGACTGCGCGCTTCGCCTTTGGGATCATGCCTCTCGATCAGGGCTATGAGGCGCGCCTCGCTCAAACTGCCGGGCTTGATCGCCAGATGTTGGGTAATGGGCTGAAATGACAGTATCAATCCAGTGACGATCACAACCACCAAAGGCAGCGCGAAGAGCAATGTGGTCCAGCGATGCAATTTGAGAAGAGGCTGTTTCATCTATCGACCCTGTTGATTGTCAGGAATTGTGAAACAATCACGTGGGTCTAATCAACTGAACAATTCTTCATGTCGCTGAGCGACGCTTCTGCGGTCTTTGGCCGCAAATAACGCCACAAAACGGCACAAGCCCTTGCCTCTGACCCTGAATTGGTTCACTGCTGATCCATCCTTTTTGCGGGGCGTAAGCTCTAAAAATGGACCTGCCGCGCGCCAGAGCCTCAAGGCCGGGGCGGCACCCCCTCGATTTGCAAGTCTCGCAGGTTCCTCCCTGCCGTTCGGTGATTCATGAAACGCAAAACTGCTCTTGTCACAGTGTCCGCTGGTTTGGCTGTTGTGATTGTCGGCCTCGCCACTTTCCAGTTTGTTGCCAAGCCACAAATTGTGAAGGGGATTATTGCAGGCATGCCGCGCCCCGTGCCGGCCGTCGCTGTTGCAGAAGCCAGGACCGAGACATGGCAGACGCGCATTGCCGCCATCGGCACGTTCCGCGCTGTGCAGGGCATTGATGTCTCCCCGCAAGTGGGTGGCGTTGTGCGCACCATCAATTTCGACTCCGGACAAGATGTGCAAAAGGGCCAGTTGCTCGTGCAGATTGATGATTCCGTTGAGCAGGCGGATCTGAAATCCAATCTCGCCACATTGCGCAATGCAGAGCTGGCACTTGAGCGTCAGCGCCAGCTGATCACAGGTGGCTCAACAGCGACCGCGCAAGTGGATTCAGCTTTGGCTGCGCGTGACTCGGCGGCAGCAGCTGCTGATCGCACGCGAGCCCTGATTGCCCAGAAAGCACTCGCGGCACCTTTTGCGGGTCGGCTTGGTTTGCGCAAGATTGATGCGGGCCAATATATCCAGCCCGGCACATCCATTGTGACGCTGCAGCAGCTTGATCCGATTGACGTCGATTTCCCGGTTCCCGAGCAAGACATTGCGCGCGTGGCTGTCGGACAGCCGATTGAAATTGTCGTCGATGCTTTTGAGGGCAAAAGTTTTGCGGGCAAAGTCACATCGATTGATGCGCGCGTCAGCATTGAAGCGCGCACCATTCTCGTGCGTGCACAGGTGAGCAATCCGCAGACCGAATTGCGCCCGGGCATGTTTGCCAATGTGGCGCTTCTGGTTGGCAAGGGTGTTGATGTGGTCACGCTGCCGCGCACCTCGGTCACGTATTCGCTTTATGGCGACACAATTTATGTGGTGAAGCCGCAGCCTCCTGCCGAGGGCAGCGCGCAGGCAGCCCCCGCGCCAGCTGATCAGCCGATGATTGCCGAGCGCCATGTGGTCAAGACCGGCGATACGCGCGGCGACCGTGTGTCCATTCTCAGCGGTGTTGAGGCTGGCGAACGTGTGATTACAGAAGGTCAACTGAAGCTGCAGCCCAATGCGCGTGTGCGCATTGATGAGGCGGGTGGCCTGAAAGCCCCCGCCACATTGCAGCGCCAGTAAGGAGCGCCGCGCATGACGTCGTTCACCGATCTTTTCATCCGACGCCCGGTTCTCTCGACCGTCGTCAGTCTGCTCATTTTGCTGGTTGGCCTGCAGGCCGCGTTCAAGTTGCAAATCCGGCAATATCCGGAATTGTCGCAAACGACGATCACCATCACCACGATTTATCCCGGCGCGAATGCGGATTTGATCAAGGGGTTCATCACGGTTCCCATCGAGCAGGCGGTGGCCAGCACCGAGGGCATCGACACGCTCATTTCCAATTCGCAGCAAAACACTTCGCTGATCACGCTCAATCTGCGCCTCAATGCCAATCCGGATCGTGCGGTCTCGGATGTGTTGACCAAGTTGCAGCAGGTTCGCTCTGTTCTGCCGCGCGAAGCCAATGACCCGATTGTCGTCAAGCAGACGGGTCAAGGCTATGCGCTCATGTATATGAGCTTCAATTCCAAAGTGCTCTCGGCTTCGCAGATCACCGATTACATCACCCGCGTGGTGCAGCCGCGTTTGCAGACGATTGATGGCGTTGGCAATGCGCAGATCCTGGGCGGCCAGACCTTTGCCATGCGTATCTGGCTTGATCCGGACCGGATGGCCGCGCGCGGTGTGACGCCGGTCAATGTGCGTGACGCCTTGGCCACCAATAACTTTGTCTCGGCGGCCGGCCAGATCAAAAGCGAATTTACCCAGACCAGCATCAATGCGCTGACCTCGCTGTCGAGCCCTGAAGCCTTTGGCGATCTCGTTGTGATTGCGCGTGGTGACAGTCTTATTCGCTTATCGTCGATTGCTGACATTGAGCTTGGCCCGCAAGCGGTCGATGCCTCCTCGGTGTTTGACGGACTCAAAGCCGTGTTTGTTGGCGTCTATGCGACACCCTCGGCCAATCCGCTGACGATGATCGACAAGGTGCGCGCTGCATTCCCCGATATTCAGGCGCAATTGCCTTCCGGCATTGAGGCCGCCATTGCCTATGATGCGACGGAATTCATCCGTGCGTCGATCTATGAAGTGGCGAAAACCTTGCTGGAGGCCGCGGTCATTGTTGTGATCGTGATCTTCCTGTTCCTTGGCAATTTCCGCTCGACCATGGTGCCGGTTGTCACCATCCCGCTGTCACTCGTGGGTGTGATGATCGCGCTCATGCTGATGGGCTATTCGATCAATCTGCTGACACTGCTGGCGCTGGTTCTGGCTATCGGACTTGTGGTTGATGATGCGATTGTGGTGGTGGAGAATATCTACCGTCACATGGAAGAAGGCATGACGCCTTTTGATGCCTCGATCAAAGGCGCACGCGAAATTGCGCTGCCGGTCATTTCCATGACGATCACACTCGCCGCCGTCTATGCGCCGATTGGGTTTGTCACGGGCATCACTGGCGCCCTGTTTCGTGAATTTGCGTTCACATTGGCAGGTGCTGTTATCGTGTCGGGCTTTGTCGCGCTGACGCTCTCGCCCATGATGTGTTCCAAACTGCTGCGTCCACCGGCCGAAGATCATAATCGCTTTGTGGCTTATCTCGATGGACTGTTTGACAGGTTGCGCCAGCGTTATGAGCGCCGCCTCAGCAAGTCGCTGGATTTCCGCGCCATGACCATGCTGGTTCTGGTGGGCGTGCTGGGCCTGACCGCTGTCATGTATGCCTCGACGCCGAAGGAGCTGGCACCTGAAGAAGATCAGGGCATCCTCTTCCTGCTGGTCAAGACGCCGCAATATGGCAATCTCGATTATCTCGAACAATCAACCGATGCGCTCTACAAGATCCTGGATTCCATCCCTGAGAAGAGCCACGTCTTCACGATCAATGGCTCGGGTGGTGTGCGTCAGGCTTTTGTTGGTCTGTTGCTGAAGCCATGGGATCAGCGCAAGCGGTCGCAGAAGCAGGTTTTGCAGGAATTGCAGGGCCGCATTTCCTCCATCACCAGCGCGCAGGTTCTGGCGTTTGCGCCGCCTGCTTTGCCCGGCTCGACAGGTGGGCCGCCGCTGCAATTCATCATTCGCTCGACGGGTGATTATCAATCGCTCGCCAATGTGCTCGATCAGATGCAGACAGCGGCGCGCGAAAGCGGCATGTTTATCTTCGTCGATGGCGATCTGAAATTTGACACGCCGCAGATTGAATTTTCGATTGACGCCGACAAAGCCAATCGACTTGGCATTCGCATGCAGGATGTCGGCAATTCGCTCTCGACATTGCTCGGCGGGAATTACGTCAACCGCTTTAACCTGTACGGGCGCTCATATCAGGTCATCCCGCAAGTGCCGCGCCAATATCGCGCGACGGCGGATTGGCTGACGCGCTATCAGATCCGCACAGGCACAGGCGAGCTGGTTCCCTTGTCCACCATTGCAACGGTCAGCTCCACCGTGCAGCCCAATGCTTTGACGTCATTCCAGCAGCTCAATTCGGCAACATTGTCGGGCGTGCCCTTTCCGGGGCGCACGTTGGGTGAGGCCATCGACTTCCTGACCGAGAAATCAAAAGAGGTCTTCCCTGAAGGCTATACTTACGATTTCAACGGCGATGCCCGCCAATATGTGCAGGAAGGCTCAGCACTGACGGTGACATTCATCTTCGCGCTGATCGTCATCTTCCTGGTGCTGGCTGCGCAGTTTGAAAGCTTCCGCGATCCGCTGATCATTCTGATTGCGCTGCCCACCTCGATTTTTGGTGCGCTGCTGCCACTCAATCTGATGGGCATTGTCGGGGCGGCCTCGATCAATATTTACACCCAGATCGGGCTCGTGACGCTGATTGGCCTCATCACCAAGCACGGCATTCTCATGGTGGAATTTGCCAACAAGCTGCAGGTTGAGCAGGCCTATTCCCGCCGTGCGGCGATTGAACATGCCGCTGGCGTGCGTTTGCGCCCGATCCTCATGACCACCGCTGCCATGGTGGTGGGCATGGTGCCGCTGATCCTGGCGTCGGGTGCGGGTGCACGCAGTCGCTTCGACATCGGCCTCGTCATTGCCATGGGCATGGCGGTCGGCACGCTGTTCACGCTCTTCATCACGCCCGCCGTCTATACGTTCATCGCGCGTGACCATAGCCATGATCGGGAAAAGCAGGCGGGCACGGCCCTCCCGGCCGCCTCTGACCTGGTTGAGCCCAAAGCGGCTGAATAGGCCGGAAGGATTGGATTTTTAAGCCGGGCCGGGTTAAACCCCGGCCCGATTTCGTTTGTGGCGCGCCCGCGCGCCGAGTGACCCTGAAAGCACCCATGGCCCAGCCTGATCCCGTCAGTCGGCGGCGCACCTTCGCGATCATCTCGCATCCGGACGCCGGCAAGACCACGCTCACCGAAAAGCTCCTGCTGTTTGGCGGCGCCATTCAGCTGGCCGGTGAAGTGCGCGCCAAGGCCAATCGTCGCCAGACCCGCTCGGACTGGATGGGCATTGAGCGCGAGCGCGGCATTTCCGTCGTCACCTCGGTGATGACCTTTGAATATGCGGGCAATGTCTTCAATCTGCTCGACACGCCGGGCCATGAAGACTTCTCTGAAGATACCTATCGCACGCTGACCGCCGTCGATTCCGCCATCATGGTGATCGATGCCGCCAAAGGCATTGAAGCGCGCACGCGCAAATTGTTTGAAGTCTGCCGCCTGCGCGACATTCCGATTGTGACCTTCATCAACAAGATGGATCGTGAAACGCGCGATCCTTTTGATCTGCTGGACGAGATCGAAAAGACGCTGGCGCTCGATTGTGCGCCGGTCACCTGGCCGATTGGCCGCGGGCGTGATTTCAAGGGCACGTATGATTTGCGTCATTCGCAGATCCGCGTGCTCGACAGCGAAGATGGTCCGCGTGCCGTCAATGGCCCGAGCGATCCCTCGATTGCAGCGCTCTTGCCCGAGCACGAGCGCGCGGCTTTCTCCGAGGAATTGTCGCTTGCCGCAGATGCGCTGAAACCCTTTGACAAGAAGGCTTTTCTGGAAGGCCATCTGACGCCCGTCTATTGGGGCTCAGCCTTGCGCACCTTTGGTGTGCAGGATCTGATTGATGGTTTGGGTGAGTTTGCACCACCTCCGCGTGCGCTGGATGCTGCCACCCGCAAGGTGGAGCCGCGCGAGCCGAAGATGAGCGGCTTCGTGTTCAAGATCCAGGCGAATATGGACCCCAACCACCGCGATCGCATCGCGTTCATGCGTGTGTGTTCGGGCAAGCTGACGCGCGGCATGAAGGCCAAGCTCGTGCGCACCGGCAAGCCGATGGCGCTCAATGCGCCGCAATTCTTCTTTGCCCAAGAGCGCGCGATTGCTGATGAGGCCTATGCAGGCGATGTGGTGGGCATTCCCAATCACGGCACCTTGCGCATTGGCGACACGCTGACCGAGGGCGAGGATATTGTGTTTCGTGGCGTGCCCAGTTTCGCACCCGAAATTCTGCGCCGCGTGAAGCTCGGCGATGCCATGAAAGCCAAAAAGCTGCGCGAAGCCTTGCAGCAAATGGCCGAAGAGGGCGTCGTGCAGGTGTTCGTGCCCACCGATGGCTCCGGCGCCATTGTGGGCGTCGTGGGGGCGCTACAGCTCGACGTGCTGTCCGAGCGTCTGCAGGCTGAATATGGCCTGCCGGTCTCCTTCGAGCCCTCGCGCTTTGAATTGTGCCGCTGGGTGACAGCAGACGATGCAGCCGAGCTTGAAAAATTCCGCCGGGCCTTCTCCTCCTCGATTGCCGAGGATCTCGATGGTGCGCCGGTCTTTCTGGCACCCTCCGCCTGGTCCTTGCGCTATGAGCAGGAGAAATGGCCAGCGGTGATCTTTTCCGACATTAAGGATTACCAGAAACAGGCTGCCTGAGGCGGCGCCGTCTGTGCTATAGAGCCCCTCGACGTTTAAAGACGAGGCATCGGACCTATGGCGACCATTTTGCCCATCATCATGTGCGGGGGCTCCGGAACCCGCATGTGGCCGGAATCGCGGGAGAGCTTCCCCAAGCAATTCCTGCAGCTCACAGGGCCTCTGTCGACCTTCCAGACGACGGCCGTCATGCTGGCGGGTGCCTCGCAATTCGCCCGGCCCATCGTCATCACCAATACAGATTATCGCTTCCT
>CANGBC010000001.1 GCA_947452005.1 Beijerinckiaceae bacterium | reverse complement strand
TCTCGGCTGAGGTGGTGATAGGTCATTGTGCTTCTTCGACTGCCAGGTCAAGGGAACCGAGAGCTTATCGCAATCTCAGCCACCTCAACAGGTTACGGAAAGTTGCACTTCGAAGTTGAATCTACGAAATCATTTTAGAAAATTTTTTTAGGTTTCTGTTTGTTTTAAAAAGGGTGACCGTATGCCCCATACAAAACTAATTTATTCTGGAGTAAACACAGTCCTTTGGATTTCTTCTCTTAAAGAGGAAGAAATCGGCTTATCTAACCGCATTCTTGAGGATCTCGCTTCCTTATTGGATGCTTCTGGAGTTTCCCTCAAATGTTTCGAGGTTAACTCAATCCAAGAAATGAAATGGCTAACAACAGATTTGAGCTTCCGCATCCTTCAAGGAATGCGTCCAATAATTCATTTGGATATGCACGGCTGCGAAACGGGACTCCAAATTGTTAAATCTGGCGAGATCTACCCATGGTCATATTTCTGTAACGCATTCTCAATCATAAACAGACTAAGCAAAAATGAATTGATGATCTTCTCGACTGCCTGCTTCGGCTTAAAAATGATCGAAGGCATTGATCCGGTAGCTAGGAGTCCCTTTTCTTGCTTAATTGCACCGCAATCTGAGATAAAAGCGGGATATCTCGCGGATAACGTACTGTCTTTTTATAAATCGTTATTCGAGACGCAATCCATTGACGAAGCTTTCAAGAAAACCCTTGGTCAACCATTTAAAATTTTTTCTTCACACGATGTTTTTCTCGTTTTGATGAGTGCTTATTACGAAGATCACTGCTCAGGAATGAGAAAAATAACGCGAAGGGAGCAATTACTTTCAAAAGTAGTTGATGCTGGACGTGCCCGAAATTCCCAAGAAATAAAGTTTGCAAGATCTTATTTGAAGTCAGCGTTACAATTTGATGAGGCTCTGGTGAAAAAATACTCAAATTATTTTTTAGGGCCAGAAGATAAATTCGAACCAAGTCTCGATTTAATCAAACAGCTGGCCCAATTACGCCGCCAGAAAAAATTAAGCGCCCCTAAAAAACACCGCGAAAAAGGCGGGCTCTAAAGCCCGCCTCTGGATTGCTTCGCTTCGCTCGCAATGACGGCCGCGCCTTAGCGCGCCAGCAATTCCTTGGCGCGATCGGCAACAGCCTTTGGTGTCGCGAGCGTCTTCTTGACCTCATCCGTCAGTTTTTCCGGCGGCGCATATTCGAGATCGAGATTGGCCTTCTGCATTTCGGCAATCATGTCGGCATCCTTGGTCATCGCCAGGAAGCTGCTTTGCAGCGCTTTCATGACAGGCGCCGGTGTGCCGGGAGGCGCGATAAACGCACGGCCAATGGCACCGCCCGATGCGTAGAGACGCAGCAGCTGACGATCGGCTTCGTTGTTACCAAGCTCACCCAGAGCTGGCACATCTGGCAGATCCGCTGCGCGCTCAGGCACGTCCTGCAGGATGATCTTGATCTTCTTGTCTTCCAGCCATTGCTTCTTGCCGGTGCGGATGGCGGCCCATGAACCGGCTGTCCCGTCCACTTCGCCGCGCTCCATCGCCAGCATGCCTTCGGCTGACGCCGGGAAGCCGGAGATGATCTTGAACTTGGTGCCGATGGTGGCATTGAGCAGTTTGGGAACAACTTCCGAAATATTGCCCGCGCCTGCGGCCGCCACGGGTGTTTCAATCTTCTTCACATCATCAAGCGACTGGGCCTTGGCCGTGTGCCACTGGAAATGGATGTTGTTGGAGGATGCAATGCGGCCAACCCAGTTGAAATTGGCGGCATCAAACTGAACCGCCGAATTGCCGGTGATCTGCTCGACCGCCAGCGTCTCGGTGACAATGCCAATGGCTGTGCCGTCCTTGGGCGCAACTTTGTAAATGTAATTGGCGGCCACCAGCGTGCCAGCACCCGGCATATTGGTCGCAATCACGGTCGGCTGGCCTGGCAGATATTTGCCCAGATAACGGGCCACCGCACGACCATAGAGATCGTAGCTGCCACCGGCCGTATTGCCGATGTAAATGGTGACCGTCTTCTTAGCCAGATTGACTTCCTGCGCCTGCGCAGAGGCGGCGCCCAGAAGCGTGGTGGCCAGCAGCAGTCGAGTGAGCGAAGAGCCCGAGAACGTCATAGTTTCCTCCTGATTTGTTGGGGCGGAAACTAGGGCAAGGTGGGCCACCTGTCCATAAGGGTCTGATGTCTTCAGCTTTTCGTGAGATGGGCCGCGATGCGCGCGAGCACAGCGCCATAATCGGCATCATCGGCCTGCCGCATCCATATTTTCAGCTTCGGATACCAGACATTCTGCGTGTCATCGTCGAGCCAGCGCCAATCAGGCCAATTATTCGTGATCGGCATGTCCGTGGGGCAATGCAGCGCGCCTGCCAAATGAATGAGCGACGTATCCACACAGACCAGCCGATCAACGCAGGCTAGCAGCGCTGCTGAATCCAGAAAGGCATCCAGACCAGAATCAAAATCGGGGCCGGGACGCACAATCTTGTCGGCAAAGCCGCAAGCCGCGATCTCGTCATCTGTTGCATTCTGCTGCAAGCAAACCAGCTTCACATCGGGAATGGCCGCCAGTGGTGCAAAATCCTCCAGTCGCGCTGAGCGTTTGGGATCGAGCTTGTGATCAGGATTGCCCCGCCAGGCAAAAGCAATCAAAGGCCCATGATGATCGCCCAACCAGGCGCGCCAGCGCGCAACGCGAACAGGGTCGGCGCGCAAATAGGGCTCGCGCGCAAGGTAATCTTCTTCCTTGAGATCGAGCAGGCGCGGCAGATCCATCATGGTCGTCCAGCGCTCAACATTGGTAACGGCGCTGGGTACTTCGCCCGCCAATAGAGGTGGCGCCGGGTCCAGTGTGCGCAAGAGACCAAAAAGCTTTTGCGGCACGACAACCTGTAGCTCAACACCCAGCTCAACAAGACGCGGCAGGAAACGCGAAAATTGAATCGTGTCGCCCATGCCCTGTTCCGACATAACCAGCAAACGTTTGGGGATCGGCGGCTGCGAGACGCGTGGAATGGACCGCGGCGATCCGTCTGATGCACGACCTGAGACCTGCGGTGGCGTGTCCATCAATTTGAAGCGGATGTCGAATGCATCCCAAGCCTCGTTCCAGCGCCGCAGTGAAAAGAGCGCGCGCGCCAGTTTTGCCTGGCCTTCAACATAGCCTGGAATCTGCATCAGAACGGCTTTGTAGATACCAACCGCATTTGCGAACCGGCCCTCAGCCTGTTCCTTGTCAGCCACCCGAATGGCGGCCGTGAGTTCCTCGGAATTGGGTTTGAACTGACTGGCATTGCTCATGCGGCATCCGGAAAAATGAAAATGAAAAAATCAAAAGAATCGATGCGCAGAATGGCAGGATCACCCCGCCGAAGCCAGCCCCGAGGCGCACTTGCCTCGACACTGGCGATGCCAGCGGCTAAACCCTTGAACGCAATTATGAGCGGAGCCACCTCCTGATGAAGCCGGATCAACTTCCCGACGCTGCCAGCATCGCCAATGAGCTGGTGACCCTGCGTGATTTCCTGCGCTACGGCGTCAGCGCGTTCAGGGCGCATGATCTGGTCTTTGGCCACGGCACAACCGATGCGCTGGATGAGGCGGCTTTCATTGTGCTGGAGGGCTTGGTGCTCCCCATTGATCGACTCGAACCCTTCCTCGATGCGCGGCTCATGCCCCATGAGCGCAAGCGTTTGGCTGAGCTGATTGTGGCGCGGGTCACCACACGTAAGCCTGCGTCCTATCTTCTCAACAAAGCCTATGTCGGCGGCGTGCCGTTTTATGTCGATGAACGTGTGATCGTGCCGCGCTCTTTCATTGGCGAATTGCTGCGCAGCGATTTGCTCTCGGGCATCGATGGTCACCAGCTGATCGAAGCCGAGAGCATCACATCCGCGCTTGATCTGTGCACGGGCTCTGGCTGCCTGGCCATTCTCATGGCGCAACATTTCCCCCATGCCATGATCGAGGCGGTCGATCTGTCGCCCGATGCGCTTGATGTGGCGCGCATCAATCTGGCCGCAAGCGGACTGGAAGATCGCATTGGTCTGATTGAAGGGGATCTGTTTGGTCCGCTCACGGGCCACACCTATGATCTCATCATCACCAACCCGCCCTATGTCAGCGCGCAAGTCATGGCGACACTTCCGCCTGAATATGCGCATGAACCGCAAATGGCACTGGGCTCTGGTGAAGACGGACTCGACATCACGCGCCGCATTCTCAAAGAGGCTGGCAAGCATCTCAATGCGGGCGGTGGTCTGATCTGCGAGATTGGTGAAGACCGCGAAATTCTCGAAGCTGAATTCCCGCATCTGCCATTCTTGTGGCTCGATACAGCCGAAAGCTCAGGCGAAGTGTTCTGGCTCTCGGCTGACGATTTAGGCAGCCAGTCCTGACACGTCTGGCACACCGGGTGTTTTGTTCGTGCGGAAATGACGCACGAGCCCGGTGAGGTTGGTCACTTCGCGATAAAGCTGCTGGCTGACATTGTTGGCCTCTTCCACGATGGCAGCATTTTGCTGCGTCACCTGATCCATCTGGCTGACCGCAATATTCACTTCTTGCAAGCCAGTGGATTGTTCACGTGCACCTTGTGCAATATCGCGAATGACATCATTGACCGCGCTTACCTGATCGAGAATACGCGCCATCACCTCGCCGGTGCGGCCAATCGAGGTGACGCCGTCGCGCACATCTGCCTGCGCACCTTCAATTAATCCTTTGATCTCTTTGGCTGCCGCCGCGGAGCGTTGCGCGAGCGCGCGCACTTCAGAGGCAACCACGGCGAAGCCTAGACCTGCATTGCCCGCGCGTGCGGCTTCAACGCCCGCATTCAACGCCAGAAGGTTGGTCTGGAACGCGATTTCATCAATCACGCCGATGATGGCGCTGATCTTTTCAGATGATGTCGAAATGCGGCGGATCGAACCAATCGTCTCATCCAGCACGCTCTTGCTGCCATGCACTTCCTGTCGCGCAGCGCCCGCCAGTGAATTGGCGCGCTCGGCGCCTTCAGCCGTTGTTTTCAATGTCGTTGTGATTTGCGCCAAAGCGGCAGCGGTTTCTTCAAGGTTGGCTGCCTGCTGCTCGGCGCGTGAGGCCACATCATCCGACACACTGGCGACTTCTGCCGTATTGCTATGGATCATTTCGGAACTGGCCATGACACCACTCAAGGCATCTTCCAGTTTTTCCATCGCCGCGTTGAAATCAGCCTCGATCTTGGCAAAAGCCGTCGGCAGATTGCGAACCCGATGGGTCAGATCACCGCGCTCCAGAGCGGCCAGAGCGTCACCCAGCTGCTCAATGACAGCCACTTGACGCGCCGCTGCTTCCGCACGCTCTGCATCGGTGCGCGCACGCAATTCTTCGTTCTCGCGGCGCGTCTCTTCATTGCGCTCAAGCGCCAGTTTTTCCTGCACCGCTTTGTTGAAGAAGGCGAGCGCACGCGCCATGTCGCCGATTTCATCACGACGATTAACGTCGGGAATGGTCACCGCGCTGGCCCCATTGGCGAGTTCTCCCATGATGGTCGCCAGCTGCGACACCGGCTTGGCGATCGAGCGGCTGAGAAGGATGGCCAGCGCAACGGCCAAACCGACGGCGCCGACAGCCGCAGCGATCATCAATTGTGCGAGCAATGCGATGGCATCATCGCGTGCCTGATCACTGTGCTCTGACGATGCGTCAGCCAGCTTTTTCAAATCTGCCAGCACGACACGGCTCTCGGTGAGGCGACCCCGCGTCAAGGCTTTGGCTTGCGCCTGGGCATGTGTCTCCGGATTGGCGCTTTCTGCCATCAGAGCGCGCGCTTCCTCCCAGACCTTATCAATCATCGGCCGGAATTTCTGGACCAACGCCCGCTCGTCATCTGTTGTGGTCGTCTCTTCGAGGCTTTTCAGAAAACCACCCAGCTGGCCGTTGAGGCCCGCGATCAGCTTTTCAAACGATGCATCGCCCGTCAGCAGGAAGCCGCGCACCATATTCTGGCGATCAACCAATGTTCCAAGTGTGCGCTCGAGGACTTCACGTCGGAAGGAGGCCCGCTCGCCCGCCTGCACGGCCTCACGCATGACGACCACTTCCCGGTAGATGCCGGCGCTGATTAGCCCAAGCAGGACAATCAAAAGGGAAAAGGCGCCGATCAACCGGCCGCGAATTTTCAGGTTGGACATGCCAAAACCTCAGGAAAAATGTCTGGAAAGTTCAAAAACCACGCTCGAAACATCCAGAGCATAGCCGCAGGAATTAAACAGGAGATTAAAATCACATTGAAAACAGGTACTTACGCAACGTCAGCGTGACAGCTGCCCAAACGGATCACGATATAAAGATTTCTTTATATGGTCGTTGCCGGGTTGGGCCTGCCCTGCTATAGAGCGTCCCATCTCGAACAAGGGCCATTCGCATGAGCGCTCATTTCAACGATTACGTCGTCGCCGACATCAAGCTGGCCGATTGGGGCCGCAAGGAACTGAATATCGCCGAGACAGAAATGCCCGGCCTCATGGCGACACGCGCCGAATATGGCGCAGCGCAGCCGCTGAAAGGCGCGCGCGTCGCCGGCTCTCTGCACATGACCATTCAGACGGGCGTGCTGATTGAAACGCTGAAAGCCTTGGGCGCCGATGTGCGCTGGGCCTCGTGCAACATTTACTCGACGCAAGATCATGCCGCCGCCGCGATTGCCGCAGCTGGCACGCCGGTCTTCGCAATCAAGGGCGAGAGCCTCGAAGATTATTGGGACTACACGCATCGCATTTTTGAATGGAGCGATGGCGGCACGCCCAACATGATCCTCGATGATGGTGGCGATGCCACCATGCTCATTCATCTGGGCATGCGCGCTGAAAAGGGCGACACTGCATTCTTGGACAAGCCCGGCAATGAAGAAGAAGAAGTTCTCTTCGCCTCGATCAAGAAGCGTCTGAAGGCCAACCCCGGCTGGTACACACGCAATGGTACGGCCATCAAGGGCGTGTCGGAAGAAACGACGACAGGCGTGCATCGTCTCTACAATATGGAAAAAGACGGCACGCTGCTGTGGCCAGCCATCAATGTGAATGACTCGGTCACCAAGTCGAAGTTCGACAATCTCTATGGCTGCAAAGAATCACTCGTCGACGGCATTCGTCGCGGCACGGACGTGATGATGGCTGGTAAAGTGGCCATGGTTGCGGGTTTTGGCGATGTGGGCAAAGGCTCGGCAGCATCCCTGCGCAACGCAGGTTGCCGCGTGATCGTGTCCGAAATCGATCCGATCTGCGCTCTGCAGGCGGCGATGGAAGGCTATGAAGTGACGACGATGGAAGAGGCCGCACCGCGCGCCGATATTTTCGTCACCGCCACGGGCAATGTCGATGTCATCACCGTCGACCACATGCGCGCCATGAAGGATCGCGCCATCGTCTGCAACATTGGACACTTCGATTCGGAGATCCAGGTTTCGGGCCTGCGCAATTACAAGTGGAACAACGTCAAGCCGCAGGTCGACGAAATCGAATTCGTTGACGGCAAGCGCATTATCCTTCTCTCGGAAGGTCGCCTTGTGAATCTCGGCAATGCGACGGGCCACCCGTCCTTCGTCATGTCAGCGTCCTTCACCAACCAGACGCTCGCGCAGATCGAGCTTTGGACGAAGCAGGGCCAGTATGAGCGCAAGGTCTACACGCTGCCCAAGCACCTCGATGAAAAGGTCGCGATGCTGCATCTCGAAAAGATCGGCGTGAAGCTCACCAAGCTGACGGGCGAACAGGCCACCTATCTGGGTCTGCCCGCGCAGGGCCCGTTCAAGCCTGAGCAGTACCGCTACTAAGCTTGCGCTGCATCGACACAACGTCAGAAGCCCCCGCCCAAAAGGCGGGGGCTTTTTCATGCGCGAAAGGCTTTGTCGCGACAGGTTGCGCGGCTAAAGTGGCCTGATTCGGGAATCGGCGAAGTTTTGCGTCACGCCGCGCATCGAGACAGCGCGTGGGACTCTCCCGCGATTCCCACGTTTTTTCTGAGAGGCAGGCTGCAGGATGGGACGTCCGAATCGTGTCTGGCATCGAGCCTTGCGCGCTGGAAGCGCGCTGGTGCCGGTTCCGGCTCTTTTCGCCTGGCCCGCGCAGGCGGCAACAACAGGCCTGCCCGACCAGCCTGAATGGGTCGGCCTGACTGCTGTGATGGGGCTTGGCCTTGCCATTACCGCTGGAACGCTCATCCATATGGCCGGCAAGCGCCGCGCCGCCGCGCGCGAGGCTAACTTGCGCAAGGAAATCGAGCGCCTGCGCCAAAAGCTCGACCGCGCGGAAGCATTTGCCGGTGCGGAAGCGCAAATCTCAATCCTTTGGGGCGGAGCGGACGACGAGCCACTGATTGAGGGCGACGCAGAAGCGTTGACCGGACTCGACTCGCCGCGACTCGCTCTGGCCTTCGGATCCTGGCTGACCGCACAAAGCGCCACAGCGCTGGAGCGCGCGGTGGAACGCCTGCGCCAGCGCGGCGAAGCCTTCCGCTTAGCGCTGCTGACGCTTTCAGGCCGACATCTGGAAGCCGAAGGGCGCCCCGTTGCTGGGCGCGCCCTGATGCGCATGCGCGATGTCGCAGGCGACCGGCTCGAACTGGTGAAGCTGAACGAATCCTTCGCCCAGCTGGCCGCCGAACGCGATGGTCTGCGCACAGTTCTCGACGCTGCACCCGGCCCCGCATGGTTGCGTGACACGCAAGGCAAACTGACTTGGGTGAACCGCGCCTATGTCCAAGCCGTCGAAGGCGAGCGCCGCGAAGAGGTCATCACCAAAGGCATTGAATTGCTCGACCAGCCCGTGCGCGACACACTGGCACAAGCCCGCGCGCGCATTGAAAACTGGCGTGGGCGCGTGCCAGCCATCGTGGCCGGCCAACGCCGCATGTTAGACGTAACAGACGCACCCACAGAATTTGGCTCTGGCGGTCTGGCCAGTGACGTGTCCGATCTCGAAGAAGTGCGCGCGGATCTTGGCCGCCAGATGGATGCACATCGCCGCACGCTCGACCAGCTTTCAACGGCTGTTGCGATTTTTGATGCCTCGCGACGTCTGGTCTTTCACAACACGGCCTATGGGCAATTGTGGTCGCTGGATGCGGGCTTTCTCGATTCAGCGCCGAGCGACACAGAAATTCTTGACCGCCTGCGTGCCGAAGGGCGCCTGCCAGAACAGGCTGATTTCCGCAGCTGGAAAGCCTCACTCATGGAGGCGTACCAATCTGTCGAAACACAAGAGCAGGTCTGGTATCTGCCGGGCGCGCGCACTTTGCGCGTGGTCATCAATCCCAATCCGCAAGGCGGCGTGACCTATCTCTTCGATGATGTCACCGAGCGCTTCTCGCTGGAATCATCCTACAATGCCTTGATGCGCGTGCAGGGCGAAACGCTCGACTCGCTCAAGGAAGGCGTCGCCGTGTTTGGCACGGATGGCCGCCTCAAATTGTTCAATCCGGCGTTCATCACGCTTTGGCAGGGCGACACCGCCATGCTGGCTGAGAAACCGCATTTCGATCTCGTGCGCCGCGCCTGCGCTGCGATTTATGACAACCAAGCCGATTGGGATGATCTGCGCAGTCTCGTCACAGGCTTGCAGGACACGCGGACCGGCTTTGAACGCCGCATGATCCGCAAGGATGGCAGTGTCGTTGATTGCATGACCGCGCCGCTGCCCGATGGCGCGACACTGGTCACATTCATTGATGTGACTGCAAGTGTGTCCGTGGAGCTGGCGCTGACCGAGCGCAATCAGGCGCTTTTGGAAGCTGAAAAGCTGCGCAATGATTTCGTGCACCATGTGTCCTATGAATTGCGCTCACCGCTGACCAACATCATCGGCTTCATCCAGCTGCTGGGTGAAGGGGCTGTTGGACCGCTCAATACCAAACAGCGCGAGTACACTGGTTATGTGCTGAAGAGCTCGGCCGCGCTGCTCGCCATTATCAATGACATTCTCGATCTGGCCTCCATTGACACAGATGCGATGGAATTGTCGGTCGAAGACGTCGACATTCGCGACACGATTGCGGCGGCCACCGAAGGCCTGCAAGATCGCTTGGCCGAATCGGGCATCAGCCTGAATGTGGTGGCGCTGGATGATGTCGGTGCCTTCCGCGCCGATGGCAAACGCATCCGCCAGATTCTGTTCAACCTGTTATCGAACGCAATTGGCTTCTCGGAGCCGGGACAGACTGTGACGCTCGCCGCATTGCGCCGTCCTGATGAAGTTGTTTTCAAAGTGTCGGATCAGGGGCGTGGCATTCCCCCCGATGTTCTCGACCATGTGTTTGATCGCTTCCACACCCACACCGTTGGCTCACGCCATCGCGGTGTCGGGCTTGGTCTGTCCATCGTGCGCTCCTTCGTCGAGTTGCACGGCGGTGAAGTGCATATTCAATCATCGCCGGGCGAGGGCACAAGTGTGACCTGTATCTTTCCCGATGATGCCACAAGCGTGGTAAAAGCCGCTTTGGCTTGAGGAGTTTTGCGTGACAGCGCAGCCGCAGACGGCCCGTTTCGAATTTGATCTCGCTGATGAGGGCGCAACCGTTGCGCTGGCGCGGCGCATGGCCAGTTTTATCAGCGCAGAAGATCTCGTCACTTTGTCGGGCGATCTGGGCGCGGGCAAAACAACGCTGGCGCGCGCCTTGATCCGCGAACTGACGGGCGACGGGCACCTCGAAGTCCCAAGCCCCACCTTTACGCTCATGCAAGTTTACGATGGGCAGCGCTTTCCCATCGTCCATGCCGATCTCTACCGCATCAAGTCACCCGACGAGCTGGTTGAATTGGGCTGGGAGGAAGCCGCCGAAGGCGCGCTGCTGATGGTCGAATGGGCCGATCGTGCCGGTGACCATCTGCCGGAAGATCGGCTGGATGTCGCGCTGCTGCTGTCGCTGCACAAAGGCGAATCCTATCGCAAAGCGGTCTTGACTGGCACAGGCGCTTTTGCGGCACGTCTGGCACGCGCCATGTCGGTTGACGCTTTGCTGGCGCGCTCCGGCTGGTCGGATGCCAAACGCGAATTCATGTTAGGGGATGCATCGACCCGTGCCTATGAGCGGCTCGAAAAGCCAGATGGCACCAAGGGCATATTGATGATTGCGCCCAAGCGGCCTGATGGCCCGCCCGTGCGCTTTGGCAAGCCCTACAGCCAGATTGCGCGACTGGCAGAAGACGTCACGCCCTTCTTCGCCATTCAGCGCGGGCTCTTGCTGGAAGGTTTTTCTGCACCTGAGCTCTACGCCAAGGATGCGACAAACGGATTGGCGATTCTGGAAGATCTGGGCGGCGAGGGCGTGGTCGATTCACAAGGCCCGATGCCCGATCGCTACGGCGCTGCGGTTTTGGCCTTGGCGCATTTGCACAAGCTCCCTCTGCCCACCACCATCGACATGGTGCCCGCACCCTATGCGATCCCGCCCTATGATCTTGAGGCGATGAGCATTGAGATCGAACTCATCCTCGATTGGTATGCGCCCCATATTGCCAAGTCCTTCCCGGCTTCCGGCGCGCGCGCAATGTTTGTCAATCTGTGGCGCGATCTGTTTCAGGATTTGATTGCCGGCCCCAAAACCTGGGTTCTGCGCGATTATCATTCGCCCAACATCATCTGGCTGCCTGAACGCGAGGGCGTGAAGCGCATCGGCATGATCGATTTTCAGGATTGCGTCATCGGGCCGCCTGCTTACGACGTCGCCTCGCTGCTGCAAGATGCCCGCGTCACCGTTTCTGATGCGCTTGAGATGAAGCTGCTCGGTCAATATTTACGCCAGCGCAAGGCTGATGATGAGAGTTTCGATTTTGAGGCTTTCGCGCGCGCCTATGCGATTATGGGTGCGCAGCGCGCGACAAAAATTCTGGGTATTTTCGCGCGTCTCGACAAGCGCGATGGCAAGCCGAACTATCTCGCGCATATTCCACGCGTGAAACATTATCTGCAGAAAGATCTCGCCCATCCGGCTTTGGCTGAGATCCGCGCCTGGTTTGAAACCCACATGCCCTCCGTCCTCGTCAAGGACGAGACATGAGCCAGCGCCCCGATACGGCCATGGTTTTTGCGGCCGGGCTTGGCACGCGCATGCGGCCGATCTCGGACACGATCCCCAAACCCTTGGTCAAAGTGGCTGGCAAAGCGCTCATCGATCATTGTCTGGATCTGTTCGAAAAAGCCGGCGTGCAGCGCGCCATCGTCAATGTGCATTATCTGGCCGACCAGATTGAGGCGCATCTGAAAGGTCGCACCAGGCCACAGATCATAATTTCTGACGAGCGCGACAAACTGCTCGATCAAGGTGGGGGCATTAAAAAGGTCCTGCCAGTTTTTGACACCCGGCCGTTCTATCTTTGCAATACGGATGCATTCTGGATTGAGGGGCCTGTGTCGAATATTTCTCGCCTTGCTGATTTTTGGGACCCCGCGCAGATGGATGCGCTGTTGCTGGTCGCCTCCACCACTGGCTCGGTGGGCGTCGACTGGGCGGGTGATTTCCATCTGGATTCATCCGGCCGCCTGACCAAGCGCAAAGAGGGTGAGCAGGCTGATTTTGTTTATTCAGGTGTTGGCATCATCAAGCCGCAGTTGTTTGAGAATCAGCCCGACGAGGTTTTCCGTCTGGCGCCCTTTCTGTTTGAAGCGGCGCAAAAAGGTCGCCTGTTTGGCATCGCTTTGGACGGACAATGGCTGCATGTGGGCACGCCTGCCGCCATTGCCGAGGCAGAAGCCGCCATCGCGCGCACGAAACAATGAGGTGACGACATGGCACGCACACCGCATGTCTTCACCATACCATCCAGCGTCAATTTTCTTGCGACATTTGCCGAGCAACTGATCGCAGGTGACATTGTTGATGCGATCAAGCCGCCGCTTGATCCGCTGGCGCTGGCGTCTGCCACGATCTATGTGCCAACGCGGCGCGCCGCCCGTGCGTTACGCGAAGAACTGATCCGCAAACTGGCTGGGCCCGCGCTGCTTCTGCCCAAAATCGTGCCGCTCGGTCATATGGAATCAATTGAGACCAGTCTGTTGTTTGAAACAGACGGCCCAGTGGAGGGCGTGCCTGATGCGATGACGCCGATTGAACGGCGCCTGATCCTCATGCAGCTCGTGCATAAATGGGCCGTGCAACTGGGCACCGCCATCACGCGCTATGAGAATGGCGCGATCCAGACTGATGGGCGTGAACCCTTGCTGGTGGCGCAAGCCCCCGCGCAGGCCTGGCATCTGGCAGGTGATCTGGCGGCGCTGATCGATGAAATGATTGTCGAAGATGCGGATTGGAAAAAGCTCGAACATCTCGCGCCAGAGAATTTCGATCTCTATTGGCTGATCACCATCGACTTTCTGAAAATTGCCTCGCAAATGTGGCCGCAGATCCGGCAAGAACGCGGCTTGATTGATGCGGCCATGCGCCAGCAGCAATTGGTCGATCACGAAATTGTCCGCCTGCAAAATGCCGACCCGCGCCAATCCGTCATTGCCGTGGGCTCTACTGGTACCAATCGCGCAACGGCACGCCTGCTGGCAGCCATCGCGCGACTTGAAAATGGCGCTGTCGTTTTGCCCGGTCTGGATTTGGGCCTCGATGATGAAGCTTGGGCGCTGATTGAAGGCGACAAGGCTCGCAAGATTGAGCCATCAGCAGGCCACCCACAGGCCGCTTTGCATCGTCTGCTGCCCATTTTGCAAATCGAGCGGCGCGCTGTGTTTGAGCGGGGCACGCCGGATGCGGCGCTCGCCACGCGCATGCAACTGCTCACCGAAGCGTTTCGCCCAGCGGATACAACCGACCGTTGGCCCGCTTTTCTGCAAGCGCTCAAGCCTGAAGATCTCGCTCGCGCGCTAGATGACATGGTGATGATCATCGCGGCCGACGAGCGCGAGGAAGCGCTGACGCTGGCACTTTGCATGCGCAAGGCCCTGCACGACAGTGCGGACACAACCATCGCTTTGGTGACGCCAGATCGCGCTCTGGCGCGGCGCGTGCAGGCAGAATTGAAACGCTGGAAAATCGATATTGATGATTCCGGCGGCGAGCCTTTGGCGAGCTCGCCTTATGGTGTGCTGGCGCGATTGAGTGTGGCTTGTGCAGATGAGCCTTGCATGCCGGTCGAATGGCTGGCGCTGCTCGCCCATCCTCTGGTGCGGCTGGGCTATGGGCACGCAGAGCTTGAACAGCTGACGAGCCTGCTTGAAATTGGTGTGCTGCGTGGTGTCTCGTCCTTACGTGATCGCCCACTCGAAATGGTGGCTGCTGCACGGCTGTCGGCTGCTGACCCTTATGCGCATCCTGCCTGCAAGCGCATCAGCGATGCGCAATGGGATGAACTGTCCCAACTGGTGGCGCGCCTGTGCGCGGCGCTCGCACCCCTGCATGACCTGCCAACGCAAGCCCCGCTTGCTGAATGTATTGCGCGCCATCGCGCATGCCTCACAGCGCTGGTCGTCCAGGGCGATGGCGAGGCGGCTTACTTTGATGAGAGCTTTGACAGTTTCGAGCAGGTCTTTGGTGAGATCGCCGCCAAGGCGCAAGCTGAACCCATGTTTCGTCGCTCTGATTATGCCGCACTTGCTGATTCCATCATGCGCGAGGCCATTGTGCGCGGACCAGCGCGCGCGCATCCGCGCCTGAAAATTCTGGGCCTACTCGAAGCGCGTTTGATTCAGGCTGACCTGATGATTGTGGCAGGCCTTGATGAAACCATCTGGCCCCCGCAAGTGGAGACCGGCGCGTTTCTCAACCGCCCCATGCGTGCAGAGCTTGGCCTGACGCCACCTGAGCGTCGCATCGGCCAAACAGCGCATGATTTTGTGCAAGCTCTTGGCACGCGTCACGTCATCATTTCGCGCGCGACCAAGCGCGGTGGCGCACCAACCGTGCCCTCGCGCTTCTTGCAAAGATTTGAAGCGCTCGTGGGTGATGCTTTTGCACCGGCGCACCGCAAAGGCGATGCACTGCTGGATCTGGCACGCCGCCTTGATCGCCCCGCTGTGAGCCGGGCAATGGGCCGCCCCGAGCCACGCCCTGACCTTGAATTGCGGCCAACGAGTCTCTCGATCACAGAGATTGAGACATTGCGGCGTGATCCTTATGCGATCTATGCGCGCCATATTCTGAAAATTCTGCCGCTCGAAGATCTCGGCGCATTGCCTGGTGCGCGCGAAGCGGGCACGCAATTGCATGATATTTTCTCAGACTTCGTACAAAGCCATGAGAAGGGCGCTCTGCCACCTTCCGCGCGCGACGAATTGCTGGTGCTGGCCCAAGAAAAACTCGTCGATCTGATGGAAGACCCCAATTACCGCGCCTTCAACTGGCCGCGCATTGAAATGGGGCTTTATGAATGGCTGAAATGGGAAGAGATACGACGCGCCGAGCTGGTGGAGAGCAAGGTTGAGCTGTCAGGCAAAATGTCGATCACGCTGGAAGATCAATCGATCTTCACTTTGCGCGGCAAGGCTGACCGCATTGATCTCACCCGCAGCGGAGAAGCTGAAATCATCGATTACAAGAGCGGATCCATCAGCACGAAAGAAATGATCAAAGTAGGCTTTGCGCCGCAATTGCCGCTAGAAGTCAAAATGGTTGAAAGCGGCGCGTTCCAATTTTTTGGCAAAATGCCGGTGCGCGATGCCATGCACGTGAAGATTGGCAGCAAAGATCCGATCAAACCTGAAAGCATCGCCAAGCCCGGTGATTTCCGCGACGTCGTCGAAAGCAATTTTGTGGGGATGCAGGTTCTGCTTAACCAATTCCGTAAAGCCGACACGCCCTATCTGGCGCGCCCGCTTCCCCAATATGCCAGCCGCTTTGGCCGCTATGATCATCTCGCGCGCGTGAAAGAATGGTCGGCAGGTGCTGGTGATGAAGGAGGTGAGGCATGAGCCAGCGCCCGATTCCCGCCAAGACACGCGAACAGCAAACGCTGGCGTCCGATCCCGCACTCTCAGCTTGGGTGTCGGCCAATGCAGGCTCTGGCAAAACCCATGTGCTGACGCAGCGCGTGGTGCGCCTGCTGCTGGATGGCGTGCCGCCTGCGCGCATTCTCTGCCTGACTTTCACGAAGGCCGCCGCTGCTAATATGTCGATCCGCGTGTTCGACAAGCTGGCAGAATGGACGCGCATACCCGATGAAAAGCTCAAAGCGCAAATCATCGATATGGGTGCTGAAGAACCAGATGCTGGGAAGCTCGTTTTTGCACGCCGCCTGTTTGCGCGCACGGTTGAGACGCCGGGCGGTCTGAAAATTCAGACGATCCATGCATTTTGCGAAAAGCTTCTGCATCTCTTTCCGTTCGAGGCCAATGTCGCGGCTCGCTTCGAAGTGCTCGATGAAGAGCGCAGCAAGGAATTGCTGGAAGACGCGCGCCGGGTCACGCTGGAACATGCCCTACGCGATCACGGCCCATTGGGTGCAGCGCTTGAACAATTGGCTGATGAAACCAGTGGCTATACATTCGAGTCCCTGATCAAAGCCGCGCTCGGCAAGCAGGACTTGGTCGCGCTCGCCGCCAAACTGGATGACGACGAAGGCGATGGCGCTTATGCGCGTCTGCTGGCCCAAAGCCTTGGCGCAACGGGCGATGAAAATCTGCACGAGATTGACCGCGCCATTGCTGAAGACGGCATTCCACCATCGGAATGGGCAGCCCTTGCGACGATTCTCGATCTGGGTGGCAAGAATGACAAAAGTTTTGCCGAGGGATTGCGCCGCGCGCTCCAATCCGAACATAGCGCCCGCAAGGCGCTGACCTATGCGCGCCTCTTCACCACCGAAGACGGCGGGCCGAAAGGCCTGGGCAACACGAAACTCGTGTCCAAAGACCTGCAAAAAACCAATGCCGGTCTTTTGGAACGATTAGAGGCGGAGCGCGAGCGCATCTGCCCCTTGCTCGAAAAACGCAAGATTGCGCACACGGTCGCGCGCACACGTGTGCTGCTGGCGGTCATTCAGGCGATTATCGCAACCTATCGCCGCGAGAAAGAAGCGCGCGGGTTGCTTGATTTTGGTGATCTGATCGTTGCCACGCGCAAATTGCTGAAGCGCACCGCTGCCAGCTGGGTGTTGCACAAACTGGATCGCGGCATTGATCATATTCTGGTTGATGAAGCGCAAGATACATCCCCCGAGCAATGGGATATCCTCAAAACCATTGCGGAAGAATTCACCAGCGGCGCTGGCCAGCGGGAGGTGACGCGCACATTCTTTGCCGTGGGGGATGAGAAACAATCGATCTTCTCCTTCCAAGGTGCGCGGCCTGATTTGTTCCATGCCACGCGTGGCGAGATTGAGCGCAAGACCAAAGCCGCTGGCCAGATTTTTCAATCTGTGGAATTGAAAACCTCTTTCCGTTCCAGTTCCGCCATTGTTGATTTTGTCGATCAGGTCTTTGCGCTGGAAGCCCATTTTGCTGGCCTGTCGGCTGAAAATCTGAAGACGCAGCATGAGGCGTGGAAGGCAGATCTGCCGGGGCTGATCGAAATCTGGCCACAAGTTTTACCAGACCCAGCAGCAGAGCCGCGTGATTGGACCATGCCGGTGGATGCGCTGGATCAAAGTGATCCAGCGATCATGGTCGCACAACGCATTGCCAGCAAGATCGCGACACTCATTGCGCCCAGCTCACGTGACAGTGTGGAGGATGCAAACTCCGGCGGGCGCCGCCCAGTGCGTCCCGGCGATATTATGATTTTGGTGCGCAATCGCGGACCTTTCTTCGATGCTGTGATTCGCGCTTTAAAAGAAGCGCGCGTGCCAGTGGCTGGCGCTGATCGCCTGCAATTGACACAACATATTGCAGTCATGGATCTGATTGCAGCCGGGCGCGCAGCGCTTCTGCCAGAAGATGATCTGACTCTCGCCATTGTTTTGAAGTCACCGCTGATGGGCCTCACCGATGAGGACCTCCTCACGCTTGCGCCTGCGCGCGAGGGCTCGCTTTATGAGGCGCTGGGTGCTTCAGAAGTGCGCGCGCATCGGCGTGCTTTTGCGCGCCTTGAAGAATGGCGTGCGCTTGCCAAGAGCGAGACACCGTTTTTCTTCTACGCGCGCCTGCTCGGCTCCGAGCGTGGTCGCCACGACATGCTGGCCCGCCTTGGGCCAGAAGCGGGCGATGCGATGGATGAATTTTTGCGTCTCGCACTCGATCATGACATTGGCGAAACGCCTTCGCTCGTGTCGTTTCTGGCGCGGATGCAGGCTTCCGATCTGTCGATCAAGCGCGACATGGAAACGGGTGCGGATGCCGTTCGCGTCATGACGGTCCATGCCTCGAAGGGGCTGGAATCCAAGATCGTCTTTCTGGGCGACACTGTGTCCATGCCCTCGCCCAATCATGATCCGAAACTGCTGGATGTGAAAACCGGCGGCGCAGTCAGCGCCTTTGCCTGGACGCCCGGCAAAAAGACAGAACCCAAGCCGCTTGGTCTGTCGCGCGAGGAGACGCGCAACAGCGCGCTGCAGGAATATCGCCGCCTGCTCTATGTCGCGATGACGCGCGCTGAAGAGCGCCTCTATGTCACGGCCTTTGGCAAAGAAGACGCCAAAGAGGGCTCCTGGTACAAAATGATTTGTGATGCGCTGGCGCAACAAATCGCCGCCGCGCCCGCGCCCGAGGAGCTTGAGCCGGTTTTGCTGCGGCTGGAGCGCGGCGATGTGGCAGGCCTGTCCGCGCGCGGACTGAGCGTGGCTGAGACAGGGCCCGACGCCCTGCCCGACTGGCTGACGCGCCCTGCCGAGCGCGAGCTCATGCCCGCGCGCCCCCTCAGCCCCTCCAGCGCCTTGGCAGCCGCCGACCGGCTGGAGCCGCCCCGGCGCGACCCGCAAAGCAAAGCGGCACGTGCCGCCGAGGCCGGGCGTCTGGTTCATGCGCTTTTGCAATATTTGCCAGATTTGCCTGTGGAGCGCCGCGCCGAGGCAGGACAGCGCTATCTCGCGACCCGCGCCCTGGGGCTCAGCGCCCCCGAACAAGCGGGGCTGCTGCAATCGGCGCTGGCCGTGCTGGGGGCGCCCGAGCTTGGCCACCTGTTTGGCCCGGGCTCTCAGGCGGAAGTGTCGGTGGGTGGGCGCATTGCCCTGCCTGATGGCCAGACAATCGCCATTTCTGGCCAGATTGACCGGCTTTTTGTCTCAGAAACCGAGGTTTTGATCGCTGATTTCAAAACCGGCGTGCCCCATCCCGGACAAACCATGCCAGCCGCCTATCTGGCGCAGCTGGCCATGTATGGTGCGGCGGTCGCCCCGCTTTACCCGGGCCGCGCCATCCGCGCCTTCCTGATCTGGACCGAGGGCGCGCAATCTGAGGAGATTGCCCCAGTCCAGCTTGAGGCCGCGCTCCTTGACGTTGCGCGGGCGCATTCCTAGGTTCCACCCAACTTAAGATCGATTCACTGAAAGAGGATGCCATGGCCGAGAAAGTCACCGACGCGAATTTTGAGGCCGAGGTGCTTCAGTCCAAAGAGCCGGTTGTGGTCGATTTCTGGGCCGAATGGTGCGGCCCTTGCCGCATGATTGCGCCCGCGCTCGACGAGATCGCGACCGAAATGGCCGGCAAGGTCAAAATCGTGAAGATGAATGTTGACGAAAACCCGGGCGTTCCCGGCAAGTTCGGCATTCGCTCCATCCCGACCCTGATGCTGTTCAAGGACGGACAGCTGACCTCGCAAAAGGTTGGCGCCGCACCCAAGGGCGAATTGTCCAAGTGGATCGCAGGCTCGATCTGATCGCGCGCAACTGAAACACGGGACAGGGCCGCTTGATGCGGCCCTTTTTCGTTGGTGGGCGGCAGCACGCCCTTTATTGTCGGCACAAATACAAACCAGCGCGAGCAGAATAGTCACATGAGCAAGGCAGCAAAGCCCATCGGCCCCGGCGACCATATTTTTCTCGTCGATGCGTCGAACTTTGTGTTTCGCGCTTATTTCCAATCGATCCGGCAAGACCCGCGCTACAACCAGCGCTCAGACAAATTGCCAACCGGCGCGGTTCGCCTGTTCTGCACCAAATTGTTTCAATTCATTCGCGAGGGGGCGGGCGGCATCAAGCCGACCCATCTCGCCATTATTTTCGACAAGTCGGAAAATTCGTTCCGCAAAGAACTCTACCCTGAATATAAGGCCAACCGCTCGGATCCGCCGGAAGATCTGGTGCCGCAATTTCCGCTGATGCGCTGCGCTGTGCGCGCCTTCGGCCTCATGCCCATCGAACAAGACCGCTATGAGGCGGACGATCTGATTGCCACCTATGCGCGCCAGGCGCGCGAGCGCGGTGCGGATGTGCTGATCATCTCAGCTGACAAAGATCTGATGCAGCTCGTTGGCCCAAGCGTGGCCATGTTTGATCCAGCATCGGGTGAAAAAGGCAATGCAGGCGCGCGCGAAGAGCGCCGTATTGGCGAGGCCGAGGTTGTCGATTATTTCGGTGTGCCGCCCAATCGCGTGGTGGATGTGCAAGCCCTGGCGGGTGACTCCACAGACAATGTACCAGGCGCACGTGGCATTGGTGTGAAGACGGCCGCCCAATTGATCCATGAATTTGGTGATCTCGACACATTGCTGGCGCGCGCTGGCGAAATCAAACAGCCCAAGCGGCGCGAAACATTGACGGACCCCGAGAGCGTCAATCTGATCCGCGTTTCCAAACAATTGGTGCAACTTGTTGATGATGTCGACACGGTGACATCAATTGATGATCTGACTTTGTTTGATCCGGACGGGCGCGAGCTCATCGCTTTTTTGAAGGCGATGGAATTTACCACCATCACCAAACGTGCCGCTGAAATCTATGGCGTTGATGCTTCGCAGATTGAAGCTGATGCGAGCTTGATGGGTGCAGGTGCCTGGCGCGGCCGTAATGGTGAGGCCATTGCGCCGCCTGTAGCGGCCACGCCTGTTCCTGAGGGTGCCTCTGCACTTGTGCCCAGCAGTCCGGGCGAGCCCGCTGCCGCCTCACCCGCCGCACTTGCTGTCAAGCGCCTGAATGAAGCGGCTGCCGCCCCCATTCTGCGTGACCGCTATGAATGCGTGCAGGATGAAGCGCGCCTCGATGCCTGGATCACAGAAGCCTATGAGACAGGGGTTTTCGCGGTTGATACGGAAACAACTTCGCTCGACTCCATGCAGTGCGATCTGGTTGGCATTTCGCTGGCCACAGCACCTGGACGCGCATGCTATATTCCGTTGCAGCATCGCGATGAGGGATCGGGCGATCTGTTTGGTGGCAATGATCTGGTTGCCGGGCAATTGCCACTGGCGCTGGTGATCGAGAAAATCCGCCCGTTGCTTGAAGACGCAGGCGTGCTGAAGATCGCCCACAATATGAAGTTCGATTGGCAGGTCTTCAATGCGCATGGCATTCAGGTGAAAGCCTATGATGACACGATGCTCATGTCCTATGTGCTCGACAATGGCATCAATGGGCATGGCATGGATGAGCTGGCGGCCAAACATCTGGGCCATGAAACCATTCAGTTTGGCACGGTGGCTGGCACGGGAAAAAGTTTCATCGGCTTCGCACGTGTGCCGCTCGACAAGGCCACAGAATATGCCGCTGAAGATGCCGATGTGACCTTGCGCCTGTGGCGCGTGTTCAAGCCGCGTCTTGTGGCTGAAAAAATGACCACTGTTTACGAGACGCTCGATCGCGCTTTGTCACCTGTCTTGGCGCGCGTTGAAACCCGCGGCGTTTCGATTGATCGCGCCATTCTCTCGCGCCTGTCGGGAGAATTTGCACAAAGCATGGCGCGCCTTGAGGCAGAGATTCACGAACTCGCGGGTGAAAGCTTCAATCTCGGCTCACCCAAACAGCTGGGTGATATTCTGTTTGGCAAAATGGGCCTGCCCGGTGGCAAGAAGACAGCAACAGGTGCCTGGTCAACCTCGGCAAGCGTCTTGGATGATCTCGCCGAACAGGGCCATGAATTGCCAGCGCGCATTTTGAACTGGCGCCAATTGGCCAAACTCAAATCCACTTACACGGATGCGCTGCCGGGCTTCGTCAATCCGCGCACCAAGCGCGTGCATACATCTTTCTCGATGGCACAGACGACGACGGGGCGTTTGTCATCCTCGGAGCCGAACCTGCAGAACATTCCGGTGCGCAATGAAGAAGGCCGGCGCATCCGCACCGCCTTCATTGCGGAACCTGGCCGCAAAATTCTCTCGGCTGACTATTCGCAGATTGAATTGCGCATTCTGGCCCATGTCGCTGATATCCCGCAATTGCGCCGCGCTTTTGCGGAAGGCCTCGACATTCACGCCATGACGGCATCCGAAATGTTCGGTGTGCCGATGGAAGGCATGCCCTCAGACGTGCGTCGCCGCGCCAAGGCGATCAACTTTGGCATCATCTACGGCATTTCGGCTTTCGGTCTGGCCAATCAGTTGGGCATTTCGCGCGAAGAGGCCGGCGCTTATATCAAGCAATATTTCGAGCGCTTCCCGGGCATCCGCGACTATATGGAAGCGGTGAAGAAGCAAGCACGCGAGACAGGTTTGGTGACCACGATCTTTGGTCGCAAATGCCACTACCCGCGCATCACGTCTTCGAACCCTTCGGAACGCGCCTTCAACGAACGCGCCGCGATCAATGCCCCGATCCAGGGCTCGGCCGCCGACATCATCCGCCGCGCCATGGTGCGCATGGATGACGCGCTGGAGGAAGCGGGCCTGGCTGCGCGCATTCTTTTGCAGGTGCATGACGAATTGGTCTTTGAAGTGCCGGAATCAGAAATCGAGCCGACGATCAAAATCGTGCGCCGCGTGATGGTCGATGCGCCCCACCCGGCTGTTCAACTCTCGGTGCCGCTGCAAGTTGATGCGAAAGCCGCTGCCAATTGGGATGAGGCGCATTAAGGGCCTCTTGATCACGCGCGTCATTCCAGCCAAGTTATTCGTCATTGCGAGCCAAGCGAAGCAATGACGGCGGAGGAATTGCGTGTGACCAAGTTTATTTCAGCCCTTTGTGTTGGTCTTTTCTGTGCGTCGCCTGCTTTCGCGGCCGAAGGGCTGGATGGCGCCAAGCTCTCAGCCCTTTGGGCGCTGCCTTTTGCTGGCATGCTTTTGTCGATTGCTTTGGGACCCCTGCTTTTCGCGGACATCTGGCACCATCATTATGGAAAGATCGCGGCGCTTTGGGCGGCTCTGATCATTGTGCCGCTGGCCGCGCTCTATGGCTTTGATGCCACCGCGCATGTCGTCTTCCACACCGCCGCACTGGAATATGTGCCCTTTATCCTGATGCTCACCGCATTGTTTACCGCGGCCGGTGGCTTGGTTCTGCGCGGCAATCTGCATGGCGCGCCGCTGCTCAACACAGGGCTTCTGGCGCTAGGCACTGTGCTTGCCAGCGTGATTGGCACAACGGGTGCCTCCATGGTGCTGATCCGCCCGCTTTTGCGGGCCAATGACAATCGTCGCCACAATGTGCATGTCGTCGTGTTTTTTATCTTTCTTGTGTCGAATATTGGTGGCTCGCTGACACCCATTGGTGACCCACCACTGTTCTTGGGCTTTCTGCGTGGCGTGTCTTTTGGCTGGACACTGACGCATCTGTGGCCCGAGACGCTCTTTGCCAGCGCCACATTGCTGGCTTTGTTCTTTGCCATCGACACATGGCTTTATGCAAAAGAGGGCGTGGTTGCGCCTGACCCGACACCGGATTCAAAATTGGCCGTGACCGGGTTGGTCAATCTGGCGCTGATCGGTGTGGCCATTGGCGCTGTCATTATGAGCGGCATCTGGAAGCCCGGCTTGTCGTTTGAAATTTACGGCACCAAGCTTGAGTTGCAGAATCTTCTGCGCGAAGCAGTGATGATTGGCGTGACGCTCGCCTCTCTCGCTCTCACCAAACGTGCGGACCGCGAGCTGAATGGTTTTGAATGGGGTCCGATTGAAGAAGTCGCCAAATTGTTCGCAGCGATTTTCATCACCATCGTGCCGGTTATGGCCATGCTGGCGGCCAGCAAAAACGGCGCTTTTGCGCCGCTGGTGGCCCTTGTCACCCAGACCAATGGCGCGCCTGATAATGTCGCCTTCTTCTGGCTGACGGGCGCGCTCTCGTCCTTCCTCGACAATGCGCCAACCTATCTGGTCTTCTTCGAGTTGGCGGGCGGTGACCCGTCTCATCTGATGACCGATATGGCGATGACTTTGGCGGCGGTGTCGCTGGGCGCGGTTTTCATGGGCGCCAATACTTACATCGGCAATGCGCCCAATTTCATGGTCTATGCCATTGCGCGCCGCGCGGGTGTGAACATGCCAAGCTTCTTTGGCTACATGCTCTGGTCGGGCGGTATTCTCATTCCGCTGTTTCTGGCGGTGACGTTTTTGTTCATCCGGTAACGCGCCGTCATTGCGAGGAGCGTCAGCGACGAAGCAATCACGAAAAAAAACGCCGCTCTCTCGAGCGGCGTTTTTATTTCGAGAAAGAGGCGCTGCTTATTCAGCAGCGATCTTGGAGACAGGTGCCGCCTGGCGGACCTTCTCGTCGACATGGCTTTCGAAGTTAATGAAGTTCTTCTTGAACATTTCACGCAGATGCTTCGCGGTCGCGGCGAATTCGGACTTGGATGCCCAGGTCTTCACCGGATCGAGAATGTGCGGCTCGACGCCGGGAACAGAGACGGGAACAGCCAGACCGAAATAGGGGTCAGTGCGGAATTCCACCTTCGACAGCGAACCATCGAGTGCGGCCGTCAGCAGGCGGCGCGTCACGCGGATTGGCATGCGGCGGCCCGTGCCTTCCTTGCCACCAGTCCAGCCGGTGTTAAGGAGCCAGCAATCAGCATGATGCTTGGCGATGAGTTCGCGCAGCAGATTGCCATATTCTGAGGGATGCAGCGGCAGGAAGGGATGGCCGAAGCAGGTCGAGAAGGTTGCTTCCGGCTCCGTCACGCCCTTTTCGGTGCCAGCCACCTTGGCGGTGTAGCCCGACAGGAAGTGATACATGGCCTGCGCCGGATCCAGCTTCGAGATCGGAGGCAGAACGCCGAAGGCGTCGCAGGTCAGCATGATGATATTTTTGGGATGACCCGAACGACCCGTTGCCGACGCGTTCGAAATGAAATCGAGCGGGTAAGCGATGCGGGTGTTTTCCGTCTTCGAATCATCATCGAAATCGGGAAGACGCGTGATCGGATCGAGAACCACATTCTCCATCACCGTGCCGAAACGCTCGGTGGTTGAGTAGATTTCCGGTTCAGCTTCGCGCGACAGTTTGATCGCCTTGGCGTAGCAGCCGCCCTCGAAGTTGAAGACGCCTTCCTTCGACCAGCCATGCTCGTCGTCGCCGATGAGGATGCGGTTGGGATCAGCCGAGAGTGTTGTCTTGCCGGTGCCCGACAGGCCGAAGAAGATGGCGACTTCGCCGTCCTTGCTGACGTTTGCCGAGCAATGCATCGGCATGACGTTCTGCTTGGGCAGAATATAGTTGAGATAGGTGAAGACCGACTTCTTCATTTCGCCAGCGTAGCTGGTGCCGCCGATCAGCATGATCTTGCGGGTGAAGTCGATGGCCACAATGGTTTCCGACTTGCCGCCGTGACGCTTGGGATCGTTCTTGAAGGTCGGCAGATCAATGATCGTCAGGTCCGACGTGTAGTTGAGGACTTCCTCATGGGTCGGGCGGATCAACAGATTGCGGATGAACAGCGAGTGCCAGGCGAATTCGCAGATGACGCGCGGCTTGCAACGGAAGGCCGGATCAGCGCCACCGAAGAGATCCTGAACGAACAGGTCCTTGCCCTCAGCATGCTTGATGAAGTCGGCGAGGAGATTGTCGAACTGCTCGGGTGTGACCGAATTGTTGTTCTCCCACCAGATGACGTTCTCGGTGTTGGCATCGCGGACAGTGTGCTTGTCCTTGGGCGAGCGGCCGGTGTGGATGCCAGTTTCGGCATTGATCGCGCCACCTGGAACCAGCACCGCTTCACCGCGGCGGATCGATTCCTCATAGAGCATCGGAGCTTCGAGGTTGTAGGCGACCGTGCCCAGGTTCTTGAAACCGAATTTCTCGATCGTGAACGCCGGATTGAAAGTGCCGATCTGCTTCATCGCCGTCTCCAGATGCACCGCGCCGGGCCGGGTGGCCAAGGGGTCGCGGTTTCCATGAATAGATGAGCGGACCCTTTATTCCCCGGCGGCCGGAAGGGCAAGGGCACAGATCACAAAGGCGTCACAAAGCTCAATTCGGTTGCATTGCACAATACTGGCTCTGTTCAGGCCCTTGCCTTGCCAGACAGCTCCACCAAGACCTTGCGCAACGCATCGGCGCCCTGAATCAGGCTGGGGAAAACCAGCCGCGCCGTCTGATCCCCCAAGGCCAGATCCATCCCCTCAGGATCAATACCCGAGGCCCGCCAGCGGCCAGGAGCCGCCCCGCACAGCTTTTCGGCATAAAGGGCCAGCGCCTCGGCATGGTCCTCATTCATATGGGCCAAGGCCCCCTCCTCAGCCTCAGCCAGTGCCTGAGCGCCCGTGACGTCGAGCAGAAGGTCGGCGCCGGAATAGGTGGCTGCCTTGGCAAAACCGCCATTCAGATGGGCCTTGTCGATCTCCAGCCGCCAGAAGCTGAAATCGCCAAAATCCGCATAAAGCGCGGATTTGGGGTGGCGGGCCAGAAAGCGCGTGCGCGCGGCCAGGCGCTCCCCGCCCTCAAGCTGGCGGGCAACGCCTGTGACCGTGAGGCGCGGATGGGCCAGCGGGTCGCCCTTGCCCGTCTGGGCCAGCAGGATCGAGGCCCGGCCGTCTTTTAGCAAATATTGGGTATGGGCAGAGAGGCCGGACATGAGAAGCAGAGGCGCCCCATCAAAAGCGGTGGCCACATTGACCAAGGAAGCGAAAGGCTTGCCTGCGGCGTCCAAGGTCGCCAAAGCGCCTGCCCGGATTGTCCGCAGCAGGCGGCGAGCTTCACCCAAGCCGTCATAGCCGGGCGGCAATTCAAAGCTCCGCGGCGCGTCGGTGGGGGTCTCGGTCATCTCTTTCGTCTCCGCACGCCTTCGGGGGTGATTTCAGGCGGTCATGCCTATATAAAGGGTCAAAGAGCTGCTGCCCAAGGGCGAGCGACTGAACCTTTCGGCAACGGCCAAGTTTTACCGCAGTGCCGTCACATTTTGGCCTGCAAACGTGCCGATTCTAGACCTTGCGGCCAGACCGACCGCAGCATCGGCCCGCTTCCGGGCCCAGTCAGGTTGAAGACCCATGCCCACCATTGCTCTCGTCGACGACGATCGCAACATCCTTACGTCCGTTTCCATCGCCCTTGAGGGCGAGGGGTACCGCGTGCAGACTTATACGGATGGTGCCACCGCGCTCGACGGATTGAAAACCAATCCGCCCGATCTGGCTATTTTCGACATTAAAATGCCGCGCATGGACGGAATGGAATTGTTGCGTCGGCTGCGCCAGAAATCCGATCTGCCGGTGATCTTCCTGACCTCCAAGGATGAAGAGATCGACGAACTCTTCGGCTTGAAAATGGGCGCGGATGATTTCATTCGTAAACCATTCTCGCAGCGCTTGCTGGTCGAGCGCGTCAAAGCGATCCTGCGCCGCGCCAATCCCAAAGAAGCCGCCGCGCAAAAGGAATCGGAAGCCAAGATCCTTGAGCGCGGTCTTTTGAAAATGGACCCCGAGCGCCACACCTGCACCTGGAAGAATGAACCCGTCACGCTGACCGTGACGGAATTCCTCATCCTGCAAGCGCTTGCCACGCGCCCGGGCGTCGTGAAGAGCCGCAATGCGCTGATGGATGCCGCCTATGACGATCAGGTCTATGTCGATGACCGTACGATCGACAGCCACATCAAGCGGCTGCGAAAGAAATTCAAAGTCGTCGATGACGATTTCGAAATGATCGAGACGCTTTATGGTGTCGGCTATCGCTTCAAAGAAGCCTGAAAGCGATCTGGCATTCCCCTCCCCCTTGTGGGGAGGGGTTAGGGGTGGGGGTCGCGCGATCTTTCCGGTCTTGCACTTGATGAAGCGCATATTTGGAGAGATGACGCGACCCCCACCCAGCTCGTTGCTCAAGCAGCGAGTCGGCCCTCCCCACAAGGGAGAGGGAGAAAGGCAAATGAAATCCAAGCATGAGCGTCGACGCGCAACGAGATGAGGCCAACAATCTGCAACTGCGCGAAGAGCTCGCGCAGAAGCGGCGGCGCGTGCGCTTGCGCCGGTTTTTCTCCGCCATTGGTACTCGGTTCTCATCTTCCCTGACGCGGCGCATTCTGGTGCTCAACATCGGTGGCCTTGTCGCGCTGCTGCTGGGCTTCCTTTATCTCAACCAGTTTCGCGCAGGCCTCATTGAAGCGCGCGTGCAAAGTCTGCAGACGCAAGGCGAGATCATTGCTGCCGCGGTCGCTGCCTCCGCAACGGTTGAAACAGATTCGCTGGCGGTCGATCCGGAAAAACTTCTGCAGCTGGCACCCGGCCAATCCTATGGCTATCGCGATGAGGATGGCGGTCTCGAATTCTCGATCAATCCTGAGCGCATTGGCCCTGTATTGCGCCGTCTTGTCTCGCCCACCCGCACGCGCGCACGCATTTATGACCGCGACGGCTATTTGCTGATCGACTCGCGCTCGCTGACCGCGCGCTCCAATATTTTGCGCTTTGATCTGCCAGCTGTTGGCCAAGACGACAAGCCGGCCACTTTTGCCGAGCGTTGGTGGACACAAGCAAAGCGCTGGTTCTCCTCCAGCGAATTGCCGCTGTATGAGGATATTGGCGCCGCCAACGGGCGCGCCTATCCGGAAGTCGAGCATGCATTAACTGGCACGGCGACATCCATTGTGCGTGTGAATGCGCGCGGCGAGACCATCGTATCAGTGGCTGTGCCGGTGCAACGATTCCGCGCGGTGCGCGGCGCTTTGCTTTTGTCCACGCAAGGTGGCGACATCGACAAAATCATCGCCTCCGAACGCTGGGCCATTTTCCGCGTCTTTCTTGTGTCAGCTGGCGTGATGTTCCTGCTGTCCATTTTTCTGGCGGGCACGATTGCCGGCCCCATGCGGCGTCTGGCGGAAGCGGCTGATCGCGTGCGCCGTGGCATCAAATCGCGTCAGGAAATTCCTGACTTCACCGACCGTGCCGATGAAATCGGCCATTTGTCAGGCGCGCTGCGTGACATGACCAAGGCGCTTTATAATCGCATCGAAGCGATTGAAAGTTTTGCGGCCGATGTCGCGCATGAATTGAAAAATCCACTGACCTCTTTGCGCAGCGCGGTCGAAACCTTGCCGCGCGCCAAGACAGAAGAATCGAAAGCGCGTTTGCTGGATGTCATCCAGCATGATGTCAAACGCCTTGATCGCCTGATCAGCGATATTTCCGATGCCTCACGCCTGGATGCCGAATTGGCGCGCGCGGATTATGAGCCGCTGGATCTCGTCAAACTGCTCACCGCCATTCAGGACTTCGCCAACCAAGCGAAAAATAATGATGGCGTGAGCGTCTCGCTCGACATTGCGCCACCCGAGCCCGCGCGACAGGGAAGCGACTACTTTGTGCTCGGGCATGATTCCCGCCTTGGTCAGATCGTCACCAATCTGGTGGAAAATGCGCGCTCCTTTTCGGAGGCTGGCGGCAATGTGCGCATTGCGCTGCGCCGTGCACGCGCGCTGGCGCGCAATGGTCAATGGCAAGAGGGCGTTGAAATCATCGTCGATGATGATGGCCCGGGCATTCCCGAACATGCGATGGAGCGCATTTTTGAGCGCTTCTACACCGACCGTCCCAATCAGGGGTTTGGCCAGAACAGCGGACTTGGCCTGTCGATCTCACGCCAGATTGCCGAAGGCCATGGCGGCACGATCAGCGCGCAAAACCGCACAGGCCCGCTTGGCGAAATTCTGGGTGCCCGATTTGTCGTCTGGCTGCCAGCCGCCAAATGAGGGCGCCTTTTCCCACCATCCATGGTTGCGCCCTCATTGTGGGCGACGCGGGCCTGTTGATCCGCGGCGCATCGGGCAGCGGCAAATCGAGCCTGACGCTGGCGCTGCTGGAGCAAGCCCAAGCCCAAGGACGCTTTGCCCGCTTGGTGGCCGATGATCGGGTGGGCCTCACGCTGAACGCGGGCCAGCTCATTGCCGCGCCCCATCCGGTGATTGCCGGCCAGATTGAAAAACGCGGGATTGGCATTTTGAGCCTTCCGCACCAATCTGCGGTGAAACTGACCCATGTCATCGATCTTCTCCCCGAAACGCAGAGTGCGGCCCCGCAAATGGGCCGAATCACGATCCAGGGCGTTGAGCTTGGCCATTTCGAGATCCCCGCCGGGGCCCCTCTGAAAGCGGCAACCCAAGCACTCCTCGCGAAAATTTAACCCTGCACTGCGTTTGACCTGCTCATTTTGCTTGCCAATTCGTTCGCAACGCACAAAATGGCGTCCCTCGGTCAGGGCTTAACATGACAAGTCTTGGTCCGACCTCTCGTGGCGTCATTCTGCAGGAAGTGTGAACCTGATGATCGGCATGGTCCTGGTGACCCACGGCCATCTCGCGACCGAGTTTCGCGCGGCTTTGGAGCATGTCGTCGGTCCGCAGAAGCAGATCGAGACAATTACCATCGGTCCGGAAGACGATATGGAGCAACGCCGCAAAGATATTATGGCGGCTGTGCATCATGTCGACACCGGCGGCGGCGTTGTTGTGCTGACCGACATGTTCGGCGGCACGCCCTCCAATCTTGCCATTTCGGTCATGGAAGGCCCGTCGGTGGACGTGGTCGCGGGCATTAATCTGCCCATGCTGATCAAACTTGCCTCGGTGCGCGAAGAGGCAAGCCTTGAGCAAGCCGTCATTCAGGCGCAGGATGCGGGCCGCAAATATATTTCTGTGGCCAGCCGGATTTTGAACGGGAAATGACCAATACGACCGACGAGGGGCAGCCTTGCCCTCCTGCGCCCGCCTGCACCGACGGCATTGCCCGCGAAATGGCGATCATCAACAGAAAAGGTCTGCACGCGCGTGCGACCGCAAAATTTGTTCAATGCGTCGAACAATTCGACGCTGAAGTGACGGTCACGCGCTGTGGCGAAAGTGTCGGCGGCCTGTCGATCATGGGCATTCTGACATTGGGTGCAGGCATCGGCACAACCATCAGCGTCTGCGCCCGTGGCGCACAGGCCCAAGACTGCATCGATGCGCTTGATGCGCTTGTCGCCAACCGGTTTGGCGAAGACGAGTAAAAACTCTTCTGGATTGCTTCGCTTACGCTCGCAATGACGAGCTCAAAGCTCGCCTGTATTCAATCAGGCCAGCGGTGCTGCCATCCAGACCGGATGTGGTGGCCTTGTCATCGGCAACGATGGGCGCCAGACGATTGCAAAGCTCTTTGCCAAGCTCCACGCCCCATTGATCAAAAGCGTTGATGCCCCAGATCGCGGACTGCACGAACACTTTATGTTCATAAAGGGCCACAAGACGACCCAGCATGCGCGGATCAAGCCGGTGATAGAGAAACAGGCTCGAGGGACGATTGCCGGCAAACACTTTGTGTGGCGCAAGTGCTGCAATCGCATCTTGCGACAGACCTTGCTTGCGCAAGATGGTTTCAACCTCATTGAGCGAACGCCCACGCATCAAGGCTTCTGATTGCGCCAAGCAATTGGCGACCAGCAAATCATGGTGATGCGCGTCGGCGGCAATGGGCTCTGCCGCAAGCAGGAAATCAACCGGGATCACATCGCTGCCCTGATGCAACATCTGGAAGAAGGCGTGCTGGCCATTGGTGCCAGGCTCGCCCCAGATCACAGGTGCTGTGGCCAATGATACAGGCGCACCATCGCGCGTCACCGATTTGCCATTCGATTCCATATCGAGCTGCTGCAAATAGGCAGGAAAACGGCCCAAACGCTGATCGTAGGGAATGACAGCATGTGAGCCGAAACCCCAGACATTGCGATACCAGATGCCGATCAGGCCCATCAACACCGGGATGTTTTCCTGCAGCGGCGCATAGCAGAAATGATCATCGACCTCGTGGCCACCGCGCAGAAAATCATCGAAATGTTCTGGCCCAATCGCAATGACAAGGGCGAGACCAATGGACGACCAGAGCGAATAACGCCCGCCCACCCAATCCCAAAAGCCGAAAACACGCTCCGCGCGAATGCCAAATTTTTCGACCAGATCCAGTTTGGTGGAGACGGCCGCAAAATGATCGCCCACCGCTGCCTCGCCCAAAGCTGCGGCCACGCGTGCGCGTGCGCTTTGCGCATTGGTCATGGTTTCTTGCGTCGTGAAGGTCTTTGACGCGATGATAAATAGCGTTGTGGAGAGATCGAGTTTTTCGAGCGTGTCCGACAAATCAGCGCCATCCACATTCGACACGAAATGCGTGGTGAGACCTTTCTTGACGAACGGTGACAAGGCGCGCGCAGCCATCGCAGGACCAAGATCCGAACCACCAATGCCAATATTCACAACATCGGTGAACGGCTTACCCGTCGAGCCACGCAATTCGCCTGTATGCACAGCGCTGGCAAAGGCGTAGAGCTTTTCGCGCATCGCGGAAATGTCGGGCATGACATCACGCCCATCAACACGCACGCTTTTGCCGGAGAAATTACGCAAGGCCATATGCAGCGCGGGGCGGCCTTCCGTGTTGTTGACACGCGCACCCGAAAACAGCGCGTCGCGCTTTTCTTCGAGCCCTGCAGCGCGCGCCAATGTGATCAGATGCGCCAAAGTGGCGTCATTCAGCCGATGCTTGGAATAATCGAACAGGAGATCGCCAAGCCGCAGGCTCAAGCGCCCAAAGCGGCCGGGATCGGCGCCAAAAAGATCAGCGACCCTCTGGTGGCCCATGTCGACGCGATGCGCCTCAAGCGCGGCCAGCGCCGCCATCACCTGCTTGTTTGCCATCATCTCATCCGTTGTTCTGGGGCAATCGCGCCACCATGACGCAATCTTGTGGACCCAGCGTTAACGCCAAGCGGTGGCCTCTGGTCGCCGCCTCCTGTATGGAATGGCCGCGTAACCCGCTCTTCCTCCCCGGAACCCGAATTTCATGGCCCCTCCTCCCATTCTCCTGCTGCAGGACATTACTCTCACCATTGGCGGCAAGCCGCTTTTGGAGGGGGCGGAGCTGTCGGTCAGCCATGGCGAACGCACCTGCCTGGTCGGTCGCAATGGCTCGGGCAAGTCGACTTTGCTCAAAATTGCTGCCGGGCTGATCGAAAAGGATGGTGGGACACGGTTTTTCCAGCCCGACGCCACAGTGCGCTACCTGCCCCAAGAACCCGACCTGTCGGGCTTTGCGACCGTGCTGGCCTATGTGGAAGCGGGCCTTGGGCCGGGCGACGAGCCTTATCGCTGCCAATATCTGCTCAATGAGCTGGGCCTCACAGGCGAGGAAGACCCCGCCCATCTGTCGGGAGGCGAGGCGAGGCGCGCGGCGCTGGCCCGCGTGCTCGCGCCCGAGCCTGACCTGATTTTTCTGGACGAGCCGACCAACCATCTCGATCTGCCTGCCATTGAATGGCTGGAAGCCGAACTGGCCTCGTTGCGCTCGGCGCTGGTTCTCATCAGCCATGATCGGCGCTTTCTGCAAAATCTGTCGCGCACGACCGTCTGGCTGGATCGCGGGCGCACCAAGAAACTCGACCGCGGCTTTGGCGAATTTGAGGCATGGCGCGACAAACTTCTGGAAGAAGAAGAAATCCAGCGCCACAAGCTCGACCGGCTCATCGTCAATGAAGAACATTGGGTGCGCCATGGCGTGAGCGCCCGGCGCAAGCGCAATATGGGCCGCATGGCGCGCCTGTCTGATCTGCGCTCCGAGCGCCGCGATGCGCGCAAGTCTGTGGGCGATGTAAAGATCACCGTTAGCGAAGGCCGCACCTCAGGAAAGCTGGTGCTGGAGGCTGAGAGCATTTCCAAAAACTATGGCGAGCGCGCCATTGTGAAAGATTTTTCGCTGCGCCTTCTGCGTGGCGACCGGCTCGGCATTGTCGGCCAGAATGGCGCGGGCAAAACCACTTTGCTCAATCTGATGACCGGCGTTCTGGAACCCGATAGCGGCACGATTCGCCTCGGTGCCAATCTCGAAATGGCGACGCTCGATCAAAGCCGCAAAACGCTCAAAGAGGATTGGACGCTGAAAGATGCGCTGACCAATAGCGGTGGCGATTACGTCGAGATCAATGGCGAGAAGAAGCATGTTATTGGCTATATGAAGGACTTTCTCTTCGCGCCTGAACAAGCACGCACGCCCATCTCGCGCCTGTCTGGTGGTGAGCGTGGTCGCCTGATGTTGGCACGCGCCATGTCCTTGCCGTCGAATTTTCTGGTGCTCGATGAGCCCACCAATGATCTCGATCTCGAAACACTTGATCTGCTGCAAGAGATGATCACCGACTACAAAGGCACGGTGATTGTCGTCAGCCATGATCGTGATTTTCTCGACCGCGTAGCGACATCCGTGATCGTGGCGGAAGGTGACGGCAAGTGGATTGAATATGCCGGTGGCTATTCCGACATGGTGACACAGCGCGGACAAGGCGTGAGCGCACCCGCAGCTGCCCCGGCCCAGAAAGCCAAAAATTCCGGGCAGCAAAATCGCGGCACGAGTGGTGCGAAAAAAGAGAAACTGTCTTTCAAGCACAAACATGCGCTGGAAACCCTGCCCGGCCGGATCGCCGAAATGCAGCAGAAGCGCGACCTGTTGCAGGTGAAGCTGGCCGAACCCGCGCTTTTTGCAAATGATCGCGTCACCTTCGACAAAACCTCGGCCCTCTTGGCAGAGGCCGAAAAGAAGATCGCCATCTGGGAACAGGAATGGCTCGAGCTCGAAATGCTGCGCGAGGAGCTTGAAGGCTGAGGCCTCTGCAGTCATGATCCTCCCTAACAGGGCGCCGGAATGAGCGCCCCGAGGGAGGAATTGATGTCGAAGCTGTTCAGCGCGCTGTTTGCCGCGTCTTTTGTCTGCGCCGCGTTACTGGGACTGGCACCAGCCTCAGGCCAGACACCGAATGATGTCGCCAGCTGGCCGAACCGCACCATCACCCTGATCGCCCCCCAGCCTGCGGGCGGTGGCTTTGATACTGTGGCCCGCGTTGTTGCTGATCGCATGCGGCCCATCCTCGGCCAGACCATCGTGGTGGAGAATCGCACGGGTGCGGGCACGCGTGTGGGCACGCAATCAGCCGCTAAAGCACCTGCCGACGGCTACACGCTGATGATTGGCGCATTGTCCAATATGGCGCTCAACCCGGGCCTTTATGACAACCTGCCCTATGATCCGATCAAAGATTTCAAACTCGTCGGCATGGCGGTGACATGGTCTTACACATTGGTGGCGCGCAAAGGCCTGCCGATGAACAGCCTGAAAGACGTCATCGCCTATGCCAAGGAAAATCCCGGCAAGCTGACCTATGCCTCAGCTGGCATGGGATCAGGCCAGCACATCGCCTCCGCTGTGACAGAAAAATTGTCGGGCGTGAAAATGACGCATGTCCCTTATCGCGGTTCACAAGATGCCTATCAGGACATTCTGGGTGAACGCGTCGATCTGTTCTTTGATATTTCATCGGCCGCCAAATCGCAGGTCGATGCAGGAACGGTGAAGGCCCTCGCTGTCTCCTCGAAAGAACGCCAGCTCTTTCACCCAAATGTGCCAAGCGTTTTTGAAACCGGCGTAGCCCCGCTCGACATGGAAAGCTGGTTTGGTCTGTTTGCACCGGCGGCAACGCCTGAGCCGATCCTCGTGAAATTGCGGGCCGCCATGGCGCAAGTCATGGCCATGCCGGATGTGCAGGAGCTGTTTGCCAAGAGCGGCGGACAAGTCCCCAAGACCAGTGCTGCCGAGCAGGAAGCCAAAGTGCGCAGCGATATTGAACGCTGGACGAATCTCATCCGCGATGCGGGCGTGAAGGGCGATTGATCGCTTTGTCTCGCACAGAATGTTTGGAGCCATGCATGACCCTTTTCAAGAAACACCTGCGAAACGCTGCGATTCTGGCATCTGCCCTGACGGTGTGTGCCGGTGCGCGCGCTGACGCGATTGCTGATTTCTATCATGGCAAAACCATGCAGATGATCATCGCCACATCACCGGGCGGCGATTATGACACGCGCGGGCGATTGCTCGCACGCCACATGGCGCGGCTCATTCCCGGCGAACCCAATATCGTGCCGCAGAACATGCCAGGCGGCGTTGGCATTGCGGCTGCCAATCATTTGGCCAATGCCGCGCCACGCGATGGAACGATCCTGCACATGCTGATGCAGAACATGCCGGCTCATCAGGCGATTGGCGGACAGGGCGTGAAATTCGACACGCGCAAATTGATCTTCGTCGGCAATACAACGGACACGCCCAATGTCATCAATTCCTGGTACACGACCGGCATCACGTCGATTGAACAGGTGAAGACGCAAGAGCTCGTCGTTGGTGCCGCAGGCACTGCGACGCCTGCCGCCTATTATCCCGCCGCATTGAATGCGATGGCTGGAACCAAGTTCAAAATCGTTGCCGGCTACCCCGGCGGCAATGACGTCAATCTGGCGATGGAAAAAGGCGAAGTTGGGGGGCGCGGCTCCAACAGCTGGGCGTCCTACAAAAGCCTGAACCCGAAATGGATCGCCGAGGGCAAGATTCATATTCTGGTGCAGATCGGCCTGCAGCGCGCCAAAGACCTGCCCAACGTGCCCTTGCTGTTTGAGCTGGCCAGCAATGAGTCCGACCGTGACGTGCTGCGCTTCATCTCGGCCGATACGGCCATTTCGCGCGCGGCCGTCACCACGCCCGACGTGCCAACCGAACGCGTCACCGCGTTGCGCAAGGCTTTCATGGACACGATGAAAGACGCCCAGTTTTTGGGTGAGGCCAACAAGATGGGGATCGATATTTCGCCCCGCTCAGGGGAGGATTCCCAAGCCGTGGCTGACAAGATCGTTGCCGCCCCGCCAGAGGTGGTCGCCCGGGCCAAAGTGCTCCTTGAGGGAACCGGCAAATAGCCCGAGCAGCCGGGCAGGCAAGGGGCACACAAGCAGGGTTAACCGAAAGCCCTGAATCCCCTTGCCCTGACCCGGCCTCCCCTTTAGCAAAAAGGGCATGTCCAAACAGGCCGACCCCGACGACCGCTATGGCACCCTGCCCCTTCTGAGGCGGCTGGTGCGTGAACATGGGAAGCCCCATGTGCGGGCCTATTTGCTCGCCGCCCTGCTGATGAGCATTGGCGCGGCCGCAACCGCGCTCTCGGCTTGGACGCTGAAGCCTGTCCTCAACCATATGGTGGACGGCGAGGGGTTTCAGACCCTGCAATATCTGGCGGGCGGCGTGACCGCGCTTTTCTTCCTGCGCGGTCTGGCGACTTGGGGCTATCAGGTCGTCCTCGCGCGCACCGGCAATCGCATTGTCGCCAGCGTTCAGCGTAAGGTCTATGAGCACCTCCTGCAGCAGGACATGCGCTTTTTCCACGGCCGCACATCAACAGAATTGATGACGCATCTGGCAGGTGCGGCCGGCGGCGTGCGTGACGCCTTGCAAGTCATCATCACAAGTGCGGGCCGTGACATTCTTACGCTGGTCGGCCTGATCGTCGTGATGATCGTGCAAGATCCGGTCATGGCGTTGATCGCTCTTTCCATCATGCCGCTTGGCGGTTTCGCGCTGAGCCGCCTGATCCGTCGTGTGCGCCAATCCGCGCGCCGCTCTTACGCAGGCTCAGCACAAATTCTGGAAACCATTCAGGAGACGGTGCAGGGCATTCGCATCGTCAAAAGTTTCAATCTCGAAAATGCCATGCGCAAACGCATGTCGGATGCGGTGCGCGAGGTTGAACGTTCGGTCAATCGCATGGCCAACGGGCAGGCCATTTCAAGCCCCATCTCAGATGCCGTGGCGGGCATTGCGATTGGCGCTGTCATTTTCTACGGCTCATGGCGTGTGTCGGTGGCGGGCGCTGATCCCGGCTCGTTCTTCTCTTTTGTTGGCGCTTTGCTCATGGCCTATGAGCCGGGCAAGAAAATCGCGCGACTGAATCTGGATATCCAAGGTGGGCTGACGGGCGCGCGCATCATCTATGATGTGCTCGACACGCCCGCGCAAGAAGTGCCGCAGGCCGGACTGCCGCAGCTCGATGTCACCGCAGGGCGTATCACGTTTGAAGATGTGCGCTTCAGCTATCGGTCCGATGAACGCGTGCTCGATGGAATCAATCTCATCGCTGAGCCCAATGCGACGACAGCACTTGTGGGCCCCTCGGGTGGCGGCAAATCAACCATCATTGCGCTGATCCAGCGCTTCTTCCGACCCGAAGATGGACGCATCACCATTGATGGTCAGAACATCATGGATGTTGATCTGGCCTCGCTGCGCGACAAGATCGGCTTTGTGTCACAGGACGTCTTCCTGTTTCGCGGAACCATTCGCGACAATATTGCGATGGGCAAAATCGGCGCGAGCGAAGACGAAATCATCCATGCCGCCCGCATGGCCAATGCGCATGATTTCATCATGGGCTTTGCGACCGGCTATGACACCAATGTCGGCGAACAAGGTGCGCAATTGTCGGGCGGGCAACGCCAGCGCATCGCTATTGCACGCGCCTTTTTGAAAAACGCGCCGATCATTCTGCTGGACGAACCAACAGCTGCGCTCGATTCTGAATCGGAACGCGAAGTGCAAAAAGCGCTGGATTCCCTGCGTCATGGGCGCACCACCATTGTGGTCGCGCACCGATTGCAGACCATCGTCAATTCAGATCGTATCTGCGTCATTGAAAACGGCCGCGCCGTTGAAAGTGGCACGCATGATGAACTGATTGCTGCGAAAGGCACTTACAATGCCTTCTTCGCCACGCAATTTGGTGAGAGTGCGACGCCGGTTAAATTTGCGACCGCAGCGCGTTCGCACTGAGGCTCTTGGCGGCCGGGCGTTGCGTGCGATACTGGCCCTTGGCCACCAGCGTGAACAAAATTCCCACCACGGCCAGAATCGTCAGCCACCAGATCTGCAGCGTGACGAGACCTGCAAGAGCGAGCGTGAAACCACACACCAAAGCGCCCTGCACAAAACCTGTCAAAGGCTTGGGCAGATAGGCTGAAGCGGACCAGAACGCCGTCCAGACAACAAGCGCCGCAGATGCGGCTCCCAGCAAGCCAAGCTCGTACCAGATCTCAAAGATGATATTGCGCGGCATGGCATTGGGCAAATAGCCCATCTGAAATCCACGCAAGAATGTATCAAAGCCATGCCCGGCAATCAGACGCAGACCTTCTGCCGTGAAGAAAGCTTCTGCGGTCTGCATGGAGATTGCAAAGCCATGTGTGGCTGAGCGCATCAAGGGGGCAAGCGCGAAGGGCAGTGCTGGTGCGATCAGAATGAGGATGGCGATCGTCATGCCAAACATGCGGCCAATGCGCAGCTGCGATGAATTGCAAAGGGAAAATACGAGCGCGCCCGCCGCCAAGGCACCAAGCACGCTGGGCAACCAGACCGCAATGACAGCAACCGCGACAGCGACCGCCAGCAAACCCGCCGACATCCAACGCTCACGCACGGCCAAAGCAGCCAGAGCTGGCCAGAGCAACATGCTGATCGTCAAAGCGGTGCGATCGAGAGTCGAGCTTTCGAGATCCTGCACGCCATCGGCTGTTGCAAAGGCACCGAGAAGCAAAGTTGCAATCGCCCCGATCGCGAGGCCAAGCGGCAAGAGATAAAGATTGGACGTCTTGCTGTGGGGCGGCAGGGCAATGCTCACGATCATGGCAAACAGCAATGTCCCGGCTGTTTTAAAATAGCGCTCACCGGCAATCGCGATAAACGGCGTCCAGATGAGGCTGAGGCAAGCCCAGCCCAGCAGGAACAGCGTCACCAGACCGAGCGGTCGGACGAATGATGTCTGAAGACGGGCAAGATGCGCGCCTTTGGGATCGAGCATGACGCCGATCAGAATCAGCGCTGCGCCCACCGGCATCAACGTAAAGATCGCGCGCCGCGAGATCAGTGAGCCCGTCGGCACCCCCACAGCCAAGACGGCGAGGCCCAGGCGCACCAGCAAAGCGGCAGCCTGGCGGGCGGGATCGTTGAACGAACGGGAGGGGAGCTGGTCGGCCATGAGTCTCAATGCGCAAAAACGGGTCTACCCATCTATAGAGGCGGGCGGTTAGCATCACCTTACCCCGTAATGGCCGGGCTGGCTGTGGAAAGCTTAATCCCCGGCCGGCTTGCGCCGCAGGGCCTTCACCTGACCGCGCACCACCTTGGCCTCGCGACGACGGATTTTGGAGCCCAATGTAGGTTTGGTTGGCCGCCGGATGATAACTGGCTTGGCGGCTTCCTCAATCAGGGCGACAAGGCGCTCCAGCGCATCCGCCCGATTGCGCTCCTGCGTGCGGAAGCGCTGCGCAATGATGACGATCACGCCTTCGCGCGTGGCGCGGCGACCGGCCAGGCGAATCAGACGCTCACGCACAGGGTCCGAGAGGTTGGGCGAGGCGGCGGCGTTAAAACGCAATTGCACCGCGCTGGAAATTTTATTGACGTTCTGCCCGCCCGGGCCGGAGGCCCGGACGAAATTTTCTTCAATCTCGCACTCGTCGAGATGAATGCGGTTGGTGACGCGGATCATGGCGCAAAGCTAAGCGCTTTGCGCGATTCTGTCACTTCACTCGCGCCGGCCCGCAGTATGGCCACGGTTGGCTTCACCCGGCGCACCGACATCGATCAAGGCTTCGATCACATAAGGGCGACCCTCGCGCACGGCTTTTTCACCGCGCAGGAGCGCAGCCGCCAGATCAGCGGCTGTTTCAAACGGGCCTTCACCGGCCACGCCTTGCGCACGTGCGAGACCGACGAGATCCACCGGCGGGTCGTTCATTTCCTGACCGACAAATTTATTCTCGACCGGACGGCCACGCTTTTTCGCCATCAATTCCTGATGCGCCACGTCATTGTAATAGACGCGGTTGTTGGCAATCACGAGAAGCACCGGAATGCCCATATGCGCCGCTGTCCAAAGCGCACTGCCACCCATGCAGAAATCGCCATCACCAACCACACCCACACACAGACGCCCCGAACCTTTCAGTGCGAGTGCTGTGCCGATGGCATTGGCAGGGCCTGAGCCCACACCGCCGCCGCCATCAAAGCCCACATAATCCAGCGGGCCTTTGAAACTCACCGTGTCAGACGGCCAGCCCAGCGAGAAGCCCGCCATCGTCACCTCACGTGACTCGGTGAAGTCGCGCATCACGAGCGCCAGATCTTTCAAGCCCATCATGCCCTCAGCGCGCGGCTTGGGCAGAGCTTGTGCTTGGCGAACCGGCCATTTGGCGGGGGCTTTTTCCTTCGTGCCGCGCAGACGACGCACGGCTTCTGTCAGCGGGCGAATGAGCTCGTTGGGCGACGCCAGAATTTTGAGATCGCAGGCAGGCAGGCCGAAATAATCCATATTCCAGCCATTGTGCAGATATTCATCAAGCGAACATTGGATGACTTTTGCATCGACCTGCACGCCTTTGCCCAGCGTCTGCGCAAAATGACCTTTGAGATCCATCCAGTCGAGAGACAGAACCACATCAGCTTCTTTGGTCGCAGCCGTTGTTGCAGCAGAGGGGCGAAAACGCGGCTCAAATGCATGCAGCGGATGATCGGTCGGGAAGGATGCCGCCGTCTTCATATCTGTCAGAACAAGGGCGCCCAGCGCTTCGGCCAATTCCACACGCGCATCCCAATCTTCTTGCGAGCGCGACACGCGGCCCATCAGAATCATCGGCTTCTTGGCGTTGACGAGGAGACGAGCTGCTTCTTCCACCGCATCAGCAGAAGGTGCTGCCGGGCGGCCAGGCTTGTGGCGCGCGGGATCAGGGAATGTCACCGGATCGTCGAGCTTGGATTCCTGGAGCGCCACATCAAGACACACATAAGTCGGGCCGCGCGGTTCAGTGGCTGCAATCTGATGCGCGCGCATCATGGCTTCAAGCGTTGCGCCGACCGAGCGGGGCTCGTCATCCCACTTGGTGTAATGGCGGATCAAAGCGCCCTGATCTTTGGACGTATGGATCCAGTCGATCCACGGGCGGCGCTCTTCCGCATCGCCCGGACCTGTTGCGCCCAGCATGAAGACTGGTGCGCGGCTGCACCAAGCATTGAAGATTGCCATTGTCGCATGCATCAGACCGACATTGGAATGAAGCGCCACGCCCATCGGCTTTTCAGTGACTTTGGCATAGCCCTGCGCAATGGCCACCGCATGTTCTTCATGCAGGCAGACAAGCATTTGCGGGTCGCGATTGCCCAGATAATTGACCATGGAATCATGCAGGCCGCGATAGCTCGCCCCCGGCGTCAGCGCGATATAGCGCAGATCAAGCCGGCGCAGCATTTCGGCCATGGCGTCCGACGCCCAGCCCATTTCCGCATTGCTGGCTGTCTGCAGCTGATCCTTGTCGGGAAAAGTGGCGGTTGCGAGTTTGATGTCTTGTTTTTTGGCGTCCGTCATTTTCATCCTCCCGGGGGCTCTTCTCCGGGAGGACTGAAAATCGTCCCGTGATGCGGCCTTTTGAACGGCCGCGATCTTACGGGCAAGCCAAGGCTCAGGGCAAGCGCGTCAGTCCGTGCAGACCTTTGTGGTCTTCATGGCGCTTTGCGCTTCGGTTTCGGTTTTATACATCATGCCATCTCCACCCACGATGGTCATCGTTGCACCCGCAGGCCGCTCGCGCGTGATGGTGCATTTTTTGCTCCGCACATCTTGCACAATGTAATAGCTCGATGCGCCGGGGCTTGTAGTCGTCGTTGTTGTTGACGATTGGGCAAAGGCTGACCCTGCGACGAGGCACAGAACCAGACCTGAACAAAGGGATGCGCTTTTCATGTGAACCTCCAGAGACGGCCAAACCGGGCCGGTTGCGCCTGACAATTATCGCCTTGGCTGCTTGTTCCCTGATCGCGCGCAGATCTCCCCAAGAGCCATCTCGCAGGGCTCCCCTTTTGTCCAAAGCCCAGCTAGCATGCGCTTACGGCCGATCAAGAGCCGAACGGGAGGATGAGATGGTTGTGAGAAAGCTATTTGCTTGTGTCTTGATGTGCGCCGCCGGGGCCTGGGGCTCAGCGCGCGCGGATGCGATTTCGGATTGGAAAGATCTCGCCTTCCCGCCAGCGCCCGAGTTGAAAGCGGCCAAAGCTGATCCCGCAACAACAGCTCTGCTGCTGCTCGATTTTACCAACCAGACCTGCACACCTGAACGCCGTCCGCGTTGTGCCGCACAAGTGCCAGGGCTTGCCAAATTGCTGGGTGAAGCGCGGGCCAAAAATATGATGGTGGTCTATAGCGTCGCCACAGCGGGCTCGGATCGCAAAGACATATTGGCACCCTTGGCTGCGCGCGACAGCGACCTTGTTTTGCCGCCGCTCGGGCCTGATAAATTTATCGCCAGCGATTTCGAGAAAGTGCTGAAAGACCGCAAGATCGAAACATTGATCGTCACGGGTACCGCAGCACACACATCTGTGCTGCATACGGGTGGCGAGGCTGTGCTGCGCGGCTTTAAGGTCGTCGTGCCGGTTGATGGCATGTCTTCGAACGAGGCTTTTACGGAGGCCTATACCGCCTGGCACATGGTCAATGCAGCGCGCATCATGAATGGCGTGACGCTGACGCGCGTCAACATGATCTCGTTTTGACACTAAAAACGCCGCCCTCAAACAAGGGCGGCGCTTCTTTTTCGATAAGATCACTTAAAACGAAATCATATCCGTCTTTGTGAGCTTGACGCGATCAGCCAACCCCGGACCGTTGACGAGCTGCCAAGCGACGATCTGTTCGGACCAAGCATTATTGCCGGACATGCCATCAATGGGCAGCAGCACATCATAATTGCGGAAGGCTGCACCGGTTGCCGTATAGAGCACCGCGCCATTGGACGCCGTGCCAACCGGGATCACCGTCTTGATACCTTTGTCCTTCAGGATCTTGTCAAGATCTGTGCCCAGAAATTTATCCGCACGGGCCGCCACAATAGACTCACCCGCTTGCGCAGCCAGTTCCGGCAGGAAGTTGGTCATGACGGGCTCATTGCCTGTTACAGCATAGACAACCGCCACGCCTTTGGCCCGCGCATCTGCAATCAGTTTCTTCACAGGTGCAATGGTGGCCACGCAACGCGGCCGCGCTTGCTCGGTGCAAGATGTCTTCATGAAATCCATGACGATCAGCGCCGTGGTCTTCACATCGGGCGTGGCTTTCTGAAGAGCCGGCATGTCGGGCGCTTTGATGCTGCCCCATTCCGCAGCCAGATCGGCGGCCTGCACAACAGACCCAGATAACGCAAATGCCGCAGCTGCGATGATCTTTTGCATTTTCTTCATTTTTGTCTCCTTGCAAAAATATCAGCGCGCCGCGCGCGCAGACAGGGCTTTCATCTCATCTTCACTGCGCACCGTCATGACAGCCACACGACGTGTGCGTGAATAGGGCAAGACAACCTGCAATTTTCCGTCCTTCTCGAGCAGTGACACATAGCGTGTTTCCGTACCGCGTGAAGGCAAATCAAAAAGCGTCCATTGCGACATTGCCGGATCATATTTGGCAATCGAATCCGTGCTCCACAGATTCGTCCAGACATTATGACCCTTATCAACGGTCACCTGATAGGGCTGCTGGCTGGATGGATTGGGCAGCGGGATCAGATCAACCTTGTTGGTCTTGATATTGATGCGCGCCAGATTACCGCCGAATGAATTGCCGACATAAACAAATTCGCCATCGGGGTTCTTGTCACCGCCCATGCGGCGCGCACCCTGCGCCCACGGGTAAGGCGTGTTGAAATCCGGCACGACATATTTGGCATAGAGCGCTTTTTCATCAGCATTGAGCCGGTCAAGTTCAGCCTGTACGGGCGGCAGCTGAATTTCGCCTGTCTGGCCATTGACTGGATCACCACGCAAAACCTTGTCGAATTTCATATCAAGCCACCAGCCATTGCCAGCGGCATCTGCCGCAGTGCCATAGACCGTGCCGACACCTTTTTCACTCTTGTAATTGAGCGATTTGAATTCGAGGAAGGCTTCTTTCTCGGGATCAAAACGCAACACGCCATCGGGCGTCGTCACCCAGATGAAGCCTTTGGGGTCAACGTCCAAAGTGCCGGCTGTGCCAGACATAGGCTTGGGCGGCACATAGACTTTGACGGCTTCTGTCTTTGGATCGAGTTTGGCGAGGCCTGTTGGATTCCCTCCCGGCGATGTCCCCGGGCGCGTGTTGAACCAGAGAAAACCTTTCTGGTCGCGCACAATGCCGTGCGTCTGCGCAGCAAAGCCATTGGGTTCATCTACCTTGATTGCCTTGAAGGCACCCGTCTTGGCATCAATGCGGCCGACAGTGATGGTGCGGCTCGGCCATGAATGGGTGAACCAGATATTGCCGTCGAGATCGGCTTCCGCATCATGCACGCCATAGCCGCCAAACATGCCTGACGGCGTGCCCTTCGACCAATCGCTGCCATCATGTGTGTAATAAGTTCCCGGCAGTTTCAGATCAGGGTCCAGCGGCACATCATATTCACGAAACACCGCGCGCGCCGCTTCACCTGTCGGGCGGGTGCGCAAATTGAAATTCATTGAGGATTCACCGGGCCCACGCGCGCGGGCGAGATAGCGCGCCAGCTCTGCCTGATGCGCATCGATGCTGGCATTGGGGGGCTCTTCGCCACGATGCACGCCCAAAACATTGAAGCGCTTCATGGCTTCGAGAATGGAATTCCAACCCACCTCATCAAATTTATGCTGCAGCGGATAGGCGGCTGTGTGGCAGCCTGTGCAGGTCTTGCGAATGAAAGTCTTCATTCGCGCGTCATCAGCTGTGGCTTCCGGCAGGGCCGCGAGAAATTCTTCCCCCGGCAATTGTTTCACAAAATCAGCAAAGCTTTGCAGCGTGAAATCCTGTGCTTTGGCGGTCGTCAGCGTGACTTCGCTTTTGGTCATCTCATAAGCAATGGCCTGCGCCCAGACACTATATTTTCCCTCCGGCATGTCGGGGAAATAATAGCGTCCCGTCTGATCGGTGAAGACTGTTGTGGTGATGGGCGAGCCGTCTTTCTTGGCAGAAACGGTGACGCCCGCCATGGTGGCACCGTCCTTCGTTTTAATGGTGCCTGACAACATGACATCGGCATGTGCCGCGCCCGAAGCCAGAGCGGCGAGGAGGGCGAATGAACTGACGCTTGCGTAATATTTCATGGATGGCCTCCCTCAATTATCGTCGCGGCGTTCGCCGGTGGTGCGCGCTGTTGGCTTGGCAGCATCAGGGGGCGGGGGATCAAGCGTCTGCACATAGGCGACGATGGCGCCAATTTGGCTCGCATTGAGATGATGTTTGAAACCTGGCATGCGCTGGGGGATGCCATTGGCAATGACTTGCGCCATCACATCAGCCTGCCCGCCGAGATTTTCTTTCGAGAGAGCGGGGCCAAAGCGGCCGCTGGTGATCAGGGGCTTGGTGTGACATACGCCACAGGATTGCTCGTAAAGATCTCGGCCTTGCGCTAGATCTGGCTTGGCGGCGGGACCGCCCGCCGTCTGCGCAAATGCTGCAGTTGCGAAAAGGCTCGCAAACAGGAAAACGCCCGCATGTCGGGTCATTGGCTTCTCCCCAGAATCTGTTTTGCCCCCGAGTCTTTGTCCCGGTTGTAGGCAGCCTAAGCCCAAGAGGGCGGCCCTGAAAAGGGGGCGCAACGCGAAATCTCAGTCTCTCATACAAATTGCGCCCGCACGCGATTCATGGCTCACTCAGCATCAAAGCAAAAATACCCGGGAGGATGACATGACGCTCGCAACCAGCCGCCGCGCTTTTCTGGCAGGCTCAGGCGCTTTCACCATAGCCATTGCCCTGCCTGGCATTGAGGCCAAGACCGCGCCCCTCAGCGCGCGCCTGCCAATGAAACCAGAGAATCTCGCCACTTACATCAGCATCGACAAAGACGGCCATGCCACAGGGTGGATCGGCAAGGTCGATATGGGGCAAGGAACCGACGTCGGCTGGGCGCAGATGATTGCTGAAGAGCTCGATCTGCCGCTGGAGCGCGTCGCGATTGTGCAGGGTGATACGCATGTCACCATCAATATGGGCGGCGCCTCGGGCTCAACCGGCATCTGGAAAGGTGGCGTGGCCATGCGGGCCGCTGCCGCTGAGGCCCGCATGGTGCTGGTCGAAATGGCCTCCGAAAAACTCGGCGTGCCCGCCAGCGATCTGCGCACGGAAAATGGCCGCGTCATCGCCAAGGCCGATGCAACGAAATCTGTCGCCTATGCGGATTTGATCGGCGGACGCCATTTCAGTGAGACGCTGGAATGGAACAAGATCATTGGCAGCGATCTGTCCATCAAGGGACGCGCACAGCCGAAATCACCCAAAGATTATCGCATCATCGGCAAGAGCGGCATCAAGCGTCGCGATGTTGAGGGCAAAATTCTCGGCACCACCGAATATCTCGTCGACAAAAAGGTCGAGGGCATGGTGCATGGGCGCGTCATTCACCCGCCTGTGGCTGGTGCCGTTCCCGTCTCCATTGATGAGGCCTCGGTCAAAGATATTCCGGGCGTCACCATTGTGCACGAGAAAGGCTTTTTGGGCCTTGTCGCACCGCGTGAATGGGATGCGATCAAAGCGGCCCGACAGCTGAAAGTCACCTGGTCGGATGTCACGCCGCCTTTCCCTACGCATGACAAAGTACACGAGCACATTCGCAAAGCCAAAGTCATCAAGCGCGATATGGATAAGGAAAAGGGCGATACAGCCGCTGCTTTTGCTCAAGCAGCGCGCGTGATCGAGGCTGAATATGAATGGCCTTTCCAATCACATGCGCCCATGGGCCCAGCCTGCGGACTTGTGGATGCGAAGCCCGATGGCGTGCGCATATGGACGGCGACGCAAAAGCCGCATTACGCGCGTGATGGCGTGGCCATGCTGCTCGGTGTCGATCCAGAAAAAGTTCTTTGCTATTCGATGGTCGGCCCCGGCTCTTACGGGCGCAATGATTCCGGCGACGTGGTCATGGATGCCGCTGTTCTCTCGAAGGCGGTGGGCAAGCCCGTGCGCGTGCAAAGCATGCGGCATGAAGGCCATGGCTGGGATCCGAAAGCGCCTGCCAGTGTGCACACATCTCGTGTGGCGGTGGATGCTAGCAATCGCGTCATTGGCTGGCAGTTTGACTCGAAAGTTTTCTCCAAGCGCGACTTCCTCAACAATGAGGGCGATCCTTCGCACACATTGGCTGGGCAATTGCTCGGCCTGCCGCTGAAGCCTGTTCTGATTTTTGGGCCGCCAGAAGAAAATTATAATTTTGAAGCCTTCCAAAAAATCTCCAGCATTATTCCCCCATTGCTCGACCGCGCCTCGCCTTTGCGCACCGCGCATATGCGCGATCCGGGCGGACCGCAGGTGCATTTCGCTGTTGAATCTTTCATGGATGAAGTCGCCTTGGCGCTCGGCCAAGACCCGCTCGACTTCCGTCTGCAATATGTCAAAGACGCGCGCGATGTGGCTGTCATCAAAGCAGCCACCGAAAAGGCTGGCTGGCAAAAGCGAACCGCGCCGCGCAAGCAGGCACAGGGCGATGTCTTTGTTGGGCAGGGCATGGCCTATTCGGTCCGGGCTGGCACGCGTGTGGCCATTGTGGCGGAAGTGGAAGTTCACAAAACAAGTGGGCGCGTGCGCGTGCGCAAAATGACCGTCGCGCATGATTGCGGGCAGATCGTGAACCCGGACATGATCCGCACCGTCGTTGAAGCCAACATCACGCAATCAACCAGCCGTGCGCTGTTCGAGGAAGTCACGTTTGACGACAAGAATGTGACCAGCATCGACTGGAATGGCTATCGCATCGCCGACATCACCGATCGCCCGCTCGAAATTGATGTCATTTTGATCGATCGTCCGGAAGTGGCACCCACAGGTGCGGGCGAAGCGTCCTCACGCCCAACAGCGGCAGCGCTTGCCAATGCCATCTTTGATGCCACGGGCTTGCGCCTACGTCGCGCACCTTTGACTCCTGAGCGCATCAAGGCCGGCATGGCCTGATGCAGGAGCGCGAAATTTGGTCGCGACCTGAGATTCAGGTGCATGGTCGCGCTTTGATCCAGTCGTTCAAACGACCGGTCGGGCGCGAACTCATTCACGCCACGGGCGATCCTGCGCAAGACGCAGCCACTTTGTTCCATGCGCGATTTGCCTTGCTCTCGCATGGGCTCGAAGCCGATCCTGTTCTCAATTACGGGAACCAGATGGCGCTTGATTTGTGGGAGATGGATTTTCCCGCTTTCACGCAAATGCCCTCGCGCCTCACAGCCGAACCCATGTTGCGAGACGAACGCCAACGCCTGATGGAATTGGCTGCGCGCAAGGGTTTTATCGATGATTATGCTGGCATTCGCATCAGCGCGAGCGGCGCGCGTTTCCGCATTTCCAATGTCATTTTGTGGAGCGTCACCGATGACAGCGGTGCGCGCCTGGGACAGGCTGCAATGTTTGACACATGGGAAAAGCTCTGACGCAACGGCAGCTCTTTTCTGACAATCGTGGCAAGATTTCGCTCAGCATTCCGCAGAAGAAACGCGCGAGTCTGAACGCGCATTAATATTTTAGCCAGCAGCGAAGCCCCAGCATGCGGCCATCTTTCGATGGACCGCTCTCAGGATCGCCGCATGACCAGTCTCGCTGCACTGAACTCTGCCACACAATCTTTGGCGCTTTTGCAAACGCCCGCATCTTCGCCAGCGCAGAGGGCGAGTGCCAAACCCGTCGTCATGCAGCCTTTGCGCCTGTCGCAAACCCTGAGCGATGCGGCGGCACGTGTGGCAGCCGCTCAAATTCAATCAGCTGGAAGCGGGCTGGCAACAATTGAACTGTCCAAATCAAGCGGCACATATGAGATGTATGGCAGCAAAACCGTCTCGGTCGGTGCGAGCGGGCCCAATTCTGCAAGCCAGACGGTCGAGCTGAAAGCGGGTGCGACCTACACCATTTCAACAGCCTTTGGCCTGTCCGATTCACGCGGGCAGATGAAAGTTGATCTGGTTGATGCAAGCAACAAAATCGTCAAATCGGCGCTGGCGGGCGCTGGCAAAACACAAAACGCTTTTACGATCACCGCTACTACCGAAGGTCTTTATACCATTCGCATCACAGGCCAGCCGATTGGCAAGACCGGCACCAACACCAATATTTATGGCAGCTATCAGATCGGCGTAGGTCAGGCGCCTTCCACTTTGCCAACGACAAGTGGTGACAAAAACATCGATGCTTTGGTGATGGGCGGCACCAATGCATGGCACCATGCGACAGGGAGCGTGGCGACCAAAACGACGAATCTGATCAAAACCGGCGTCACGGAATTGCAAAATGTCGTCGGCCGTCCGCTCAAATTCGCCTTTATGGATTCAAGCTTCCTGTCGCATTTGAGCGGCTCGGACGCGACAGGGGCCGCAGTCATGACCGCCACTCAGAAACAGGCGGTGAAAGATGTCTTTGACTATTATTCCAATGTCATCAATCAGAGCTTCGAACTGGTTGAGGATCCGGCACAGGCTGACATTGTCTTTGGCACCAATAATCAGGGCGGCACGAGTGCGGGCTATGCCTACATGCCCAATCGCAGCGGCGCACATGCGCAATATCTCATGCTCGCCAATGATCAGGCGACCAACAATAATTTTTCCAAAGGCTCTTATGGGCTGCTGACCCTTGTGCATGAGATTGGTCATACGCTGGGGCTGAAACATCCCGGCAATTACAATGCAGGCGGGGGCGGAACGCCTGGGCCATATCTGGCCAAGACCGATGACAATCGCCGCAAAACGGTCATGTCCTATTATGGCGCGACTGGCATTTCCGCCAATCCGCAAACGCTCATGGCCTATGACATTGCAGCCCTGCAATATCTTTATGGCGCCAATCGCTCACCCACCAATGCCGAGGCGCTCAGTAAATATCAGACCACAACATTCACCGATGGATGGGCGGGACTGGAATCGCTGTGGACCCCAAAAGGCGGCACGATTGATCTCACCGCCATGACGAAAGGCAATCTCGTGGATTTGCGCGAAGGCGCCTTTAGCTCGATCGGAAACACCCAAAACAATGTCAGCCTCGCCTATGGCAGCAAGATTGGCACGGTGAAGGGTGGCGTGGGCGCAGATCGCGTTTATTCGGCGGCCAGCGGCACCATGACGCTCGATGGCGGGGCGGGTGCAGACACGCTGTACCTCGCAGGCGCGGCCAAGGAATGGACGCTGAGCGGCTCCACCTATACCCGCAAGGTCGGCGGCCAGGTCGTGGCCACCGTGGCTGCAACTGGGTTTGAAACGGTGGCTTATTACGATCCTAAAAAGTCCGCCCTGATGCATGCCTGATGACAAGCCGCGTGCGTGCAGCTAGATTTTCGCTTCGTCCAATGAAGACCTGCGCGAAAACGAGAGCTGACGCAACATGCTCCAAAAGCTTCTGGGCCGCTTTGCCGATGTCCGCCCGCAAGAAATACGCGCCACATTGTGGTCGTTTCTCTATTTCTTCTGCCTGCTGGCGTCTTATCTGATCTTGCGCCCGCTGCGCGATGAAATGGGCATCGCGGCCGGGCGCGATGTGCTGCAATATCTGTTCACCGCGACTTTCTTTGTCATGCTGGCAGCCTCGCCCCTTTATGCAGGGCTTGTGGGGCGCTGGTCGCGCCGCCAGTTCATCCCGCTCATCTATCGCTTCTTCATTCTCAATCTGGCGGTCTTCTGGGTCCTGCTCACCTTCAACATCGACGTCACATGGACAGCACGCGTCTTCTTTGTCTGGGTGAGTGTGTTCAATCTTTTTGCGGTGTCGGTGTTCTGGTCCTTCATGGCGGATCTGTTTTCCACCGAACAAGGCAAACGACTGTTTGGCTTTATCGCGGCGGGCGGCACGGCTGGCACATTGCTGGGCTCGTCAATCACCGTTGGTCTGAGCGGCCTGATTGGCCCGGCCAATCTTCTCATTGTCGCGGGTGTCTTGCTGGAGGCTGCTGTTTTCTGCGCCACGCGGCTTGAACTGCAGAGCGCGCCCAGTGCTGAGCCCACCCGCGCGGCGCTGGGTGGCGGCATGACGGAAGGTTTTCGCCTGCTGCTGCGCTCGCCCTATCTCAGCGGAATCGCGCTGTGGGTCGCGCTGCTCTCACTGGCAGGCACGTTCCTCTATTTCATCCAGCAGGATGTCGTGCGTGCCGTCTCGGCTGACCCTGCCGTGCGCACGCGTATTTTTGCCAGTATGGATCTGATCGCCAATCTGATGACGCTGGCCTTGCAATTTGCGGCCACCGGCCAGCTGATCAAACGTCTGGGCGCGGGGCCAGCTGCCGCAGTGCTGCCTGTTGTTTTCGCACTTGGCTTCGGCGCGCTTCTGCTGGCGCCCGGGCTGTATGTGGTTGTTGCCTTTCAGGCGCTGCAGCGCACGCTGAATTTTGCCTTTTCCAATCCGGCACGCGAAATTCTTTTCACATCCATTGCGCGCGAAGAGAAGTATAAAGCCAAGAACCTCATTGATACGGTTGTGTTCCGAGGGGGCGATGTTGTCTGGAGCTGGGTGTTTGCGGGCCTTGTCGGGCTCGTGGGCTCAGCGCTCACGGTCGCGGGCCTTGCCATTCCCGTCATGGGCGTCTGGGCAGGGCTTGCTATATGGCTCGGGCGCACGCAGGAAAAAACACTGAATAACAGGGAGAGCGGAGCATGACCCAAACGATTGCCACTCTGTCGCGACGCCAAGCACTGGCGCTCTCTTCGGGTGCCTTGCTCTCCACTGCCCTGCCGGGCTTTGCACAGACAAGCCTGCTGGCACGTGCCATTCCCGCGAGCGGCGAGATGCTGCCAAGTGTGGGCATTGGCACCGCCATTATTTTCGACTTTGAAAATGATGCGCAAAAATTGTCCGAGCGCACCGAGGTTGTGAAGACGCTTGTTTCAGGTGGCGGCCGCCTGATTGATACAGCACCCTCTTATGGTTTTGCGGAAGAGCGTATTGGCGATGTGCTCAAACAAACGGGCCTGCGCGACAAAGTGTTTCTGGCCACCAAAGTGCGCGTTGCAGATCGCGCAGCCAGCATTACAGAAATGCAGGCAAGTATGAAGAAACTTCAGGTCAGCAAGCTTGATCTGATGCAATTGCACAATGTGCGCGACCCCAATCAATCGCTCGATCTGCTGCGCGAATGGAAAGCACAAGGCATCTGCCGCTATATCGGCGTCACCTCGTCTTTTGATCGCGACTATGATGCGGTCGAGGCGTGCGTCAAAAAGCAAAAGCCGGATTTCTTCCAGATTGATTATTCGCTGGTTGACCGCAATTCGGACGAGCGTCTGATCCCTGCTGCCGCCGATTCCGGCTGCGCGATCCTCACCAATCTGCCTTTCGGGCGCGGCAAATTCTTCCAGAAAGTCGCGGGCAAGCCGCTGCCAGACATGGCGCGGGACATCGATTGCACGAGCTGGGCACAATTTGCTCTGAAATGGCTGCTGGGCCATCCCGCCATCACGGCGGTCATTCCCGGCACCGATAAAGCGCAATATATGAGCGACAATCTGAAAGCCGGTATGGGGCGTCTGCCCGATGCAGCAATGCGCAAGAAGATGATTGAAATTTTTGAGGCCCTTTGAACATGAGCATGGCGACAGACACCGGCACGAAACAGGAAGTCCAGATCATCGGTCTGGTGAGCTTTGCGCATTTGCTGAGCCATCTTTACATGCTGGCGCTGCCGCCCATGTTCCCGCAGCTGCGGACTGACTTTAATGTTGGCTATGTCGAACTTGGCCTATCGATCACCGCCTATGCTGTCACCACGGGTCTGTTGCAGACGCCTGTTGGCTTTCTGGTCAATCGCATCGGTGGGCAACGTGTGCTGGCAGCCGGATTGTTTCTCAATGCACTTGCCATCGCCCTGACTGGCCTTGCCACAGACTACTGGCAGATTGTCTGCTTGATGCTACTGGCTGGCGCGGGATCGAGCGTGTTCCACCCGGCTGATTATTCCATTCTCAATGCGCGCATTTCGACCGGCCGGCTTGGCCGCGCCCTCTCGTCGCATTCTTTGGCTGGCAATCTTGGGTTTCTTGCGGCCCCGCCGATCATGGTGGCACTGGCCGCGGCCACAAACTGGCGCGTGGCGACAATGTCGATCGGTCTTGTTGGCATGGGTCTTGGTGTTGCGCTGTTCTTCCTCACCACGCTCCTGTCAGGCATTGGCAAAGCAAAAGCCAAGCAGAAGGATTCATGGGGCCAGTTGCTCGGCTCTCCAAAAATTCTGATGCTGTTTGCTTTCTACGTTCTCTCATCAGCCGCCAATTCCGGCATGGTGCATTTCTCGGTCGTGGCCTTCAAAGATATTTATGGCCTGCCGGTCACCGTCACTGCGGTCGCCCTCACGGCCTATCAAGGCCTGCAAATGGCGGCGGTGTTGCCGGGTGGCTGGCTCGCCGACAAGATCGAAAATCACGAGCTTATTCTCGCACTCTGCTTTGCACTTTCAGGCGTCTGCGTGCTGGTGGCGGGCGCGGGCGGTCTGCCGTTCTGGATTGTCGTTGTCATGCTTGGCATGGCTGGCGCCATGCGCGGCCTCGTCAATGCGTCGCGCGACGTATCTGTGCGCCATGCAGCAACAGATGGCGTGAGCGTGGGCACGCTGTTTGGCTTTGTCACAACCGGCTATAGCGGCGGGCAGATCATTGGCCCGGCGATCTATGGCTGGCTCATGGATTTTGGACACCCGGAACTTGTGTTCTGGGCATCCGCTAGCTTCTCGACACTCGCCATCACCACCATGCTGGTCAACCGCGCAACACCGCGCGGCTGATCAGAGTTTGGTCTCGCCGCGCCCCTTGCCCAATTCCTTGGCTTGGGGCGTCTGCATATAGAAATTCAGGAATTCATAGGCCAGTGACGCGTCATGCGTCTGGTTGAATTGCGCCATGGCTTGCTTGTTCAAAACGCGCTTGGTCATCGCCAGCGCATAGGCATTGCGCTTGAGAAGCCGCTGCGCAATCTCATCCGTCTTGGCATCAAGCTCGGCTGCCGGCACGGCATAATTGACGACGCCCATCGTCGCCAATTCCTTGGCCGTGAAGGGGCGCGCCAGCATGAGATATTCCTTAGCCATGGCGAGCGGCATTTTGAGCGGCGCGAAAACCGTGCCGCCATCACCTGTCACCATGCAATGATCGGCTGAGCCCACCACCTGCCCATCAATCATCAATTCGCCAGCACTCATGTGATGGTCAGCAATGATCGCATCTTCACGCGCGATGATGAAATCGCAGGCGAGAACCAGATTGGCACCAAAGCCAACAGCATGGCCATTCACTTTGGCGATCACCGGCTTTTCAATCGTGCACATGGCTTCCACCGCTTTGGTGACGCCACTCATAATGTCCCAATCATTGCCGGGATTGCCATGATGCCCATAACTCGAAGGCGGGATGGTAAAGACATCGGCCTTGCCGGTGATGACAATGACGCGGATCTCATCATCATCGCGCAATTCCTGCAGTGCGCGCGCGACTTCGGAGGCGCGCTGCGCGCCACCGCGTTTTTCTGTGCGCATCAAATCGCGGATATGCTTTTCCAGCCGCTTCAATTCAATGGTGGCGACCTGGCCGTTGCGGACAATATCGAGCAATACATAATCAGACATAACGGTCCTCACTTGTCGGCAAGCAGTTTGGCAAAACGCTGGCGAATGGATTCAGGTGTTTTGGCCGCACGCTCCAGAAGCGCATGGACATAAGCGCCATCAACCGGGCTCGTCATGATTCCTGCCTTGAGCATTTCAGCGCGGAAGGTTGCATCCATGGCCATATCCATAAAGGCCTTACGCAGGATAGCGGCACGATCAGCCGGAATATCAGGCGGCGCAACCACCGGAAGCGCCATGAAAAAGGGCATTTCTGCGAAATCCAGCAGAGCAAAGTCCTCGCCTTTTTTCACCAATTCGCGCGCAATCGGCACGTTGGGATAATCAGGCAGGCGCTCGGTGCGACCAAAGGCGATGAGCGGCTTGAGCTTCTTCTCAGCCCAGAGCTGCGGTCGCCCCACCATGATGGCGCTGATGTCGACAATCTGTCCGTCAACTTCGCCCCGCTCCATAGCGAGCCAGATTTCATTGGCGCCGGGGAAGCCCCGCACAACATCGACATTCATCCCCACCATATCTTTGCCAATCAGCGCAAAGGTGATGTTCGTGGACCCACCACGCGTGCCACCCAGAATGGCGGGCTTAGGCAGTTTGGCGAGATCGGCCATATTGTCGGCGGGAAAATTCTCGTTCACGACCATTAGATAGGCGTCATCCTTGTAGGATGAGAGCGAGCCCAGCCAGGTCAGCTTCAGCGGATCGAAATTGGCATTGGGGTCGTTCAGAAAAGCCAGCTGCGGCAAAGCGCGGCTCATGACGACGATGGAAAGGCCATCGCGCTCCAGCGTATGCGCCAGCTTGTTAGCGATGGCGAGCCCGCCTGCGCCCGGCTGGTTCTGCACAACGATACTCGGGCGACCGGGGATGAAACGCGACAGATGGCGGGCGATGGTGCGCCCGGCTGTGTCGTAATACCCGCCCGTCGATGAGCCCACGATAATATTGAGCGTCTTGCCCGCGTAAAAATCATTCCCCTGTGCAGTAGCCGCCCCCATGCCCAGCGGGGCCGCGGCGAGCGAGGCCAAAGCCTCTCGACGTGACATCATCTGATCCTCCCTTGGCGGGCGTCTCGTGCGCCCTGCTCATAAGGGATGATAGCCACAGCTTGCACGATTGCAAAACCGCCCTTGCCTGACCTGAAGGCCAGTTCTAGGCTTTGCTTCAAGCGCCGTTGACAGGCGCATGGCTCCACAGGGGCCACAGGGAGGACAGCATGGATTTGATTGCTGATCGCGGCCGTCGCGTCACCGTGGACGAACTCAACACGAGCAAATTGCTTGCGCATGCCACCGAACAGGCGCGCGCGCGAAAATATGACGAGATGATGATCGTCGATTGCGACGCGCATCATTATGAGAACGAAAATTTCGCCGAGATTTTTCCCTATATGGAAAATGAGGTCCTCAAACAGCTCACCATGGGTGGTCGTTTGAAAAATGGCGCACAGGCCCTGCTGCCCACGCAGATTGGTTATCAGGATATGGGCGGGCGCGTGACCCGCTATCCACTCCGCGCGACCGAAAAAACAGATCCCACTGGCAAGCTGCGCGATGTGCAGCTGGGCGAGCGCTGGATGGACGCCATGGGCGTCGATTATTCCTGCTTGTTCCCGACCGGCATGCTGAACGTGGGCCTGCATCCGCAGACGGAAATGGAAGTCGAACTCTGCTGGGCTTACAATCGCTGGCTCACTGAGCGCGTGCTGCCGGAAAACCACGGTCGCTTCTATACGCAGCTCGCTCTGCCATTGTCAGATCCGGAAGCCTCTCTGCGTCAGGTAGAAAAATTTGGTCATTGCAAGGGCGTGACGGGCTTCATGGTCACCACCGTGCGCACGCTCCCTGTTCATGACAATGCGCTGATGAAAGTCTATCGCGCGATTGAGGAGCGTGGCCTGTCGCTGGCCTTTCACTCTGGACCCAACTGGGGTGAGCCGGTGTTCAAGGGCCTGAACCGCTTCATCTCGGTGCATGCGCTGGGCTTCTCGTTTTACAACATCCTTCACTGCACCAATTGGGTCATCAACGGCATGAGCGAACGCTTCCCCAAGCTGCCCGTGATCTGGATTGAAGCGGGCCTCGCTTGGGTGCCCTTCCTGATGCAGCGCCTTGATCATGAATATATGATGCGCCCGTCAGAAGCCCCGCTTCTGAAAAAGAAGCCATCGGATTACATGCGTGACATGTTCTATTCGACGCAGCCCATGGAAATACAGGACATGGAAGCGCTGGAGACGACGTTCCGCATGATCAATGCGGAAACGCAGCTCATGTATGCGTCTGACTATCCGCATTGGGACTTCGATTTGCCGTCGACAATTTATGATCTGCCATTCCTGTCGGAAAAGGCCAAGCACAATATTCTGGGCGGCACAGCTGCGCGTTTGTTCAAACTGCCGCCACGCAATGAGGCGCAGAAAGACAATCTGATCAAATACGGAAATGACACAGCTGGTTGATCGAACACGGAGCGAAGCTCATGTTAATGCGCGTCCCGCTGTTTGTTCTCACTCTGTCATGCGTGCTCGCCGCACATGCCGCATGCGCACAGACGCCGGAGGCTTTCTACAAGGGCAAGACCATCGACATGATGGTTGGCTCAGAAGCAGGCAGTGGATATGACGCTTATGCGCGTCTGGTGGCCAACCATTTGGGCAAGCACATTCCCGGGCGGCCCAATATTGTTGTCAAACAAATGATCGGTGCTGGCGGCATTGTCGCCACCAATTTCTTGGCCAAGATCGCCCCCAAAGATGGCAGCGTGATCGGGCAGGTTCAAAACACAGTGCCCTTTCAGCCGCTCGTGGCGCCGGGTGGCGAACAGTTTGATGCCACCAAACTTGGCTATATTGGCTCAGCCAATAGCGAGGTGGCGCTGACTTTCACGTGGCACAATTCTGCGACCAAAAGCCTTGCTGATCTGCAAAAGCGCGAAACCATTATGGCGGGTGTGATTGGCTCGATCAGTGCCAATTATGCTTATGCCTTAAGCGATCTGACGGGCGCAAAAATCCGTCTCATCACCGGCTATGCGGGCGCTGGCCAATCCATGTTGGCGCTGGAGCGCGGTGAGATTGAAGGCTATCCGGCCTTGTTCTGGTCGACGTTCAAAACCACCAAGCCCGACTGGATTGCGCAAAAGAAGGTCAATCTCCTCGTGCAACTGGCTTTGAAAAAACATCCTGAGCTTCTCGATGTCCCGCTGATTTTTGACTTTCTGAAAAATGAGGATGACCGCGCAGCAGCCGAACTTTTGCTCGCCCCGCAATTGGCCGGTCGCCCATTCATCACGCCACCCGATGTGCCGACTGAGCGCCTCACAGCGCTGCGTAAAGCATTTTTCGCCATGATGGCGGATGGCGAATTCAAAGCTGATGCCGACAAGCGGAATATGGAAGTGCAGCTTGTCACCGGCGAAGAGATTGCCGCCGTTGTCGCGCGTGCTTATGCAACCAAGCCCGAGATTGTCGCAAAAGTCCGCCGCATGAGCGAGGCGCGCTGATCACACATCGCGCGGTGCAAAGCTGTTTTCATCAGCCATATCCCAGGCTTTGGCAAAACGAGGATCTGTGGCCCCCGACAAAAGCTCGGACTTGCGCAAAGTGGGATAAAGATCCGCCAATGTCACAACCTCGCTTTGCGAAATGCGGCGCGAAATATAGCTGGCTTTGAAACCCGACGGGTGATCAAGCCCGGCCGCCGCAGTCAGTTCAGCCAGCGCCTCCAAAGTTGCATGATGGAAATTGGCCACGCGCTGCGCCTTGTCAGGCACAACCAGCGCCCGCTGGCGTATGCGATCCTGTGTGGCCACGCCTGTCGGGCACTTGTCTGTATGGCAGGACTGCGACTGGATGCAGCCCAAAGCGAACATGAAGCCGCGCGCCGAATTGCACCAATCGGCACCCAAGGCAAACGCACGCGCAATATCAAAAGCGGTGGCAATTTTGCCGCTGGCCCCCAGCCGAATGCGCTCACGCGCACCAATGCCAATCAGCGCATTGTGCACGAAGGACAGACCCTCACGCAGCGGCTTGCCAAGATGATCCATGAATTCCAATGGAGCGGCACCCGTGCCGCCTTCCTTGCCATCCACGACAATAAAATCAGGATAGATGCCGGTCGCAACCATCGCCTTGCAGACGGCCAGAAATTCCCATTCGTGGCCCACGCATAATTTGAAGCCCACCGGCTTGCCACCTGACAGGCGGCGCAATTCAGCGATGAAATGCATCATTTCCAAGGGCGTCGAAAACGCGGGATGTTTTGACGGCGAGATACAATCTTCGCCCACACTGACGCCGCGGGTCTGCGCAATTTCTTCCGTCACTTTGGCGCCCGGCAAAACGCCACCATGCCCAGGCTTTGCGCCTTGCGACAATTTCAGCTCGATCATTTTGATCTGTTCATGGGCGGCGGTCTGCGCAAAACGCTCTGGTGAAAATGTGCCGTCGGCATGGCGGGCGCCAAAATAGCCCGACCCCAATTCCCAGATAATGTCGCCACCACCCGCGCGGTGATAGGGGCTAAAGCCACCCTCGCCCGTGTCATGGGCAAAGCCACCTTTGCGCGCGCCCTCGTTCAACGCGTGAATCGCATTGGGGCTCAGCGCACCAAAACTCATGGCGGAAATATTGAACACAGACGCCATATAAGGATGCGCGCAATCAGGTCCGCCGATCTGCAAACGGAAATTCGTATCCGCCAAAGGCTTGGGCGATAGCGAATGATTGAGCCATTCAAATCCATCGGCATAGACATCATAGGTTGTGCCGAAGGGACGCTTGTCGAGCTGCATTTTGGCGCGTTGATAAACAACCGCGCGCTTGTCGCGCCCAAACGGCATGCCGTGTTTTTCATCTTCAAAAAAATATTGCCGCATCTCGGGGCGGATCGCTTCGAGGAGAAAACGCAAATGCGCTGAAATCGGATAATTGCGCAAAACCGCATGGCGTGTTTGCGTCAGATCATGCAGGCCCAGCAATGTGAACGCTGCGCCCATCAGAAAAATGGCAACAGACCAAGGCGAGTTGAAGTCCGCCCCCAGCAAGCCAAGGCCGACTGCCATCACGCTAAGCGCCAGCGTGAACGGAATGAAGCGGGGCGCAAACAGCAAACGCCAGGTCATGATCTTATGTCTCCTTTTGCCCTCGGGGAGGGCAGGGCAGCCAAAGCTAAGCTTGCCATAGTCTCAAAGTCTATCACGCCTGTGACATGACGCTTGGGAAAGGCGATGGTCGACCAATGGACTAGAAATCCATTAGCCCCCTTTGCGCGTAATCCTCCTGTTCAACACCGGAGCGCGGGGCGATCCATGCAAAGCCTGATGCCTCTGATCCAGACCAAGAGAAAAGCGCCTGCTTTGGCTCCGGCGCTTTCTGCCACGCAGGCTTTTGCTCTGGCGCGCAGCCATCTCGAGCGTGGCGCACAAGAAGATTATCTCGTCTGGACGATGATTGCCGAGTTTCTCGACGCTGTTGAGAAACAGGCCTTGCGGATGCTCAACTGATCAGCGCCCGTCAAAGACAAGAAACGCACCGGCCGCCAACAGGGTGAAGCCGAAGATCTGCTTGATGCCAATGGTTTCGCCCAGCACCAGCGTCGAAAACCCGAGAAACACGGCGATCGAAATCACTTCCTGGATCGCCTTGAGCTGGCCCGCCGAATAAAATCCATAGCCGATGCGATTAGCTGGCACCGCGAGACAATATTCAAAAAAGGCAATCGCCCAACTGGCCATGATGACCACAGGCATCGTGGCGCTGGGGAATTTCAAATGCCCGTACCATGCTGTCGTCATGAACAGATTGGACAGGAGCAGAAGAAAAATGGGTGCGATCTCCGGGGATATGGAGAGCATGAGCGGGCAATCCTGTTGAGGCTCGCCCTCCTCTAGCGACCAAGCCCATAGCGCGCAAACTCACTCGGCTGTGCAGTAAGACCTGTTTTTCGCACCCGCTGGCGAGGTCATGCCGGGCGGGCAGGGCGCAGGATATTTCATCCCATGCTCAAGGTAAAAGCCCGGCGCGGCCCATTTACAGATCATGGCCGCCACATATTGGCCTTCCACGCATTGCGGAATTTTATTGCCCGTCAGTCCCGGCGGCTCGGTCTTTTTCGCCGGAGCGGGTTTGGGCGGCGGCGGGGGCTCGTTGGCAAAACCGGGAATAGACCCAAGCACCAGCACCACAGGCACGACAAAGACAGACGAGTTACGCAACATCAGCATCACCCTGGCGCCAACGGACGCGAGCCTCAGCTTAGCTGTAGTGTGGCAACACAAATAGCTGAAAGAATAGGCAAGCAGCTGACTCAGAATGAGTAAACTTAATTTTTGCACTGCAAATACAGTCTGCAAAAGGCCTGAGATACAAACTAAAGGATTAGCCGCCCACGCAAAAAGACCTCGGAATGCGAAGGTCCAGTTCTGACTGCGTCACGTAGTAAAAAATAAGCAACGCCGCCATGAGAGACTGTGCACATGCAGCAAATCAACGCCGTCCGCACGCCTGACACGCTGCTCCTTCTCAACGAAGACACACTGGTTGACGAGAGCCACGCCGCCTCGCTCGCGTTCCAACATCGCTGCATGGGCCATGACGAGCAGGCGCTTGCCTGGGATCGTCTGGCGCAATTTCTGCGCGTCAGCGAGGCTTATATTTTCGATGACATGGCCGGGGTGGCGACCCCGTCATGATCATGACGGATCAACAAATTCGGTCTTGTTCCACCTCAGAATTACAGCGCTGGATTGAAAACGTCGCCAAGGCGCTCGAAACACCAGCCCGGGCGAAGAAAGCCCAAGAGCTGCTGCCCTTGCTGCAAGCCGAATTGGCAAGCCGCCCCACGCCTGAGCGCAAGTCGACAGCCAAACGTGCGTCCAGCAAAACTATCGCCAGCCTCCCGTCCTACCCCGCCGACTATTTGCAACAAGCCGCAGCAATCGGTGCTGTTTGCTCGTGGTTTGGTGATGAGGGTGCCTATTCGCAAAAAATTCGCGACCATGAATTTTCAGCCGACGAGTTTCAACGCTGGCTGGTGCTCTGGATGCTGGTTAGGCGGATTCCCAAGAAACATGGCACCGACGCCTTTTTGCGCATGCAAAACTTTTTGAACCACGTCGCGCGGCCCATCTTTCTGGCGGCAAGCACGCAGTCCCTCGACGCGCGTTGCAGTGATGTAAGCGCCCTCGCATCGCGCGCGCTGTCAGAGGGGATTACGCAAAACCGGGAAACATCGCTGATTTCAAAATTCGCGTTTTCCTGCCTGCCCACGATCTTCATTCCCTATGATCGTACCGTGCGTGATGCACTGCGCGGACCTTTGGGCTTCAGATTTGAAGACCACGATTACGTGGCCTACACACGTGCGTTCTGCGCCTCCGCAGACCATTTTGGCGCGCCGCCCGCCCCCGATGTTTTCACGGTCGGTGGCAAGATCATGGATGCCGAATTGTTCGCGCTGCGCTATCTCGACAAACGCCTCATGCTGCTGGGCGGCTTCAACCCGCTGGCATTCGAGAAGGCCGCGCTCGCATTGGACCATGCAGCGACCATGGCTCAGAGCCTGCGCCGCAGCCGCGATGGGCGCGAGCAACCGGCCGAGACGTGAGATCTAATGAGATAATAAATTTGGTGGAGCCAGACGGAATCGAACCGACGACCTCTTCAATGCCATTGAAGCGCTCTCCCAACTGAGCTATGGCCCCACGTTTTTTCGCCAGACCTTTGGGGTCTTTCCGGCAGATTGTCCTTTTGGGGAGGACAAGCGCTGCCGGCAGCGAACCAATTGACTGATTGCTCAGAGCTGTTTGGTGGGCGGCTGTGTAACCCAATCGCCGCCGCACCACAACCCCTGAGAGATCAGGTTTCTTCGTCGTCCTGAAGATCGCTGTCGATGAGGCCTGCCACATCGTCCGGATCGCCCTCTTCCTCTTCGAGGAAGGTTTCGTCCGCGCCATCATCTTCAATTTCGATGTCATCATCTGGCACCACGACCTTGTCGTCGGTGGCGTCAGCTTCTTCCAGCGAGACGAGCTCAGCGCCGGCAACTTCGGGCTGCTCATCATCATCCACGGGTGCCGCACGCGAAGGGGTGCGGCTGAGGGAGACGACCTGGAAGGTTGCGCCGCATTTGGGGCACAAAATCGGATCCTTGTTCAGGTCGAAAAATTTCGCGCCGCAGGACTGGCACTGACGCTTGCTGCCGAGTTCGGGTTTGGCCACGTTGGACATGCCTCTGGAAAGGCCGCCGCAGAAGCGCGGCAGCGGGTGTTTGGACTCCGGTTAGTCGTGCTTCGCTCACCTGTCAAATGGGAATTGGCCTCACACGCGCGCTGGGTGACTTTGGCCCATGCCCCGTGCTACGAGCGCAACGAAATTGGATCGCTTGCCTTTTGAGGTTTCCCTTGGCTTCCCATTCGTCCCACGGACCCGCTCAGCCGATGACCGCTGGCCGCTCAAAGCCCCTCCTGGGCTCGCTGAAGCCGCCGGGTGACAAGTCCATCTCCCACCGCGCCTTGATCTTCGGCCTCCTCGCCAAGGGCGTGACGCCGATTGAGGGCCTGCTGGAGGGCGATGACGTCTTGCGCACGGCTGATGCCTGCCGGGCGCTAGGCGCCAAGGTGGAGCGTCTGGGCGAGGGCAAGTGGCGGGTTGAGGGCGCGGGGCTAGGCTCCCTGCTCGCCCCCAAAGAGGTCCTCGACTTCGGCAATGCCGGCACCGGCACAAGACTGATGATGGGCGTGGTCGGCGGCCATGCGATCAAGGCGACCTTTGATGGCGACGCCTCGCTGCGCAAGCGCCCGATGCGGCGCATTCTCGATCCGCTGGTCCTCATGGGCGTCGATGTCCTGAGCGAAACAGAAGGCGGGCGCTGCCCGATCACCATTCAAGGCACGGGCGAACCCGCACCTATTGAATATCGCTCACCTGTCGCCTCGGCGCAGCTGAAGTCGGCCGTTCTGCTTGCTGGCCTCAATTCCCCCGGCCGCACGACCGTGATCGAAAGCGAGGCCTCGCGCGATCACACCGAAAAAATGCTCTCCTATTTCGGTGCCACAGTGCATGTCGAAAAAGAAGGCGCGCATGGCCGCAAGATCACACTTGAGGGTCGCCCAACGCTGAACGCGCGCGAAGTCATCGTGCCGGCGGATCCGTCGTCGGCTGCCTTCCCGCTGGTCGCAGCCCTTCTCGTGCCGGGCTCGGATGTCACCATCATCGGCATGATGATGAACCCGCTGCGCATAGGGCTTCTGACCACATTGCAAGAAATGGGCGCACAAATTGATGTCACCAATCCCCGCATTGAAGGCGGTGAAGATGTGGCTGATTTGCGCGTGCGCCATTCGCAGCTGAAAGGCGTGGATGTGCCTGCAGACCGGGCACCTTCGATGATTGATGAATATCCTGTGCTGGCTGTCGCGGCTGCTTTTGCCAAGGGCGAAACGCGCATGCGCGGCCTGTCTGAATTGCGCGTGAAAGAATCTGATCGTCTGGCGGCTGTGGCCGCAGGCCTTGCCGCCAATGGCATTGAACACCGCATTGAAGGTGATGATCTGATCGTGGTGGGAACAGGCCATGTGGCGGGTGGTGGCACGGTCGAGACACATCTTGATCATCGCATTGCCATGAGCTTTCTGGTCATGGGTCTGGCGTCTGACAAGCCCGTCACGATTGATGATGCGGCGATGATTGCCACCAGCTTCCCGACATTCCGCCCCGCGCTTGAAAAACTCGGCGCGACATTCTCATGAGCGTTTTGATCGCGATTGACGGACCCGCCGCCTCGGGCAAAGGCACATTGGCGCGCCGCCTCGCACGCCATTTCAATGTGCCCCATCTCGACACCGGCCTGCTCTATCGGGCGACTGCGGCCGGTCTCATCGAACAGGACGCCCGGCTCGATGATGTGGAACGCGCGGTCGCGGTGGCCCGTGGCCTGGCTCTGACCGATTTTAACGAAGATCAATTGCGCGGCCGGGAAATGGGTGAGGCCGCCTCCGTCGTGGCCGCCCTTCCGGAAGTCCGCGCCGCCCTCATCGACGCCCAACGCCGCTTCGCCGCCCGCCCGGAGGGCGCGGTTTTGGATGGGCGCGACATTGGCACCGTGATTTGCCCGGATGCCCCGGTGAAGATCTTTGTCACCGCCGCCCCCGAAACCCGCGCCCAGCGCCGGGCGCTGGAATTGGCGGGACGCGGCGAGAAGGTCGAATATGGCGCCATTCTGGACGACATCCGCAAACGCGACGCGCGCGATTCCGGCCGCTCCAACGCCCCGCTGAAGGCGGCTGATGACGCGATCACGCTGGATACGACCAAACTGGGCATTGAAGAGGCTTTTGCCGAGGCCCTGAAAATCGTGGCCGAAAAAGCCCCCGGGCGCTGAAAACCCCCGTTTTATCGAATCAACTTGCCAGTCAGGGCGAGCCCCTGCTAGAAGGCGCTCGAATTCGGGTGGAGAGATAAGTCCTCTTCGCCCGGTTTCATTTGGACCCCACTTTTTTGCTCCGGCCAGCCGGCATGCTCCAAGGAGCAGATCCGGTCGCAACGCCGACCGACATCCGGACGCGAAAAAGCATTTTGAAACACAAACCCAGCCGGCCGCCCGACCTCGGGCATTTCAGGAGACCATATGTCTATTTCCACTGAATCGAGCCTCAACCCGACGCGCGATGATTTCGCAGCGCTTCTCGACGCAAGCTACGGTGAAAACGAAGCTTTCGAGGGTTCCGTTGTTAAGGGAACCGTTGTTGGTATCGAAAAAGATGTCCTCGTCATCGATATCGGTCTGAAGACCGAAGGTCGCGTGGCGATCCGTGAATTCACTGGCCCTGGCCGCGACGCTGCCCCCAAGGTGGGTGATGTCGTTGAAGTTTACCTGGAGCGCATCGAAAACGCGCTCGGTGAAGCTGTCATCTCGCGCGACAAGGCTCGTCGCGAAGAGAGCTGGGTCAAGCTCGAAAAGGCTTTCGAAGCCGGCGAGAAGGTCGACGGCGTTATCTTCAATCAGGTCAAGGGCGGCTTCACTGTCGATCTCGACGGCGCTGTGGCCTTCTTGCCGCGCTCGCAGGTCGACATTCGCCCGATCCGCGATGTGACCCCGCTGATGGGCGTTCCGCAGCCCTTCCAGATCCTCAAGATGGATCGTCGTCGTGGCAATATCGTCGTGTCGCGTCGTACCGTTCTCGAAGAGAGCCGCGCTGAACAGCGTCATGAAATCGTGGCCAACCTTGAAGAAGGTCAGGTCATCGAGGGTATGGTCAAGAACATCACCGATTACGGCGCGTTCGTGGATCTGGGTGGCATCGACGGCCTGCTGCATGTCACCGACATTGCATGGCGTCGCGTCAATCATCCGACCGAAGTGCTCAACATCGGCCAGACGGTGCGCGTGAAGATCATCAAGATCAATCACGACACGCATCGCATCTCGCTTGGCATGAAGCAGCTGCTGGATGATCCGTGGCAGGGCATTGAAGCCAAGTATCCGATCGAAGCCCGCTTCCATGGCCGCGTCACGAACATCACCGATTACGGCGCGTTCGTTGAACTCGAGCCTGGCATTGAAGGCCTCATCCACGTCTCTGAAATGTCGTGGACCAAGAAGAACGTGCATCCCGGCAAGATCGTTTCGACGAGCCAGGAAGTCGATGTGCAGGTTCTCGAAGTGGATTCGGTCAAGCGCCGCATCTCGCTCGGCCTCAAGCAGACACTCGCCAATCCGTGGGAAGTCTTCGCTCAGAAGTATCCTGTCGGCGCCGAAGTCGAAGGCGAAGTCAAGAACAAGACCGAATTCGGCCTGTTCATTGGCCTCGACGGCGATGTGGACGGCATGGTCCATCTCTCCGATCTCGACTGGAACCGTCCGGGCGAACAGGTCATCGAAGAGTTCAAGAAGGGCGACATGGTCAAGGCGAAGGTCTTGGACGTGGATATCGAGAAGGAGCGCATCTCGCTCGGTATCAAGCAGCTTGGTGCTGATCCGTTCGAAGGCAAGGGCGGTGGCAACAACACCAGCGCAGCCAGCACTTCGGGTGAAGAAGGCGGAGACCTCAAGAAGGGCGTCGTCGTCACCTGTGAAGTTGTCGAAGTGAAGGAAGGCGGCATCGATGTGAAGCTGGCCGGTACCGATCTCGTCACCTTCATCAAGCGCAGCGAACTGGCTCGTGACCGTGCAGACCAGCGCCCTGAGCGCTTCGCTGTTGGCGAAAAGGTCGATGCCCGCATCACGCAGTTTGATCGCAAGGCCCGCAAGGTGGCCGTGTCGATCAAGGCGCTTGAAATGGCCGAAGAAAAGGAAGCCATTGCTCAGTTCGGCTCAGCCGACTCGGGCGCTTCGCTTGGCGACATCCTGGGCGCTGCCTTGAAGGCACGCGAAGGCGACAAGAAGTAATCAGCTCACGTGTGAGTTCAGTGAAGCCCGCGCAGCAATGCGCGGGCTTTTTTTATGACATTGTCCCGGCACCATGTTTCCTTGCAAGGGTGTGCGGGCGGCACTAGGTTTTGGCCCAAACTTCCTTTTGAAGAGAGACGCGCACATGGCTTCTTTTCCCGATCCGGACCATCTCGTTGATCGGCGCATTTTGCGGCGCAAGCTGACATTCTGGCGCGTGGCGCTCTTTCTCGTCTTGATTGCGGGCGCCGTTGCTGTGGGCATGCGGTACGCCGGGGGCGAAGCCACGCATGGCAAACATATTGCGCGCCTGTCGATTGAGGGCGTCATCACGGGCGACAAAGACACGCTGAAACTGGTGCGCGACATCGGTGCTTCCAAAAATGCGCAAGCCCTGATCGTCTCGATTGAAAGCCCCGGTGGCACAACCACCGGATCAGAGCGCCTCTACAATGAATTGCGCCAGGTGGCTGAAAAGAAGCCTGTGGTCGCGGTGGTTGGCACAATGGCGGCCTCGGGTGGCTATATTGCTGCGCTTGGCACCGAGCGTATTTTTGCCGAAGGCAATTCGCTGGTCGGCTCGATTGGCGTCCTGTTTCAATTTCCCAATTTTGGAAAATTGCTGGAGACGGTCGGCGTGTCGGTGGAATCGGTGAAATCCTCTCCCCTGAAAGCGTCCCCCAACGGCTTTGAACCCACCACCCCAGAAGCGCGCGAAGCGCTCGCCGCGCTCGTCTCGGATTCCTACGTCTGGTTCAAGGACCTCGTAAAAACCCGCCGCCAGATGAGCGACGAGGACCTGACCAAAGTCAGCGATGGCCGCGTATTCACGGGCCGTCAGGCCATGGGGCTGAAACTGGTCGATGCGCTGGGCGGCGAACGTGAAGCCATTGCCTGGCTGGAGGCGGAGAAGAAAATCGACCACAACCTGCCGGTCCGAGACTGGAAGAAAGAGCGCAGTCTGGAGCGGCTGGGCATTCTGGGTGCCTCCGCACGCATTTTCGAGCTGATGGGCTGGGGCGGGGCGGCAGCCCAGCTCGAGCGCCTTGGCCAACTGAATGAGACCCGTCTCCTTGACGGTCTCGTTTCAGTTTGGCAAGTTACTCCAGTTGATTGAGCTTTTTCTGACCAACAGGTCCGTCAATTCTGGACCGTATTTGCAGTCATTTTCCGGGGGCCAAGAGTGATCAAGTCTGAACTCGTCCAACGTATCGCTGAACGCAATCCCCATCTCTACCTGCGAGATGTCGAGAATATCGTGAATGCCATTCTCGATGAGATCACCCATGCGCTGTCGCGCGGAGATCGCGTTGAATTGCGTGGGTTTGGCGCGTTTTCGGTCAAGCGCCGCGATGCGCGTCTGGGTCGCAACCCGCGCACCGGTGCCCATGTTGAGGTTGATGAGAAGGTTGTGCCTTTCTTCAAAACGGGCAAAGAAATGCGTGAGCGTCTGAACGACGTGCAGGGCTAAGCTCCGCGCCGGAGCGTGCGGGGACATGAGATGAAAACAGTCCTGAAATGGCTCCTCCTGACCCCGCTCGGCCTGATCCTTCTGGGTCTGGCCGTTGCCAATCGTGACATGGTGCGGGTTGTTTTAGACCCGCTCCCGGGCAATGGCCCGCTTTTCGAGACCCAGGCTCCCCTCTTTCTCGTCGCCTTTGCCACTGCCATTCTGGGCATTGTGGCGGGCAGCCTGGTGACCTGGTGGTCGCAGGGCCGCCATCGCCGCGCGGCACGCCTGACCCGGGCTGAAAGCGAACGCCTGCGGCAAGAGGCAGCCCGGCTGCGCTCCGAGCTCGCCAGCCGCCTCCCGGCCTCCCTTGAGCGACCCCGCGACGCAGCCTGAACGGCTCCGATCCGCTGGACTTGATGCGCGCGCCATGCGAGCAAAGCGCCATGTCGACCCTGCCCGCCTTTCTTGATGGCCTCGCCCTTCCAGCACCGCTGCGCGCGGCGCTTGGCGAACCCATGCGCAGGGGCCCTGCAGTCAAGATTTGCGGCCTGTCGACGCCTGACACGCTGGAGACCGCCTTGGTTGCGGGGGCCGAGCTGGTGGGCTTCGTTTTTTTCCCGAAAAGCCCGCGAAATCTGACACTTGAGGCGGTCCGGCCGCTGGCCTACCAAGCCGCCAACCGGGCTGTCAAAGTGGCCCTGAGCGTCGATGCCCAGGATGATCTGCTGGATGCCATCGTGGCCCAGATGAAGCCCGACATGCTGCAATTTCATGGGAGCGAGAGCCCCGAACGCATCATGGCAGCCAAGGCCCGCTATGGCCTGCCGATCATGAAAGCGCTGGGCATATCAGGACCTGCCGATCTGGCCGCCATCCCCGCCTATGACGGGATCGCCGACCGCCTGCTGTTTGATGCCAAGCCACCCAAAGGCGCTGATCTGCCCGGTGGCAATGGCCTGACCTTTGACTGGGATCTGCTGGCCGGACTGTCCCTCAAATCCCCCTTCATGCTCTCGGGCGGGCTGGACGCCAGCAATGTGGCTGAGGCCGCGGCCCGCACGCGAGCGGGGGCGGTGGATGTCTCCTCGGGGGTCGAAAGCGCCCCCGGCGTCAAAGACCCCACCCGGATTGACGCTTTCATCACCGCGCTGCGTGGACCCACACGCATGGAACCGCTTGGTTCGACACGCACAACGCGGTAAGACACGGCCCGACTTGAGGAGCCAAACGCGTTGAGCACCCAACTTCAGAATTCCTATCGCACCGGGCCAGATGAGCGCGGGCATTTTGGCATCTTTGGCGGACGCTTCGTCGCCGAGACTTTGATGCCGCTCATCCTTGATCTTGAGAAGGCCTATGAGGTCGCCAAAGCCGATCCTGCCTATCAGGCCGAGCTTGATGATCTGGCCAAACATTATGTCGGTCGTCCGAGCCCGCTCTATTATGCGGAACGCATGACGGAAAAATGTGGCGGCGCGAAAATCTATTTCAAACGCGACGAGCTGAACCACACAGGCGCGCACAAGATCAACAATGTACTCGGCCAAATTCTGCTCGCACGTCGCATGGGCAAGAAACGCATCATCGCTGAAACAGGTGCTGGCCAACACGGCGTGGCAACTGCCACCGCTTGCGCGAAATATGGCCTTGAATGCGTCGTCTATATGGGCGCTGTCGACGTTGAGCGTCAGAAGCCGAATGTCTTCCGCATGAAAATGCTTGGCGCGAAAATCGTGCCGGTGCAATCGGGCGCGCGTACATTGAAAGATGCGATGAATGAGGCTCTGCGCGATTGGGTGACCAATGTCGCAGATACGTTTTATTGCATCGGCACGGCTGCAGGCCCACATCCCTATCCAGCTATGGTGCGCGATTTCCAATCGATCATCGGCAAGGAAGTCCGCTGGCAGATGGAAGAGGCAGAAGGTCGTCTGCCCGATTCACTCGTTGCCTGTATCGGCGGCGGCTCGAATGCGATTGGCCTGTTCCATCCCTTCCTCGATGACAAAAGCGTCGAGATTTATGGCGTGGAAGCAGCCGGTCATGGCTTGAGTGTTCCTGACGGTCACGCAGCCTCACTGGCTGGCGGCAAGCCCGGCGTTCTGCATGGAAACCGCACTTATCTTTTGATGAATGACGATGGCCAGATCAATGAAGGCCATTCGATTTCAGCTGGCCTTGATTATCCAGGCATTGGCCCCGAGCACGCATGGCTGCGCGACATTGGGCGCGTGACCTACACATCTGCAACCGACAAAGAAGCGCTTGATGCTTTGCAGCTGTGCTGTCAGCTCGAAGGCATTATTCCAGCACTCGAGCCTGCACATGCGCTCGCCTATGTGACCAAACTCGCACCGACCAAGCCGAAAGATCATCTCATGGTGATCAACGTCTGCGGTCGCGGCGACAAGGACATCTTTACGGTTGCTGAACATCTGGGGGGCATGTGATGACGACGCGAATCGAAACGCGCTTCGCGAAATGTCAGGCCGAAGGACGTGCAGCACTCGTCACCTTCTTGATGGCTGGCGATCCTGATCCAGCAACCTCGCTCGAACTCATCTCGGCGCTGCCCAAAGCTGGCGCCGATGTGATCGAAATCGGCATGCCCTTCACCGATCCGATGGCTGATGGTCCGTCCATTCAAGCCGCAGGCTTGCGGGCACTGGCGGCTGGCATGTCGCTGGCCAAAACGCTCGGTCTGGTGCGCGCCTTCCGCAAGACCGACAATGAAACACCCATCGTGCTGATGGGCTATTTCAATCCGATCTATGTACGTGGCGTCGACAAGTTTCTGGCTGAGGCCAAAGAGGTTGGCGTTGATGGTTTGATCGTTGTCGATCTGCCGCCGGAAGAAGATGATGAGCTGTGCATTCCGGCACTGAAAGCTGGCCTCAACTTCATTCGCCTCGCGACACCCACAACCGATGAAAAGCGTCTGCCCAAAGTGCTGACCAATACGTCGGGCTTTCTCTATTACGTCTCGATCACAGGCATCACGGGCGCTGCCACGCCGGATTATTCCAAAGTGGCTGGCGCTGTGGCGCGGATCAAGAAGAGCACGAAATTGCCGGTTGCCGTCGGCTTTGGCGTGAAGAACGCACAGACCGCGGCGTCGCTGGCTGAATCAGCTGATGGTGTTGTGGTGGGCTCAGCCTTGATCGACACATTGAAAAATTCGCTCGACGAGAAAGGTGCGGCAACAGCAAAAACCATTGCTGCCGTGACCGCGCTTGTCTCTGACATTGCTGATGGCGTGCGCCGCGTGCGCAAAGCTGCAGCCGAATAAGCACCGAGGATTCGATGAACTGGATTTCCAACGTCGTCCCGCCGAAGATCCGCTCAATCCTGAAGCGCGAGACGCCCGAAAATCTTTGGGTGAAATGCCCTGATTCTGGACAGCTCGTTTTTCACAAGGATCTCGAAGCCAATCTCTTTGTGGTGCCGGGCTCCGGCTATCACATGCGCTGCCCGGTCAAGTCGCGTCTGACCCATCTCTTCGACAATGGTTCTTATGAAGAGATCGCCACACCTGACGTTCCAGCGGATCCGCTGAAGTTCAAGGATGTGAAGCGCTACACAGATCGCCTGAAAGACTATCGCTCGAAGACCGGTGCGCAGGATGCGGTGAAGCTTGCTTATGGCAAGATTGAAAACGCCCCCGCCACAGTCGCGGTGCAAGATTTCGAATTCATGGGCGGTTCGCTGGGCATGGCCGCAGGCGAAGCCATTGTGACAGGCATGGAACTGGCGATTGCGCGCAAGACGCCTTTCATCATTTTTACGGCGTCTGGTGGCGCGCGCATGCAGGAAGGCATGTTCTCGCTGATGCAAATGCCACGCACGACCGTCGCGGTGCGGCGTCTGCGTGCGGCCAAGCTTCCCTATATCGTTGTGCTGACCAATCCGACCACAGGCGGCGTGACTGCGTCTTACGCCATGCTGGGCGATATTCAGATTGCTGAACCTGGCGCCGTCATCGGCTTTGCCGGTGCGCGGGTGATCGAACAAACGATCCGCGAACGTCTGCCCGAGGGTTTCCAGCGCGCGGAATATCTGAAGGCGCACGGCATGGTCGATATGGTCGTCCCGCGCGGTGACATGCGCGCCACGCTGGCGCGCTTGTGCCGCCTGCTCACCAACGCGCCTGCCGCGGCCTGATCCGGTGAGCGATGGCGCGCAGGGCTCGCCAAAATCAGAGGAAATGCTGGAGCGTTTCCTCTCACTTCACCCGCGCAAAATTGATCTCTCACTTGGCCGGACCTTCGATCTTCTGGCCAAGCTTGGACACCCTGAGCAAAAATTGCCGCCCGTCATTCATGTGGCCGGCACCAATGGCAAAGGCTCCACGGTTGCGCTGATGCGCGCCATCCTGGAGGCCGCAGGCAAGAGCGTCCACGTCTACACCTCACCCCATCTCGTGCACTTTCATGAGCGGATTCGTTTGGGCCAAAAAGGGCGCGGGCGTCTGGTCACCGAGTCTGAACTGGTCGATGCCTTCGCGCGCTGCGAAGCCGCCAATGCAGGCGCGCCTGTGACCATGTTTGAAATCACAACCGCCGCTGCGCTTTTGCTGTTTAGCGAACACAAGGCTGATTATCTGCTGCTCGAAGTGGGCCTTGGCGGGCGTTATGATTCCACCAACGTCATTGATCATCCGCTGGCCAGCGTGATCACACCCATCTCCATGGATCATCCGGAATTTTTAGGCACGACGATTGCGCAAATCGCCTCGGCCAAAGCCGGAATCATCAAAGCGCGCGCACCCGTCTTTGTCGCCGCGCAGCTCGACGATGCGTTGCTTGAATGCGAGCGCGAAGCCAGACTGACCGGCACATCCATCACGCTCGCCGGACGCGACTTTTCCGCCCGCGAAGAAAATGGCCGTCTGATTTATGAAGACGCCCAGGCATTGCTAGATTTGCCGCTGCCGCGTTTGCCCGGCCGCCACCAGATCGACAATGCAGCACTGGCCATTGCGTGCCTGCGCCATTGCGCCCCCGATCTGACCCATGAGGCCATGGCGCACGGCCTGAGCCAAGCAGAATGGCCCGCACGCCTGCAAAATCTGACGCGCGGCGCTCTGGTCGACCTCACGCCTGCGGGCGCTGAGCTCTGGCTCGATGGCGCGCATAATGAGGCTGGTGGGCGTGTTCTGTCTGACGCCATGGCCCAGTTTGAAGAACGCCATCCGCGTCCGCTGGTGCTGCTGTGCGGATCGCTGGCGACGAAAGACACCGGCGGCTTTCTGCGCCATTTCAGCGGGCTGGCCCAAGAGCTCATCGCGCTGCCGATTCCTGGCGAACATGTCGCGCGCGATGCGGCCGACATGGCCAGCCTTGCCCAAGCCGCTGGCATCCCATCTTCTGTTGCAGGCTCTGTTGCTGAGGCGCTCGATACATTGCGCGCCCGCACATGGCCCGTGGTGCCGCGCATTCTGATCTGCGGTTCGCTCTATCTGGCGGGTGAGATTCTCAAGGCCAATGGAACGCCACCTGATTGAGGGCTAGACTGACCCCATGAACAAGATCTCTCGGCCAGCACATCCTGGACGTGGCGGGCAGGCCCGCATCACGCAAAAAGGCCGCATAGCGGACGAACCCGCCTTGCAAGAGGTCGCTGCGCTGATTGGCGAGACTGTCTGGCGTCGCGATCGCCTGATCGAATATCTGCATCTCATCCAAGATCACTACGGATGCATTTCCGCGCGCCATCTGGCGGCGCTTGCAGAACATATGCGGATTGGCCTGGCCGAGGCTTATGAGACCGCGACCTTCTACGCGCATTTTGGTGTTGTGAAAGATGACAGCGCGCCGGTGCACGCCCTCACCATTCGCGTCTGTGACAGCATCGGCTGTGCTATGGCCGGGGCCGAGGCTCTGATTGCGTACTTGCAAAAAGGCGCGCCCGAAAACATCCGCATTCAGCGCGTGCCCTGCATTGGGCAATGCGCAGATGCACCAGCCGCTGTCGTTGGTACAAAGGTCGTGGTGCAAGCCAACACGCACAAAATTCTTGCGTGTGTTCAAAGCGGCGACCATGTCGCAGATGAACCAGCCCCCATAAATGACGCCGCCTATCGCGCAAGCGGTGGCTATCAAATTTATGAAGCCCTGCACACCGGACAAAGATCAGCCGATGATCTTCTGACCATCATCGATGCTTCGGGGCTTCGCGGCATGGGTGGTGCTGGATTTCCCGTGGCGCGTAAATGGCGTGCGGTGCGCGGACGAGAAGGTCAAAAATATCTTGTCATCAATGCTGATGAAGGCGAGCCCGGCACGTTCAAAGACCGCTACCTTCTCGAGAGTGACCCGCATCGGGTTTTGGAGGGGGCTCTCATTGGCGCAAGCATCATCGGTGCAGACGAGATTTATGTATATCTGCGCGATGAATATGCGGGCCTGCGCGCGACACTGGCGCGCGAGATTGCAAAACTCCCACAAGACGGGCCCACCATTCATCTTCGTCGTGGCGCTGGCTCTTATGTCTGCGGGGAAGAATCAGCCCTCATCGAATCGCTCGAAGGCAAGCGCGGCTATCCACGCCAGCGCCCGCCCTTGCCAGTTGAATCGGGTCTCTTTGGTCGTCCAACAGCGACCAATAATGTAGAGACGCTCTTCTTCCTGCGCGAGATTGCTGAAAAGGGTGCGGATTGGTGGCGTGCACAGGGCCGCAATGGCGGCATCGGCTTGCGCCATTATTCGGTTTCAGGGCGCGTGAAAAATCCAGGCGTGAAGCTGGCACCTGCGGGGCTTACACTAGCGGAACTGTTACAAGATTATTGCGGTGGTATGGCGGAGGGACACGAGCTGGTGGCTTACCTTCCCGGTGGGGCATCGGGTGGCATTTTACCAGCAGCGCTGGCCCATCTCCCACTCGATTTCGGTGCGCTTGAAGCGCAGGGCTGCTTCATCGGCTCTGCAGCCATCGTGGTGCTCTCACAGCACGACGATCTCAAAAGTGCCGCACGCAATCTCATGGCATTCTTCACTGATGAATCCTGTGGCCAATGCACGCCGTGTCGATTGGGCACCGCCAAATCGCTCGCGCTCATGCAAGCGGATGATTGGGATCTCGATCTGCTGAATGATCTTGCGCAAGTCATGCGCGATTCTTCCATTTGCGGTCTCGGACAGGCAGCACCCAATCCGGTGCAATCGCTGGTGCGCCACTTCCCGCAACTCTTTTCGGGAGAGCGTCCATGAGCGAGACCATTCGCTTTTCGCTTGATGGGCATATGGTCGAAGCGCAAGCCGGTGAAACAATCTGGCAAGTCGCCAAACGTGTCGGCACGCATATTCCACATTTGTGTCACCGCGATGCGCATGGCTATCGACCCGATGGCAATTGCCGGGCTTGCATGGTCGAGATCACGGGTGAGCGCGTTCTGGCGCCATCATGTCGCCGCCATCCAACGCCCGACATGAATGTGACGACCAACGGCGCGCGCGCTGAAAAATCCCGCGCGCTGGTGATGGAATTGCTGCTCGCCGATCAACCGCCACGCGCCACATCGCACGATCCCGATTCTGATTTCTGGCATCAGGCCGATCATGTTGGCCTCAGCGATAGCCGCTTTCCCAAGGCCGCTGATGCCCCGCATGTGGATGCCAGCCATCCTGCCATGCGCGTCAATCTGGATGCCTGCATTCAGTGTGGCCTGTGCGTGCGCGCCTGCCGCGAGATCCAGGTCAATGATGTGATCGGCATGGCCTATCGGCATGATCACGCAAAAATTGTTTTTGATTTCGATGATCCGATGGGTGAGTCCACCTGCGTCGCTTGTGGCGAATGTGTGCAGGCCTGCCCGACCGGGGCACTGATGCCCGCCAGTCTGCTCGACGAGACGCAGCAACGCACCGTCTTTCCTGATCGTCAGGTCGATTCACTTTGCCCTTATTGCGGTGTTGGCTGTCAGGTCACCTATGAGGTGAAAGACAATGTCATCATCAATGCGCAGGGCCGCGATGGCCCGGCCAACCACAATCGCCTGTGCGTCAAAGGTCGCTTCGGCTTTGATTACATTGCGCACCCACATCGCCTGAAAAAACCGCTGGTGCGCCTGCCTGGCAAAGCGAAGACTGCACAGGATGTCGTTGATCCTGCCAATCCCTTCACGCATTTTCGTGAAGCCAGTTGGGAAGAAGCGCTCGACATTGCCGCACGCGGTTTGAAAGACATCCGCGAAAGCCATGGTCCGCGCGCTTTGGCGGGTTTTGGCTCGGCCAAAGGCTCAAATGAAGAAGCCTATCTGTTTCAAAAACTCGTGCGCACCGGGTTTGGCAGCAACAATGTCGATCATTGCACGCGCCTGTGCCACGCCTCATCCGTTGCCGCCTTGATGGAAGGGCTCTCGTCAGGCGCTGTGTCCGCGCCGTTTGAGGCTGCACATGAAGCCGATTTTATCCTCGTGATCGGCGCCAATCCGGCCGTCAATCATCCGGTGGCTGCGACCTTTATCAAAAATGCAGCGCGCAAGGGCGCGAAGCTTGTGATCATCGATCCGCGTCGGCAATCGCTCTCGCGCCACGCCTGGAAACATCTGGCCTTCCGGCCCGGCAGTGACGTCGCTTTGCTCAATGCGTTGCTGAACGTCATCATCAGCGAAGATCTGGTGAACCACGATTTTATCGTCGCTCATACATTGGATTATGACGCACTCGTCGCGCATGTCGCAGATTTCACGCTCGAACGCATGGCTCCCCTTTGCGGCGTAGACGCACAGACACTGCGCGACGTGGCGCGCGCCTATGCCACCGCACCTGCCTCTCTGATTTTCTGGGGTATGGGGATCAGCCAGCATGTGCACGGCACAGATAATGCGCGCTGCCTGATTGCGCTGGCCTTGATCACTGGCCAGATAGGTCGTCCTGGAACAGGACTTCACCCGTTGCGCGGTCAAAACAATGTGCAAGGTGCGTCAGACGCGGGGCTGGTGCCCATGCTTTATCCCGATTATCGCAGCGTCGAATCAGACTCTGTGCGCGATATTTTTGAAACTTTTTGGGGCAAGCCGCTCGATCCGCAACGCGGGCTCACCGTTGTCGAGATCATGAACGGCGCGATCAAGCGTGAGATTCGCGGCATGTATATTGAGGGTGAAAACCCGGCCATGTCGGACCCCGATCTCAATCATGCGCGCGAAGCGTTGGCCTCGCTTGATCATCTCGTGGTGCAGGATCTGTTCCTGACAGAAACAGCCTGTCATGCCGATGTGATTTTACCAGCATCGGCTTTTGCAGAAAAAGACGGAACCTTCACCAATACAGATCGGCGTGTGCAAATGGCGCGCGCCATTGTGCCGCCACCCGGAGATGCCCAACAGGATTGGTGGATCATTCAGGAAATGGCACGTCGCATGGGGCTCGATTGGTCGTATCAATCGCCGGCCGATGTATTTTCTGAAATGGCTGCCATCATGCCGTCGCTTCAACACATCAGCTGGGAACGATTGCAGCGCGAGGGTGCCGTCACTTATCCCGCGCACGCAGACGACAAGCCAGGTGACGACATCATCTTCACGGATGGATTCCCGACACCCTCTGGTCGCGCGCGCATCGTGCCAGCGCGCATTGCGCCGCCCGATGAGGTGCCTGACGCAGAATATCCGATGATCCTCTCGACCGGGCGCGTGCTGGAACATTGGCACACCGGGTCCATGACACGGCGCACATCGGTGCTTGATCAGCTCGAGCCGGAGGCGATGGCCCTGGTAAACCCGCGCGACGTCGCCCGCCTTGATCTGGCCCCCGGCGGCCTCGCCCAGATTGAGACACGGCGCGGTTTGGTCAGGGTCAAGCTGCGCGAAGACCGGGATGTTCCCGCTGGCATGATCTTCATGCCCTTTTGCTATGCAGAGGCCGCGGCCAATCTGCTGACGAATGCAGCGCTTGATCCAACGGCAAAGATACCGGAATTCAAGTTCTGTGCTGCCCGGCTTTCGCGCTCCAGCGGCCAATAAAGCCGCAAGTATGGTCCCCATTTAGGGACCGGTTACGCCGTTCTGGTGATGTCTTAGCCTGAAATGGGCAAGCTTCGTCGTAACGAGCTAACAAATTACTCAACAATTCCATAGTTTTGAGCTAAATTAAGCTCTACTTTATTTACCAGATCCGACTCGGGGCAGGAGAAGCGGGTGAGGGACATCAAGATCCTTCTGGTCGAGGATGCGCGCAGCCTGCGACACGAAATCTCCGCGTCCCTCGGCACAGCCGGCGTCCGTGTGGACGCGCTCGCCTCCATTCCAGAAGCCAGGCAGAGGCTGGCGCGGGTTGAGCCGCGTTTTCTCATTCTCGATGTTGATGGGCAGACTGATGATATTTTCAGCTTCCTGAGTGAGCTCGACAGTCTGGGCGTGGAAACGATCGTCTTGGCTGACGACACCCAGACAAGCCAGCGCATCGAATATTTTGAACGCCGCGTGCTGGACGTCATCCCAAAACCCCTCGACATGCGTGAATTGAACCTCAGACTGCGCCGTTTCTTGCGCCCGCGTCCGATGATGGATGTGGCTCCGCAAATGGAAATCGCCTGCGGTCGCGCCACACTCGATATTGCCAATCGCGCCTTGCGTCAGGGCCGCAAAAAACCGGTGCCGCTGACGGCCAGCGAATTTCGGTTGCTCTATCTGCTGATTCAAAAAGAAACGCGCGTCATTGATCGCATCGAAATTGTGCGGGAGGTGCTGGGCCATGGCCAAGACAGCACGAGCCGCTCGATTGATGTGATGATCAGCAAATTGCGCCGCAAGCTGGATGATGTTGGCGCCGAGCGCTTCATCCGCAGCGTCCGCTCTGAAGGATACATGCTTGTCGGCGAGGAGAGGCACGAGCCTCGCGCCGATTCTTCTCACGCTCTGCCGAACAAGAGGAAGCTCGTCGGCACGAATGGATCGGACGCAGGATGAATACCAAAGAACAAATGAACATCACACGCGCACATTTGGCCGAAGCAGTTTGTCGGGCCACAGGGTTGCCGCGCACAGATGCAGGCCAATTTGTTGAGCTTTTTCTTGATCTCATCAGCGAAGCTCTTTTGCGCGAAGAGCCCGTGATGATTTCCGGTTTTGGTAAATTTCTTGTCCTGAAGCGTGCGGCCCGCAAAGGACGCAATGTGAAACTGGGAACGGATGTGATGATCGAGCCGCGCATGGCCATCGTCTTCAAACCAGCTCCCGGCTTGGTTTCGCAACTGAACGTAGCTGATCAGAAGAGCCCAAAGCGCGCATCCAACGCGGCTTGATGCGCGCTCAAACGCGCACGGGCGCCATCACCAGCCCGTGCTCACGAAACCATAATTCAATTTCATCAAAGCCCGCGATTTCGCCATCGGGCCCTTCAATCATCGTGATCCGTCCATCATTGCGGGCTATGTCCCAAGCCGCTTCCAGCGCATGCGCTTCGGTGGGGAATTCTTCACTTTGCAGGTCCGTCTTGAGCGATGGACTGAAATAGCGAACGTGCCATGTCGTCGGCGTGCGAAACATTTGCCCTTCTCCTCTGACCCAGAGGCAAACGTTCAGGTACGCGCAGCCGTTCCGCGCGCAATGCAGGGCAGCCATGCGCCGGATCTCACCGGAAGCTGATGCGTGGCAGAAAAAACCGTGACAATGTGTTGGCAATCGATAACCGGGTCAGTTAGAAGCACCCGGTGATGACTGGTGAGACAATGACCGCTGCTTGGAAAACAAAATTTGGCGGGCGCCGCGTGCGTCATGACCCTCCCACGATTGAGGAGGCTCTTGAGGCTGCCGAATGTTTTGCGGAAGGTCTCGACAACCAGATTGAAGTTGCAGCCCAGCTCATGGGCGTCACCGAAGATGAAGTTCGCGCCGTCGCCATGCGCGCGCAGCGCCGGGCCACCACCATCCAAAGGGTTGCTCCCGCCACGCCGTCAGCCTCAGGCCGAGCTGTGATTGTCGAGCGGCGGACCACGCGTCGGCGGATCACCGCACCCTGAGGGGCGCATCTTTCTTAACCAAGTCTGTCTGTTTTTGGCCAAATTGCCCGCCAAAGGGCTGCATTTGCGCATTCCCGATTCTGATTGCTTGCTATTTTCGGGCGGAAGGCTCAAGGTAGGGAGATCGGATATCTGGCTTGCGATTTAGCCCAGCGCCTCGGCGCTCCGCTGACACCTCATCCTTTCTTCGATTCACAACAGGTCTCTTCCGAGGCCTCTCTTTACGTATGTCTATAAGGATATCACCCATGAGCATGGGCACAGTTAAGTGGTTCAATTCTGAAAAAGGCTATGGCTTCATTCAACCGGATGACGGCGGCGCCGACGTGTTCGTTCATATCAGCGCTGTTGAACAGGCTGGCATGCGTGGCCTGAACGAAGGCCAGAAGATCAGCTACGAAGTGCAGCCTGATCGTCGCACTGGCAAGTCTTCAGCGACGAACCTTCAGGCAGCCTAAGCGCCTGACGCGATTCCAATCCGGGCGTTCTGCCGTTCGCGGCAGGGCGCCTTTCATCTTTTATGGGCCCCGCCGATGATCAAGACACATCTCTATGAAGTCGACGAAGTCGTGGCTTTTCAGCCCGCTGGCCAGACTGAACAGATGTTCAAGATCGTCCGCCAAATGCCCGCCGAACGCGGAACTCCTCAATATCGCTTGCGCTCTTGCGCAACGGGCCAGGAACGCGTCGCGGAAGAAGCGCATCTGAAGAGCGCGCCCCCGCAACCATGACCGGCGCCCGGCGCCCATTTCCAAACTGAGGACTCATGAGCTTTCTGAAATCCAACGACTTTGCTGAACGGCAGCGCAACGCCAATGCGGCGCGCCTTTCCATCGCTGAAAAATTCAAAATTGCAGCGCAAAACCCTATTTCCGAGGAAAAAGTCGCCGCCCGCGCCGAAATCGTCCGGGCCCGCGAAATCCGCACCGCTGAACGCGACGCCGCCCGCAAAGTGCAGGCCGCCGAACGCGCTGAAGCCGCCAAAAAGGCCGAAGCCCAAGCCGCTGAACAGCGCGCTGCCGATGCCATCGCCGCCTTGACCCAGAAGCGCACCGAAGAAGAAGCCGCCGTCGCCCTGCTCGCCGAGCAGAAAGCCGTGCGCGATGCGCGTTATGCCGCCCGCAAGGCTGCGAAAAAAGAACGTCGCAAGGGCTAAGCCCTGCCCGATTGCAGGCTGTCTCCCAATCAGCTAAAAAAGGCGGGTCTGAACCCGCCTTATTTTTTGCACCCGTAGCTCAGCTGGATAGAGCGTTGCCCTCCGAAGGCAAAGGTCGCACGTTCGAATCGTGCCGGGTGCGCCAGATTCATTATTAAAATCAAATACTTATAAAGTGACAAATTTTGAAATTTATCAAAATGTCAATTTTGCCTCGTTGACAGAACATTGACAAAAAGTGATTTTTTCTCCCTAAAGTCCTGATATAACTTCAGAATCAGAAATTTTAGGGACGCTGCGATGTCAGGTTACTCAGATCAACATGATCTTAGAGGCGACGGCAGAGTCATTCTCTACAAGCGCTCAACGCTCAAAAATCCGAAGTGGCAGGTCCGAATCAGGGTCCCAAATGCCGCAGGTTACAAAGTCGTCAGTGCCAAAACTGAAGACTTCAAGGAAGCAGAGCGGTTCGCTCTCAATCTGTATGAGGATACTTATCTGCACGTGAAGGCAGGTGGGACCGTCACCTCCAAAACATTCAAGCAAGTTTTCGAAGAATGGAAGAAATTCGTCAGAACCATGGGGCACACACGACGTGGCGGTTCATGGGAGGGCACAATCGACCGTGCTGCGAATTATGCCCTGGTATTTTTTGGACCTAAACGCATAGACACGATTGGTCCTGTCGAATTCTCTGATTATTGGGCGTGGCGGAAAACAAACTACAACCGCAAACAACCATCGAATGGAACACTGAGACGGGAGCGCACAAGTATCCTCCCTGTTTTCAAATTTGCGATTTCCCGTGGCTACATTCAGGTAATGCCTGACACTGTGCCCCCAAAAGCAAATTCGGAACGCAGACCAACATTCACACTCAATGAATGGCGTGTCATCTATAAAAAGGCGCCACTATGGGTTGCAGAAGGCGAATCGAAAGCGACTTGGCGCCAACGGTTCATGCTGCAGCAATACGCACTAACACTTGCCAACACAGGACTACGGATTGGAGAACTGCGTGGTCTGCGTTGGGGCGACTTGAGAACAATTCCGAGTGAAGACGGAAAAAGATTAATCGGAGAAGTAACTGGTAAAACTGGAATGCGTGAAGTCGTATTTCAGTCAGGTGCTGATGAATATCTCAAAAGAATTTATGATTTGCGTAAACTAGAATTGGGTAAGTCACCCCCAACTGATCAAGTCGTATTCTGTCACAAAGATGGAAAACAAATACAGACGATGAAAAATTCTTTCATCTCACTGCTGAAATTCTGTGAGATTCCATTAGAGCGCAATGGCGGAACAAGAACGATTTATTCGCTCAGACATTTCTACGCGACTATGCGCTTATCAAATGGATTGTCGCCATTCTTGTTGGCAAAACAGATGGGTACGTCAGTTGAAATGCTCGAGAAGTTCTACGGACAGACTGTGTCATCAGAACTTGCGGCACAAATTACGAAGGCACGACGGAACAAAGAAACTAAACCGAAGGATAAAGATTATCCATTCGATTAGCGGCGTCTTCGCATGTTTCAGAAAAGGGTAAGGAGGCCGCACAAACCATTCCAGCGCATTTCCTAAGGTCTGATAAAATATGGCAGCTGATTCTCAGGATAAACTTTAAAATGAATTACAATTCCACTAGACGAACTTTGTACTTGGTATTCGAAATCCTGCCACGCTGAACCCCGCGAAATAGCTACTGTAATTTTAGCAGCACATTGCACCATTTTTATGTCATCGTTTTTATAAGTCGTTCTTACTTCATTGAAACTTATGTTCGTAGGAAGAGGTTTTCCTTGATTCGCAGCATTAAATTCGGCGTATGAAATCACGTCATATCTCCAGAGTATTGCAATAGGTCTCAAATGTGAAAAATATCCCATATCTTTGCGAGTTATAAGTTGCATCAACTGTTCTTTCACCTGAGTGCCGTCACAGGATATGGAATTCGGGATAAGAAAAATTGCTGACCCAATTGCAGCAGCAATTCCGCCAGTCCATAAAATCCAATGGGATGTCTCTTTTTTAACTTCGCTTTGTTGATTTTCTATACCTGCAATTGAGGCCCGGATGCCTTGAGATTCGCCGTGGAGTGCCTCGAACGATTTTGAGCTCTCTTGTGCGGTATCAGTTTCTTTAATTTCATTTTTAATATTGAAGGCATGATTTGTTATGCTTTCAATTTCAATATTATTGCTTCCTGCCTCATCAGAGACCGGCGTATTCAAGAATTCAGCTGAATTCGTAGTTGGTTTTGGTGGTACATTTTCAAAAAATTCTTGCTTTCGTTCATTTGGTTTTTTGAACAGCCAATAACTAATCATAAATATAATTAGTAAAGCGATACCAAGAAAAATGTCATGAAAAAAGTACTCGCCTAATGAGCTGAAATAACCTCTTACCACCCGAATAAAGGGGGTTATATAAACTTCTGAAAATGTAAGTTTTTCTCCCAATCGTTTTACTGCCGAGATTGCTGCCTCGTCTTTTGGATACAGTTTTAAATAGCGCTCAAAATCATCAAGCGCATCTTTAATTTGTCCCTTTTTTTCATAGTGGGTAGCGCGATTATAAATCGCGTTTGCTTTGTTTGGCTCAATTTTTATTGCTAAACTATAGTCCGCTATCGCTTTATCTAAATCACCTTTATCACCCAAAGTTAGACCACGATTATATAAAAAAGTTGAATTATTTGGGTTTATGAGTAGTGCTTTATTATAATCAATAATAGCGCGGTCTTTATCACCTTTTTTATACCAAGCATTACCGCGATTAAAGTATGCGTCTGCATTTGTTGCACTTAATTTGATTACTTGATCGAAATCGATGATTGCTCGATCCTGATTTCCTTGGTTGCTCCATGCAATGCCTCTATTCAAATAAGCATTAACGTAATTAGTATTTAAGGAAATTGCTCGCGAGTAATCTGTTATCGCTACATCGTTTTCACCGCGCTTCAAATATGCGTTCCCGCGATACAAATACAAATCTTCATTTCTTGGATTCTGTTTTATTGCATTAGTGCAACTTTCGATTGCTGCATAACCACCATCGGACTGACATTTTTCAGCTAGCGATTGGGATTTTACATTTTCGCTAAAAATGAAAATTGAGCAAAGCGCTAAAATCAATGCCCAGTTGTATTGTGCCTTATACTGCATATACAAACCTCTAATATGATCCAAAACCACTAAGGACGCTGAGTTATTTTCTCAATTTCTGGCTGCCGAATTAAATAAATCAAGGCGGTGTTATGTATGTTCAGTGATGATCTAATTGTCATTTTATCATCAGTGAATCTAACCGTTTGTAGTCATTCCATTTTTTTAGATCTGTTGTTTTCAGCCAAGTTAGATTGGTTATAATTAGTTTCCAGACTGATTTTTCATCATCAGACTGGAGACAACCAATGGCATTAGGAAAACAAGCGAAGACCCTCTCTAAGGGTCAGATTGATGCACTGCTCAATTATATAGGCAAGTCCAGAAACCCCATTCGAAATCGAACAATAGTATTGCTATCGGTCAGGGCAGGGTTAAGGGCGAAAGAGATCGCCTGTCTGACGTGGGGAATGGTGACAGATTCTGACAGTCGGATTGGGACCGCAATCCACCTACAGGACCGTGCTTCAAAGGGACGCTCAGGGCGCATCATCCCCCTAAATGCCGAACTCAGGGGGGCGTTGACCGACCTGCTGAATGAAGGGGGGGACGGCATCCGCCCATCCGCCTACCTCATAACCACTGAGAGGTCAGACAGAACGTCTGCACAGGCGGTGGTGAACCAATTTGGTCGTTGGTACTGCACCCTTGGATTTCAGGGGTGCTCAAGTCACTCAGGGCGACGAACCTTCATCACCAATGCAGCACGGAAGATATCGACTGTTGGGGGATCACTCAGGGATATTCAGATCCTCGCAGGTCACTCTAACCTGACCACTACCCAACGATATATTGAGGGCAGTGCGGAGGCGCAGAGGAAGATTGTGGAGTTAGTGTGAATTAAGTTCGAAACCTGTTTTAGGTAGGGGCACCTAAGGATAAAATCTGAGGACGAGTATTGCGCCGCGGTGGGGCATGGTGACCTAAATGGGCGGCAGGTAATCGTGGACCTAAAAACTAAATCTTTGATCAGCAAACTGCTCTACCTTATTCCTGCCGCCCATATCCTTATATGGGTTGTGCTGCCGAGCATGCTTGAAGGTTCGCTCCGCCTTGATGCCGCGGAAGGCATGACAGGTGGTCCAGAATGGCAGTTGTCATATCCCAAGCACCCTCCATTTTCGGAGTGGCTAATCGCACTTGCTTGGTACACGGGACCTATTCGATACAGCGCGCTCTACCTAATTTCTCAATTATTGGCTGCCGGATCTATTTTTTTGATCGCACGTTGGTTGCTCTCGATTTTTGGAGCGGTCCCCGCATTGATCGCACTATGCGCGGGACTTGCTTCACCATTCACGACCTACATACCTGTTCAACTGAATCATAATATCGGCGTGATGCCATTTTGGGCATTAGTCATCATAACCGCATGGAATGCTTTCAACACAAACAAGATATTCTCTTGGTTGTTATTTGGAGTCAGTGTCGGACTTGGTCTTTGGGCGAAATATTCCATATTTCATCTTGTTGCCGCTCTAGGCGTAGTCTTTTTTTCAATTCCGAAATGGCGTCAGCAAATATTTGGCGCAGGTCCATGGATCGCTGCTTTAACTGCAATAGTAATCATCGCGCCACATGGATATGATGTTTTAGTCAAAGGCAGTTCGACGTTTAATCACGCCATAAATCATGTTTATTTAACGCCACGTGAGGTCTTTGGTTTCACATTTAATATGCTCCTGAATTCAACTATTCTGTTTTTATTCACGTCAGTTCCCTTTGTTTTATGCGTTGGTTTCCGTTCGTTCTCAAAAGCGCTTATTGAATCAATTCATCCTGACACAGCAAGTCCAAGAGATTGGTTTTTGTTTGCGGCAACATTTGGACCAATTGTCTTATTAGTTGCTTCCCCGTTTTTAGGGATTCGTCCGCGCCCACTTTGGATCACGCCATTAATCATACCCTTGGTTATTTATTTTGCTAATATTTTGTCCCGAATTGAGAATGTTAAAATTCATCGCGCGCTGGTTGCTACAGGTGTATTTTCATCGTTGCTCATATTCGGATATATAAGCACCATCATTGTGCCTATACAAAACGAGAAACCTCAGTACTCAAATCTTGATCATCGGAAAATTCTTAGAGACGCCCAAGAATACTGGCGCATAAACGGATCAGGTCGTATTGTTTATATTGTTCAAACTCAACGTCAGCGCGCAATGCACACTGCAGGTTCCATTGCCTTTGACTTACCCTACAAGGTTCACGTCTTCGATCAGGCAAGCGTGAAAATGTCACCTTGGATCCGACCAAATGACGTCACTCGCCGCGGCGCGCTAGTTATTGGAAGTCCCGACATTCCTGATGATTTCACAGTGAACGCTATGCCTGTTGTGAAGAAAGCAACCTATCAAGCGCCGACCATTCGTGGGCGCTCAAGACTTCCAGTAACCTTTGGTGTCATTGAGGCACAAATAATTGAACAGAACTAGTCCCTTCTAGAATCAATCCTTAAGTTGCAGAGAGTTTGACAACTTCATGCCATAAGGATTGGTTCGACCAAATCCTTTCCACTCTGTCGATTTGAGTGTTGCCTTGCGCTTTTCAGTTCTGATCAGCCAATTATTTCGAAAAACTTCGTAATTCGCTTTGTGATGCGCCCGACTAAACATTTCTTTGTTTGTCGCTACATCTGGATGCGTCTCTGCCAACATCATTGATTTAGGGGCGGTCCCTTCTTTTCCATAAAACGCTGCTGTATTCCCGCCCTTCTGAACCTGTGTGTTCAATTTTGCTTGTAGAAAAGAAACAAACTCAACGGTAGTTAATCGATCACGCCGAGAATTCTTATAAGTCCCGTCTTTGTTTTTTTCATTTAAATCACCATGTGTTTTATTCTTATTGACGTCTTTCAACACATCCAATGACAGAATTGTATCCTCGTTATATCGACCCCTCCATCTATAGGGGCAATCATTGTCAATTAATAAGCATGAATAAATTCTCGTATTTAATTTGAATGGATATTGTTTACTCGTTGCCACGTGGAAGAATGTGTAGGCAAACCCTGCAACCGCCACGTTCTCATAGCGGTCTACGAAATTCTCTGCTGCACGAAATATTGTTCCGTCACCTACACGAATTCTCTTGTTTTGATGAAGTCGATAGAAATCGGCAATGTTGTCATCTAGAACCCAGTGGCGCTTTGATTTCAGAACGTGCTTTGCGTGATCCCAACAAGCATTTCTAGCGCGCCCTGGTCCCATACCATGGTTACTGTCGCCTATAACCAAAACATCCTTCGCCCAATCACAGAGCGTTCGATATTTATTGTATTCGTGTGGTTCAACCATCAGATAAAATGGGATTCCAAGTCGCTGAAGTACCTTTGCGGTCAAAGGTCCATACTTTGCCCTGCCCTTACTAATAATATAAACGGGATATTGCGGTCTGTTTGTTGGTTTGCGTCCAATCCAGATCTGCTTTTCTACATCCCGAGTTTCATTTTCTTCTGCCTCACTGAACCAGAAACTACTTCCCGTTTCACCGGTCAATTTCAGCCACGCTTTGTGTGAATCCACGTTCGGGAATGAAACAATAAATTCGGCAAAAGGTAATTTTTCTTCATTCTCAAATGGAGGCATATCAATCCAATGACGTTCATAAAAATCATCGGTATTCCAACGAACCTTGTTCTGAATTTTGCGTCGATTTTTTAATTTTTTTTCTTGATTTTTTGCCTTCTCAGCATCGGTTAGGTCCGTAAAGGAATAGGGACCACGTTTTTTGAGCGGATTAACAATAACCGCCTTACCTTTTAATTCGTCGTATTTTCCTTCAAAGACAATCCGCTTCGTTTTAGCGGATATATCTTGTTTGATAAGTTTAGCAAAAGTATCAGCAATGGTCTGATTAGATAGTTTCACTTTAACGTCTTTAATTGTTTTTTGCGTCAAACCCGATCTTTTCGAAATATTAGTCTTGATCTCATCCTTTAATGCACCAGATCTCAATTCGTTTATCAGCGTTTTCGTTTTAGGCGATGAAGAAAGCAGGTCATCATAAGAATGACTTTCCTTCACGACGTGACTTGATTGTCGCTTTTTCATTTCCCGCCCATCCTTGTGGCAGGTCTACTTACTGAAGTTTTCTTTTTGTATTTACGCTTTACGGGATCCGCTTTTTCCTTCTTGGATTCATATTTGACTTCGATATCTGTAAGTTTATCGCGAACATCAAACTGACTACGGTTTAGTCTTTTGAGCATTCGGATTTGTTCCTTGATATCGCGCAGTTCGACTTTGCCGGCATGTTGTCCCCTTTTATCAAAACTGAAGAGAGACTTGCTCGCGTAAATTGTTGCGATAGCAACACTGAATTCTTTCTTGCGTACTGGATCTTCTTTGATCTGTTTGCGTTTAGACCCACTTGCAATTTTCTTTGCAAACTCAGTTATCTCTTTAGCCGTGACGACTGGACTAATAATTCCAAGTTCATCAGCGCTATCATCCTCAAAATTCTCTCCGCCCTCATAAATCCATTTTGCAATGGTATTGGCGGATTGCCCTTTAATTAGAAAACTAATCTCATAAAGCGCATTCATAGATGTCGGAAGGGCGTAGACTAGATCTTCCCTATCAGGGAAAAGCGTAGCAAATCGATGAACCACTTCACCTGCCGATGCACATTTTGAGAATTGTGACATCGAACCAAAACACATCTGAAGATTGTTATCTTTATACCAAGCGGTGAACGAGGAATCCCACTTTTGGTTTTTTTGATACGCCGCCCTTAAACCTGCGGCATAGAGAAAGGTCCTCCAAACATTTTCCTGACCTTCTTTTTGCAGTTTCTTTAGTTGGTTCACGAGTGTTGGGGTAAGGGACAGATCTTTTCCCTTTGGAATCTCAAAATGAATATTATTTTTGATGCTCATTCCGCCCTCCCGAGACCCCGTTTCTTATAAGAAACAACTCTCATTTTAGAGGGTCAAGGAACCAAAGAACGTATTCCCCTAATAATAGAAATAGGTAGTCCAATTTCAATTAGATTAGGCAGAAATAACCGTATCAATTATGTAACGGATTTTATTTTCCGACCTTTTTTTATCGGTCTAACCAAATCCTGCTACCTTGCTGTATATATAAGATGACGGACCGACAAATTAGCCAATCCTGTTGAGACTGTTTTGGACCTTAAAATCCAGACCGTCAGAAAATCTCAGAGAGGGCACAAATTCTATAAGCACCTTGTCCGTCAAGAAGGATCGAACTTTTCGATTCACGATGAGGGCAACGGTGACAAATTACTAGCCGTTCGAGAAATGCTGACGGTCTACAGGGATGTGTATCTCAAATATCCAAACTTGAAGGGTGAGAAACTCCTTGAGCAGATACATAAATATTATGAGGGTCGAAAAAATAAACGGTGGGCAAAGATACCAACACCCCTAATGCTCACAGCAGGTAGGCGTGACCCTGATGATTTGGCACGAGCAATGCGGAATTTACGCCGCTAAATTCAAAAAGCGGAATTAGTTGTATTAAATGTAGCAAGGGGCAAGTTTCCAGGTCCGTATTGAACAATTAGATGATCAATAACTGATCCAGATTTTATTTTTACAACATTCATTTGAATCTGAAATTCATTCTTATTCTTATCCAAATTTAAACTTCAGTTCTCAATAGTATTAAATCAAGGCAGATTTGATTTCCTGCCTTCTAAATTGAATAAACATTTGAAATTAATGACCGCCAACAAGCAAAATCAATCAGAAATAAGACGCTTCTGGGATGAACGCCTTTATTCCCTCTTTCAAACTATAAGATAATACCTGCCGCGCCTCACCTGATCGGATTGGTCGAATATCAATTTCATTATAGACCCAATCCAATTTTGCCGCTTTGGATCTGAATTTATTTTCATATTCTTCAATGCTCAAAGTATCCGGTTTATAAGTCACTATATGAAGATGATGCCGCTTATTGAAAAGCGAACCGCATTCTTTAAATGCCAGATATACTTTTTTCTTAGATTCACACTTTAAAGATTTCAAAATACGGTCACGAAGTATCCATGCCGTTTTTCTAATATTTTCATCATCGATATAAACTTTGTGTCCGTTGTCGGATGTTATGCTTTGTCGCAATGTGATTGTTATAAATAAATTATAATCACGACCATCGGTCCAATTCAGAAATTCATTTCTCATAATACACCTATATTCGTTTTTTTTATTTATACAGCCAGTAGGTCGGAAACCGACTTTTCTGATTCTAAATTTCTTTTTGTTGAGTTTACGATGGGATAAATACTCGACACAATTTCAGTCAAAAGGTTTCAATTAATGGATAAAGAAAAACTCATTAGTCGTTTAAGAAAAGACAAATTCCAACTTGTTCCAATTCCATCAACTGTATCGGATCAGGAACGGAAAAAGATTATTCAAGATTTTGCCAGAAAACTTGAGGCAACCAAATCTTCTGGGGAATCCATCTTGGTCTTCATCCACCCCTGATCCGTTTAATTCTCCAAGTTCTGAAATGCTGTTTAATCGACCCTAGAATCGTTCCGATTCAGAACCCAATGGTTTCCTGTCGGAAAAGTGGTCTTGTCGCTCACAGGTCGTTTAAGTCGCTTTGGCAGTTGTTCCCTGCTTCAATTGTTTGGACTTCACATCTGCCAATATAGCGCCATCAAGTTCCCCTGCTCTGACTGCTTCAATCAGCGTCGACAGGGCACTATCCAACCGATCCATTGGACCGACAGATATTCCTGCCTTGCCCTTTTCAAATTCCAGGGTTTTCAACCCAACACGGACTGACAGAACTACTGCCCCCTTTTCGTCAGTCTTCCACCATTGGGTGAGGCGCTTTTCGCGTTCTGTGGAGGTTTTAGTCCCATCTGCGTTTTTGACTGTTTTCGTCATTCGGATTGTAAATGAGGGGTCGGTTGCGAGTTTCCTCTGCTGCTCCAAGCGCTCAATGAGGCGGTAGCGTTTGGTCGTAATTGGGTCCTTTGAAATGGCAGGGAGAGCGCAAAAGGAGAGTGATTTGAGTTTGGACATTTTGTTGTTCCCTAATTGCTGAATTACAACAAAAGTGCCATTTAAATTGCTACTACGCTCTGTAAACAAAATTGATTGTAAGTAACTGATTTTATTATGAAAAAAGACGTTTTTTCAATTCTCTGATTTTTGACAATTAATTGACATATATTTTATGTGTCGGATAAGTAATTGAAATCAAATTTATTATTCATGCATATTCCGCCCTCCGAAGGCAAAGGTCGCACGTTCGAATCGTGCCGGGTGCGCCAATTTCTCCCCCTCGCGTTCTGACAAAGCCCCTTCCCCTGTTCACGCCAAGCTGGAATACTCGACCGACTTGAGTTTTTTCATTATGGCTTTTTCAAATGCGCTTTTTTCCTCTGTGTGCGGCTATGGCCGCCGCTCTCCTTCTGACAGGCTGCGCCAACAAGAGCACGACCGACATTCTGCTGGAGGATGCCGGCCAGGCCTTCAAGACGCGCTATGGGACAATCCTGAGCCACAGGCCAGTGAGCGTGCGCAGCGATTCCTCTTTCGCCGTCGGCAGCGGCGCCTTTCTGGGAGGGGTTGGCGGCGCTGTGCTGGGAAAAACAAATGGCGCCACGCTGGCTGGTTTTTTAGCGGGCATGGTGGCTGGCGAAGCGCTGCATGAACTGGCTGAGACTGAAAACGCCGTCGAATATGTGATCGGCTTTGGCGACGGCACGACGATGATCATCGATCAGGTTCAACGAGACAGAGAACCTGTTTTGCAGGAAGGCACGCGCGTGATCGTGCAATTTGGCGCGAAAATCAACCGCGTGATTTCCGCCGAAAACCTGCCGGCCAATATCGCCCCGCCAAAAGAATTGCAAATCAGCGAGCCGGAGAAAAAGCGCAAACCTGCGCGCCCGAGCGCACCGCGCAGTGTAAAAAATGCCGAGCCTGTCTAAGCGGATAAAGCGAGCGGCGGCCCATTGCAGGCCCGCCGCCTTTCAAATCACACGTCGAGATTGGCGACGTTAAGCGCATTTTCCTGAATGAATTCGCGACGCGGCTCCACCACATCGCCCATCAGCTTCACGAAAATATCGTCTGCTTCGACAGATTCCTTGATGCGGACTTGCAGAAGCGAGCGCACTTCGCGGTCGAGCGTTGTTTCCCAAAGCTGCTCAGGGTTCATCTCGCCGAGACCTTTGTATCGCTGCATCTGGCTGATGCCCTTTTGGCCAGCTGCCATCACCGCTTCCACGAGCGCACTGGGGCCTGCGACTTGCGTCTCGTCTGCCTTGCGCACAATCACGGCGGGGCTTTCAAAGACTTCGCGCAACGAAGCTGAATGTTCATCGAGCTTGCGTGCTTCCGCAGACGCCAGAAGGCCCGCATCTAGCACCGATGTCTGACGCACGCCACGCACTTCGCGCGCAAAGACGTAGCCGCCGTTTTCGACACTGCCCGTCCAACCGCGTTCGGTTTCTTCAGACAAAGCGTCGAGGCGGCGCGCAATATCAGCAGCAAGACGTGTGGTCTCGTCATCTGACAGCAAACCAATCGGCTTCAATGCGCCAGCAATGGCGCCCTGTTCGACGGCTGTACGATCATAACGCGAATGCAATTGCGCCAGCACCTGACGAACAATCCGCGATTCTTCAATAATGGCGCGCAAGTCCTGTGCGCCACGTTCGCCCTGGCCCGTGCGCAAGAAGGCGCCTTCGAGACCGTTGGTGATAAGATATTCCTCGCGCGCGCGCTCATCCTTCAGATATTGCTCAGATTGGCCGCGCTTCACTTTATAGAGCGGCGGCTGGGCAATGTAGATATGTCCGCGCTCAAGCAGTGCCGGCATCTGGCGGAAGAAGAAGGTCAACAGAAGCGTGCGAATATGCGCGCCGTCGACGTCAGCGTCCGTCATGATGATGATCTTGTGGTAGCGCAGCTTGTCGGGATTGAAATCATCACGACCAATTCCGGTACCAAGCGCCGTGATCAGCGTGCCGATTTCCTGGCTCGACAACATTTTGTCGAAGCGCGCACGCTCCACATTCAAAATCTTGCCGCGCAGCGGCAGCACAGCCTGATATTCGCGATTGCGGCCCTGTTTGGCGGAGCCGCCGGCGGAATCACCTTCGACGATGAAGAGTTCGGCTTTAGAGGGATCGCGCTCCTGGCAATCAGCCAGTTTGCCCGGCAGATTGGCCACATCGAGCGCGCCTTTGCGGCGTGTCAGCTCGCGCGCTTTACGCGCAGCCTCGCGCGCCAGCGCGGCTTCAACCACTTTGCTGACGACAACCTTCGCATCAGCGGGATGTTCCTCGAACCATTGCGACAGCATGTCGTTGACGAGGCTTTCAACAACCGGGCGCACTTCCGACGAGACGAGCTTGTCTTTTGTTTGTGACGAGAATTTCGGATCAGGCACTTTTACCGAAAGAACGCAGGTCAGGCCTTCTCGGCAATCATCACCGGTCAGATCGGCTTTTTCACGCTTGGTGATGCCCGACTTTTCAGCATAGCCCGTCACCTGGCGCGTCAGCGCGCCACGAAAGCCCGCCAAATGCGTGCCGCCATCGCGCTGGGGAATGTTGTTGGTAAAAGCCAGCACGTTCTCATGATAGCTGTCGTTCCACCACAGAGCGACTTCCACTGTGATGCGGTCGCGTTCGCCATGCATCAAGATGGGTGTGCCGATGAGAGGCGATTTCGCGCGATCAAGATAGCGCACGAAAGCTTCCAGCCCGCCTTCATAGTAAAGCTCTTCGACCTTCACTTCTGAATGGCGCGCATCTGTCAGAATGATACGCACGCCCGAATTCAAAAAAGCCAGTTCGCGCAAACGATGTTCGATGGTCGAATAATCAAATTCGATCATCGTGAAGGTTTCGGGCGAGGGCATGAAAGTGACTGCGGTGCCGCGCTTGGGCGCATCACCATCCATGGGCGCTTCACCCAGAATTTTCAGGGGCGCAACAGCATCACCGTGGCTGAATTCGATCTCATGCTCTTTGCCATCGCGCCAGATGCGCAATTTGAGCCAGGTCGAGAGCGCGTTGACGACGGACACACCCACGCCATGCAGGCCGCCTGAGACCTTGTAGGAATTCTGGTCAAACTTACCGCCCGCATGAAGCTGCGTCATGATGACTTCAGCAGCCGATACGCCTTCTTCGGAATGAATGTCGGTTGGAATGCCGCGACCATTATCCGTGACGGTGACCGAACCCTCGGCATTCAGCGTCACGGTGACGCGTGTGGCATGGCCCGCCAGCGCTTCGTCGATCGCATTGTCGACGACTTCATAGACCATGTGATGCAGGCCCGAGCCGTCATCCGTGTCGCCGATATACATGCCGGGGCGCTTGCGAACTGCGTCGAGACCACGAAGAACTTTGATCGAATCCGCGCCATACTCTTCAGGCGCTGCAACAGGTTCAGCCATGGGGCGAGCAACTCTTCAATTCTTGGAGGGAAGGACCGTCCGGAAAACGCTCGAAAACAATCCTTCCGGAGGCCCTTTTTCAACACGCGATTCGTGACAAAAAATATAGCCTATATCGAGGCCAAAAGGCACGAAAAACGGGCCGAAATTGTGGGGTTTTCCCCGCTCAGGCGCGCCTTACGTCTCGTTCAGGAGAACCTCCAAAAAAGCCTCCCCGTAGCGCTCCAGTTTGGCCGCGCCAATCCCATGGATGGCAGCCATTTCGCGCAAGGTCGCCGGGCGCTGACGCGCCAGCTCCAGCAGCGTGCGATCCGCAAAAACGACATAGGCCGCGACCCCATCCGCCCGTGCGATTTCCAGACGACGCGCGCGCAAAGCCGCAAAAAGGGCGGCATCTGCCGAATCGAGCCCCTCGACAGCGGCTGCCTGTGTGCCGTTGCTGCGCGCTGGCCGGCGCGCAGCAACGGCTTCCTTGCGCAGGGACAAGGTCTCGCGGCCAAGCAAAATGGCCTGCCCGCGCTCGGTAAGGCGAAAGCCGCCATGCTCCTCACTGGCGCTGGCCAGCGCATCGGCTGCAAACAATTGCCGCAGAATGGACGCCCACACGGCCTTGGGTCGGTCAGACCCCACACCAAAGGTCTTGATCTGATCATGTCCGTTGCGCGCGATGGAATCGCTGGTCACGCCGGTGAGGACATCCGACAGATAGCCCGCACCAAAACGCTGTCCGGTGCGGTAGACCGCTGACAAGGCTTTTTGCGCGTCCACCGTGCCGTCATACAGATCCACTTCACCGCGACAAATATCGCAATGCCCGCAAGGAGCTGCCTGTTCGTCAAAACAGGCCAGCAAGGCCTGGCGCCGACAGATGGAGGATTCGCACAACATGGTGAGGCGGCTGAAGCGGGCATGTTCGATGCGGCGACGCTCATCATCGACCGCCTTTTCATCAATCTGCCTGCGCCGCAGGGCCATGTCTTCAACGCCATAGAGTGTCAGCGTCCAGGATTGCAGACCATCGCGCCCCGCGCGACCGATCTCCTGATAATAGGATTCGACGCTGGCTGGCATGTCGGCATGAATGACAAAGCGCACATCGGGCTTGTTGATGCCCATGCCAAACGCCACCGTGGCAGCTACAATCACGCCGTCTTCCTGCAAGAAGCGATCCTGATTGCGCGCGCGCAAATCGCGATCCATGCCTGCATGGTAGGCCACTGCTTCAAAGCCGTTTTCATTCAGCCAATCGGCCATGCGCTCGGTGCGGTCACGCGAGGAGCAATAGACAATTCCGCTTTGCCCGCGCCGCCCTTGCAGAAAAGCCGCGATCTGTCGGCGCGGCTGATCTTTGGCGGCAAAGCGCAAATCAATATTGGGGCGATCAAAGGAATGCAGAAACACGCTGGGGCTTGAATCAAACAACCGCTCGACAATGTCATTGCGCGTGTTGCGATCAGCCGTTGCCGTGAAGCCAATCACCTGCACTTGACCAATCGCCTCAACGGCTGCCCGAATCTGCCTGTATTCGGGCCGGAAATCATGGCCCCATTCGGACACGCAATGGGCTTCATCAATGGCAATGCGCTTCACGCCAGCGCGCGCCAGCGTTTGCCGCAAGCCATCCATGGCCAAGCGCTCGGGAGACAGAAACAGCAGTCGCAGACTCTGGTCTTTCAATGCCTGCCAGACGCGCTCGGATTCAGCCTCATCATTGGAGGAGTTCAGCGAGCCCGCTTCCACCCCCAGGGCACGCAATTGCTGCACCTGATCACGCATCAGCGCGATCAAAGGCGAGACGACAATGGTCAATCCATCATCAACAAGTGCAGGAAGCTGATAACACATGCTCTTGCCACTGCCCGTTGGCATGACAGCGAGAACCGGCTTGCCCGCAAGCACAGCTGCAACGACATCCGCTTGGCCTGGGCGAAAATCGTCATAGCCAAAAACTGTTTTCAGACAGGCGCGCGCGGCAGTCATCAGGTCTGGCATCGGGGCATCCTGATTCACATGACGCTCGCTTGGCCGGGCGTCACATGGATCATGGTCGCGCGCCCCGCCACTTCAAGAAAAGCGCTGCTATCGGCGCCCGTCATCCACACCTGCGCGCCAAGTTCGGCCAGCGCCTCATACAGCGCGCCACGCCGCAAGGGATCAAAATGCGCCGCGATTTCATCCAGCAGAACAAGCGGTACGAAGCCTGTCATGCTTGCAACCAAACGCGCATGGGCCAACACGAGGCCGACCAGCAGCGCTTTTTGCTCGCCGGTCGACGAGCGCGCGGCATCCATGCCTTTGGGGCCATGGCGAACAACAAGATCAGCTGATTGCGGGCCAATGAGCGTGCGCCCGGCCGCTGCATCACGCGCGCGATTGGCGCGCAGCAAGGCCCGATAATGATCCTCAACTTCAATCGCTGGCCGGTCGGGAAGCATGGCCTCCAATTCACCAGACAAAGCAAGATCTGCCCACGGGAAAGGCGTTTCCTTGACCTTTTCAGCTTCAATCAAAGCGGCAAGCCGCGACACTGTCTCGCTGCGTGCTGCCGCTACGCCGATGGCAATCTCGGCAATTTCGCGCTCGGCCGCATCAAGCCAGATGGTTTCGGAATAATGATCTTCGAGCAGGCGATTGCGATTGCGCAGCGCTTTTTCAAGCGCCGACACGCGGCCCCCATGTTCAGGATCAACGGCCAGCACAAGACGATCCAGAAAGCGCCGCCGATCGCCAGCAGGCCCCGTAAACAATCCATCCATGGACGGTGTTAGCCAGACAACACGCACATGATCAGCAAAGGCGCGTGCCGAGCCAACGGGCGCACGATCAATACGGCACTTGCGCGATTGCGGCAGACTGCCCTCAGAGGGTTCGCGCCCAGTGCCGAGTTGCACGCGATGGTCATCATCTTCGAGTTCGACAGAGACAACCCAACCGCCAGAGCCCGCCTCGCGCGCGCAATCAGCAAGGTCCGCACGACGCAGACCACGCCCCGGTGTCAGCAGCGAGAGAGCTTCGAGAATATTTGTTTTGCCTGCGCCATTCTCGCCGGCCAGCACAATCAGATCACCATCAACGGCGAGATCGAGTGCGGCATAGGATCGGAAATCAGACAAAACAATCCGCCGCACTTTCGGGCGATGGAGAGCGGATACCTGCGCGAAAGAACTCACACGCGCATCGGCATCAGAACATAAAGCGCAGCTGCGCCATCACGATCCTGAATGAGCGTGGGCGAGCCAGCATCAGCAAGCTTGAACAAAGCCGTGTCGGAATCGAGCTGGCTGGTGATGTCCAGCAGATACCGCGCGTTAAAGCCGATTTCGAGCGGACCCGAATCATAATCGACTTCAATTTCTTCCGTCGCCGAGCCGGAATCCGGATTGGTGACAGACAAGGTCAGGCGACCATCTGAAAGGGCCAGTTTCACCGCGCGGCCACGCTCGGATGAAATGGTCGACACGCGATCCACAGCTGCCGCGAAGGGCGCGCAATCAATCACCAGACGCTTGTCATTGTTGGCGGGAATGACACGCGCGTAATCAGGGAAGGTGCCGTCGATGAGCTTGGATGTGAGCACAACTTCACCGAAGGTGAAGCGAATTTTTGTGGTCGACAGCTCAATGGTGACTTCCGCATTGGCGTCTTCCACGAGCTTTTGCACTTCTGCGACAGCTTTGCGCGGAATGATGATGCCAGGCATGCCAGCCGAACCTGCGGGAGCAGGAATCTCCACACGTGCCAGACGGTGTCCATCGGTGGCCACGGCGCGCAGCATGACATGACCATCAACGTCGGTCGTGTGGACGTAAATACCGTTGAGATAATAGCGCGTCTCTTCCGTCGAAATCGCAAACTGCGTCTTTTCGATCAGCTTCTTCAGGTCACCCGCGGGCAACGAGAAGCGATGCGACAGGTCACCCGCATTGAGATCGGGGAAATCGCTTTCCGGCAGGGATTGCAGATTGAAGCGCGAGCGGCCCGAGCGCAGCAGGAGCTGGCCAGCCTCACCCGTCATCTCAAGCGAGACCTGCGCACCATCCGGCAGCTTGCGGACGATGTCGTAGAGAACATGGGCGGGAAGCGTGGTCGCGCCGGCCTGACCGATGTCGGCAGCGACGGTTTCCGTCACTTCGAGGTCAAGGTCGGTGGCTTTCAGAACCAGCTTGCCATGGTCCGCCTGAAGCAGAACGTTGGCGAGGATCGGGATTGTGTTACGGCGTTCAACGACACGGTGCACATGGCCCAGCGACTTGAGAAGCGCCGCTCTTTCGAGAGTGACTTTCATAGGGCCTGATCCATCCTCAAAAAAACACGTCAAAGCCACGGCGCAAATCGCCGGGGTGGCGACTTTGACGCGGTGCGGAACCAAGAGCAAGCGCCAGCTACGCCCGGAAGCCAAAACAGGGCTGAAAGTCCCCAAATTTCTGGCTTAACCGGGCCTTAAGCGCGCATGCGGCAGGATACACCCGTCGGACCCCGCACCGAGGCTGATTCTCCCGCTTTTTTGTCTCAAGGCCCATGGCATCCAAACGGCGCGAACCCCGCTTTTCCAGCGATCCAGACGAGGACCGCGAAGAGGGCCTGCGCGCCATGCCCGATGACCGGGTCGGGGGGGCAAAAAAAAGCTCAGCCCGTCGCGCCACTTACGAAGACGAGGCGGACGAAGAGCCGAGCCACCGCAAACGCGCCGGCCGGCCCCGCAAAAAGCGACGCTCAATCTTCGGCTGGCTGTTTTACTGGGGCAGCGTCGCCGCCGTCTGGGGCTTTATCGTGGTGGCGGGCATCATCGCCTGGCAGGCAACCCTTTTGCCCCCAATCGACAAACTCGCAGTCCCCAAGCGCCCGCCCAATATCGCCATTATGAGCGAAGACGGCCGCTTGCTCGCCAATCGCGGTGATACGGGCGGCGCCGAGGTGCGGCTGGCTGATCTGCCAGCCTATCTGCCCAAAGCCTTTATCGCGATCGAGGATCGGCGCTTCTACAGCCATTGGGGCATTGATCCGGTCGGCATCACCCGCGCCATCCTGCGCAACGTCTCGGGCCGCGGCAATATGCAGGGCGGATCGACGCTGACCCAGCAACTCGCCAAAAATCTCTTCCTCACGCAAGAGCGCACCCTGTCGCGCAAAGTCCAGGAAGCCATTCTCGCGATCTGGCTCGAACAGAAATTTTCAAAAGACGAGCTCCTCGAGCTTTATCTGAACCGCGTTTATTTTGGTGCGGGCGCCTATGGCGTGGAAGCCGCCACGCGTCGCTACTTTGGCCATGGCGCAGCGCAAGCCAGTTTGCAGGAAGCCGCCATGTTGGCTGGCCTCATGAAAGCACCGACCAAGCTCGCGCCCACGCGTCATCCCGCCGCCGCAACTGAGCGCGCCGCGCAAGTGATCAGCGCCATGCAGCAAGAAGGCCATATCACCGAGACCATGGCAAAAATGGCAACAGCCAATCCCGCTGGTGTCGCGCGCGACAATGCAGGCTCGATCAATTACGCTGCCGATTACGTCATGGACGTCTTGGAAGAAATCGTCGGCGTCATCGACACGGATCTCGTTGTGTCGACCACCATCAGTCTTGAAAAGCAGGCGCTCGCTGAAAAAGCTCTGACAGAAGAACTCGAAAAATCGGGCAAGCGTTTCAATGTCACGCAAGGCGCACTGGTATCCCTTGATCCCAATGGCCAGATCAAAGCGCTGATCGGTGGGCGCAATTATCAGGAGAGCCAATTCAACCGGGCGGTTTCTGCCAAACGCCAACCCGGCTCATCCTTCAAACCCTTCGTCTATTTGTCCGCTTTGGAAAAGGGTCTGACGCCCGAGACCATCCGCGATGATGCGCCCATTAATGTGCGAGGCTGGCAGCCAGAAAATTCGACCAATGAATATCAAGGCCCCGTCACGCTGACACGCGCATTGGCCATGTCGCTGAATACGGTTGCTGTGCGACTTGGCCTTGAAGTGGGCGCCAAGACGGTTGCCGAAACAGCCCACAGACTCGGCATTGTTTCAGATCTTCAAGTGAACGCCTCCATCGCGCTGGGCACGTCTGAAGTGTCGCCGCTGGAGCTTGTGTCGGCTTACGCGCCGTTCGCCAATGGCGGCATCAGGGTACAGCCGCACATCATCACGCGCGTCAAAAAAGGCGATGGCGCGTTGCTCTATCAACGCAAGGGTGCCAGCTTTGGTCGCGTCATCGAGCCCGAACATGTGACCATGATGAACGCCATGATGCAGGAAACGCTGATCATCGGCACAGCCAAACATGCTGAACTGCCGGGATGGCAAGCAGCTGGCAAAACCGGCACGTCACAGGATTATCGCGATGGTTGGTTCGTTGGCTACACAAGCCAGCTGATCACCGGCGTGTGGCTCGGCAATGACGATAATTCGGCAACCAAACGGGTGTCGGGCGGCAATCTGCCCGTGACGATCTGGAGCCGCTACATGAAAGGCGCGCTCAAAGACGTGCTACCCTCACCGCTGCCTGGCGACATGGCCGGTACACGTCCTGATCCTATTAGCGCGTTGATTGCGCCGCGCGACCAGAATGCGCGCGAGCGCGGATTGTTCGAGCGCTTGTTTGGCGGATGATCAGTGCAGGCTCACGGTCTGCAGATCTTGTTCCCATGCATTGGCAACAGCCGCCGCGCGCGTATCTGTGACAACCAGCGGTGTGCCAGTGGCGCTGAGCAAAGCAAACAGTTGAAGGCCGGGTTCAATCTTGGGCGCCTGCGGAAACAGGCGCATCACATCTTCTGAAAGCATGGGCTTCACATAGGCGACGGCACCATCACCCAGATGAGCAAATTGCTCGGGCGTCAGGCCTGCGCTTTCAGGTGAGATCTTGGTCTTGTCATCAGCAATCATGTCAGGCTCCTTTCGCGGTCTGCAAGAGACCCGCTGTTTCGCGTGAAGACCATCAGTCCTTCACGGAAATTCCAATTTTCTTGACGGTGCGTTCGGGCTGCGGTCGCGCGAGATCCACGCACAAAAGGCCATTTTTCAAATCTGCACCCAGCACGTCCATTCCTTCCGCGAGCAAAAAAGCGCGCTGGAATTGGCGCGCCGCAATGCCGCGATGCAAATATTCACGCTCGCCATCATCCACCTGACGGCCACGAATGAGCAGCTGGCGCTCTTCCAGCGTGACGTCGAGTTCATCCGACGTGAATCCCGCAACAGCCAAGGTGATGCGCAATCGCTCAGGCTCGGTTTGAGTGCCGCGCAAGCGCTCGATATTGTAGGGCGGATAGCCGTCTGATGTGGCGCGTGTGACGCGATCCAACGCGCGCTCAATATCATCAAAGCCTAAAAGAAACGGCGAATTCAAATTCGGCAGTCTGGTCATGACGAAGCCCTTCAGGCACTTCGGGAGAACGGACCCTTACGGCATCCACACAACAGCATATGGGGATGCTGCAGGGCCGTTCAAGAGCCTGCCGCCCGTGTCTGAAAAAGCCTTTAAATCAGAGGCTTCAGAGCATGCTCGGGAGAACACGGTCGGGTGGGCGATGACCATCAAGGAAGGTCTTCACATTGATGATGACCTTCTCGCCCATGTCGACGCGGCCCTCATGTGTGGCTGAGCCCATATGCGGCAACAGCGTCACCTTGCCCGCCTTCACAAGCTTGATCAGCTTGGGCGAGACCGCAGGCTCATGTTCAAACACGTCCAAACCCGCACCGGAAATTTCATTGGCCTCGAGCATGCGGGCCAAAGCATTTTCGTCGATGATTTCACCACGCGCCGTATTCACGACGATGGCGTGGGGCTGCAGCATCTTCAGACGACGCGCCGAGAGCAGATGATAGGTGGCCGGGGTATGCGGACAATTGACCGAGATAATGTCCATGCGCGCGAGCATCTGATCGAGCGATTCCCAATAGGTCGCTTGCAGGCTTTCCTCGACCGCGGCCGAAACACGCCGACGATTGTGATAATGAATGGACAGGCCAAAGGCGGCCGCACGGCGCGCCACGGCTTGACCGATGCGGCCCATGCCGACAATGCCCAAGCGCTTGCCGGTGATGCGTCGACCCAGCATCCAGGTTGGCGACCAGCCTTGCCATTCACCAGCGGGCACCACAGCCGCACCTTCAACAAGTCGCCGTGCCACAGCCAGAATCAGCGCCATCGTCATGTCGGCGGTGTCTTCGGTCAGGACACCCGGGGTGTTGGTAACAGTAATGCCGCGGCGCAAAGCGGCGGTGACATCGATATTGTCGACGCCATTGCCGAAATTGGCGATCAGCTTCATGTTGTCGCCAGCCTGCGCGATCAATCCCGCATCAATACGGTCCGTCACAGTTGGCACGAGCACATCGGCGACGCGCAAAGCGTCAGCCAGCTCAGTCTGCGACATGGGCTTGTCTTGAATGTTGAGGCGCGTGTCGAACAATTCGCACATGCGCGTCTCGACGGCATCCGGCAATTTGCGGGTCACAATCACCAAGGGCTTTTTCTTGGTCATGCCTTACGTCCCAAGCTCATGCCAACATCCATATCACTCTCGGAAGATTGACGGATTTATCCGCTTTTCACCATCCATTAACGCCGTCGGCGCTTAATCGGCGCGAATGGACGGCATTCAGTGGTTTGGGCCTGTTCAGAATGGGCCAAAGCCTCTCTAACAGATGCCCCGACAAAGACAAGAATGCCTGACACTTGAGACGTTGTGACGGACAGAGGTCAAAGTGCTTCCCGATGTCCGAAGCATCCGTGCAGGCAGACACATTTGTGAGACGAATTGAATGACCGGGTTTTGTGCAAAGGGCGGCAAGATGATTGAGAAGTGGGGACAAAACCCCCGTCTTCGTCGAATCTTCCCCATTGTGGCGCTCGCCCTTTTGTTGGCCCCGATGCCCGGGCGCGCCCTGGCACAGGCTCAGGTCGGGCAGTCCACGGGCCTGCCGCTCCCCCGTTACGTCAGCCTAAAGTCTGACCGCGTTAACCTGCGCGAAGGACCCTCCAAAGACCACCGGACAAGCTGGGTGTTTCAACGCGCTGGCCTGCCAGTCGAGATTACGGCGGAATTTGAAAACTGGCGGCGCATTCGCGATTCGGAGGGCACGGAAGGCTGGGTGCTGCAATCGCTCCTCTCTGGCCGCCGCACAGGGCTTGTCGCGCCATGGAAGCGGGGCGAAGTCTTCCCGATCTATGCCAAGCCCGTGGAAGGCGCCGCTCTCTCAGCCAAGCTGCAATCGGGCGTCCAAGGCGTTTTGCGCAAATGCGACGCGCAATGGTGCCGCATTACCGGCGAAGGCTATGACGGGTTTATTCCGAAAGTTTTGCTATGGGGCGTCTATCCAGACGACAAGGATAGATTCGACTAAAAGCCTTTAAAATCAGGCCTTTTTGCGCAAACGCACGACCACGTCCACGCTGGAAATTTCCATGCCCTCAAGAGGGTCAGGCAGCTTGAGAATGCCCACCAGATTGTCGGGAATATCAACCAGCTGGTTGGTTTCCTCGATCAGGAAATGGTGGTGCTTCGACGTATTGGTGTCGAAATAGGTCTTGGCGCCATCCACCGCGATTTCGCGCAACAGCCCCGCTTGGGTGAACTGATGCAGCGTGTTGTAGACGGTCGCCAGTGAGATGGTGACGCGCGATCCGGTCGCTTCCTCATAGAGCTTTTCCGCCGTCATATGGCGGTCGCCCTTGGCAAACAGCAGCCAGCCCAAAGCCACGCGCTGGCGTGTCGGGCGAAGCCCGGAGCGGCGCAGCTTGGCGCGCAGCTCATGAACCGGGCAGCCCGACATAGCATCGCTCACCGCCGGCTTGGCGCGGGCGATGGGCAGGCTGGTGTCGGTTGTCATGACCATGCGAGGCATAGAGGATCACAAACTCAAAGAGGCAAAGAGGTGCCGTCTTGGCCGCAATCGGCTTTTTGGCACTTGATCCGAGAATATAGGAAATCAGGCCCGGCCGGGCAACTTTTAATATCCCCCTTTGGTGGCCACCTTGAGGCCCCACTCTCCCTTCCGGCGCGCAAAGGCCTGTGCTAGAAGGCCGCTTCTGGGGTTCAAGACCGCTGACAAGCCCTGTCGGCCAGCCCCGTCTGGAATGACGAAAGGTACGAAATGAGCGATCGGCGCTCGAGCTTCTCATACGAAGATCTGCTGGCCTGCGGCCGTGGTGAAATGTTCGGCCCGGGCAATGCCCAATTGCCGCTCCCGCCCATGCTGATGTTCGATCGCATCGCCCAAATCTCGGAAGAGGGTGGGGCTTATGGCAAGGGTTTGATCCGCGCCGAGCTCGATGTGCGGCCCGACCTCTGGTTCTTCGATTGCCATTTCAAGGGCGATCCTGTGATGCCCGGCTGCCTTGGCCTTGATGCCATGTGGCAGCTTGTCGGTTTCTACCTTGGCTGGCTGGGCTCGCCCGGACGTGGCCGCGCACTTGGTGTTGGCGAAGTGAAATTCGTTGATCAGGTTTTGCCCAACGTCAAAAATGTCGTCTATGGAATTGAGCTGAAGCGCGTGTTCCGCGGCAAGCTCGTCCTCGGCATTGCTGATGGCTGGCTCGAAGCCGATGGCAAGCGCATCTATGAAGCCAAAGATCTGCGCGTCGGCTTGTTCCAGGCGTAATTCGTTCCCTCGCCACACGCGGCGAAAGTTTCGACAAGACATCGGCCGAAGGCCTTTGAGGAGAATGCAATGAGACGCGTCGTCGTCACCGGCATGGGCATCGTTTCCGCAATCGGTAACAACAAGCAGGAAGTTTTCGTATCGCTGCGCGATGCGAAGTCCGGCATTGTTCATGCAAAATCATATGCTGAACTCGGCTTTCGTTCGCAGGTCCACGGCGAACCAACAATCAAGCCTGAAGATGTCGTCGATCGTCGCGCCATGCGCTTCCATGGCGGCGGCACCGGTTGGAATCACATTGCCATGGAACAGGCGATTGCTGATTCAGGCTTGGAAGAGAAAGACATTTCCAACGAGCGCACCGGCATCATCATGGGCTCTGGCGGCCCCTCGGCCCGCACGCTTGTTGATGCAGCCGACACAACGCGCACCAAAGGCCCCAAACGTGTTGGCCCCTTTGCTGTGCCCAAAGCCATGTCATCGACGGCGTCCGCAACACTCGCGACCTGGTTCAAGATCAAGGGCGTGAACTATTCGATCTCGTCAGCCTGCGCGACCTCCAGCCATTGCATCGGCAATGCATCGGAGATGATCCAATGGGGCAAGCAGGATGTGATGTTTGCCGGCGGCTGCGAAGAACTCGACTGGACACTCTCTGTGCTCTTCGATGCCATGGGCGCCATGTCATCCAGCTACAATGAGACGCCAGCCACATCTTCGCGCGCTTATGACAAGAACCGCGACGGTTTCGTCATCGCGGGCGGCGCGGGTGTTGTCGTGCTCGAAGAATACGAACATGCCAAAGCACGCGGCGCGAAAATCTATGCCGAGCTGGTTGGCTATGGTGCGACCTCGGATGGCTATGACATGGTGGCCCCGTCCGGCGAAGGCGCGATGCGCTGCATGCGCCAGGCGCTGGCAACCGTGAAGACGCCGATCGATTACATCAACCCGCATGCGACATCGACGCCGGTGGGCGACGCCAAGGAAATCGAAGCCTTGCGTGAAGTCTTCGGGTCTGGCGATAAATGTCCGCCGCTGTCGGCCACCAAATCGCTCTCGGGCCATTCGCTCGGCGCGGCTGGCGTGCAAGAAGCGATCTATTCGCTGATCATGATGGAAAACCAGTTCATCTGCGAAAGCGCGAATATCCAGGAACTGGATCCTGACTTTGCAGACATGAACATCATCCGCAAACGCATCGACAACCGCCCGTTGGGAACGGTTCTGTCGAATTCGTTTGGCTTTGGTGGCACCAATGCGAGCCTCGTCTTCAAACATATTGACGCGTAAGGGCGGGACCGCATGACCAACGCCGGATTCATGAAGGGCAAACGGGGCCTGATTATGGGTGTCGCCAACGATCATTCGATCGCTTGGGGCATTGCCAAGACCCTCGCTGACCATGGCGCGGAACTCGCGTTCACCTATCAGGGTGAGTCGCTGGGCAAGCGCGTCAAGCCGCTGGCTGAGAGCGTTGGATCAAACATTGTACTGCCTTGCGATGTCGAAGACATTGCCAGCGTTGATGCAGTTTTTGATACGCTCAAGACCAAATGGCAGTCGCTCGACTTCGTCGTCCATTGCGTGGCCTTTGCCGACAAGAGCGAGCTGAAGGGACGTTATGCTGACACATCGCGCGAGAATTTCTCGCGCGCCATGGTCATCTCGGCTTTCTCGTTCACGGAAATTTCCAAGCGCGCCGCAGATATGATGCCCAATGGCGGCTCGCTTCTGACGCTGACATTCGGCGGCGCAACGCGTGTGATGCCAAACTACAATGTCATGGGCGTGGCCAAGGCCGCGCTCGAAGCCAGCGTGCGCTATCTGGCGGCGGATCTGGGTCCAGTGGGCATTCGCGTCAACGCGATTTCGGCAGGCCCCATCCGTACACTCGCGGGTGCAGGCATTGGCGATGCGCGCAGCATGTTCAATTTCCAGCGCGCCCATTCACCCTTGCGCAAGAGCGTGACGATTGAAGAAGTGGGCGGCGCAGCCCTTTATCTTGTCTCGGATCTCTCCGCGGGCACGACGGGTGAAATTCACTTTGTTGATGCAGGCTACAACATCATCTCGATGCCGCGCCCTGAAAACCTCAAAGAGGAAGGCTGATTATTCAGCCGCGCTTCACGAAAAGGCCCGCCATTTGGCGGGCTTTTTTGTTTTTAATGGAAGTGCCAGGCAAGGCCCGCGCGCACCAGATCAGTGCTGCGTGATTGTCGCAAAGCGGCAGCGTTCAGATCTAGATCGGCGTCTTTGAAACTGCGCGTATGCGCATATTCGATGCGTGATGAGAGTCGCTCGGTCAGCATGTAATCAAGGCCTGCACCCAAATTCCAAGCCGTTGTGGAAACACGCGCACGTTTGGCGAGCGTGGGGAGGTCTGTTTGCTCACTGCGCCCATTGGAGACGCCCAAAGCGACAAATGGCAGGAATCGTCCCATTGCATAACCCGCGCGACCACGCAGCGTGGTCTCAAAATGATTGCGATAGCTGAATGTATTGGTTGTGCCAGGCGTTTTGCCAGAACCCTCAAGCCCGCTCAGCATGGTGGCGCTTTCAAACCCCAAAACTGTGCGGCCAAAAACAAAATTGCGGCCGGCGTAAAGACCACCCAACGCGCCATCGGCGGTCAAAGACTCGCTCGCTGTTGCCGTCTTGGTCTGTACGCTCGCGTGGCCATAACCCGCGATGAAACCTGCATAGCCACCAGCCCAATCGGCATCAAAGCTCGGCGCGCGCCAGTTGCGATCATCCGGCGCATAGATAAAAGCGGCGCGAATGACATGCGCATCTGGACGCATGCGCAGCGATGAACCTGTGTCATAGGCGTAGGTACTTTGGTTCAAGCGATCATAAACATATTCGGCGCGCAGCACGGACCAGCCCACGATCGGCAATTGCACGCGCCAATCAAGACCCGTGCCCAGGTTGAAACCGTAATGCGTTTTGACCGCACCCTTTTCGCCCACACGCACGGAGCCTTGTGCGTAAGTCGCACCTGCTGCGACATAGGGAAGGAACGCGCCAAGATCATATCCCGCACGCGCCCGCAGATGCGCGCTGTCGAGAAGCTCGGTCTCATGCGCAACAAGTCCGCCCGTGCCGACAGTGCTTGTGCGCATTGCATTTAGTGCGAGATCGCCTTCAACGCCATAAACCCAAGATCCCGTCTGAAAATTAAAGCCGGCCAGCATGCCGACATTTGATCCAGACGCTTTGTCCGTGCTGCTGCCCGTCTGGCTCGATTGGAATCGCGCCTGCCCGGCGCTCACAAACGTGCCTGCATAAAACCCGTCCCAATTCGCCGCCGGAAGGGGCGAGAGCGGTGCGGCCTGACGTGAAGGCAGGTCAGCCGCGTGCGCCACGCCACCAAGGACCAAAGCGGCACAGGTCAAGGACAGGATATTCTTCAAACGCATCGGGACGCACTCTAAGTTCATTTTCGTCATCTTAATGCTGGAGCGCAGATGAACAAAGCGTAATGCGGATGGAGAAAGCTTAATTTGATCACGCACCCGACGGGGCGCATCCTGCGGCTCAGCCTGATCAAAGGAGCCCGCTGATGAAACCCCGCCATCTGTTCACATCTGCCATTGCTGCAATCGGCACCGGACTGATCGCCGCCTCCGCACTTGCGCAACAAACTGCACCGCCTGCGCCACCTGCAGCAATGTCACGGCCAAGCCTCTCAAGCGAAGATCGCGCTGCCATGATGGACGCGCATATTGCCGCCATTCATGCCGGGCTCAAATTGACGCCCGACCAAGAAAAACTCTGGCCGCCCGTGGAAGCGGCCGCGCGCGATATGGCCAAGGTCGCGACGGATGCGCGCGCCACCCGCACAGCTGGTACGCCTGACAATGATCCGCTCGAGCGCATGGCGCGCATGGGCGATATGATGTCGCAGCGCGGAACGGCCATGGTCAAAGTGGCGACAGCTGCTCGCCCTCTCTATGCCACTCTGTCAGACGATCAGAAGCGGCGTCTGCGCCTGCTGATGCGCCCGACCGGTGCGCGGCACGAAGATCATCACCGCGAACATCACGGTTGGAACGATCGGCATTGATTGCGCATTAGCGCTTTGAGACGGATTGAAAGACCCTCAAACTGAAAAGGGCGGCTCTCACGAGCCGCCCTCTTTTTTGGTCTGAAGCAAAGCTGCGATTATTCGCCGGCTTCGTTCTTCTCGGCAGTTTCCTTGCCTTCAATATCTTCGCCAGTTTCCTGATCGACAACACGCATCGACAGACGAACCTTGCCGCGATCATCAAAGCCCATGAGCTTGACCTTGACCTTGTCGCCTTCCTTGACGACATCGGTGGTCTTGGCAACGCGCTGCTTCGACAGCTGCGAAATATGGACGAGGCCATCCTTCGCGCCAAAGAAGTTCACGAAGGCGCCGAAGTCAGTGGTCTTGACGACCGTGCCTTCGTAGATCGCGCCAACTTCCGGATCAGAAGCAATCGACTTGATCCAGGCAATCGCTGCACGGATCGAGTCACCATCGCTCGAGGCCACTTTCACAGTGCCGTCGTCTTCGATGTTGACCTTGGCGCCAGTCTTTTCGACGATCTCGCGGATCACCTTGCCGCCGGTGCCGATCACTTCACGAATCTTGTCGGTCGGGATCTTCAGCGTTTCAATGCGCGGAGCAAATTCGCCGAGTTCCGAACGAGCGCCCGAGAGCGCCAGATTCATTTCGCCCAAGATATGCAGGCGGCCTTCCTTGGCCTGGCCAAGTGCGACACGCATGATCTCTTCGGTAATGCCGGCGATCTTGATGTCCATCTGCAGCGAGGTGATGCCGTTCGATGTACCCGCAACCTTGAAGTCCATGTCACCGAGATGATCTTCATCACCCAGAATGTCGGAGAGAACTGCAAAGCGCTCACCTTCAAGGATCAGGCCCATGGCGATACCAGCCGTCGGGCTCTTCAGCGGAACGCCCGCATCCATCAGCGACAGCGAGGCGCCGCAAACGGTGGCCATCGACGATGAACCGTTCGACTCGGTGATCTCCGACACAACACGGATCGTGTAGGGGAATTCAGCCGGCGTCGGCAGCATCGGGCGAATGGCGCGCCAAGCAAGCTTGCCATGGCCGATTTCGCGACGACCCGGCGAGCCCATGCGGCCCGTCTCACCCACTGAATAGGGAGGGAAGTTGTAGTGAAGCAGGAAGCGCTCTTTGTAGGTGCCTTCGAGCGAGTCGATATATTGCTCGTCTTCACCTGTGCCGAGTGTCGCGACAACCAGCGCCTGCGTTTCACCGCGCGTGAACAGCGCTGAACCGTGGGTGCGCGGCAGAATGCCGACCTGCGAGAGAATCGGACGCACTGTCTTCACATCACGTCCGTCAATACGCACGCCTGTGTCGAGAATGTTCCAGCGCACGACCTTCGCCTGCAGATCGTGGAAAACTTCGCCCACCATCTGCTTGTCGAATTTCGGGTCCTGACCTTCCGGGAACATGGCGGCCATCAACTTGGCTTTCACCTTGTCAACGGCGGCATAACGCTGCTGCTTGACGGTATTCTTGTATGCCACGCGCAAGTCTGCTTCTGCGACTTCGGCAACAGCCTTTTCGCAAGCCGACTTGTCGACAGTGACGAGATCGCGCGGTTCTTTCGCGGCCTTTTCGGCGAGGCGAATGATCGCTTCAATCACGGGCTGGAAGCCGCGATGACCAGTCATGACAGCATCAAGCATGGTGGCTTCAGACAATTCCTTGGCTTCCGACTCGACCATCAACACGGCGTCAGCCGTACCGGCGACGACGAGATCCAACGAGGATTCCTTCATCTCATCAATGGTCGGGTTGAGCTTCAACTCGCCCTTGATGAAGCCAACGCGCGCGCCACCAATCGGACCCATGAACGGGATGCCGGAAATGGTGAGTGCAGCAGAGGCTGCAACCATCGCCAGCACGTCCGGATCATTTTCCAGATCGTGGCTGAGCACGGTCACAACGACTTGCGTGTCGTGGCGATAGCCGTCGGGGAAGAGCGGGCGGATCGGACGATCGATCAAGCGCGAAACGAGCGTTTCTTTTTCTGACGGGCGGCCTTCGCGCTTGAAATAGCCGCCGGGAATGCGGCCGGCTGCGAAAGCCTTTTCCTGGTAATTCACGGTGAGCGGGAAGAAGTCCACGCCGGCTTTCGGAGCCTTGGCGGAAACAACGGTGGCGAGAACAGTTGTCTCACCCCAGGTGGCCAGCACTGCGCCGTCAGCCTGACGGGCCACGCGGCCGGTTTCGAGCACGAGCTTGCGCCCTGCCCAATCGAGTTCTTCACGATGGATTTCGAACATGTCGTCTGTCTTTCATGGGCGGGATGTTGTGAGCGGCCATGAGCAAGACGGCAAGAAGCTGCTCGAGAGAACAGCGTCCGGCGATCCTGCCATGGCGCGACCTTTTCCCCGCGTGAGCCGAAAGCCCCATGCCTTCGGTTCGGGAACGACGCCTTGGCGTCAACATACAAATTGCGAGCGCCGACCCAGTGAAGGGTCGGCGTTCGACAGGCTTAGCGGCGAATGCCGAGACGCTCGATGATCGTCTTGTAGCGCGCTTCGTCGTGCTTCTTGACGTAGTCGAGAAGCTGGCGACGCTGCGAAACGAGCTTCAGCAGACCACGACGAGAATGGTTATCCTTGACGTGGCTCTTGAAATGCTCGGTCAGGTTCGAGATGCGTTCCGTGAGGATCGCCACCTGCACTTCTGGCGAACCCGTGTCGCCAGACTTCGTCGCATGTTCCTTGATGAGCGCCTGTTTGCGCTCTGCAGTGATCGACATCGTGTTTTCCTTTCGGATTAGAGGAAACCCCGCTCAAGCGGCCGGGCCGGGATGTCGTCCAGCTCGGTCACGGATAGGCGGGCGTGCGGGCAAGGAGACCTTGTCCACAGGGGCGCTTATACACGAAAGGGCAGATTTGGCCAGTTTTTTGACCCAGACCGAGGTGTCAGATCGGCAGATTGAAAACGCGGCTGGGCACCAGCTCACCACGCTCTACTTCGCCAAAGGCGACCGGCACACCACCGCAAGACGCATAGGCCGTCCCGCCCATGGGCGCATCGCGCCCACGCAGGAGGAGCGACTGACCACGGCGTAGCCGCGCGGCCCCGTCACGGTCCACCACCACGCAGGTGACTTCCATCAAACCGGCTTCGACCGGGCGCAACAGGCTAAAGGCGGCGTCTGGGCCTTCTTCGATCTCGTCCAGCTGGCAGGAATCGACCTCTGTAAAAGGGCCTACCCGGGTACGCCGCAGCGCGATCACATGCCCGAAACAGCCCAAGGTTCGGCCTAAATCACGTGCAATGGCACGCACATAGGTGCCTTTGCCGCATTGCGCCTCAAGCACGGCCTCATCCGGTGTGGAGGAGACCATGATGAGCGAATGGATGGTGATGGGGCGTGCTGCAAGCTCCACCGTCTCGCCATCGCGGGCAATGTCATAGGCGCGCTCGCCGTTCACCTTGATCGCAGAAAAAGCCGGGGGCACCTGCATGATCGTGCCAATAAAATTGGGCAGCATGGCCACAATCTGGTCGGCAGACGGGCGGTTGTCGGACGTCTGCCTCACACGGCCTTCCGTGTCATCGCTTTCGGTCTCAATGCCCCAGCGCACCGTGAAGCGATAGGCTTTCTCGCCGTCTTGCACGAAAGGCACGGTCTTGGTGGCTTCACCAAAGGCAATTGGCAGCAGACCAGAGGCCAAGGGATCCAGCGTGCCGGCGTGGCCCGCCTTTTTGGCGTTGAACGCACGCTTGAGGCGCGAGACGGCATGGGTCGATGTCATCCCGACTGGCTTGTCGAGAATCACCCAGCCATTGACCTCAACACGCTGCGAGCGGGGCGCGCTCATGCCTCGTCATCCTCTGCCGCACCCAGATCCTGTTTCACTTTGGGAGAATTCAGAAGGGCGTCGATCTTGGCGGAGGCTTCAAAACCTTCATCGTGACGGAAGCGCAGTTCGGGCGCGAATTTCAGGTTCACGCGGCGTGCAATTTCTGTCCGCAGGGGTTTTTTGTGGCTCTCGAGTGCGGCAATCACCGCATCCACATTCAGGCCGCCCAGCGGCATGACATAGATGGTGGCGAGTTTCAGATCCGGGCTCATGCGCACAGCCGGAATGGTCACCACGGTCTTTTCGAGAACGGGGTCGAGAATTTCGCCGCGCGACAGCAATTCAGACATGGCATGACGGATCAATTCCGCCACGCGTAGCATGCGTTGCGAAGGTTCACCGCTAGAGGCGTGATGGGTACGTGCCATGGCCAGCTCCAGCATGCGGATTTTCTCCGCATGCACTCAGGATAAATGAACGTGACTGACAGACGGGATGAAGCGTGCGCTCATCAGAGCGAACGCTTGATCTCCTCGACGCGGTAGCATTCGATCACATCGCCAGGACGCATGTCCTGATAGTTTTCGAAGGCCATACCGCATTCCTGACCGGCAACGACTTCCTTGACCTCGTCCTTGAAACGCTTGAGCGTCGAGAGCTTGCCTTCGTGCACGACAACATTGTCGCGGATAAGACGCACACTCGCGCCGCGTTCGACGCGGCCGTCGGTAACACGGCAGCCTGACACTTTGCCGACCTTGGAAATGTTGAACACTTCCATGATGGACGCATTGCCCAGCATTTCTTCGCGCAGCGTCGGCGCCAACATGCCCGACATCACGCCCTTCACGTCATCCACGAGATTGTAGATGATGTTGTAGTAGCGGATTTCGATGCCGGTGCGCTCAGCCAGTTCGCGGGCTTCTTTATGTGCACGCACATTGAAGCCAATGACTGCGCAGCCAGAGGCTTCAGCCAAGGTGATGTCAGATTCGGTGATGCCGCCAACGCCCGCGTGAATGACGCGCGCTGCCACTTCATCCGTATTGAGCTTTTCGAGTGTCGCGATAATCGCTTCGACCGAACCCTGCACGTCGCCCTTGACGAGCAACGGGAATTCCTTGCGGCCCGCTGTCTTCAACTGCGTCATCATATCGGCGAGAGAGGCGCGCGCCGTGCCGCCGCGTGCGGCAAGCTTGTCGCGCTTCTGGCGCTCACGATATTCAGAAACTTCACGCGCACGCGCTTCATTTTCAACTGCTGCCACGCGGTCACCCGCTTCCGGCGCGCCGTTGAAACCAAGCACTTCGACCGGGAAGGCCGGGCCTGCTTCGCGCACATTCTTGCCCTGATCGTCGAGGAGCGCACGAACACGACCCCATTGCGATCCGGCCACAACAATATCGCCGAGCTTGAGTGTGCCACGCTGCACGAGAACGGTGGCGACAGGGCCGCGACCGCGATCCAGACGGGCTTCAATGACCGTGCCTTCAGCAGCGCGGTTGCGATCGGCCTTGAGGTCGAGCACTTCAGCCTGCAGCGCAATCGCATCGAGCAATTTGTCGAGATTGATCTGTTTGGTGGCAGACACTTCCACTTCCAGCGTATCGCCGCCGAAAGTTTCCACTTGCACTTCATGCTGGAGCAATTCCGTGCGCACGCGCTCGGGCTTGGCATCCGGCTTGTCGATCTTGTTGACCGCAACAATCATCGGCACGCCAGCGGCGCGCGCATGATTGATGGCTTCAATCGTCTGCGGCATGACACCGTCGTCAGCTGCCACGACCAGCACAACAATGTCGGTGACTTTCGCACCACGCGCACGCATCGCCGTGAAGGCAGCGTGGCCTGGCGTATCGATGAAGGTGATCGCATGCCCGTTGGGCGCGGTGACCTGATAAGCGCCGATATGCTGCGTAATGCCGCCGGCTTCACCAGACACGACATTTGCCTTGCGGATCGCATCGAGCAGCGAGGTCTTGCCGTGGTCGACGTGACCCATGATGGTCACGACCGGAGGACGCGATTCTGTTGCGCCATCTTCATCAGGCGTATCGAAGAGACCTTCTTCAACGTCCGACTCTGCCACGCGCTTCACTGTGTGGCCCATTTCTTCGGCCACAAGCTGCGCTGTATCGGCGTCAATCACGTCAGTGATCTTGCGCATGTCACCCTGGCGCATGAGCAGACGAATCACGTCAACGCCACGTTCGGACATGCGGTTGGCGAGTTCCTGAATCGTGATCGTCTCAGGCAGGATGACTTCGCGTGTGATCTTTTCTTTGGGCTCGTTGTGATGCCCGCCCTTCATGCGCTGAACGCGACGGCGGAAGGCGGCAACAGAACGTGTGCGCTCTTCTTGCTCCTCGGTCGCATTGGTCACGGTCAGACGGCCGCGGCTCTTCAGGTCGCCTGCGCGCGGCGTCTTTGGAACGGCCGGCATTGCCAGTTTGGGGGCTGGCATAATGGGACGGCGAATCTCGCCAGAGGGCGCCGACGGCGCGCCGCCAGTGGAGGGCGCCGATGATGTCGGCATGGGCCGACGCATGGTGGAGGCAGATGGCGGCAGCGGGCCTTCACCAGCCAGACGGCGGGCGGCGGCTTCTTCCGAACGACGCTTGGCTTCAGCATCCTGCTGACGACGGGCGTCTTCCTCGCGCTTGCGCGCTTCTGCGGCCTCACGTTCGATGCGATCCTTCGCATCGCGCTCGGCGCGAATCTTGGCATCTGCTTCGGCACGACGACGATCGTCATCTTCGCGCTCTTTCGCACCAGCCAGGGCGCGGGCGCGAGCCTCACGTTCTTCTTCACTCAGCGTGCGCAACACCACGCCGCCGGCAGGCTTGCCGGCGTTTGGCGAGGGGCGCTTTTCCTTGGCGGGCGCACGCGCTTCCACAACAGGTGCTGCTGGCTTTGGTGCTGCTGGCTTGGGGGCTGCCACGGGCGCTTTGGGAGCGACTGGCGCGGGAGCCGGGGCAGCGGCAATAACAGGTGCGGGGGCTGCGGGAGCCGCAGCAACCGGGGCTGGCGCAGGTGTGGGTGCCGGTGTCGGCGCTGCAACTGGCGCTGGCGCTGGCGCAGCAGCGACCGGGGCCGGTTTGGCTTCCACAACAGGTGCGGCCGCCTTGGCCGCGGCCGGAGCCGGGGCAATGGTCCGGCGCTTCACAGTCTCAACAACGACCGCTTTCGTGCGGCCGTGCGAGAAGCTTTGACGGACGACGCCAGCCTCGACCGGACGCTTCAAAGAGAGCGTCTTGCCGACAGTCAGAGGCTTATCGCCGTTATTCTTGGAGTCACTCATATGGTCTCGATCCTAGGGACGTGCCCGCTCGTCATCACATTGGTGCCGGAGCCCTGCTCCGACTGGTCATCACAATGATCCGGGCCGCCGCCCCGCTGATTGCGGTAATCCGCTCCTGCTACAACCGGCACGCCTGATGCGCCCGATCCCGAAATTTCTAACCGCCCGAGAGTGTTTTCTCCCAAAACCCCGCCCCTGTAATGGACGAGGCGGCGGCACCGCTCCAGAAAGGCTTCACTTGCCGCGCCGCTCTTGAGCGCTGCATGTATCACATTTGACCGCCCCAATGCCAAATCCAATTGGCTTGAGACGAAAAGAATGATCCGCGGCAGCGACGCTGCCGCTTCACCCTTGGTCCGGGTCACGACCTGCCCCACCTTTCGGACGCCATCGGCGCTCCCATCGGTGGCATGCAGCAGAGCCGCAACCGGGGCGGACCCCAAAACCTTTTCAATCTTGGCCGACCCCGCTGTCACGAGGCCCGCCTTGTTGCAGATCGACAGGGATTGGAGCGCCTGTTGCTCCAAAAGCCTGTCGATGTCCTCGGGCAAGGAGGCGCTCGCGCGCACCTTGTCCTTGAATGCTTTGGCAAAAAGCTGGCGCTTGACCGCTTCCGCGACATGCACCGCTTCTGCACTCACCCAGACACCCCGACCCGGCAGGTTGCGTCTCAGATCAGGAACGACGTCACCGTCAGGCCCGATCACGAACCGCAGCATCTGAGAAGGCGCACGGATTTCACGCGTGACGATACACGTCCGCTCAGAATCCTTTTCCGCCTTCCGGCCTGCCTCATCCAAATGTTATGCTCCGTTTCAAGCCTGCGCGTCGTCTTCCGTTACTTCTTCAGCGACGGCTTCCGGCAGGGCTTCGATCCAGCCCGCTTTGACGCGCGCTTCCATGATCATCAATTCAGCATCATCGCGCGACATTTCGATTCCGTCGAGGAAGCCTGCATTTTTGATTGTTTCGCCGTCCTTGCGCTCGGTCCAACCGACAAGATCGTCGGTCGCACAACCAGCGAGATCTTCGATGGTTTTCACATCGTTCTCGCCAAGCTTGACCATGATGGCGCTGGTCACGCCGTTGATCTCGCGCAATTCATCAGCCACGCCCAGCTCCTTGCGGCGCGCATCGTGCTCACCTTCAATGCGAGCCAGATAATCGCGCGCGCGGTTCTGGATTTCGACGGCTGTCTCTTCATCGAAACCTTCGATCGCTGCAAGTTCCGCTGTCTCGACATAAGCGAGTTCTTCAACAGAACGGAAGCCTTCGGAAGCGAGCAATTGACCAACCACTTCATCGACGTCGAGTGCCGCCATGAATGTGTTGGTGCGCTCCAGGAATTCCTTCTGGCGGCGTTCGGATTCTTCAGCTTCCGTCAAAATGTCGATATCCCAACCGGTGAGCTGCGAGGCCAGACGCACGTTCTGACCGCGACGGCCAATGGCCAGCGACAGCTGATCATCGGGCACCACAACTTCGATGCGGGCGGAATCTTCGTCGAGCACGACCTTCACGACTTCGGCTGGCTGCAGCGCGTTGACGATGAAGGTAGCGGCATCTGCCGACCATGGAATGATGTCGATCTTTTCGCCCTGCAGCTCGTTCACCACGGCCTGCACACGCGAACCGCGCATACCGACGCAAGCGCCGACAGGATCAATCGAGGAATCGCGTGAGATGACAGCGATCTTGGCGCGTGAACCCGGATCGCGCGCGACCGACTTCACTTCAATAATGCCATCATAAATTTCTGGCACTTCCTGACCAAACAGCTTGGCCATGAATTGCGGATGCGTGCGCGACAGGAAGATCTGCGGGCCACGCTGTTCACGACGCACGTCGTAAACATAAGCGCGGATCCGATCACCGGGGCGGAACATTTCGCGCGGGATCAGCTCATCACGGCGCACAATGGCTTCACCGCGACCAAGGTCGATGATGACATTGCCATATTCAACGCGCTTGACGACGCCGTTGACGACTTCGCCAATGCGATCCTTATATTCCTGATACTGGCGATCACGCTCGGCTTCGCGCACTTTCTGCACGATGACCTGCTTGGCCGATTGCGCAGCGATACGACCGAAATCGAAGGGCGGCAGCGTTTCAGCGATCCAGTCACCGACCTGCGCGGCGGGGTTACGCTTGCGCGCATCAGCCAGCAAAATTTGCGTCGCATCATTTTCGATCTGATCGACCACGAGCATCAGGCGCGAGGTGCGCACTTCACCGGTGCGCGGATTGATCTCGACGCGAATCTCGGTTTCCTGACCGTAGCGCGAGCGCGCTGCTTTCTGCAGCGCGTCTTCCATCGACGCGAGCACAATGTCGCGCGAAATGGACTTTTCGCGGGCAACCGCATCGGCAATCTGCAAGAGTTCAAGCCTGTTGGCGCTAACGGCCATGGTCGTGTCTCCTCAAGGGACTAGTTGGTTCATCTCTTCGGTCGGCCGGTCGGCGCATTGCGGCGCGCGCCCAGTCCACCGGGAGAAATGGGTCGTGGCTTGGCGAAACGTCCGGGGCCACGAGGCAGAGCCTCAACCCCTTCTTCTTCACTTTGCGGTTCTTCCAATGCGGCCTTGCCGGCACGCAGGGATTCACGGATCAGCGCTTCGGTCAGCACCAGACGCGCTTCAGATATGTCATGAACCGGCAATTGCACATCAGCCGGCTCTTCGGGTCTCGAATCGGTGCGGCGCAGAAGAACGATGGCATCACGCCCCTCGCCTTGCGTGCCTTCGATCCAACCACGGAAACGCTTGCGGCCATCAACGCCGAAGCTCATTTCAATTCTCGCCTCATGCGAGATGGCGCGCTGGAAATCGCTCAAGCGCACCAGCGGGCGATCGATACCAGGCGAGGAAATTTCCAGGCGATAGGCCTGCGAGAGCGGGTCTTCGAGATCAAGCACGGGCGACAGGCCCACGCTGACCTTCTCGCAATCATCGACGTTCATCGTGGCATCTGCCCGTTCCGCCATGATCTGCAAAGTCGTTTCTTGATTTGACGAGATTTTCACGCGAACGAGGCGAAAACCAAGGTCGAGCAGGACTGGGGTCACGATCGTCGCGACGCGCGCAGCCATCCCCGTCTCAAAAATGAGACGCGGCTCATCGAGCAGTTCCGGCACTTCCAACAGCGCCTCCTTGCTCTTGTCCTGCTCCAAAACCTCAACTCCTGCGGTCGGCCAAATGGCGGGTTAAACAAAAAAGAGCGGGTCCCGGGCGGGCCCCACTCTCTACAATTGACCATCACGATGGCCACACTGCGAAGATGTGAATACCCGTCCTATACACTCCCGACCCTGCAGAGGCAAGGATTGTCGGGCAGACAACGCACGCCACCTATGCGCTGGTGGGCATGGACAAGAGGGACGGGTTCACCCTATCTGCCTCTCCATCCGCTGCGGATCTCCTTCCGCCGCCGTTCCGGACAGGCCCATGCAACTGAAGCCCGACACGCTGGCCCTGACCGTCATGCTCGCTTTCATGACGGCCCTTGGGCCTCTGGCCACCGATCTTTATCTGCCCTCGCTCCCCCATATTGGCGCCGCTCTGGGCGCGAGCCCGGCCGCTGTCCAGCTCACGCTTTCGGCCTATCTCATTGGTTTTGCTGGAGGTCAGATCATTTATGGTCCGATCTCCGACGCTCTGGGCCGCAAGCCCGTGCTGATCGCGTCCTTTGCCCTTTTCAACGTGGCGACGCTCGCTTGCGCGCTGGCAGGCAACATTGAAATGCTGATCGTGGCGCGGGCTCTGCAAGCCTTTGGCGGGGCAGGGCCGATCATTCTGGCCCGCACCATCGTCCGCGACCTCTATCATGGCCACAGGGCGGGCCGGGAAATGTCCATGATGGGCACGATCATGGGCATCACGCCGATCATCGCACCGGTGCTGGGTGGTTTTTTGCAGGTCGGTTTTGGCTGGCGGAGCGTGTTTTTTACCATGACCGCTGGCGGCGTGGCTCTGGCAGCTGTTGCCATGCTCCGGGTGCCGGAGACCAACAATCACCGAAATCGCAGCCAATTGTCGTTTGCAGGCATCCTTGAGTCTTACAAAATCGTCCTGCGTCACAAAGCCTATCGGGCTTATGCGGCCATGTTATCTTTGAGCTATGGCGGCCTGTTTGCCTTCATCTCCGCCTCGTCCTTCGTCTTTCAAGGCGTCTATGGCCTCGACGAAATCATGTTTGGCATTGCCTTCGGGATTTGCTCGGTGAGTTTCGTGATTGGCACGATGCTGGGCACGCGGATTGTCACTCGCTATGGTTTTGATCACACGATTGGTGTGGGCGCCGTGTGCCTTGCGGTGGGTGGTGTCGGCCAATGGCTGGGCGCTTTCTTTTTGCCGCACGCCTTGCTCGCCATCATTGTGCCCGAGATGATTTTTTTCATCGGCATCGGTCTCGTGCTGCCGCAATCTATGGCCGCTGCCATGGCGCCATTTCCGGATCGCGCTGGCGCTGCTTCATCGCTGGTTGGCTTTGTGCAAATGGTCTTTGCATCTGTGGCGGGCGCGATTGTTGGCTCATTTGTTGGCGGCAGCGCCATGCCATTGGTGACGGCCTCGGCTTTGTCGGGTCTTTTGGTTTATGCCGTGTTCGTGGGCACAAGGAGCCTGCGCGCCAGCCAGACACATTAAGCGATTTGGGCCACCGCCGTGATGAGCGCGGCAATATCTTCTTCACGCGACAGACGATGATCGCCGTCCTTGATCAGACACAGCGTGACACAATCACCCGCCAGATGTTCGACCAGTTTCATGGCATTTTGCCACGGCACATCCGGATCTTGCATGCCTTGCAAAATATGGACGGGTGCATGCGCATCAATGGCGCCATCAAACATGAGATTGCGCCGACCATCTTCAATCAAGGCGCGTGTGATGGGCGTGGGCTCGGATGAATAAGCGCTCTCGCGCAGCCACACACCTTTGGTTTCAATCTCGGTGCGAATGGCTATCGGCATCTGTGCCCACATCAGGCATTCAGTGAAATCCACAGCGGGTGCAATCAACACCAAACCTGCGAGCCGTTGCGCGGCCTCATCAGCGCCCATGGCGCGCGCCGCCAGCAATGAAATCCAACCGCCCATGGACGAGCCGACAAGAATCTGCGGTCCTTCGGTCTGCGCGCGGATCATCGCCAGACTTTCCTGCAACCAAAGCGAAATGGTGCCGTCTGCAAAAAGCCCCTCTGATTCACCGTGCCCGGAATAATCAAAGCGCAAGCAGGAGCGGCCTTGTTCGGCGGCAAATGCATCGAGCCGCGCGGCTTTGGTCGACAGCATGTCGGATTTGAAACCGCCAAGCCAGACTATGCCAGGCTTGGCCGGAACGTCCTGTCGGGCAGGCCTCTTACGAAAAGCCAAACGGCAATGGCCGACATTTTGAAAGTTCAAAGGCAGATCGGCGGACATTTGCGGTTCCGTTCGCCTCGCGGCTAATGTGACGGCTGATGATTCGTCAGTCTTTTGTGACTGGCGCCAGAGCTTATAACGGCCGGGCGGGCAATGCGACAGATCGCAAGGGGAGCTTTTGAAACAGGCGGGAGAAGTTTCCTCGCCGGTCGTACCGTCCTGCAAATTATTCCGCGGCTCGATGCCGGCGGAGCCGAACGCACCACGATCGATATTGCCGCAGCCCTCGCAGAAGCAGGTGCCCGCGCCCTGGTCGCCACCGAAGGTGGCCGTTTGGTGAGCGAGTTGCAGGCCAAGGGCGGCATCTGGATTCCGTTTCCCGCCGCGACGAAAAATCCTTTGCTGATGTGGCTCAATGCACGGCGATTGGCAAAAATCATCCAGCGCGAAAATGTCGATGTGCTTCATGCGCGTTCGCGTGCACCCGCCTGGGTGGCGCTGGGCGCTGCGGGCAAAACCAAGACGCCTTTCGTGACCACCTATCACGGTTCCTATTCAGCCCAATCGTCACTGAAGCAGCTCTATAATTCAGTGATGGCGCGCGGCGATGTGGTGATTGCCAACAGCGCCTATACGGCCAGCCTGATCACCGGTGCCTATCCTTTTGCCGAGGAACGCATGGCAGTCATTCATCGTGGCACGGACTTGCGCCGTTTTGCGCGCACGGCTGTCGACACAGCGCGCGTGCAGCGCATGCGCAAAAGCTGGGATGTGGGGCCGGAAGATCGTGTCATTCTGCTGGCCGCCCGGCTGACCGCGTGGAAAGGGCAGAAAATCCTCATCGAAGCCGCGCGCCTTCTGGCAGAGCGCGGCGTCACTGATGTTCGCTATATTCTGGCAGGCGACGATCAGGGCCGCAGCGGCTATGTGCGCGAGCTCGATGCCGCAATTGAAAAAGCCAATCTGAAGGGATTGGTGACCCGCGTCGGCCACGTCACCGATATGCCAGCTGCCCTTGCTGCCTCTGCAGTATTGGCTGTGACCTCGACCGAACCCGAAGCCTTCGGCCGCTCGGCCGTGGAGGCGCAGGCGATGGGCACGCAAGTCGTCGTGACCGATCTGGGGGCTGTGGCGGAAACCGTTCTGACCCCGCCGCGTGTGACCCGCGACAATCGTACCGGCTGGACCATTCCACCCAATGATCCCCAAGCCCTGGCCGATGTACTGGAAGCAATCCTGGTCATGGGGGCGGCTGGGCGTGATGCTTTGGCCGAGCGCGCGCGCAATCATGTCGAGCGGTCTTTCGGGCTCGAAAAAATGTGCGGCCAGACGCTTGAGATCTACTCAAGGCTCATCGAACACAGCGGTCGCTGGTAAAAAGCGCATCAGAAAAGATGAAATCGCGGCCCTTCCGCGCGACTTCTGTTGACTTCGGGTGGCACTCCAACGATCTTCTGCGCGGGTCCGACCCGGCCTTTGCCATGCGCAGCCGGGATTGGGTCCGGCTTATGCACCACAGGAGAGTTTGCCATTCGTCGCCCCATGAAAGCCCCGCCCACGCCGCAAAAAGACGGGCACCGCACCAACCGAGACATTCGTGTCCCCGACGTTCAATTGATCGATCAAGACGGTCAGAACCGGGGCGTCGTCGCAAGTCTTGAGGCCCTCCAGATGGCTGAAGAAGCCGGCCTCGACCTCGTCGAAATCGTCCCGAACGCCAATCCGCCGGTCTGCAAGATCCTCGACTATGGCAAATTCCGCTTTGCCGAGCAGAAGAAGGCCGCCGAGGCCCGGAAAAAGCAGAAAGTCGTTGAAGTTAAAGAGATTAAGCTGCGCCCCGGCATCGATGACCATGATTATGAGGTCAAGATGAAGGCCATGCGCCGCTTCTTTGATGAGGGTGACAAGGTCAAGGTGACCCTGCGCTTCCGTGGCCGTGAAATGGCCCATCAGGATCTCGGCTACCGTTTGCTCTCCCGCGTCAAGGAAGAGACCGGTCCGATTGCCAAGGTCGAGCTGGAGCCCTCCATGGAAGGCCGCCAGATGATCATGGTGCTGGCACCGCGCTAAATTGCTGTCCGGAATCGGGTTTTGGCAGCTGAAGCTTGTTTTCAGGCTTGCCAGCCCGGTCTCGCCTCCTCTATAAGCCCCCCTTCGAACCGCCCGGCTCATCAGGGCTGCCGTGGCGGTTCTTTCGCTCAATCGTGATGCGAACCAGACAGGTTTCGACCAGTCTGGCCCAGACTAACCGGGCGGGTCACCGCCTAATGGAGAGCCAAATGCCCAAGCTGAAGACGAAGTCGGGCGCTAAAAAGCGCTTTAAGATCACGGGCACCGGCAAGGTGCTGTACGCCCAGCGCGGCAAGCGCCACGGCATGATCAAGCGGACCAACAAGCAGATCCGGAACCTGCGCGGCACCAACGTTCTGTTCAAGACCGATGGTGACAACATCAAGAAGTACTTCCTGCCCAACGGCTGAGACTTCTCCGCCCCCTTCCATCAAGCTTTCATTCCAGGAGATCAGTCATGGCACGTGTCAAGCGCGGTGTAACCGCCCATGCCAAGCACAAGAAGACCCTCGCCGCCGCCAAAGGTTTTTATGGCCGCCGCAAGAACACCATTCGCGCCGCAAAGGCTGCCGTCGACAAGTCGATGCAGTACGCCTACCGCGATCGCAAGAACAAGAAGCGCACCATCCGCGCGCTCTGGATCCAGCGCCTGAACGCCGCCGTGCGTGAATTGGGCCTGACCTACAGCCGCTTCATCGACGGCCTGTCGCGCGCTGGCATCACAGTGGACCGCAAGGTTCTCTCTGAGCTCGCCATCCACGAACCGGCGGCCTTCAAGGCCATCGTCGACCAGGCCAAGGCTGCACTGCCCGCCACGGCCTGAGGCGTTCCGCTTCACCATTTCAAAAGCCCGGCCTTGTCGCCGGGCTTTTTTCATATCAGACGTCTGCCTCGACAAGCTCGGGCCTCTCATGGCAAAAGCCGCGCTAACAGCTCTCCATCTTGAAAACCGGACCCGAAATGTCGGACCTGAACGCTCTCGAAACAGAAACGCTCGCAGCCATTGCCGCGGCAAACGATGAAGCCGCGCTTGAAAATGTGCGCCTCGCAGCACTTGGCAAGAAAGGCTCGATCTCAGCCCTGCTGGCAACGCTGGGCAAAATGTCGCCCGACGAGCGCAAGACCGAGGGCGCCAAAATCAACGTGCTCAAGGACACGGTGTCCGACGCGCTCACGGCACGGCGCACCATTCTGAAAGAAGCAGCGCTTGAAGCACGTCTCGCGTCAGAGACCGTTGATGTGACGCTGCCGGTGCGCGAAGCGCCCGTTGAGACAGGCCGCATTCACCCGATCAGCCAGGTGATGGATGAACTGACCGCGATATTTGCCGACATGGGCTTTTCCATCGCTGAAGGGCCGGATGTTGAAGAAGACGACATCAACTTCACCAAGCTGAATTTCCCCGAAGGACATCCGGCGCGCGAAATGCACGACACGTTCTTCTTCAATCCGAAAGAAGACGGCACGCGCAAATTGCTGCGCACACATACGAGCCCTGTGCAGGTGCGCACCATGCTCAATGGCAAGCCGCCGATCCGCGTGATCTGCCCGGGCCGCACCTATCGTTGCGATTCCGATCAGACGCATACGCCCATGTTCCATCAGGTCGAAGGTCTCGTCATCGACAAGTCCGCCAATCTTGGCCATCTGAAATGGATTCTTGAAGAATTCTGCAAAGCCTTCTTCGAAGTGCCGAATGTGAAAATGCGTTTCCGTCCGTCGTTCTTCCCGTTCACGGAACCATCAATGGAAGTCGACATCCAGTGCAAGCGTTCGGGCGGTGAAATCCGCTTTGGTGAAGGCGAAGATTGGTTGGAAATTCTGGGCTGCGGCATGGTGCACCCGAATGTGCTGCGCAATTGCGGCATCGATCCGGATGAATATCAGGGTTTCGCTTGGGGCATGGGCATCGATCGTATCGCCATGCTGAAATATGGCATGCCGGATCTGCGCCCCTTCTTTGAAGGCGACCTGCGCTGGCTGTCTCATTACGGCTTCCGTCCTCTCGACCTGCCAAGCCTGGCAGGCGGTCTCAGCGCGTAAGGGAGGGCAGAGACATGAAATTCACGCTCTCCTGGCTCAAGGATCACCTTGAAACCGAAGCATCACTCAACGAGATCGTCGAAACGCTGACGCGCATCGGTCTCGAAGTTGAGCATGTTGTTGATCCTGCCGACACGCTGAAAAATTTTGTTGTCGGTCATGTGCTTGATGCACAGCGCCATCCCGATGCGGATCGCCTGCGGGTTTGCATGGTCGATATTGGCGCTGGCGCGCCTGTCCAGGTCGTCTGCGGCGCACCCAATGCGCGCACGGGTTTGAAGACGGTTTTTGCTTCGCCCGGCACTTATATTCCGGCCAAGAAATTCACCATCGCCAAAGGCGTGATCCGCGGCGTGGAATCTTTGGGCATGCTCTGCTCGGCCGCGGAACTGGAGTTGTCAGAAGATCACGACGGCATCATCGAATTGGCCGAGACCGCGACAGCTGGTCAACGCTACGTCGATTTTGCTGGCCTTGGCGATCCGGTCATTGAAATCAATCTGACGCCCAACCGTGCGGATGCAACCGGCGTGCATGGCATTGCGCGCGATCTGGCTGCTGCTGGTCTTGGACGTCTGAAAGATCATCCGATCAAACCCGTTGCTGGCGCATTCGCGTGCCCTGTTTCGGTGAAGCTCGATTTTGCAGCGGGCGATGAGCATCTCGCGCCAGCCTTTGCATTGCGCCTCGTGCGCGGTGTGAAGAACGGGCCATCACCTGCTTGGTTGCAGAAGCGTCTGACCTCGATTGGTCTGCGCCCGATCAATGCGCTGGTCGACATCACCAATTATCTGACTTTCGATCGCGGCCGCCCGCTGCATGTGTTTGACGCGAAAAAAGTCGCAGGCGCTCTCGTCGTGCGCCGCGCCAAATCTGGCGAAGAGATCGTGGCGCTCGATGGCAAAACCTACAAGCTCGATCCCTCCATCATCACCATTGCCGATGACAAGGGTGTTGAATCCATCGCTGGCATTATGGGTGGTGAAGCATCTGGATGCGATGAGCACACAACAGACGTGCTGATCGAATCCGCGCTCTGGGATCCGCTCACGATCGCGCGCGCTGGTCGTGCACTGGGCATTGTGTCGGATGCGCGCTATCGTTTCGAGCGTGGCGTTGACCCGGCTTTCTGTGTGCCGGGTGCGGAACTTGCTACCCATCTCGTACAAGAGATCTGCGGTGGCGAAGCCTCCGAACTGCTTGTTGCAGGATCACCCAACGTGCCGGCGCGCACCATTGATTTCCCTTGGACCGAAGTGCAACGCCTCGCTGGTCTTGACCTCGATTCCTCGCACATGGCGGGCATTCTGGAAAAGCTTGGCTTTGATGTTTTGCGTCAGGCCACCAATGCCAACCGCGTCTTTGTGAAAGTGCCAAGCTGGCGTGCTGATGTCGAAGGCAAGTCTGATCTTGTCGAAGAAATCGTGCGCATTGCGGGCCTTGATGCCATCATTTCGACGCCCTTGCGGCGTGAAAGCGCGGACATTCCAGCCCCCATCCTGACATTGCTGCAAAAGCGCACGCGTCTGGCGCGCCGCGCGCTGGCGGCACAGGGTCTGGTTGAAGCCGTCACTTGGTCCTTCATCTCCAAGGAACGTGCGGAATTGTTTGGCGGCGGCGCGAAAGAACTGGCGCTTGCCAATCCGATTGCGGCCGATCTCTCCGATATGCGCCCAAGCTTGTTGCCGGGTTTGCTGGCAGCCGCGCAGCGCAATGCAGATCGTGGCATTGCGGATCTTGCCTTGTTTGAAGTTGGCCAGATTTTCAAAGGCGACAAGCCCGAAGATCAAAAGATGGCTGCCTCTGCAGTTCGGCGCGGGACAGCGCGGGCGACAGGCGCTGGTCGACATTGGTCGGGCGCCGCCCGCCCGGTTGATGTGTTCGATGCCAAGACCGATGTGATGGCGCTGCTCGCCACGCTGGGTGTGGCGACCGGTGGCTTGCAAGTGGTTGCCGGTGGTCCCTCTTTCCTGCATCCGGGGCGTTCAGGCACGCTGCAATTCGGACCCAAGGGTGTGATCGGCTGGTTTGGCGAATTTCATCCGCGCGTCTTGGAAGCATTGGATGTGAACGGACCGTTGTGCGGATTCGAAATCACTCTCGATGCGATTCCAGCACCAAAGGCAAAACCCACCAAGGTAAAGCCAAAACTCGACTTGTCGGACCTCATGCCGCTTGAGCGTGATTTTGCCTTCATCGTCGAGGCCTCCGTGCAGGCCGGGGACATTCTGAAAGCAGCGCTCGCCGCTGATCGCGCACTCATCACCGACGCCAATGTGTTCGACGTCTATCAAGGCACGGGCATTCCAGAGGGCAAGAAATCAGTTGCCATCAGCGTCACACTGCAGCCGCGCGAAAAGACGCTGACCGACGCGGAAATCGAAGCGGTCATGCAGAAGATCGTCGCGGAAGTGACAAAAAAGACAGGCGCAACCCTGCGCGGCTAACAAAAGGAGAAGCCTTTTGCTGATCAGCCTCGGGCTTCTTCTGCTCTGCCAATTGCTTGGTGAAGCTCTTGTCCATGCGCTCGGGGTGCCGCTGCCGGGCCCTGTCATCGGCATGGCGCTGCTACTTGTTCTGCTCCTGATGCGCGACCAACTCACGCCAGTCCTGCCCCATGAAGTGGGTGACGGCACACTGGAGAAAACCAGCACTGGCCTGCTGGCGAATTTATCGCTGATGTTTATCCCGGCTGGCGTTGGCGTGGTGCAGAGACTGGATCTCGTTGTCAGCCATGGCCCTGCCATTCTTGTCGCTCTCATTTTTTCGACAGCTATCGCTTTGCTGGCGGGCGTCGCTGTCTTTCGCCTCCTCGCGCGTTTGGTCGGAGAAGCGACATGAGCCAGTCAGATTTTGCGCTCTGGGTCTATCTCTCGCGCACACCGCTACTGTGGCTGACGCTCACGATCTTTGTCTATGTGCTGGCCGATCGCATCTCGGCCAAACTCAATCGCAATCCGCTGGCCAATCCTGTGCTGCATTCGGTCTGGGTGATTGGGCTGATCCTGTCCTTTACGCACACGCCTTACCGAACCTATTTTGAAGGCGCGCAATTTGTGCACTTCATGCTCGGACCTGCCACAGTGGCGTTGGCTGTGCCGCTTTACGCGCATCGGCGCACTGTCATGCGCGTGCTGCTGCCTATGATAGGTGCGCTTGCGGCAGGCGCTATCGCTGCAATGGTCTCAGCTGTGCTGATCGCCAAAGTTCTGGGCGTGCCGCACGATGTGCTGATTTCGCTGGCGCCCAAATCCGTCACGGTCGGTGTTGCCATGGGGATTGCCGAGCGCACGGGTGGCGACCCCTCGTTGGCTGCGGTGCTGGTGCTGATGACAGGTGCGATTGGCGCGATCATCGTCACGCCACTGATGAATGCTGTGCGTGTGCGCGATATGCGCGCGCGTGGCTTTGCTCTAGGCGTAGCCGCGCATGGCATCGGCACAGCGCGTGCATTTCAAGTCGATATAATGGCGGGCACGTTTTCGGGGATCGGCATGGGCCTCAATGGCCTGCTCACGCCGATCCTGGTTCCTGTTTTTCTACCCCTGCTACTGGGCTGACTCTTAGCCCAGATTCAGCTCTTTGAAGAAATCATTGCCCTTGTCGTCAATGACGATGAAGGCCGGGAAATCTTCCACTTCGATCTTCCAGATCGCTTCCATGCCGAGTTCTGGATATTCCAAGACCTCGACCTTCTTGATGCAATCCTGGGCAAGACGCGCCGCTGGGCCACCGATGGAGCCCAGATAGAAGCCGCCATGTTTGCCACAGGCTTCGCGCACCTCCTTCGAGCGATTGCCCTTGGCGAGCATCACCATCGAGCCACCAGCTGCCTGGAATTGTTCGACGAAGGAATCCATGCGGCCAGCTGTTGTGGGACCAAACGAGCCGGAAGCAAAACCTTCAGGCGTCTTGGCGGGGCCCGCATAATAGACGGGATGATTTTTGAAATATTCAGGCAGGCCTTGGCCTGCATCGAGACGCTCACGCAATTTCGCATGCGCCAAATCACGCGCCACGATGATCGTGCCAGTGAGTGAGAGACGCGTCTTGATGGGATATTGCGACAGCGTCGCCAGAATATCCTTCATCGGGCGATTGAGATCGATCTTCACAACATCTCCGCCAAGCGTCGAGCCGTCGACGTCGGGTAGATATTGGGAGGGATTATGTTCGAGCTCCTCGAGGAACACGCCATCCTTGGTGATTTTGCCAACCGCCTGACGATCGGCCGAGCAAGACACGCCCATGCCAATTGGCAGGGATGCACCGTGGCGCGGCAGGCGAATGACACGCACATCGTGGCAGAAGTATTTGCCGCCAAATTGTGCGCCAACACCCAATTGCTGCGTCAGCTTGTGAATCTCTTCTTCCATCGCCAGATCGCGGAAGGCCTGTCCATCTTCACTGCCTTCGGTTGGGAGCGAATCCAGATAGCGCGCTGATGCAAGCTTCACCGTCTTCAGATTCATCTCTGCCGACATGCCGCCGATAACGATCGCCAGATGATAGGGCGGGCAGGCCGACGTCCCGAGCGTCAAAATCTTTTCTTTCAGAAAAGCGATCATGCGATCATGCGTCAGCAATGACGGGGTGGCCTGGAACAGATAGGTTTTGTTGGCAGAGCCGCCGCCCTTCGCCATGAAGAGAAATTTGTAGGCGTCCTCGCCTTCGGAATAGATATCGATCTGCGCAGGCAGATTGTTTTTCGTGTTCTTCTCTTCAAACATCGAAAGAGGCGCAAGTTGCGAGTAGCGCAGGTTGCGCTTTTCATATGCGTCCAAAATGCCTTCAGCCAGCGCGCTTTCATCATCGCCGTCCGTCCAGATCAGGCGGCCCTTCTTGCCCATGACAATGGCTGTGCCCGTGTCCTGACACATCGGCAAAATGCCACCCGCTGCAATGTTGGCATTTTTCAAAAGATCAAAGGCCACGAATTTGTCATTGCCAGTGGCTTCGGGGTCGTCGAGAATTTTGCGTAGCTGTGCGAGATGGCTCGGGCGCAGCAGATGATTGATATCCATCATCGCCTGTTCAGCCAGCAAACGGATTGCCTCGCGGCTGACGGTAAGAACTTCCTTGTCGCCAAGCTTCTCGAGCTTCACGCCCTCACTCGTCAATTTGCGATAGGGGGTGTTATCCTTGCCGAGGCGGAAAAGCGGGCGGTGCTGAATGGTCATCGTTCGATCCCGGTTGAAACGTGTTGCCGCTTTCTAGGGCCTTGGCGTGCGCTTTCCAAGATCGCCGTAAGGCGAGGCGGAAACCCCCGGCTTGGCCGCACGTTCAGGTTGGGACAAACCGCCAGGAGGACGGCTTTTGGAATTTCCCCACCCCCTTCTGGTCTGCGACATAGGCGGGACCAATGTCCGTATGGCCTGGGTCGACGAGCCAGCCGCCACCCCCCGCCTGCTGAGCCCTCGGCTCACTGCGGGCTTTCCGGATTTTGACACCTGCGTCGAGCAGGCTTTAGCGGAACTGGGCGGGCCGCGCCCACGCTCTATGCTGGCCTGTGGGGCCGGGCCGGTGGTTGGGCGGCACTTGCATCTGACCAATGCCCGTTGGACGCTGGATGGCCCCCAGATCGCTTACAGGCTGGGCCTGTCGCAAGGTCTGCTCTTGAATGATTTCGAGGCCCAGGCGCTGAGCCTGCCCAGCCACCGAGCCGAATGGCTGGTTGGCATAGGAGGGGTGGCGCCAAGCAAGGGGCTGCGCCTGATCCTGGGGCCGGGCACGGGACTGGGGGTGGCGGGGCTCCTGTTTGATGGTGGGCGCCATCTGCCGCTGCCCAGCGAGGCCGCCCATGCCGAATTTGGCCCCGTGAGTGCGGAAGATTTCGAGATCTGGGAGCACATCGAACGCGCCCAGGGGCGCGTCAGCGCCGAGACACTGGTTTCAGGGCCAGGTCTGGTGCGTTTGCATCAGGCGCGCACAAAAATCCGTCTGAGCGGCCCAGACATCGTGCAGCGCGCAAGGCTTGATGCGCGTGGTGACGAGGCGATGACCTTGCGCCATTTCTGGCAGCTCGTTGCCCGATTGTCGGGCGATCTGGCGCTAACATTTCTGGCGCGCGGTGGCGTCACGCTTTCGGGCGGGATCCTGCCTAAAATTCTGCCCTTCTTGGATGCAGCAGCTTTTCGGCAGACCTTCGAAGCCAAAGCGCCGATGGACGGGATGGCGCGCTCCATCGCGACCGATCTGTTGATTGCTAAAGATGCCGTGCTGACGGGTATGGCAGCGATTGCAGCCAGACCTCAAGCCTATCTGATTGATTATGAGGCGCGCGCGTGGCGCTGATTTAAGCCGCGTTCTGCGAGCTTGGCGGCGCGATCAACATGGTGAAAAGCGCTGCGGCATCGCGCGTCGCACGCAACTTGGTCGTCGTGACGGGATCACGAAAGATACGCGCCGTGCGGGCCAGCGCTTTCAGATGATCGGCACCTGCCGTCTCGGGCGCAATGAGCATGAAGATCAGATCGACGGGTGCGCCATCCAGCGCCTCATAATCGATGGGGCGCTCCAGCCGCGCAAAAACACCAAAGATGCGCCCGGCCTTGGCCAGCTTCCCATGCGGAATGGCAATGCCATTGCCCACGCCCGTCGAGCCCAAGCGCTCGCGCTGCAAAAGGGCGTCAAAGATTTCGCGCGCGGGGATCCCGGAAATCAGCGCGGCTTTTTCGCTGATTTCCTGCAATGCCGCTTTTTTCGAAGTCACCTTGAGCGCCGGCAGAATGGCGTCAGGGCTTAGCAGATCCTTCAGCGACATGATGTTCCGTGGCCTGGGTCAAATGAACGTGTTGCAGCGGAGCAAGAAGCGTGCCGCAGGGGTGTCCTGCGGCACAAGAAATCAGCGTCCGGACTCGCCAGATGCCCCATCCTAGGGGCTCGGGTCAATCCATCCCACGTTTCCATCAGGACGGCGATAGACGATGTTCACACGTCCGTGACCGGCGTTTCGGAAAACCTGCACGGGCGCTCCCGTGAAATCGAGTTCCATGACAGCCTCCGCCACGCTGAATGTTTTCAGGGTGCTGGTCCTTTCGGCGACGACAACGGGGTGAAATTCAGTTCCCGCATCATCCTCGTCAGGGCCCTGAAGGACATAATCCGCGACCATCTCGCCTGCAACCGGAACTGTATGATTTTGTGATCCGCCAGCATGGTGATCTTTCAAGCGTCGCTTATAGCGTCGCAGTCGGCTTTCCAGACGCTCGGCAGCCTGTTCGAAACTGGCATAGGGTTCCTGCGCACGTCCTTCCGCATGCAAAGTGGTGCCGGATGTCAAATGCAGCGTGCAATCGGTTCGATAACCTGAACCTTCATGATCGACGACGATATGTCCCGTCACCGAGCCGTCGAAATAGCGCGATGAGGCTGCATTGATCCGCTCCAAAACGTGCTCGCGCAACGCTTCGCCGATGTTGAAATTTTTACCCGAAACCCTGAGGCCCATGTGCTGCCCCCGTTGGCACCGCTTCACTGTGAAAGAATGCAGCAGCGGGCGCGACGCTGCATCCAGCCTCAGGCTAGAGCGGCTTGCACAGAAAAGGAACAGTCCGTTGGGTCAGGTTGACAGGCGCGCTTACACGTCGCCGTGTTGGTCCATGGCGACCTTTTCGCGCCGACGCTCCACCGAAGAGGGAATGCGCAAGCTTTCACGGTACTTAGCTACCGTGCGGCGGGCGATATCGATGTTCTGTTCTTTTAATTTCACAACAATGGCATCGTCGGACAAAACGTCCTTCACCGTTTCGGCATCAATCAATTGCTTGATGCGAAAACGGACCGCTTCCGCTGAATGAGATTCACTGCCGGTGCGCGCCGGAATGGACGCGGTGAAAAAATATTTCAATTCAAAAAGACCACGCGGTGACGACATGTATTTGTTCGACGTCACGCGTGATACAGTTGATTCATGCATGCCAATGGCGTCTGCAATGGTTTTCAGATTCAGCGGTCGCAGATGTTCAACGCCATGGGCAAAGAACGCATCTTGCTGGCGCACGATCTCTGCGGAGACTTTCAAAATCGTCCGCGCGCGCTGCTCAAGGGATTTGGTCAACCAATTGGCCGTCTGCAGACAATTGGACACAAAGCTCTTGTCTGCAGCGCTTCCCTGCATTTTGGAAACGCGCGTCGCGTAAGTGTGATTGACCAAAACGCGTGGCAAGCCTTCCGGATTGAGCTCGACATGCCACGTGCCATCTTTAGCGGTGCGCACAGTCACATCCGGCACAACGGTCTGAATGGGGCCGCCGCCAAAGGCGCGGCCGGGCTTTGGATCGAGACGGCGGATTTCTGAAACCATTTCGGCGAAATCTTCTTCGTCGACGCCGCAAATTTTACGCAGCGCAACGAAATCACGCTTTGCCAAAAGCGGGAGATTGTCGAGGAGCGCCTGCATGGCCGGATCAAGGCGATTTTTCTCGCGCAATTGGATGGCGAGACATTCGGCCAAATTCCGCGCACCGATTCCGACGGGATCAAAGGTTTGCACTTTTGCCAAAACCGCGCTGGCAACCGTCATGGATGCGCCGAGGCGCTCGGCAATCTCTTCAAGACTTTCGGAGAGATAACCCGCCTCATCGATCGAATCGATGATCGTGTGGCCGATCAGGCGCTCAACAGGATCGACAAGCGCCAAAACCAATTGTTCGCCCAAATGATCTTGAAGCGTGACCTGAGCCGCAACATAGGCTTCGAGGTCGGTTCCCTCACCATCGCCACCGCCCGATGTGCCTGTCCAGGACGTGGCGGAAAGTCCTGAGCCTTCCATCTGGGCCGGGGATTCATTGGGCGTTGGTGCACGGTCGGAATCGAACGAATTGCCGATCTCGGTGCCCATATCGGATTCGAGACTGTGTTGATCGGTCGACAAAGATTCCGATGCCCAGTCACCCTCGGCACGGGATCGGTCGCCGGGATCGAAATCGGAATCGTCATCCCAATGTTCGGCATGTTCGGCGGGCGCATCAGGGATTGGGTCTGGACGGTCTTCGCTGCGCTCGAGCAAGGGATTTCGCTCAAGCTCCTCCTCGACAAACGCTGCGAGCTCAACGCTCGAAAACTGAAGCAGCTTGATGGCCTGCAGCAGCTGCGGCGTCATCACCAGGGATTGTCCCTGGCGGAGCATGAGCTTTGTCGAAAGCGCCATTCAGCTACTCGATTGCCTTTTCCACCCGACCGGAGGTCGGCCCGGAAATTGCATATACAGCACTTACGGAGCGATAGCTATGCTAACTCGCTTGTATCAGAGCCGAACTGTCGCCCCTCTGACGTTTTGTGGTTAATTTTATCCGGGTTTTAGTGGTATTTCCGTTACATACGGAAGTCTTGACCCAGATAAAAGCGGCGCACGTCAGGATTGGCCACGATTTCCTCGGGCGTGCCCTCGGTCAGTACCTGTCCAGAATGGATGATATAGGCGCGATCGATCAAACCCAGCGTTTCGCGCACATTGTGATCGGTGATCAAAACGCCAATGCCACGCTGCTTGAGGTGGCGGACCAATTGCTGAATGTCGCCGACGGCGATGGGGTCGATACCCGCGAAAGGCTCGTCCAGCAGCATAAAGCTCGGCTGCCCCGCCAAAGCGCGGGCAATTTCACACCGACGGCGCTCGCCGCCTGACAAAGCAATCGATGGCACCTTGCGCAGCCGCTTGATGTCAAATTCCTCGAGCAGAGATTCGAGCTGTTGCTCGCGCTCGTCGCGATCCGACACGGTGTTTTCGAGCACCGCACGAATGTTGTCTTCCACATTCAACCCACGAAAAATCGAGGCTTCCTGCGGCAGATAGCCGATCCCAAGGCGGGCCCGCCGATACATCGGGAGCTGCGTGACCGGATGGCCATCGAGCTCAATGCGACCTTTGTCAGGCCGCACCAGCCCCGTGATCATATAAAAGACTGTCGTTTTGCCGGCACCATTGGGCCCCAGCAGACCCACTGCCTCACCACGGCAAACGGCAAGGCTGGCGTCCTGGACGACCTGGCGGCCGCCATAGCTCTTGCCCAGACCATAGGCGGCAAGCCAGCCCTCGCCCGGCGTGTCGGGAAGCGCTGCGCGCAGATCAGAATTTTTTGTCAGGGAAGACGTCGCCACTTTGATCGGCTCACATTCTCATGGCACGCATCAGCGCGCGGGCTTGCGCTCAGCGGGTTTGGCGGCAGTTTTTTCGTCAGACGAACCCGGCGTGAAAATGGAATTCACACGGCCCCCGATCACCTGCGCATAGCCGGTGTCGAGATCATAGACGAGTTTGGAATCACGATCGCCTTTGGTGACATTCGTTCCTTGGCTCAAAACGACATTGCCGAACAAATAGACTTTGTTGTCGATCTTGTCATAGACGCCATTGTCACCCGTGCCGACTTGATCGCGCTGCGTGACTGTCACGGGGCCCTTGGCTTCGATGCGTCGAATGCGCCCTGACGAATCTGTTTGCACCGCTTGCTGGGCTGCAGCCATGCCTTCGTCTTTGCTCAGAAATACCGTCATGATCGTTGCGCGCATATTTGAATCGCCCTGCTGGACGAACACGTTTCCGGTGTAGATCAGCTTTTGATCACGATCAAAATATTCGAGTTTCTCGGCATCAACGGTGATTGGTGCCTTGGCGTCGCCGCCGGGCAAGACCGAGCCGTTGCTGCGCTTTTTGGCTTGCGGCGCGGGCGTCGGACCTGCGGCCTGCGCGCCAGCGCACAAGAATCCTGCAGCAACGAAAACTGCCGTAAATGCGGCGGTTAATCTCATTGCGCCTTGCCCCCTGAAGTCGGCTCGGATTGATCGCCCGAGGAAAATGTTGAACGCACCTTGCCTTCAAAAATGAGGCTCTGGCCATTGTCGACCATGTTCATGGTGTCAGCCTGGATTTGACCCTCGGTGATGAGCACTTTGACATTCTCATCCGTCACCATGGTGCCGGCTTTGAAATCCATGCGGGCGCTCTTCATGTCGATGTCATACGTATTCGAGCGTACCCGAACCGCTTTATGAAAATCCATAAATTCTCGAAAACTGTCATAGGTGCCAGCTGAGGAAACAACACGCACGCTGGTCTGATCAATCATGCCAATTTTAGCGTCGAGATTGTTAAGCTCCAGCAGATTGGGCTGCCGCACATCCTGCACGCCCGAATCCGCATTCACTTCATAAGGGCGACCATCGCGACGATAGCCTGCAAGGCGCGGCTGTTCCATCGTGACCCGCGTGCCGTCGAGATTGCTCCCCTTGATCGACACTTCCAGCGCGCTCTTTCCGAATGGATTGAACCAGCTCAGGCCAACAACGGCAAGGGTACCCACGACAGCGCTCGACAGAAGCGCACGGCGCAGAAATTTGACCTGTGCGGAATGACGATTGGCCGCGCGGAAGTGCAAGGCGCGTTGTGCACCTGCTCCCGCTTGATCCATCCGTCCATTCACCGTCACGCCGCAACTCCTGCCGGGTCCAAATCTGATGGATCCCTCTGATGACTGCTCATTGATGTGCAAATATGTCCTGCTCAGGCCAACCCAGCAAGTCGAGACGCGCCCGGACTGGCAAAAATCCAAAGCAGGCGGCGGCAATATCTGTCCGGCCTTCACGCGCCAACATGGCATCGAGTTTGTCCTTGAGCGCATGCAAATGCAGGACGTCGGACGCAGCATAGGCCAATTGCGCCTCGCTCAGACTGGTGGCGGCCCAATCAGACGATTGCTGCTGCTTCGACAAATCAATGCCAATCAATTCCCGCGTCAGGTCTTTCAAACCGTGGCGATCCGTATAGGTGCGCACCAGTTTGGAGGCGATTTTGGTGCAATAGACGCCGTTCACAGGCGTGCCGAAAGTCTTTTCCAAAACAGCGATGTCGAAGCGACCGAAGTGGAAAATCTTGGTGACCGCAGGGTCCGCCAGCAGTTTTTGCAGGTTGGGGGCGCTCGTCTGCCCCTTCGCGATCTGAACCACATCTGCCGTTCCGTCGCCCGCCGACAATTGGACAACGCAAAGGCGGTCGCGGTGCGGATTAAGCCCCAAAGTCTCGGTGTCGATGGCAACGCTGGCGCCAAATGAGGCGCTGGCCGGCAAATCACCCTGATGAACGCGGATCGTCATGTCACGGCCTGTTTCTTTAAAAAACTCGTCGCTCGTCCATACCGTCCGCCCCATGGGGCACGCAAGCTGCGACAGACGTCCCTATACGACCAAAGCTTTAGCGTTGCATTTATGCCGAGGACTGGCTGAGACACGGGAATTAGTTCATTATAACAAAAAAGTGGCAAAAAAGGCAGGCAAACAGTGACGCCAGCACAAGTCAGAATGGCACGCGCCGCCGTCAATTGGTCTCTGGACCAGCTGGCGCAGGCTGCAGGCGTCCATCGCAACACCATCCATAATTTTGAGACTGGGCGTTATTCAGGCAGCCCGGAGAAATTGCGCGCTGTCCGCTTGGCCCTGCAAAAAGCCGGTGTTGAATTTATTGGCGAGGCTGAAAACGCGGGCGTTCGCCTGCGGGCGCATGGAAACGGGGAAAAATTCGCGGCCGCCGGGCTCACGCTGGCCGGGACTGCCGGTGCCCTTGCGGCCACTGGCCAGAGCGTTCTGGTCGTCAATTCAACGCAAGATGCGGGGCTCGCCCGCTCCATTCTGGAAGAGCTGCGGGTCAACGTCATCGAAGTTGAGACGGGCGAAGAAGCGTTGATGATCCTGCAAGAACACGCACTCAATCTCTCGGCTGTCTTCACTGATGTGATGATGCCCGGCATGGATGGTGTGGTTCTGGCCAATATTGTCATGAAGACTTGGCCGGCCATCAAAGTGATTTTGTCGACGGGAGCGGCGAGTGTTTTCGACAAGCAGCTCCCGCCCAATGCGGAATTGATCTCTAAGCCGTGGCGGATCAGTGAAATGTTCCGCCTGTTCAAGACGACCTGACTTAACCCATCGTTGGGTCGAGCACGATCTTGCCCATGCCCGCATCCGATTCCATCATGCGATGCGCCTCGGGCGCTTTCGACAACGGCAAGACATGCGCAATGCGCACTTTGATCTTGCCTTCAGCCGCAGCCGCAAAACATTTTGGACGATCTTCATCCCGCGAGCCGGGCATGCCCTTGATCGTGATCTTGTGATCATAGAGATGGAAGAAATCGATCGTCACATTCGGGCCGCCATGAGCGCCGGCTGTCACGAGGCGACCCTTGTTGCCCAAGGTCAAAAACGCGTCCGGCAGAACTTTCGGATTGGCGATATTGTCATAGAGAACATGCACGCCCTTGCCCTCGGTGATGCGCATCACTTCGGCGCGCAAATCCTGCGTCGAATAATCAATCGCATGATCAGCTCCCAGCGCGAGGCCGGAATCGGCACGCTCACGTGACCCGGCTGTTGTGATCACACGCGCACCAATCACATGCTTTGCGATCTGAATGCCAACGCTGCCCAGATTGCCGCTGGCACCCATGATGAGAACCCATTCACCAGCCTTGAGACCGGCCACATTGACGAGCAGGTTCCAGGCGGTTGGGCAATGGCGCATCACAACTGCGGCTTCGTGGAAGCCAAGCTTGTCAGGCAGCGCAAAAACGGAGCTCGCCGGGACACAAACTTTTTCAGCAAAACCACCCGGGCGCTTGATGCCCATCATGCCATTGCGCTCAGTGCCGCCGGTGCCGTCTTCATTGCAGGGATCGAGCGGCATGCGACCTGCTGCGCACACGCGATCACCAATTTTGAATTTGGTCACGCCAGGGCCAATGGCATCAATCACGCCTGCACAATCGACACCGGGGATCAGCGGGAGTTCAACGCCGCGCTGCGCTTGCTCGCCGCGTCGCACAGCAACATCAAGCACGCGATTGACGGTGGCCGCATGAACCGCAATGCGGATCTCGCCATGACGAGGGGCCGGATCTGGCAACTCCTCATATTTCATGACATCTGGGGGACCGAATTGCCGAATGACAATGGCCTTCATCTACGCCTCCCGCTTTTGGTTTTTGACAGCGGCGGGATCAAGCCCGCCGCTCTTTTGATATAGCTTAGCGCGCGCGTTCGACGCGACGCTGCAGATACTTGAAGTTGATGGCGTTCTGTTCGGGGCTGAGCAATTTCTTGCGCAGCGCCATCACGTCTTCCATTGGGAATTCGCCAGCGGTTTCACCGGCTGCATCAGCGATCATCTGAATCTGGCAGGCGTTTTCCAGCATGATGCAGCTGATCACCGCATCTTCAATGGTCGGGCCGCAAACAACCACGCCATGATTTTTCAAGAAAACAACCGGGCATTTACCGAGAGCCTTGGCAACACCATGTCCCATGTCTTTTGAACGAATGAGATCGATGGAATCGGTATAGACGCCATAATTATCGACAAACAGCGCGCTGGGCTGGCTCAATGCTTTCATGCGACGACCCAGTGCCGAAAAGGCGACGGCATAGGTCGGGTGCGTATGAATGCTGGCATTAAGATCCGGGCGCATCTTGAAAATTTCGGAATGGATATAGACTTCGCTATGGCGGGGTGCCCATCCATCAACCTTGTTGCCTTCGAGGTCGCAGGTCACGACATTGTCGACGGTCATTTCGTCAAAGCCGAAAGAATGCGGCTTCATGTAAAACTGGTTCGCATCATCAGGCACACGCACGCAAATATGCCCGCGCGTGAAATCGCCCTGACCAGCGGCATCGAGAATATGGCCACCAGCGACCAGTTTTTGTTTGGCTTCATCGCGCGTCATGTGTTTGCTCCCTGAGCCTTTGCGGCTTTGATTTGATTGTCGTGCCCCGGACTTTGTCCGGGGCGCCTTTTTCAGATGGCCGCAATCACGGCGATTTCGACTTTATATTGCGGGCCAACAAGCTTGGCTTCGAGCGTTGCGCGCGCCGGTGTGTGTCCCTGCACAACCCACTTGTCCCAGATCGAATTCATTTCCGGGAAGGTCGCAATGTCCGACAGATAGATCGTGGCCGACAGGATCTTTGTCTTGTCCGTGCCCGCTTCAGCCAGAATCGCATCAATCAGATCAACGATTTCCTGCGTCTGTTCCGCAACGCTCAAGCCCACCGTTTTGTCGGCGACCTGACCAGCGGTGTAAACCGTATTGCCATGCACCACGGCCTTGCTCATGCGGACGCCGGGACCGATACGCTTGATCGTCATGTGATCTGTCTCTTTCTTTGTAGGCTGTGCAATCAGATGAATTTCACGCGCGGCACATCGCCCATGAAATCACGCTTGGCGAGATCCACGCCATTATGGCGCAAGATCGCATAGGCGGTGGTTACGTGAAAAAAGAACTGCGGCATAGCCTGATGAAGCGCAAAATCTTCACCCAGCATGACGCGCGTATTGGCTGAGGTTGCCCAGGTGATTTCGCGACCCTGCGCGGCATCAATCTTGGCCGGATCGATCCCCTTTACAAAAGCAACGGTCGCCGCAATCCGGGCGCGCAATTCATCGAAGGATTTTTCTTCGTGCGGCGGCTTTTGCGCTTCAACGCCTGACAGCATGGACGCGGTGGTGCGCACCCAATCGGTCGACACCTGAATTTGCTTTTGCAGAGCATACATATTGGGGAAGAGGCGGGCGGTCAGCAGAGCCTGCGGGTCGATCTTGCGATCGGCGCAATGGGCTGCGGCTTTGTCACACATGCCAGCGAGGCTGCCGAGCATTTGCAGCATGAGCGGAATATGGGCCTGATAAAGCGACAATGACATGCGAAAACCCTCCCGTTTTTCTTTTATGGTCTTTCATCGATAAAGCATGGCTGGGGCTGCTTCAAGCCAGCATGAAATCCCTCGGAATTGGGCATAACCCCGTCGAAAGCCGGTGGATGTCCTGTGTTCAACTCTGTGTACAAGCCTGTGGATGGCTTGTGAGCTTACGGCGCTTTTCCTGAGCCATTCAGACAGTTGTCAGGGTCCCACGCATAGCGAACCGTTTCAAAGCGCATCGCACGGCTGTCGATAAGCAGGATACGTCCCGTCAGACCCTCGCCGAACCCGACGATTTCGCGGATCGCTTCCAGCGCCATCATCGCGCCCACTATGCCCGTGAGCGCGCCCAAGACGCCGGCTTCAGCGCAAGCGGGCACCGTGCCCGCAGGCGGGGGCTCGGGAAACAGACAGCGATAAGTCGGATTGTTTGCGCCATTCGGATTGGTCTCAAACGGGCGCAGCGTCGTCAATGAGGCGTCGAAGGTCCCGACCGCCGCGGTGACCAGCGGCTTCTTTTCGAAAAAGCAGGCATCGGAGACCGCATAGCGGGTCTCAAAATTGTCCGACCCCTCGACCACCAGATCATAGTCGCGCACCAGGTCCCGCCCATTGGCGGCATCGATCCGCTGGCGGTGACCTATGACCTCTACGTGGGAATTCAGCCGGGCGATGGCGCGGGCCGCGCTGTCGACCTTGGGGGTGCCAATATCTGGCGTCCCATGCAAAACCTGACGCTGGAGATTGGACAGGGCGACGTCATCGTCGTCGACGATCCCCAGCATGCCGACCCCTGCAGCTGCCAAATATTGCAGGACCGGGGAGCCAAGGCCGCCAGCCCCGATCACAAGGACCCGCGCCGCCTTGAGTTTCTGCTGCCCGGGGCCGCCGACGCCCTGCAAGACAATGTGGCGCGCGTAGCGCTCGATTTCTTCTGCTGACAAGCTCATGGCCGTCAAACTAGGGAGCCGGGAGAGTGAGAGCAAGCGTGGAGGGACTTCTCTTCGTGGCGGCTGACCTCTAGAAGGGCTGGACCTGATCCCCAACTGGCCGCGCCTGTGCTGAGAAACGCTCTCCTGATCGCCTTGGCCCTGTCCATCCTGACAGGCCTCATCTTCGGCCTCGCGCCGGAGCTCGATCTCTCTGTGGCCCGCCTGTTCTGGCAGGAGGGGGCGGGCTTCATCGGTCAGACGCCGACCGGGGAAATGCTGCGCAGCATTTTCTATGGTGCACCGCTCTGTCTTCCCGCCTTGGCCATTTTAGCCTGGGTCTTGAGCCTGGTCGGGTTCACGCACCCATGGTCGCCCTCAGGGCGGGCAGTCGTCTTTCTTTGCCTGTCGCTGGCGCTCGGCCCCGGTCTTGTGGTCAATCTGGTCCTGAAAGACCATTCACACCGCCCCAGGCCCGTTCAGACGCTAGAAATGGGCGGCAAATGGGAATTTCGCCCCTGGTTTCGGTTTGACGGGCAATGCGCGCGCAACTGCTCTTTTGTCTCGGGTGAAGCGGCCTCGGCTTTCTGGACGCTGGCCCCAGCGCTGCTGACGCCCCCACCGGTTCGCCCTCTGGCTATTGTGGCCGCGCTGAGCTTTGGAGCCGCCACCAGTGCGCTTCGCATCGCCTTTGGCGGGCATTATCTGTCCGACACGCTTTTTGCGGGCCTGTTCACGATCCTGATCGTGCTGGGGCTTTATCGGCTTTTCTGGCCCCGAAAGTGCGTGGAATCTGACTTGCGCGACACAGACGCGGCTCTATAGTCCGCCGCGATCAAGCCGGGCCAAACCCGCCTTCACGCCCGCCTCCTCACTCTGCGACAAGAGCCGCCCATGTCCCGACCCATCAAAGACGTCAAACGCGTAGTCCTCGCCTATTCGGGCGGTCTCGACACGTCCATCATCCTGAAATGGCTGCAGACGACCTATAATTGCGAAGTCGTGACCTTCACGGCAGATCTGGGTCAGGGCGAAGAGCTGGAACCAGCCCGCAAAAAGGCTGAGCTGCTCGGCATCAAGCCGGAACATATTTTCATCGAAGACCTGCGCGAGGAATTCATCCGCGATTACGTCTTCCCGATGTTCCGCGCCAATGCGCTCTATGAAGGGCTGTACCTGCTGGGCACATCGATTGCCCGCCCGCTCATCGCCAAGAAGCAAATCGAAATCGCCCGCAAAGTTGGTGCGGACGCCGTCTCACACGGCGCCACCGGCAAGGGTAATGATCAGGTGCGTTTCGAGCTCGGCTATTACGCTCTTGAGCCCGACATCAAGGTGATCGCGCCGTGGCGCGAATGGGATTTCAAAAGCCGCGAAGCGCTGATTGCTTTTGCCGAAGAAAACCAGATCCCGATTTCAAAAGACAAGCGGGGCGAGGCACCTTTCTCGGTTGACGCCAATCTGCTGCACTCATCTTCAGAAGGCAAAGTGTTGGAAGATCCGTGGGTCGAGCCCCCGGAATATGTCCACATGCGCACGATCGCGCCTGAAGATGCGCCAGATGTTGTGACCGAAATCACCATCGACTTTGAAAAGGGCGATGCGGTGGCAGTCAATGGCGAGAGAATGTCGCCCGCCACCCTTTTGACGAAGCTCAATGAGCTTGGCAAAGCCAATGGCATTGGCCGCCTTGATCTCGTCGAAAACCGCTATGTCGGCATGAAGTCACGCGGCGTTTACGAAACCCCGGGCGGCACGATCCTGCTGGCGGCCCATCGCGGCATTGAATCCATCACGCTCGACCGTGGCGCAGCTCATCTGAAGGATGAGCTCATGCCCAAATATGCCGAGCTGATCTACAACGGCTTCTGGTTCTCGCCAGAACGCGAAATGCTGCAGGCTCTGATCGACAAGAGCCAAGAGCACGTGACGGGCACCGTCCGCCTGAAGCTCTACAAGGGCACCGCCCGCGTGGTTGGGCGCCAGTCTCCTTATTCGCTCTATGATCAGGATCTCGTCACCTTCGAGGAAGGCGCCGTCGCCTATGATCACCTCGATGCTGCGGGCTTCATCAAGCTCAATGCCCTGCGTCTGCGCACTTTGGGCAAGCGCAACAAGCGCGGCTAAGCTGAAAATCAAAGGCCCCGCCGAAAACGGGGCCTTTTTCATCTCCGCGGATCGTCGGTTTGGGTTCACAAGAGCCCGGATTTCGTGTATTCAGCGCGCAAACCGGCCTCTGGCCGTCTCGTTTCCACAAGATCGCGAGTTGCCCGCCCAGTTCAAAACCGGGCCTGCAAAATCGTTTATGCCGTCGCCGGATGTCCGGGGCGCCGATCCCAAACACTGGCAGGCCCATGAAACTGCGTAATATCGCCATCATCGCCCACGTTGACCACGGCAAGACCACGCTCGTCGACAAGCTCCTCCAGCAGTCGGGTGCATTCCGCGACAACCAGCGCGTGGCTGAACGCGTGATGGATTCCAACGATCTGGAAAAAGAGCGCGGCATTACCATTCTTGCCAAGGCTACTTCGGTGGTTTGGAAAGACGTGCGCATCAACATCGTCGACACACCAGGCCACGCCGACTTCGGTGGCGAAGTGGAGCGCATTCTCTCGATGGTCGATAGCGCCATCGTGCTCGTTGACGCTGCTGAAGGCCCGATGCCGCAGACGAAATTCGTTGTCGGCAAGGCGCTGAAGATTGGTCTCAAGCCGATCGTCTGCATCAACAAGGTGGATCGCCCAGACGCGCGCGTGACCGAAGTCGTCAACGAAGTGTTCGATCTGTTCGCCGCGCTCGACGCAACCGACGAGCAGCTCGACTTCCCGATCATTTACGGCTCAGCCAAGCAAGGCTGGGTCGCCGATTCTCCCGATGGTCCGCAGGATCAGGGCATGGCTGCTTTGTTCGACATCGTGCTCAAGCATGTTGCAGAACCTAAGATCGAAGAGGGATCGTTCCGCTTGCTCGGCACGCTTCTCGAAGCCAACCCCTATCTCGGCCGCATGGTCACAGGCCGCGTGTTCGCAGGATCTGTGAAGCCCAATCAGCAGGTCAAGGTTCTGGATCGCGAAGGCAAAATCGTCGAGCAGGGTCGTATTTCAAAAATTCTCGCCTTCCGCGGCATCGAGCGCCAGCCGATTGACGAAGCAGAAGCCGGCGACATTGTTGCCATCGCGGGTCTCGAAAAATTCAACGTCGCCGACACGCTTTGCGCGATGGATGTCACCGTGCCTTTGCAGGCGCAACCGATTGATCCGCCGACCTTGTCGATGACCTTCATGGTCAATGACAGCCCACTCGCCGGAACCGAAGGCGACAAGGTGACGAGCCGCATGATCCGTGCGCGCCTCTACAAAGAAGCCGAAGGCAATGTTGCCTTGCGCGTCGAAGATTCGCCAACGGGCGACAATTTCATCGTCTCGGGTCGCGGCGAATTGCAGCTCGGCATTCTGATTGAAACGATGCGCCGCGAAGGCTTCGAGCTCAGCATCTCGCGTCCGCGCGTGGTGTTCCAGCGCGCCGAGGACGGCACGGTTCTTGAGCCCATCGAAGAAGTCGTGATCGACGTGGATGAAGAACATTCCGGCGTCGTCGTGCAGAAAATGGCTGAACGCAAGGCAGATTTGCTTGAAATGCGTCCCTCGGGCGGCAATCGCCTGCGTCTCGTGTTCCATGCGCCGACGCGCGGCCTGATTGGTTATCAGGGCGAATTGCTCACCGATACCAAGGGCACGGCGATCATGAACCGCCTGTTCCATGAATATGCCCCGCACAAGGGCGACATTCAGGGCCGTCGCAATGGCGTGCTGATTTCCAATGAACAGGGCGAAGCTGTCGCCTATGCCATGTGGAAGCTGGAAGATCGCGGTCCGATGATGATTGAGCCCGGCTGGAAAGTGTACCGCGGCATGATCGTTGGCGAGCACACTCGTGAGAATGACCTGGAGATCAACGTCCTCAAGGGTAAGCAGCTCACCAATATTCGTACACAGAGCAAGGATGAAGCGGTGCGCCTCACCCCGCCGATCCGCATGACGCTGGAAAAAGCGCTGGCTTACATCGAAGACGACGAGCGCGTTGAAGTGACTCCGAAGTCGATCCGTCTGCGCAAGGGTTTCCTCGATCCTAACGATCGCAAGCGCGCCGAACGTTCCAAGGATGGTGCGGTCTGAGCCACTCAGATCCGAGAATAAAAAAAGGCCGCTCCTAGGAGCGGCCTTTTTCTTTTTGAGAAAGCGCGATGGATCAATCCATCAGCATGCGCTTGAGGAGTTCGAGCTCTTCATTGAGCTGTCCGTCATTATTCGCCAGACCTTCGATCTTGCGCACGGCATGAAGGACGGTCGTGTGATCACGGCCACCAAAGCGACGCCCAATTTCTGGCAGCGAACGAAGTGTGAGCACTTTCGCCAGATACATGGCGATCTGTCGCGGGCGCACAACGGTTGCTGTACGGCGTGACGACAAAATATCGGCGCGGCTGACATTGAAATGCGTGGCGACAAGTTTCTGGATGTCTTCAATCTTGACGCGCTTGGGTTCGCGTGTGCGCACGAGATCGCGGATAGCGGTTTCTGCCGTCTCAACCGAGAGGGGCGCACCTGTCAAAGTGACATGTGCAAGCAAGCGATTCACAGCGCCATCAAGATCACGACCATTGGTCTGGATCGAGCGAGCAACAAAGGTGATCACGGGCGCGGGAACCTCGAAGGTTGGCTGCGAGATCCGTGCAGCAGCAATTCGCGTTTCCAGAATTTTCACGCGCAAGGCTTCGTCGAGCGAGCCCATTTCAACGCACAGGCCACCGGCCAAACGCGAGCGCACCCGCTCATCAAGGCTCTCCAGATCAGATGGCGGACGATCAGCGGCGATAACAACCTGACGACCCGCATCAATCAGCGCATTCAGCGTGTGACAGAATTCCTGCTGGATCGACTTGCCCTGGAGGAACTGGACGTCATCGATGACCAGAACATCAATCGCGCGCAGCTTTTCCTTAAAAGCAATGGCCGTCTGCGCCTTCAGCGCGGAAACGAAACCGTACATGAACTTCTCAGCCGTCAGATAGATGACCCGACGGCCAGCCTCTGTCGCATTATGGGCAACAGCCTGAATAAGGTGGGTTTTACCCAGACCCACGGAGGCATGGACGTAGAGCGGATTGTAGATCGGCAGCTCGGAAGCCGGTGCCTGCGCCACGCGCTGGGCGGCGGCATGGGCGAGCTGGTTCGATTTGCCAACCAGGAAGGTCGAAAAGGTCAGGCGGCGATCCAGAGGCGAGCCACCCAAGGCCTCGCTTTCGCCATGCTTGGCGTCGCGGTGCGCGGTGTCGGCATCGCGTCGGGCTGAAAGAGCGCTCGGCGGGGCGAAAAGGCTGGCTGTGCTGCGAGGCGCAGCCTCATCAGCGCGCAGGGTGGCTGGCTCAACCGCGCGCTGGGCGACGACACGCCCTGATGTGCGCACAGACACGACCAACGAGACGATGCCAGGCATTTCAGCCGAAACGGTCGCCAGAATGCGATCCGTATAGTGCGACTGGATCCAGCTCTTCAAAAATTTCGTGGGCACTGACAAGCGCGCGACATCGTCATGCACTTCGTCGAGCTCGAGACGGCCGAACCAAGAATTGAAAACATCTTCACCCAGTTCGGCGCGAAGACGACGGCATACGCGTTGCCAAGCCTCGGAATAATCCATGGCAACGGTAGCGTCAGAATTGTCCGCAGCGCGCGAGGCATGAACGGAATCGAGACGTGGCTTAAGCATTGAAAATCTTCTCAATCATGAAACGTCGAGGGGAACCTCAGACGGGTTTCAAACGCGCAATGACGCAGGCTGACTGCCCCGAAGGGCCGTGCAGGGCGCTGACCTTAGCTCAGCTCAATAAAACCCCGAGTGCCCAAAAGGGACTGCGATACGGGCACAACTTTCCACGCCACGGATTTCCAACGCACCCTTCAGATCGCGATCCAGCAGATCTGTCTTGGCCGTAAATTCCGTTTTGCGTGTAAAAGTCATGATGCCCCCTTCTGTGACGAGCGTCACAGTTTAATCATCCACTTTTTTTATAAGCTGTCGCTTATATGGCCTTTTGGAACAGGCCTCGAACAGAGTGCGTCGGCGGCGGAGGATCTTTTGGAACTACGCTGACATGACGTGAGAACGTATCGCGTAACTTCTTATTTTAGATCATCTTTTAAATGCCGCGCTTGGCGCCTTCTGTCTGAACAAATTCTTACACAGCGCTTCCAAGCTCCGCAACAATCTCGTCAGCGTGCATTTTTTTTTGGTCCAAAAAAATGCACGTCATCGGTGTACGAATCTGGATTGACCTCGATAAAGCCCTGATTCTTGGGGACATGTGAGAAGTCATCTGTGACGCTTACGTGTCAACACGAGTCCATCATCGGTGCTCTGCGTATGGATAAAAATGGTTGTCAAGCGCACCCATTTTCAATGCTTCTCGTGCTTAGCCGACAAGTCATTGAATCTGCGGGGTTTCGAGTGAGCTAGCGAATCCCGCGAAAAGAAATAATCAAAAGCGTCTTTCACTCACTCTGAGCGAGAGCTGCACTATTCAAAATGCAAAAAAGCCCGGCAGAGCCGGGCTTTTTTTAAACTGTCCGCTTCTTTTAGAAGCACTTTTATTTCGCGAGCGCCTTCACGCGCACGGTGAGGCGCGAGATCTTGCGCGAAGCATTGTTCTTATGAACGATGCCCTTCTGCGCAGCGCGCATCACCAACGGCTCAGCAGCTGCGAGAGCTGCCTGAGCAGCATTCGCATCGCCAGTCGCGATGGCTTCTTCAACCTTGCGGACATAAGTGCGCATCTGGCTGCGACGCGCACGGTTGACCGCGGTGCGACGCTCGATCTTGCGGACGGCCTTCTTGGCCGAGGAGGTATTCGCCATTGGTTTTCCTCGAAGGGTCGGCCGCTCGTGAGGGGCCTACAAATTCAGTTTCCACACCATGGGCGCGGAAGATTGGGGCTTATAGACGGGAAGCTCGTCCGGCGTCAATGCAAAGGGCCGGAGAATCTGGCCCAGCGGAGCGGGTTTTATCGATGGAAGGCGGGTGGCCGCTTTTCAATAAAGGCCTGCATGCCTTCTTTCTGCTCGGGTGTGGCAAAAGTTGCGTAAAAAACGCGTCTTTCGAAGCGGATTCCCTCGCTTAAAGACGTTTCATAGGCTCGATCCACGCATTCCTTGGCCATCATCACCGCTGGCAGTGACATGGAAGCGATGGTCTGGGCCGTCTTGAGAGCCTCAGGAATGAGATCTGCCGCTGGAACAATCCTGGACACGAGGCCCGCCCGTTCAGCCTCCTTCGCATCCATGAGACGCCCCGTCAGGCACATTTCCATGGCCTTGGATTTGCCAATCAAGCGGGTCAGGCGCTGCGTTCCCCCGGCGCCTGGCAAAATACCCAGCTTGATCTCCGGCTGGCCAAACTTCGCCGTATCGGCGGCCAGAATGAAATCACACATCATGGCGAGCTCAGAACCACCGCCCAGCGCAAATCCGGCGACGGCGGCAATAACAGGCTTGCGCATGCGGGTGACGCGCTCCCATTCCCCGACAAAGTCGCCGAGATAGCCATCAAGATAGGATTTGTTCTGCATTTCCTTGACGTCGGCACCGGCTGCAAAGGCCTTTTCCGAACCCGTCAGGATAATGCAACGGATTTCTTCCGCAGCCTCGGCGTCATCGAGCGCGCCATTGAGGTCTTTGATCAGCTGAACGGACAGCGCATTCAAGGCGTCGGGTCGATTGAGCCTAATGAGGCGCACCGGACCGTGAGTCTCGGTCAAAACGGTTTCGTAAGTCATGTCGCGCCCCCGGGTTCAGTCTTCCATGGCTAAATCAGGATCACCAAAATGAAAAGAGGCGCCACACCGGCGCCTCTCTTCATCATGTCAATGCGGTGCTCTCAAAGACCTTCGAAAAGGGCGGTCGAGAGGTAGCGCTCTGCGAAGGAGGGAATAATAATGACGATGTTTTTGCCGGCCATTTCCGGACGCGCGCCGATTTCAAGCGCTGCGGCGACTGCCGCGCCAGAAGAAATGCCAACCGGAATCCCTTCGACGCGCGCAAGATGACGTGCCGTCTCAAACGCCGTCTGATTGCCGACTGTCACGACTTCATCAATGATCGAGCGATCGAGCACCGAGGGCACAAAACCCGCGCCAATGCCTTGGATCTTGTGAGGACCCGGCTGACCGCCCGACAGAACAGGCGAATCTTCTGGCTCGACTGCGATGATTTTTACGCCGGGCTTGTGCTGTTTCAAAACTTGCCCAACGCCGGTGATCGTGCCGCCCGTACCGACGCCTGAAATGAAAACATCGACGGTGCCATTCGTGTCGTTCCAGATTTCTTCAGCCGTGGTTTTGCGGTGAATTTCCGGATTGGCCGGATTTTCAAATTGTTGCGGGATAATGGCACCGGGTGTCGTGGCGACAATTTCCTGCGCTTTGGCAATCGCGCCCTTCATGCCTTGGGCGGCGGGCGTCAACTCAAGCTGCGCACCCAAAAGCGCAAGCATTTTGCGGCGCTCGATCGACATGCTTTCAGGCATGACCAAGATCAGCTTGTAGCCGCGAGCGGCAGCCACAAACGCCAATGCGATGCCGGTATTGCCCGATGTTGGCTCTACTAAAACAGTGTGAGCCGGATCGATTTTTCCAGCTGCTTCCAGGGCATCGATCATAGCAACGCCGATGCGGTCTTTAACGCTCGAAATCGGGTTGAAGAATTCAAGCTTGGCGAGCAGGTTCGCCTTGACGTCACGCTCCTTGGCGATGCGCTGCAAGCGCACAAGCGGCGTATCACCGATGGTCGCTGTGATATTGTCGTAGATACGGCCTCGGCCGGGGCGTTTGTCAGTCATGGGGCGCACTCCCTTTCATCGATCTGGGCTTATTCTAATTGCTTTTCACAGATCTGGTCGAGATATTATCTTTTATCCGTTTTCAAATTGTGAAATCAGAGCCGGAGGACATGCCCTCAAAAACGGCCTTGTCACCCGATTCCCGACACAGGTCATCAATGCTGACGGCATCGAGCTGGGCCAGAAACGTCTGCCCGGCCTTATCAACGAGCGGTTGCACGACCTGCTCGACCAGCTTGGATTCGGGGGCCGGATCCAGATCTTCCACGCCATCCGCCATAGCCGCGCGCACGACTTCACCCGCCGTGATGCGGCGACGCTCCTTGGCGAGCTCGTAGCCACCGCGCGGGCCACGCACGCCTTTCAAAATGCCCGCTTTGACGAGCGCCTGAAGGAGAGTCTCAAGATGGCGCGGCGGCAAATGATGCCGGGCCGCAAGTGATTTCGCCGCCACCGGGGCCGGGCGGGCATGCAGGGCCACATCCACGACTGCGGCAATGGCCAATTGGCTACGACGCGAGAGGAGGATCATCCGGAACTCCGTTGCGAATGCGAGACGCCCGTCGATCCAAAACCGCCAGCGCCGCGATCAGATGACGATAATTCATCAACCTCGACAAGATGAGCTTGAACAACAGGAGCTACAACCATTTGAGCTATCCGGTCTCCCCGGACGATCTCGAAAGCCTCCGAGCCATGATTGATGAGGATCACCCCGATCTCGCCCCGATAATCGGCGTCAATCGTGCCCGGCGTATTCACCAGCGTGACGCCATGTTTCAAGGCCAGCCCCGAGCGAGGACGAATCTGGGCCTCAAAACCTGCGGGCAATTCAATCGCGAGCCCGGTGGGAATGAGATCGCGGCTACCCGGCTCGATGACAAGGCGCGTCTGCGGTGGAATGGCGGCGAGCAAATCAAGACCCGCCGCGGCAGGTGTCTGATAGGTCGGCAGAGGCAAATCCTTGCCGTGCGGCAAGCGCTTGACGCGCACATCGACGCTCATGCCACGCCGCCTTTTTTAAAATGAGCAGAGAAAGTGTCGACGAGGCGACGCGCGACCTCATCCTTGTCAAGGAGAGGCCAGGATTCGACGCCGGATTTCGAGACAAGATGCACTTCGTTTTTTGATCCGCCCATCACGCCGCGCTCTGGGCTGACATCATTGGCAATGATCAAATCACATTTCTTGCGCGCCAGTTTATCCTGCGCATAAGCAATGACGTTTTCTGTCTCGGCAGCAAAGCCCACGACAAGCGCCGGACGATCTTTCGACTTCGCGCTAACAGACGCAAGAATATCCGGGTTCTCCGCAAATTGCAGAGACGGCATCCCAGACGTGGACTTTTTCATCTTTTGGGCGCCGGCATTTTCAACACGCCAATCAGCCACTGCTGCCGCGCCAATGAAAATATCGGCCGGTAAAGCCGCTTCCACAGCGGCCAACATTTCACGCGCTGTCTCGACATGATGTGTTGTGACGCCGGACGGATCCGGGATCGCAACCGGACCGCTCACCAAAACAACCCGCGCGCCGGCACGTGCTGCTGCCTTGGCAATCGCATGACCTTGCTGACCCGACGAACGGTTGGCAATGTAGCGAACCGGATCTATCGGCTCATGCGTTGGGCCAGAGGTAATGATGATCTTGCGCCCCGCGAGCGGGCCATTTCCCGGAAGCGGGATGACAGTTGATGAAGCGAGAGCTTTTTCAATTGCCGCCACAATATCAAGTGGCTCAACCATGCGCCCGGGACCAAATTCGCCGCAAGCCATTTCGCCATCAGCTGGTCCCACAAACAGAACGCCATCGCGTTCAAGCTGCGCGACATTGCGTTGGGTTGCAGCATGCAGCCACATCCGCACATTCATGGCAGGCGCCATCAGAACTTTTTTATCTGTCGCCAGCAAAAGCGTGGAAGCCAGATCATTGGCCAACCCATTGGCCGCTTTGGCTATCAGATCGGCGGTTGCCGGCACCACAACCACGAGATCAGCGGCACGCGACAATTCAATGTGACCCATGCTCGCTTCTTCGGTCAGCGAGAAGAGATCTTCGTGCACGGAGACGCCTGCGAGGCTCGCGACCGACAGTGGCGTGACAAATTGCTTGCCTGCGGCCGTCAGCACCGGAAGCACACTGGCGCCGCGTTCACGCAAGCGCCTAATAAGATCGAGCGCCTTATAGGCGGCGATGCCCCCGCCTATAATCAGAAGGACGCGCTTTCCGGTCAGGCTCATCGTCCCTTCCCCTTCCTCAACGCAACCACAAGCCAATCGCCATCAGGACCGAGATCACCCACAGTGCCGCATGACCCATGCGCGCGCGATGGGCCTCGGCCCGTCCAATACGCTCAACAGTCTCAACCGACAGATCGAAGCCTTCGGCAGCCAATTTTTCAAGACGCTCAACCAAGCGCTCGCCGCGGATCAGCACATTCGGCAGATCATTGGCAAAACGTGCAATGGAGGAAAGGTTACGTCCCAGATCTTCAAGCTTGCCGCGTGGGCCCAGATTTTCTTCGATCCAGGCGCGCACCACGGGCTCAGCTGTCGACCACAAATCCAGTTTCGGGTCGAGCGTGCGCCCAACGCCTTCCACGACAACCATGGTCTTTTGCAGCATCACAAGTTCGGTGCGCGTTTTCATTTCGAAAATGGCGGTGATCTCGAAAAGGAGCGTCAAAAGCTTGGCCATGGAGATCTGATCAGCCGTGCGTGAATGAATGGGCTCGCCAATCGCGCGCACAGCCTGGGCAAAATCGTCGATATTGAAAGTCTCAGGCACATAGCCTGCTTCGAAATGCACTTCCGCAACACGACGATAATTGCGCGTGATGAAGCCATAAAGGATCTCAGCCAAGAAGCGGCGCTCTTTATGGCCCAATCGACCCGTGATGCCGAAATCCACGGCAACCAAGCGACCCTGCGGGTCCATAAACAAATTACCCTGATGCATATCGGCATGGAAGAACCCATCGCGCAGAGCGTGCTGCAAGAAGGATTGAATGACGATGCTGCCCAAGCGCGGCAGATCATGTCCTGCGCGCTTCAAAGCTTCCAGATCGGTGAGCGGAATTCCGTCAATCCACTCAAGGGTGAGAACTTCCTTGGTGGTCCGATCCCAATCAACGGACGGGATCCGGAAGTCAGGATCATCGGCAACGTTTTCCGCAAATTCGGACGCAGCCGCCGCCTCAAGGCGGAAATCCATTTCCATGCGGACCGAGCGCGCCAAAGTGTCGACCACTTCGACGGGGCGTAATCGATGCGCATCTGGAAAATGTTCTTCCGCAAAACGCGCGGCCGCATACATGTCGGACAAATCCCGCGCAAAACGCGACTGCACACCCGGGCGCAAAACTTTCACAGCCACATCACGCTCGCCGTGAATATCTTTCACACGAGCCCGATGAACCTGAGCAATAGACGCCGCTGCAACAGCGGGGCCAAATTCGACATAGACGTCTTTCAATGGACGTCCAAATGCCGCTGCCACTTGGGCTTCCGCAATGGCTTGTGGGAAGGGCTCCATCCGATCTTGCAAAAATTCAAGGTCACGCACCACGGCGGGCCCAACAACATCAGGCCGCGTGGCCAGAAATTGCCCGAGCTTTACATAGGACGGACCCAATCTACTGATGGCAATGGCCAGACGTGCGGACTGCGCTTCAGAGCCACCGCGCGCGACCAAGCGCGCAAGCGCCAAAGGCAAACGCGCGGCGGGTGGCAACATCACGGGATCAAGGTCAGAAAAAACGCCCTCACGTGCCAGCACGAAGCCTGCACGTCCGAGCCGCCAGAGATGACCAATCGTGCTGAACAAAGCCATATTAAAGCTTCCAGCCCGAATGAATGGCCACGACGCCGCCGGTCAAGCGTGTGTAAGAAGCCCTTTGAAATCCAGCCTCTTCGATCATGTCACGGAACACTTCCGGATGCGGAAATTTACGGATCGACTCGACGAGATAACGATAGGGATGGCCATCGCCTGTCACAGCTTTGCCAATCGCAGGAATGGCTGTGAAGGAATAAGCATCATAAATTTTATCAAGGCCGGGAATATCGACAGCCGAAAACTCTAGGCACAGAAAACGACCGCCGCGCTTCAACACGCGATAAGCTTCCGCCAGCGCATGATCTATGCGCGGCACATTGCGAATGCCAAAGGCGATTGTGTAGGCATCGAATGTCTTATCCGGCAGCGGCAGTTCTTCCGCATTGGCTTCAACAAAGGTGAGTTTGCCCGCAATATGGCGCTGCGCGGCACGCTCTTCGCCCACACGCAGCATCTCGCCATTAATGTCGAGAATGGTGACTTCCGTTTCCGGCCCACCAGCATCCGCAATGCGGAACGCCACGTCACCCGTGCCGCCCGCCACATCAAGATGATGGAAGGGACGGTTCCGAGGGGGCTTGACCATGGAGACCAGAACGTCCTTCCAGGCCCTGTGAAGGCCCGCAGACATGAAATCGTTCATCAGGTCATAGCGATCAGCGACCTTGTGGAACACATCGTCCACAAGGGCCTGCTTCTGGCCAAGACGCACAGTGGAGAAACCGAAATGGGTCTCCTCGTCGGGGCGCGGGGCGGAAGAAGTTGCGTGATCCATGACTGACTCCAAAACGGGCGGGACCATAGCGCGACATCTCCGAATTGGCCATGTAGGATTATCATCTGAGATCAAAGCTAAAGAGTGCTGGACCCGCCATGCCTGAACTGCCCGAGGTTGAGACGGTCCGACGGGGACTTGAGCCCGCCATGGTGGGTCAAAAGATCAAAAAAGTGGAGCAGCGGCGCCCGGACCTCCGCTTCCCGCTGCCAGAGCACTTTCCAGAGCGCCTGGCTGGCCGGACCATCACAGGGCTTTCACGCCGGGCCAAATATCTATTGGTTCATCTCGATGATGGCGTCGTTCTGGTCTGCCATCTGGGCATGAGCGGCTCGTTCCGGGTCGAGGAGGGGGCTAAAAGCCTCCAGCAGGGCGAATTCCACCACGAACGGTCAAAGGCGCTGGCCCATGACCATGTCGTGGTCCACCTCTCGAGCGGTGCCCGGGTGACCTATAATGATCCCCGCCGCTTTGGCTTCATGGACCTGGTCCCGCAAGCCACCCTCTCTGAGCACCCATTTTTCCGGGACCTCGGCGTCGAGCCCCTAGGCAATGAGCTCGACGGGGCCCATCTGGCCGGCCTGTTCAAGGGGCGTAAGGCCCCTCTGAAGGCCGCATTGCTCGATCAGCGGCTCATTGCAGGGCTCGGCAATATTTACGTCTGTGAATCCCTCCACCGCTCGGGGCTGTCGCCCAAACGCAGCGCAGGGACGCTCGCTCGCAAATCCGGCGCGCCAACCCCGGGCGCGGAGCGGCTCGCCGCCAATATCCGCCTCGTCCTTCAAGATGCTGTGCAGGCGGGTGGGTCATCCCTGCGCGACCACCGCCAGACGGATGGTTCTCTTGGCTATTTCCAGCACAGCTTCCGGGTCTACGACCAAGAAGGATCGCCTTGCCCAACGAACGGATGCGGCGGCACGGTCCGCCGGATCGTGCAAAGTGGGCGCTCGACCTTCTACTGCCCGAAATGCCAGAAATGAGATAAGACGATCACAAGGAGCCGGAAAACCGGCCGAAGAATAAATGGGAGGAAATTGATGAATCTGACATCACTGGTCTCGATCGCCGCCCTGTTAGCGGCCTCGACCGCACAGGCCGACAGTGTCTCTGATTTTTATCACGGCAAGACCGTCAACGTGCTGATCGGTGTCGCCGTAGGCGGCGAATATGACCTGCATGCGCGCGTCGTCTCCCGTTATCTCGGCAAATATATCCCCGGCAACCCGTCAGTCGTCCCCCAAAATATGACGGGCGCCGGCGGATTGAAAATGGCGAACTATCTTTACGAAGTCGCCCCCCGTGATGGCACCAACATCGGAATGATCGCCAACACGTTTCCAGCCATGCAGGCGGCTGGCGTGAAGGGCGTCATGTTTGATGCCAACCAGTTTCAATGGATTGGTTCCATCTGCCCCACCGTCGAAACGATGACCGTCTGGAAAACCACCGGCGTCAAATCCATTGAAGATGCGCGCAACAAGGAAGTGATTGCTGGCGCGACAGGACGCGGCGCGATTACGTACATGTTCCCTGCAATGCTGAATGAATTTGCCGGCACTAAATTCAAAATCGTGACCGGCTATCCAGGTGGCAATGATGTGAATCTCGCCATGGAGCGCGGGGAAGTGGGCGCGCGCAATAACACCTGGTCGAGCTGGAAAGTGACCAAGCCAAACTGGCTCGCCAATAAAGACATTACTGTCATCGTGCAGGCTGGCCCAAAAGCCTCAGATCTTCCCGGCGTCCCATCCATCGAAGATGTCATTCCTGATGCAGACAATCGCAAGATTGTCGAATTGCTTGTGTCAGGCACATTGCTTGGACGTCCATTAGCCACAACGCCCGGCGTTCCGGCGGAACGCGTCAAAGCGCTGCGCGAGGCTTTTGATGCTGTGATGAAAGATCTAGACTTCCTGAAAGAAGTCGGCGCGGCCAATATCGAAGTCGACCCGGTTCGCGGTGTTGTGATGCAGGAGGTTGTCAAAAAAGTCTTGGCCACGCCCAAGCATCTGGCTGAAAAAGCCCGCGATCTCATCGAGTAAATAAAGGGCGGGTTCAACCCGCCCTTTTTATTTGCCCGTCTTCACGCGAATCCATTCGCGCGTCACGATGCGCTGCGTTGCTGCATCATAAGGCGTGATGGTGAACAACCGCGCCATGGTTGCATCGTCCGGATAAATTGCTGGGTTTTCAAGAACGCTCTTTTCGACGAAGGGCTTTGAATCAATCACACCATTGGCATAATTGGTGATGCTGCTATTGCGTGCAGCCACCTGCGGACGCAGCATGAAATTGATGAACGCATAGGCTTCTGAAACGTGCGGTGCATCTTTCGGAATGGCGAACGCGTCGAATGTCATCAACGTGCCTTCTTTCGGGATCGTGTAATTGATCTTGATCCCGTTCTTTGCATCCTCAGCGCGGGTGCGTGCCTGAAACGTATCCCCAGCCCAACCGATGGCGAGACAAATGTCACCATTGGCCAATGCGTTGATATATTCAGACGAATGGAATTTTTTGACATAAGGGCGAACTTGCGCGATCAGCGCAGCTGCCTTGCGAATATCATCTGGCTTTTTGGAATCCGGGTTGAGCTCCAAGTAGCGTAGGGCCACCGAAATCAAATCTTCCGGGCTATCGAGAAAATACACCCCGCAATCGGCAATTTTCTTGATCAGTTCTGGCTTGAAGACAATATCCCAACTGTCGATGGGCGCCGAGCCGAGCCGCTGTGTCACCTTGTCAACATTGTAGGACAAGCCTGTCGTGTACCACATGTAGGTCACAGCATGCTTATTGCCAGGATCATAGACAGCGAGCCGCGCAGCAACCTCTTGCCAGATACCTTTCGCATTCGGAATTTGACGCATGTCGAGCGGCTGAAAAACGCCAGCCTGAATCTGGCGTTGCAAAAAAGTGCCTGACGGCACAACAATATCGTAGCCGGTATTGCCCGCCAGCAGTTTCGCCTCGAGCATTTCGTTGGAATCATATGTATCATAAACAATTTTAATGCCCGTCTCGCGGGTGAATTCATCGAGCAATTTGGTATCGATGTAGTCCGTCCAATTGTAGACGTTCAAAACACGATCCTGCGCAAACGCCGGAACCAACAAGACGATGCTCGCGAGATAAAGTTTAAGAATAAGCTTCAACATCAAGCTCGCCTCACGTCCGGCCAATCGCTCTCGCCAATCGCGCGAGACCTTCATCCAAGGTTGTATCTTTTTTCGCAAAACAAAGCCGGATGACGTTTTTGACAGGGTCCTGCGCATAGAAAGCCGAAACCGGGATAGCGGCCACCCGGTGTTCTGTCACGAGCCGTTTGCAGAAATCAAAATCATCCGTCTCACCAAGAGGCGAAATGTCAATGTTCAAGAAGTATGTGCCTTGGCTTGGAATCACGTCAAAGCCCAGCGTCCGCAAGCCGTCTGTCAAGCGATCACGGCTTTTTTCAAAGCCTACCCTCATGTCAGAGAAATAATTTGCGTCCTTCATCAGGCCATAGGCCACGGCCGCTTGCAGGTTAGGTGGTGTCGTGAAGGTTAAAAACTGATGCGCTTTCGAGACAACACGCAGCAAATCAGGAGCGGCGACAACGAGCCCGATTTTCCATCCCGTGAGGGAAAAAATTTTGCCCGCCGATCCCACTTTGATTGTGCGCTCGCGCATGCCTGGAATCGACATCAGAGGAACATGCTGATGATCGTCAAAAACAATATGTTCCCATACCTCATCGCTGATGCAGATCGCGTCAAATTTGACGCAATAGCTCGCCAGCATTTCCAACAAATGCCGCGGCAGGACCGTACCTGTTGGATTGAGCGGCGTGTTGATCAAGACGGCTTTCGTCTTGGGGCTAAAGACAGCGTCGAGATCTTCCTGCGTAAAATGCCAGTTTGGCGGCTTCAGGGTCACAAGTTTTGGAATGCCGCCTGCGAGCTTCACCATCGGCAAATAGGAATCATAAACGGGTTGGAAGAGCACGACCTCATCGCCCGGACAGACGGTTGCGAGAATTGCCGCCGTCAGCGCTTCGGTTGCGCCCGATGTCACCATGGTCTCGCGCTGATCATCGATCGAGAGCCCGTGAAAACGTCCATAATGAGCAGCAATCGCCTCCCGCAATTCGGGAATGCCCATCATGGATGGATATTGATTATAGCCAGACACAGAAGCTTCAGCAGCCTTGCGCCGCACATCTTCAGGACCGGGATCGTCAGGAAAACCTTGACCAAGATTAATGGCATCATGCTCGCGGGCGAGCGAGGACATCATTTCGAAAATGGTGGTTGGAAGGTCAGCGAAGAGCGGGTTCATCGGCCTGGTGCGGTCCTCAAAATGCCTGACTTGCAAAGCTTCCTAGCACGGGTTTTGACCTGCTAGAAGATCACCATGCCCATCGAGTTTCACCTACCCGCCGACGGCCGCCAATCGGACCCTGCCCTTCGTATTGCCAGGGGCACGCGGCGGCTGTTGCGCCAGCTTGGATATGCCTCGGTGCAGGAAATAGCCCTGCCCAGCGGCCTGCGCGCCGATATTTTGGCGCTGGATGCCAATGGCGAACTTCTCATTGTAGAGATCAAATCATCGATTCAGGATTTCCGGACCGACCAGAAATGGCAGGGCTACGGCGACCATTGCGACCGCTTTTTCTTTGCGGTCGCGGTCGATTTCCCGGCTGATCTCATTCCAGAAAGCGCCGGTCTCATTGTCGCCGACCCTTATGGCGCAGCTGTCATCCGCGAAGCCCCATTTCACAGGCTCGCGCCTGCGACCCGCAAAAACATGCTTCTCAAATTCGGCTATACGGCGGCGGACCGGCTTCACCACCTCTGGGACCGGGATCGCGATGGATAATTAGCGCGGGGCGCGTTTGGCCAGAATGCGTTGCAACGTGCGGCGATGCATATTGAGACGGCGCGCTGTTTCCGAGACGTTGCGGCCGCACAATTCATAGATGCGCTGGATATGTTCCCACCGGACACGGTCTGCTGACATCGGATTTTCAGGCAGTTCCGTTTTATCGTGCTGGATCGCCATAAGTGCGTTGTAGATCTCGTCCGCGTCCGCTGGTTTGGCTAGGTAGTCGAAGGCGCCAAGCTTCACCGCCGTAACAGCCGTCGCAATATTGCCATAGCCGGTCAGGATGATGCCGCGTGAATCCGGACGCAGCGCTTTAAGTTCTGAGATAATGTCCAAGCCATTGCCGTCAGCTAAACGCATGTCGATGATTGCGAAAGAAGGCGTTGATTGACGGATGGCTGCCAAGCCCTCTGCCACAGATTCAACAGGCGTCACCTGAAAACCACGCGTCTCCATGGCGCGCGTAAGGCGGGTCAGGAAGGGCCGATCATCATCGGCGATCAACAATGTCTTGTCTTCGAGGCCAGAGACGACACTCGTATCTTCGGCGGTCTTCAAGCTGTCCGTCATGGTTCAGTCCTCGCTTTCCCATGGATATAGGCCTGAATCGCGGCGTTTCCATCATCCTGCCTGTCTTGTGAACGTACGGGCTCAAAAAGGCTGCGTGGCCAAACCACGGAAATGCGCGCGCCCGACTGAGGCTGCGGCCGGTTGGAAACGGCAACGCTCGCCCCCGACCGCTCCAGCAATGTTTTGGCAATGAAAAGCCCAAGCCCTAATCCACCCTCTTCCGACTTGGCCCGCCGATCCGGCCCCTTCGTGGAAATATAGGGATCGCCCAAGCGTGACAGGACTTCGGGTTGAAAACCGGGGCCGTCATCCTCAATCGTCAATCGGACCTGCGCGGCACCCCAGCGAATATGGATTCCGACATGGGTCGCGGCAAAATCAATGGCATTTTCGACAAGGTTACCCAACCCATAGAGAATTCCCGGATTGCGCTGACACACGGGCTCAGAACCATCGCCTGACTTTTCAATCGTGATCTTGATGCCAAAATCCCGTTGCGGCGCAACGACCTCTTCTACCAGCAACGAAATCGTCATGCGGTCGAGCATGGTGCCTGTTTCGTTGCCAAGTGAAGCGAGCTTGCCAAGAATCGTCCGACAGCGCTGCACCTCTTGTGCGAGTAGTGCGACATCTGCCGCGGCCTCGCCTTCGTCTGGCAAAAGCTTGGCAAGGTCTTTCACGACGAGGGTGATCGTGGCCAGTGGCGTCCCCAGTTCATGGGCTGCGGCTGCCGCCAGCCCATCAAGCTGGGTGAGATGCTGTTCTCGCGCAAGGACGAGCTCGGTGGCGGCCAGCGCATCCGACAGCCTGCGGGCTTCGTCAGCAACGCGGGCGGCATAGATCCCGATAAAGGCTGTCCCCAAGACGATGGCGATCCAGATGCCTGCGACATAGAGCACCGGAAGCGCCATGGGCTCGCCGAGCCGCCAAGGCAGGGAATAATGAAAAATGGTCAGAAAGCTGGCCATGGCGACGACGAGCGCGCCCAGCAACAGTGTCGCACGCCCGGTCAGCGAGACAGCGGCAATCATCACCGGAGCCAGAAACAGCATGGCGAACGGATTTTGCAGGCCCCCCGTCAAAAACAACAGGGCCGAAAGCTGCAGCACATCATAGCAGAGCAGCACCAGCGCCAGCCGGTCACCAAGCCGATGGCTCGCAGCAAACCGCAAACGGAGCCCGAGATTCAGCCAAGCTGAGGCAGAAATGACGAGAAAACAAACAGTTAGAGGTAGAGAAAAACCCAGCGCGAAATGTGTTGTCAGGACCGCCAGCGACTGCCCGGCCACAGCCAGCCAGCGCAGCCGCACGATTGTGTCGACCCGGAGGCGCCGGGCCCGTCTACCAAGATCAAGTTCAGCAAGATCACGCATAACCCACAATTAGTGCTGAACCGCACCTTCTGCCAGCTCAGAGACAAAAAACCCGCAAACGGAGGCTGGAGCGGCGCCTTGTGCTTTTGACGCACTTGCACAAGAGGAGGACAAGCTTATGCTGCTATGCGAAAAGTTCACTAGAACGCTCAGGTCTGTGGAGCGTTTTGGCCTTGCTGCTTCGCCACATGAAGGGCTATCCGCATGAACCGTTTCTCCTATCATATGTATGAGATGGCACATGCCGCTCTCGTTCCCGCGAGGGCGATGACGGATGCAGCGCGGCTTTTTTACAAGAGCCCGATCAACCCCCTGGCGAACACGCCCTTCGGTCGCAATATGGCTGCCTCGGCAGAACTATTTGAGCGACTGACGCGGCGCTATGGCAAGCCGACTTTTGGTCTCGACACGACAAGCTTGAACGGGGTCACGGTCGGCGTCACGGAAGAGATCGTATGGGAAAAGCCTTTCTGCCGACTCATCCACTTTGCGCGTGATGCCAAATTGGCGAAGCCCCAACCCAGCTTGCTGATTGTCGCTCCGCTGTCGGGCCATTACGCGACCCTTCTGCGCGGAACTGTGGAAGCTTTTCTGCCCTATTACGAGGTCTACATCACCGATTGGGCTGATGCCCGCATGGTGCCGATGACCGCCGGGTCGTTCGATTTGGACGATTACATCGACTATCTGATTGAAATTTATCAGGTCCTCGGCAAAGACCTTGTGGGCGCTGGTCTTCATACGCTCGGCGTTTGCCAGCCGTCGGTACCGCTGATCGCAGCTGTGGCGCGCATGGAGGCCGAAGGCCATCCGCTCGTCCCCGCTTCGATGACGCTGATGGGTGGCCCCATCGACACGCGCCGTAGCCCGACCGCTGTGAATGCTCTTGCACAAGAGCGTGGCACCGATTGGTTCCGCCGCAATTGCATCTTCAGCGTCCCATTTCCCTATCCGGGCTTTGGCCGGCAAGTCTATCCGGGCTTTTTACAGCTCTCTGGATTCATGGCCATGAATATGGATCGCCATGTGAATGCTCATGTCGACATGTTCAATCATCTCGTTAAAGGCGACGGTGATTCAGCTGAAAAGCACCGTGATTTCTACGACGAATATATGGCGGTGATGGACCTCTCGGCAGATTATTACATGCAGACTATCGAGAACGTCTTTGTTCGGCATTCTCTGCCCAAGGGCGAGATGAAACATCGTGGTAAGCCTGTTGATCTCACAGCCATTCATCGCACAGGCTTGATGACGGTTGAGGGTGAAAAAGACGACATTTCCGGCGTCGGACAAACCTATGCCGCCCAAGAGCTCTGCATAAACATCCCTGCGTCGCGCAAAGTGCATTACCTGCAGAATGGTGTGGGTCATTACGGCGTGTTCAACGGCTCGCGTTATCGCTCTGAGATCGCACCGCGTATCCGCGACTTCATTTCCAACCTGGAACAGGATGCGGCCCGGGGTGCCAAGCCCAAACTGAAATTGGCAGCCTCAGCCGAATGAACAGCCTCTGGCGCAAAGGGACTGGAATCGGTTAGATTCCAGTCCATGCTCCGTCTGCTCCGACAGCTAACAACCGCTCCAAAAACGCCCGATCATTTGGACGTCGTCCATGAGGGCGTGAGTTATCGCGTGCTGCTCAAGCGAGTTTCCGGCGCCAAGCGCTTCACGTTGCGCGTGCGCAATGCAACGCGCGATGTCGTCATAACTTTGCCCAAGCGCGGTTCACTTGCCTCGGCTCAGGACTTGGCCCAACGCCACGCCGCGTGGATTGCAGCGCGGCTGAACCGCGTACCGCGCGCCGTTCCGTTTGTTGATGGCGCGGCCATTCCGTTCAAAGGCGAAGACTTTACGATTGCGCATATTGAGCGCCTGCGCGGGGGTGTTGAAATCTGCGCAAGCGAGAAAATTTTTCGCGCCTCCTGCTCGCAAGAACATCTGTCCCGACGCCTGCACGATTTTCTCAAGAAGGAAGCGCAAACTGCACTCGAAGCCGCTGTTCGAGAACATTGCGGGAGCCTTGGATTTGCACCTCGACGTGTGACAGTGCGTGACACGACCAGCCGCTGGGGTTCCTGCTCGGCAAGCGGAGCGCTCAGTTTTTCATGGCGCCTGATTATGGCACCGCCCTTTGTGCTGGATTATCTCGCGGCCCACGAGGTTGCTCATCTGGTTCACATGAACCATTCGGACGAATTCTGGGCGGTCACAAAAAAACTCGCGCCCATGACCGATCGCGCAGAAGCCTGGCTCCACGCGCATGGCTCATCCCTGCATCGCTATGGCGCGACTGATGAAGCTAATCTGATAAAGCTTAAATAGACGGGCGTGCGGCCCTCGCGAAAGGCTTTCGCCTCATAGCGGGTGCTGGGCCAATTCTCCCATGCCTCTTGCCACGCGCGCTCACCCTGCTGGGCTTCCTGCCAGATCCAGCGGTCTGATTTCAGGACGCGCGCGAGGACCCAGCCAGCATAATCATCAATATCTGTGGCAAAACGGAATACAGAACCTGGCTTCAAGACACGGGCGATTTCATCGATATTTTTTTCTGACAGAAAACGCCGCTTGCGTTGGCGCCATTTTGGCCAAGGGTCAGGGTAAAGAACATCAACGCGCGACAGGCATGCATCAGGCAAGCGCAGCAAAACATCGCGCGCATCACCATGGTGCACCCGCACATTGCTGATCTGTTTTTCATTCAGCTGGACGAGAAGTTTAGCAACGCCATTCAGAAATGGCTCGCAGCCAATATAGCCAACATCTGGATGGCTTGCCGCTTCGTGCACGAGATGCTCCGCGCCACCGAAGCCAATTTCCATGCGATAATTCGAATAAGACCTTTCAAACAAATGCTCGGGCGAAAATGCTTTTGAGCAATCGACTGAAATGTCAGGGAGTGTATGTGTGACAAGCCCCGCCTGGAGTTGGCGGAGCTTTTTGCCTTTGCGGCGGCCATAAAGTGTGCGGTTGATTGGCCCGGAAACGCCGGCAATCTCATCCGCACACATTTTTTGACCTCTTCGTTGATTTAGAATCGGCTCTTGAGGGCATCGACCAAATCGGTCTTTTCCCACGAGAAGCCGCCATCAGCATCCGGCGCGCGACCAAAATGGCCATAGGCCGAGGTGCGTGCATAGATCGGACGATTGAGCTGGAGATGCTCGCGGATTCCACGCGGCGTGAGTTTCATCGCCTCGCGCAGGACGCTTTCCAGCTTGGCCGGATCGACATGGCCTGTGTCATACAGGTCCGCATAGATCGACAGCGGCTCAGCAACGCCGATGGCGTAAGCAAGCTGAATGCTGCAGCGATCAGCCAAACCAGCGGCGACGACGTTTTTAGCCAGATAGCGTGCGGCATAAGCCGCCGACCGGTCGACCTTGGTCGGATCTTTACCCGAGAAAGCGCCGCCGCCATGAGGTGCTGCGCCGCCGTAAGTGTCGACGATGATCTTGCGGCCAGTCAGGCCCGTGTCGCCATCGGGACCGCCGATGAAGAACTTGCCCGTCGGGTTGATGTGCCATTGGGTATTTTTCGTGATCCAACCCGCTGGCAATGCTTTTTCAACATATGGGCGAACAATGTCGGAAATCTGCTGCGAGGTCAGATCTTCCTTCACATGCTGATGAGACACGACGATCTGCGTGGCCTCAACCGGCTTCCCATTTTCATAACGGATCGTGACCTGGCTTTTTGCATCGGGGCCCAGATGTTTTTCAACACCTGAACGGCGTGCATCGGAGAGAAGCTGCAGGATCTTATGCGAGTAATAGATGGGGGCTGGCATCAACTCGGGGGTTTCGCGGCAAGCGTAACCAAACATGATGCCCTGATCGCCCGCGCCCTCGTCCTTGTCGCTGGCAGAATCAACACCCTGTGCGATATCGACGGACTGCGCGTGCAAGAGAACTTCAATCTTCGCGTGTTCCCAGTGAAAACCATCCTGCTCATAGCCGATGTCGCGAATGGCTTGGCGCGCCAGATGAGTGATTGTGTCTTCAGTGAAAGAGGGGCCGCGGACTTCGCCAGCAATCACCACACGATTCGTAGTTGCGAGGGTCTCGCAAGCAACACGAATATCGTAGGGATTAATGCCTGCCTTGGCACCTTCACGGAAAAACAGATCAACGACTTCGTCGGAAATACGGTCGCAAACTTTATCCGGATGGCCTTCGGAAACCGACTCGCTGGTGAACAAATAATTTTGTCTGGTCACACTCATCTCCGCTAATCGCGCAGTTTCTCAGAACGCCTCAGATCATCGGCGCTACGGTCGAAACTTGTGCCATTGAGCGTTCGTCAGGTCAAGCCAGACAAGCCGTTTTGTTCTTTTTAACGAACGCTAAGCGGAGCTTTCCGAGGCGGCCTCGGGTACACTGGCTTGGCTCTCAGCAATTTGAACGACAAGGTCGACAATGCGACGTCGCACCTTTGGATCGGTAATTCTCGCGAAGGCGCGGTTGAGGTGCAAGCCCTCAGTCGACGTCACAAGGTCAGGTACAAAGGTCCGCGTTCCGTCCGCAAAGCCCGACATGTCGCCCAATGAATCTGTCGCGCCTTCGAAAAAATAGGAAGGCGGCACATCGAGCACGCGCGAAATAGCCTGCAAGCGGCTCGCACCAATGCGATTGGTGCCCTTCTCATATTTCTGGACTTGCTGAAAAGTCAGGCCGAGGGCCAAGCCTAATTTTTCCTGCGTCAGGCCAAGCAATGCACGGCGCATCCTGACGCGGTTTCCAACATATAGGTCGATGGGGTTCGGCTGTTTGGTCACGCGCAATTATCTCCATGCTCGAAACCTGAACGGTGCCGCATTCCGCTCAAACTTCAGCATTGCTGAAACAACATTCTTGTCTCAGACGGCAAAGCTCAGGGCAAGGCTTTGTTGCACGAAACTGATCGTTTGCTTAGCGCCGCCAGCGAAGCAGACCAAGAAGCAGCAGACCAAAAAGGCCAAATAAAAATGGGCTCAAAAACGGATAAAGCGCGATCAGCGGCGCTGGAATGGCGCTGGGCAAAGATGCATCCAGCACTGCTTCAACACCAATCGCTAGTTGATCGGTAATGCGTCCATAAGGATCTATGATTGCAGAGATTCCTGTATTCGCGGCACGCAAAAACGGTGTCCCGCTTTCGATGCTGCGCAAGCGCGCTTGCGCGAGATGTTGATAGGGTCCGAAGGTCGGGCCAAACCAGCCATCATTGGTGACATTGACGATCACACCGGCATCACGACGCACCTCCGCATCGAGTGATTCGGGAAAAATCGCTTCGTAACAGACCAGTGGAAAAACGGGGGGAAGGCCGGGAACCTGCAACAACTTGCGCGCAATGCCTGGCTCGAACCCCCCAGGAATATGCACAAACTGCCGGACACCCATTCGCTCAAGAAGCGCGGAAAACGGCAAGTATTCACCGAACGGGACGAGATGCACCTTGTCATAAGTATCCACGATGGTGCCGGAAGCCGTCAGCACCTGAATCGAATTGAAATAAGAGACTTTTCTGATTTCACCGGGAAAGGAACTGCCGCCGGTCGTCTCTGCCCGTGCAGCGCCCGTCACCAGCACGGCACGACCCAAAGACCGGCTGATACGCGCCAAGGATTCAGCGTCGCGCGAAAGGACAAAAGGAAAGGCTGACTCAGGCCAAATCAGATGCGTGATGTCAGCCAGTCCATTGGGTGCAGATGCGCTTGGCTGAGCCGACAGGCGCAAATATTGACTCAGGATTTGTTCCTTGTTTTCAACTCGGAAACGATCATCCTGCGGCACATTAGGTTGCATGATGCGCAGCTTCACGCCCGCAACCATAGACTGCGATGCGCCGGACAGGCGCAACGCCCCAAAAGCTGTAAGCACCGCCAGAAGAACAAGGCCCCAGAGTAGTGCGGCGGGGCGACGACCCGATGAGCGATCCGCAAGAACAGCCGGACTCGCGAAGATAAACACCGACAAAAACGTCAAGCCATGCAATCCCACGATGCTCGCGCCTTGCGCCAGCACAAGATTGCCGCCCAGCATCATGCCAAAATCATTCCATGGAAAGCCGGTGAATAAAATGCCGCGCAACCATTCGGAAAAACCCAAAGCCAAAGCCAGTGCCAAAATCCGCGTTGAACCGGGAGACCACAATACGCGGGCCACGACTGTGCCAAGGGCTGTGAAACAACCCAAAATCGCCGGTAACCCTGCCACGCCGAAAGGCAAGGCCCAGGCAAATTCTTCAGCATCGACCAGAAATGCCGCGCCGAGCCACCAAAGCCCTGCCACAAAATAACCAAAGCCCAAGAACCAGCCGATCAAGCCCGCCTGCCACAAGGCACTGCGATCAAAGCGCGCGCCTTTAACCGGGACCAAGCCGTCCAAGAGCAAGACCACCACAACCATCGGAATGATTGCCGCGGGAATGATATGCACGGGAGCCATCGCAAGAGCCCCCATTACTCCTGCTCCGCCAGCGATCAAGTAGCGGCGCCAACCGTCTGACAAGGTGATAGCGTGAGCAAGCTTCAGCATAACAGATCCAGAATCATTCGCCGCCCAAAAGGGTCAGCCGAAGGCGCTTCAGACGTCGACGATCAGCGTCAAGAATATCGAAGCGAATGGCACCAGGAACTTCAAAAATTTCGCCGCGCAGCAGCACGCGACCGGCGAGAATGATGACGAGCCCGCCCAAGGTTTCAACTTTTTCTTCCTCGGTCAGCGATGCAAAATTGAAGCCGATTTCGTCGGTGAGGTCGTCCAGATTGGCGCGCGCATCAACAATCCAGTGACCATCAACCTGCTTTTCGATCAACGGACGATCATCTTCGTCATGCTCATCTTCAATGTCGCCAACAATCATCTCGACAATGTCTTCGATCGAAGCGAGTCCGTCCGTGCCGCCATATTCATCAATCACCAGCGCCATATGCGTGCGAGTGGCCTGCATTTTAACAAGCAAATCGAGCGCTGGCATAGACGGGGGAACGAACAGGACGGGACGAACAATATTGGCTTTCGATAAAGGCAAAGCCAGATCAAGCTCACCCAAACCGCGCAAGCGCATCACGGCATCGCGTTTGGTCGATCGCTCCTCGCCCTTTGCCGCCGGTCCCTTCCAAAACTCTTCGGCGGCACTCGCGATGTAATCAACAAAATCGCGGATGTGCACCATGCCACGCGGATCATCGAGCGAGTCACCATGGACCGGCAGGCGCGAATGCCCGGCGGTGCGGAAAACGGACAATACATCCGCGAGATTATCTTCGATCCCAACAGTGATAATATCTGCCCGCGGAACCATCACATCCTGCACACGCAATTCATGCAGGCCGAGGACGTTTTTTAACATCGTCCTTTCTTGCAGGGTAAAATCACTTCCAACGGACTGATCGTCGAGAGCGTCTTCTATATCGTCTCGGATTGATGGATTGTTCAATCCAAACAGAGAGCGGACTCGCTCGATCAAGCTGGGACGTTCCGGGCGACTGTCCCCATGGGATGTGTCCGGCAGGCTCATGATGTTTTCTTTCCGTTGACAGGTTCTGTGGCGGCATAGGGATCAGAAATACCGAGACGTGCAAGAGCTGCACGCTCAAGCGCTTCCATCTGTTCCGCCTCTTCGTCCGTTTCGTGGTCGTATCCAAGAAGATGCAGGAGCCCATGAACAATCATGTGGCTTGTATGATCAGACAATGTCTTGCTTTCCTCTTGGCTCTCGCGAGACACTGTCTCGAAGGCAATTGCAATGTCTCCCAACAAGGGTGCGCTGGCCAACCGATTTTCTGGCACAGCCGGAAAAGAAAGGACGTTTGTAGGCTTATCAAGCCCGCGCCAGTCACGATTCAATTCCTGAATGCGCGCATCGTCACAAAACAGAAGGCTGACTTCCGCGCCATCCAGAAGCTTTTTCTTCGCTTCCAAGACCGTTACTTCCAAGGCACCGTCGACAAGCTGATGCAAATTCGCAAGCGCGGACCAACTCTCGCATTCGATAGATATGTCAGATTCAAGTGTCATTTCTGAGCCTGATTCACGACATGCGCTGCTTCATAGGCACTGACAATGCGGCGCACGAGATCATGTCGCACGACATCGACATCACGGAATTTGACGTGCCCAATACCCTCCAGATTGGCAAGCAAATGAACAGCCTCGCTCAGGCCAGATTTTTGGCCCGGTGGTAAGTCCGTTTGCGTTGGATCGCCCGTGATGATCATGCGCGACCCTTCTCCCAAGCGGGTCAGGAACATTTTCATCTGCATGGATGTCGCGTTTTGAGCCTCATCAAGAAGCACGCAGGCTGAGGTCAATGTACGCCCGCGCATAAAGGCGAGCGGTGCCACTTCGATCATGCCGGTCTGCAAGCCGCGCTCGACCATGCGGCCGTCCATGAAATCATAGAGCGCATCATAAATTGGTCGCAGATAGGGATCGACCTTTTCACGCATGTCGCCAGGCAGAAAGCCGAGACGTTCACCTGCTTCAACAGCCGGGCGCGACAGAATAATTTTTTCAACAGCACCCTGCTCTAGCAGCGACACAGCATGACCAACAGCCAACCACGTCTTACCCGTACCAGCCGGCCCCTCCGCAAAAACAAGCTCATTGCGCTTGAGCGCGCGCAGATAATGATCCTGTGCCGCATTACGCGCGCGCACCGCCCCGCGCTTTCGCGTATTGACGCTGTCAAACGTCGTGCGCCCGCTATCTTCCTTCGGGAACAGGTTACCCTGCAATGCGCCTTCCTGAACGGCGCCATCGACGTCGCCCAGAGAGATAGACTGTCCCTTCTTGATCCGCTCGTAGAGCGTTTCCAAAACACGCTTGGCCTGATCACAAGCCTCGGGGGCACCTTTCAGCGTGACATGATTGCCATTGGCACTCGCGGCAATACCCAGACGCCGCTCCATGCGCGCGAGATTTTGATCGTAATGACCAAAAAGGAGCGATGCGTGGCGGTTGTCGTCAAACGCAATGGTCATCTCGGTCTTTTCGACCGGCGCCAAATCAGCAGCGCCAGCGCGCTCGGGAGCCGCGTGCACGCGGCCAGCAGAATCAGTCTTGTCCGAAGATCTCAAGCGCGCATCTCCCCTAAAGGGCTCATGCTGTCTCTCCAACGAGAGAACCCATGAGTGAATTGGTCCGGGTTTCTGTAATCAGTACGTCCGCTACGCAACCAATCAACGAGTCGGGTCCATCAACCTGAACGGCCTGAAGATAGGGTGTCTTGCCCGCGATCTGCCCGGGGTAGCGCCCGTTTTTCTCGAACAAAACTGGCATCACTTTTCCAACCGCTTCGGCATTATAGGCATATCGCAAGCCATCGGCGATGTCCTGCAGGCGGCGCAAGCGCTCGCTCTTGATATCTTCAGGGACCTGATTGTCCATTTCGGCGCCGGGCGTGCCGGGCCGAATCGAATATTTGAAAAAATAGCTGCTCCCAAAATTGATCGTTTTGATCAATTCCAGTGTGGCCTGAAAATCTTCTTCCGTTTCACCGGGAAAGCCGACAATGAAATCCGAGGACAAAGCTATATCTGGTCGGACCGCACGAACGCGCGCGATGAGATCAATATATTGCTGCGCCGTATGTTTGCGGTTCATTGTTTGCAAAATGCGGTCTGATCCTGACTGAACAGGCAGATGCAGGAAAGGCATCAAGGCGGGCTGTTTTGCATGCGCCTCAATCAAGTCATCCAGCATGTCATTTGGATGACTGGTCATATAGCGAATGCGTAAAAGCCCGGGAATTTCTGCAAGCCGCGCTGTGAGTGCTGCCAAGGAAACACTTTGGCCGGTTTCATCGGTGCCATGAAAAGCGTTGACGTTTTGACCAAGCAACGTCAGCTCACGTACGCCCGCTGACACGAGGTGGCGGGCCTCATCGAGGATCTTGCTGATTGGGCGAGATGTTTCTGCCCCGCGCGTATAGGGCACAACACAAAACGTGCAAAATTTATCGCAGCCTTCCTGAATCGTCAGAAATGACGAGATCCCCCGACTGGCCACTTTTTCTGGCTTCGGCGCAGTCAAATGATCAAATTTATCTTCGATCGGAAATTCCGTTTCGATGCGGGCGCCTGCGTCGAGACCCCGCAACATATCGGGCAGTCGATGATAGCTTTGCGGGCCAACGACAAGATCAACCGCTTTCTGGCGGCGGATAATTTCTGCGCCTTCGGCCTGCGCAACGCAGCCGGCCACGGCGATTTTCATATCCTGCCCGCGTTTTGTACGCTCTTCCTTCAGCTCGCGTACTTTGCCGAGCTCCGAAAAAACCTTTTCTGCTGCGCGTTCGCGAATGTGACACGTGTTGAGAACGACCAGATCGGCTTCAGCGATATCGGTCGTTTCGTCATAGCCCTCGGGCGCAAGCACGTCCGCCATGCGCGTGGCATCATAGGCGTTCATCTGGCATCCATAGGACTTGATGAACAATTTTCGCCGTCCAGCCTGACTGCTTTGCTGAGCGGATTGCGGCTTATTCAAGCGGGTTTCACCTCAAGTGGGAATCGTGCTTCGACCACCCCTGCAGGATAGGCGAAGTTTCATGACGTTCTAGTGCCATAAGGTGCTTTTGAGAACAAAAGTCTTCAGCTGAGTCCAGCGCGCATCACCAGCGCCGTGGCGCGCGACCCGTCTTTTTTCGGATAATAGCCAACGCGCTCGCCAACCGTTGCAAATCCAAACCGCTCATAAAGCTGAACCGCGGGCATATTGCCCTGTTCAACCTCAAGAAAAACCTCCCGGACCCCTTGGGCCGCAAGCCGGGAGAAATGCGCACTCAAAAGGTGCCGCCCGACGCCGCGGCCCTGATGGCGCGGCTCGACCGCGATTGAGAGCAGCTCAGCCTCCGGGGCCACAAACCGGGAAATGGCAAAGCCAAAACATATCTTGCCCGGCCCATCAAAGGCACCATCCGCCACGACCTGGTGATCTCGGACTAGGCCCTCGAAATCCGAAACCCCCCAAGCGCGGGCGAAAAAGCATCCATGCAATCGCGCGCAATCCGCAAACCAGCGGGCCTCGAGGGGGCGGATGATCGGATCAGGCTTTTTGGAAAAAAACGGCCAGCGCAGCATCAGACTGTCCGAGGGACAGCGCCATTGAGCTGTGGCTTGGCATCTGGCGCTTTCAAATAATAGGGGCGGGCAGGTGCCGAAGCAGGATCTGCCAAGGCTCCAAGCCGAGCGACATAGGCAATATCGGGGCTAATCGCTTCTCCGGCCACTTCAGCCTGCGCGCCCAATGACCAAGCCTCAATCGCCATCATGGTTGCGCCGGAGCCTGCAAAGACCAAGGGACCAGCCCCCAAGGTACGCACGGCATCCCGAACCGTAGCGATGCGGGGAGCGGCCAGCGGCTGACCTTTAACCGTAAAACCCTGCACATAGACATGGCCATGTTTGGCATCGACAGCAGCAACGATCACGCCGGCCCCCTCGCGCCCGATCAAAGGCGCTGCAAAAGCAGCCAAAGAAGAAACGCCGACAACCGGAACGCCTGCGGCCAGACCTATGGCGCGCGCTGCCGCTATGCCAATCCGTATCCCCGTGAAAGAGCCAGGCCCAACCACAACCGCAATTCTGTCGAGCTGCGAAAAGGGCAGGGCCGCCGCCTTTGCCACGCGTTCGACCAGTAGAAGAAGAGCTTCCGAATGGCCGCGCACCATCGGCAACACTTCCTGCGCCAAAAGCGCCCCGTCATCACCCATAATGCAGGCGCAAACGGCCGCCTGAGATGTGTCGATAGCGAGGACTTTCATCAGATCAAAGCTGCTCGACCGATTGCACTTCCGGCAAGAAGTGCTTGAGAAGATTCTGAATTCCGCTCTTGAGCGTGGCCGTGGATGAAGGGCAGCCGGAACAAGCCCCCTTCATTGTCAAATAAACGATGCCATCGCGAAAGCCGCGGAAGGTGATATCGCCACCATCGCCAGCCACTGCCGGACGGATGCGGGTTTCGAGAAGGTCTTTAATGGTTGCCACTGTCTCAGCATGCTCTGGGGCGAAAAATTCTTCGCCCTCATCAGCGCCGGACATGTCCTGCCCATCCACCAGCAACGGCGCGCCAGACACAAAATGTTCCATGATCGCGCCCAGCACAGCGGGCTTCAGATGCTGCCACTCGACATCCGACTTGCTGACGGACACAAAATCGGCACCAAAAAAGACCGTCGAGACGCCAGGAATAGCGAAAAGCGCCTTTGCCAGGGGAGATTTCGCGGCGGCATCCGTGTCCCGAATCTCGAGCGTGCCCTCAGGCAGGACCGTGCGGCCAGGCAAAAATTTCAGCGTGGCGGGGTTTGGCGTGGCTTCAGTTTGAATAAACATGACTTTCTCCTCGGCGTCCGGTTCAAGGCCGGCGACGGATCACGTCCTCAGATAAGGGCTTAAGGCCCCCAAGATCAATGGCGATTGTGTCGCGGCTTCAGCGCACGAAGCCCACAATATCGCGGACAGCCGACATGGTGGCGCCGGCCCTCTCGCGGGCACGATTGGCCCCATCCCGCAAAACGCTGTCGATATAGGCATGATCAGCCTGAAGACGGCGCATTTCACCGCCAATGGGGGCGAGCTTGGCAACCGTCAGATCAACCAAAGCTGATTTAAAGGTCGAAAAATTTCCGCCACCGAATTGCTGCAAAATGTCGAGCTTGGTCTTGTCTTCCAGCGCAGCGTAGATTCCCACCAGATTATCCGCCTCTGGGCGTCCGGCCAGGCCATCCAGAGCCGAAGGCAGTGCGTCGGGATCAGTCTTGGCCTTGCGGATCTTCTGCGCAATCGTGTCGGCATCATCAGCCAAATTAATGCGCGAATTGTCGGAGGGGTCCGACTTCGACATCTTCTTCGAGCCATCACGCAAACTCATCACGCGCGTGGCCGGACCCTGAATGAGGGGCTCGGGGAGCGGAAAGAAGCCTTTCCCGTCAGCATAAGCCGGATTATCTGCGAGAAAATCATTATTGAATTTCTGCGCAATATCACGCGCCAACTCGAGGTGCTGCTTCTGATCCTCGCCAACAGGAACATGTGTCGCGCGATAAACAAGAATGTCGGCGGCCATCAGTGTCGGATACGCATAAAGACCAACAGAAGCGTTTTCTCGGTCCTTGCCAGCCTTCTCTTTGAATTGCGTCATGCGATTGAGCCAGCCAATGCGCGCAACGCAATTGAAGATCCACGCTAACTCCGCATGTTCTGCAACCTGGCTTTGGTTGAAGACGATGTGTTTTTTCGGATCGATCCCGGCAGCAATGAAGGCTGCTGTGACTTCACGAATATTAGAGGTCAGCTCTGAAGGCTTTTGAGCAACCGTGATCGCATGCAGATCGACGACGCAATAAATGCAGTCGTGCGTGTCCTGCAAGGCCACGAATTTCGTGATGGCCCCGAGGTAATTACCCAGATGCAAATTGCCCGTCGGCTGAACACCCGAAAAGACGAGCTGTTGGAAGGCTTGCATGCGTCATGGCTCCGATCAGCAAGGCCGCCTTATCGCAAATCGGCAGACCCTCTGGCAAGCCTTTCAGCCGTCACAGAACAAAGCGGCTCAAATCGGCATTCCGGGCGAGATCAGCGATCTGCTTTTCTACAAAGGGCCCATCTATGACAATTTCCTGACCGGATCTGTCAGGTGCCGAAAAACTGACCTCTTCCAGCAATTTTTCCATAATTGTCTGAAGGCGACGCGCTCCGATATTCTCTACGGTCGAGTTCACCTGCACGGCGATACGCGCCAGCGCCTCAATAGCTCCCGCCACAAAAGTCAGTTTGACGCCCTCGGTTTCCATGAGCGCGGTATATTGCTGGATCAGGCTCGCCTCAGTTTCGGTCAAAATCCGTCTGAAATCGTCCTCGACGAGCGGTTTGAGTTCCACACGAATGGGCAGTCGGCCCTGCAATTCTGGCAAAAGATCAGACGGTTTTGAGACGTGGAATGCGCCTGAGGCGATGAACAGGATATAATCGGTTTTCACAGCCCCATGCTTGGTTGAGACAGTGGTGCCTTCAATCAAAGGCAAAAGATCGCGCTGGACACCTTCGCGCGAGACATCCGCCCCACCTCGATTTTCACGCCCACAAATTTTATCAATCTCATCCAGAAAAACGATGCCGTTATTTTCAACGTCACGGATGGCTTCCTGCACCAATTGGTCTTGATCAAGTAATTTATCGCTCTCTTCTGCAATCAGCGGCTCATAGGCCGCTTTCACCGTCGTGCGCAAAACCCGCGTCTTGCCTCCAAACTTGCCAAAAATGTCGCCAATGGATATGGCGCCGACAGACGCGCCCGGCATATTAGGCAATTCGAACATTGGCATTCCAATATTCGAATGCGTCAGTTCAATCTCTACGTCCTTGTCATCAAGCTCGCCAAGGCGTAATTTTTTACGGAACGTGTCGCGCGTTGCGGCAGTGGCACTTTTCCCAACAAGGGCATCAAGAACCCGCTCTTCCGCGGCCGCCTGAGCTTTGGCTGTCACCGAGCGTCGCTTGGTTTCTTTGACCAAGGAAATACCCGTTTCCAAAAGATCTCGAACGATCTGCTCGACATCACGACCGACATAACCCACCTCGGTAAACTTGGTCGCTTCAACTTTCAGAAAAGGAGCACCAGCCAATTTGGCGAGGCGTCGAGCGATCTCGGTCTTGCCGCATCCAGTTGGCCCAATCATCAGAATATTTTTAGGCAGCACTTCTTCGCGCATGGCTCCGGTGAGCTGCAATCGGCGCCAGCGGTTCCGCAAAGCGATGGCGACAGCCCGCTTGGCCTCGTTTTGCCCAACAATAAAGCGGTCGAGTTCAGAGACGATCTCACGAGGCGAAAAATTGGTCATGTCAGCGCCTCTCGATCGATTCAATGACGAGGCTGGAATTCGTATAGACGCAAATCTCGGCCGCAATTTTCATGGCCGAGCGAACAATCGTTTCAGCATCCTGATCGGCGGGCAACAGAGCCCGGGCGGCGGCCAGGGCATAATTGCCGCCAGAGCCGATCGCCATCACCGACCCATGCTCAGTCTGTTCAGGCTCCAGCACATCGCCGGTCCCGGTCAGGACAAGGCCGACTTTCTCGTCTGCGACCAGCATCATAGCCTCCAACCGGCGTAAATAGCGGTCAGTGCGCCAATCCTTGGCCAATTCCACGCAGGCTCGAAGCAATTGCCCGGGATATTGATCGATTTTTGTCTCAAGGCGCTCAAAAAGGGCAAAACCAGCGATGACGTCCCCTTTGCCCAGGCGGCGCACTTTCCGGGCATTTCCTTTGATAATCGTTTGCCCCAAGCTCACCTGACCGTCGCCCCCAATCACGGTGCGGCCCCCCTTTTGCACCATCAAAATTGTGGTCGCATGCCATCCAGATGATTGAGATGAGGGGGAATCGGACATGGATGGCTCCAAGAGGTCAAGAAAGGCCGCATTTATGGAGCCGGTAAGACACTGACAAGAGCCTCTGCGGTAAGACTATGGCTGGAAATTCTCACCAACGCGGGTCTGAGGTAGCCATACGGCACCGGGCTTGCTAGAAGCCGCCATATCAGCTCAGGACGTTCATCATGCGTAGCGCCACCCTTTCGCGTCAAACCCGCGAAACCGACATCAAGGCGACGGTCAAGCTCGACGGCACGGGCATGGCTGCGATTAAGACCGGCATCGGTTTTTTTGATCACATGCTCGACCAGATCGCCCGTCACAGCCTCATCGACATTGAGATCGAGGCCAAGGGCGACCTACACATTGATCAGCATCACACGGTCGAGGATACGGGTATCGTGCTGGGTCAGGCGATCCGGCAAGCGCTGGGCGATCTGCGCGGCGTCACCCGTTATGCCGATGCGATGTTGCCAATGGACGAGACGCTCACCCGTGTGGCGCTGGATATTTCCGGGCGGCCATTCCTCGTCTTCCGCACGAATTTTCACCACAGCAAGATCGGCGACTTCGACACCGATCTGGTGCGGGAGTTTTTCCAGGCCTTCGCGATGAATGCCGGGATCACTCTGCATTTTGAGACACTCTATGGTCTCAATGATCACCACATTGCGGAATCCTGCTTCAAGGGTCTCGCGCGCGCTCTGGGTGCGGCAATCGCAATTGATCCGCGCCAGAAAGATCGCGTGCCCTCCACCAAGGGCAGCCTCGCAGGCTGAGCACCGCCACATGGGCATTTACTCGGTCCATATAAAGGGATCCCCAGACGAGCCGTCCGCTTTTGAGCGGGCGGTTTTCGTGCGCGAAGGATTCAGCTGGTGGGCCTTTCTGCTGGGGCCTTTTTGGCTCATCTGGACGCGTGCATGGCTCGCGCTCTTGACTTGGGTGCTGCTACAAATCTCGTTGGCCTATCTGGTCCATGCTCAGATATTGCCCATCATGGCAGAGAGCTTCATCGCATTCATCGTGGCGTTGTGCCTCGGTTTCGAAGCATCAACCTTGCGCCGCCATGCGCTGGTGCGTCGTGGCTTTCGCATGATGGATCTTGTGCAAGAGAGCCGTCTTGCAGAAGCAGAACGCCGTTTCTTTGCGCGGTGGTCTTTTCAAGATCAAAAATCCTCGACCGAGACCTCAACCGTGAACACCACCCCCAACTTTGTTGGCCTTTTTCCGTCTGCGGGAGCCTGAGCGATGAGTGTCGCCATCGTTGATTACGGCTCCGGCAATCTGCACTCCGCCCATAAAGCGATTGAGCGCGCCGCTGCGGAACAAGGCGCCCAAGTCATCGTCACATCCGATCCAGATGTTGTGCGCCGGGTCGATCGCATTGTGCTTCCAGGCGTCGGTGCCTTCGCCGATTGCCGTCGTGGGCTTGATCACGTTGCGGGCATGGTCGAAGCGCTGGAAGAGAGCGTCATTCGTGGTAGCAAACCATTCTTGGGTATTTGCGTTGGCATGCAATTGCTCGCCTCGCGCGGTCTTGAGCATGGCGTGGCGCAAGGGCTCGCCTGGATTCCAGGCGAAGTCATCGAGATCAAGCCAACAACTCCCAATTTAAAAGTTCCCCATATGGGCTGGAACACGCTGGCACCAAAACGCCAGCATCCGCTGCTCAAGGATATTCCAACGGGTGAAAACGGGCTGCATGCCTATTTCGTCCACTCCTACCATCTGCAAGCGACCAATCCAGATCATGTGATTGCTTCCACTGAATATGGTGCTGAGCTGACAGCCATGGTCGGGCGAGACAATATCGTTGGCACCCAATTCCATCCCGAAAAGAGCCAGAAACTTGGACTGGCACTGATCGCCAACTTCCTGAGGTGGACACCTTGATTCTTTTTCCTGCGATCGATCTCAAGCAAGGCGAATGCGTGCGCCTGATTCATGGCGACATGGACCAGGCTACGGTGTTCAACACCGACCCCGCCGCACAAGCGCAATCGTTTGAAGAGCAGGGTTTCGAATATTTGCATGTTGTCGATCTGGATGGCGCCTTCGCCGGTGAACCCCGAAATGCACAAGCGGTCGAATCCATTCTCAAGCGGATCAAAATGCCGGTCCAGCTGGGTGGCGGTATTCGTGACATGCGCACGATTGACGGTTGGCTTTCGAAAGGTGTGGCTCGCGTCATCATCGGAACAGCTGCTGTTCGCGACCCCGATCTTGTGCGCGAAGCTGCGCGTCGTCACCCCGGCAAAATCGCCGTTGGCATTGACGCGCGCGATGGGCTTGTGGCCGTTGATGGCTGGGCCAAAGTCTCGCAAGTCACAGCCCTTGAACTCGGCAAGCGTTTTGAGGATGCCGGTGTTGCCGCAATTATCTACACGGATATTTCGCGCGACGGAGTCCTGAAGGGTCTCAATATTGAGGCCACCCTCGCCTTGGCTGAGGCCCTGTCCATCCCCGTGATTGCATCGGGTGGACTCGCATCACTCGCCGACGTCGAGCGCCTCCTGATGCCCGATTGCGAAAAGCTCGCGGGAGCGATCACGGGCCGTGCCCTTTATGATGGACGCCTTGATCCAGCATCGGCTTTGAATCTGATCCGTGTCGCGCGGGAGGCTCGGCGTGCTTAAATGCCGTGTCATTCCCTGCCTTGACGTCAAGGACGGTCGCGTCGTCAAAGGCGTGAACTTTGTTGACTTGAAAGATGCCGGTGACCCGGTCGAAAGCGCCATTGCTTACGACGCTGCCGGCGCCGACGAACTCTGCTTTCTCGACATCACCGCCAGCCATGAAAACCGCGGCACTATTCTCGACGTCGTGAGACGGACGGCTGAAGCCTGCTTTATGCCGCTGACAGTTGGCGGTGGCGTGCGAACGACGGATGATATTCGCAATCTTCTTTTGGCTGGCGCCGACAAGGTCTCGATCATGACGGCAGCCGTCAACAATCGGGATTTTGTGCGCGAAGCGGCGGAAAAATTTGGCAGCCAATGCATTGTTGTCGCCATCGATGCCAAGCAGGTGGCACCAGGTCGCTGGGAAATCTTCACCCATGGCGGTCGCAAGCCAACGGGGATCAACGCGATTGATTATGCCAAAGAAGTTGTCGCTTTGGGCGCTGGTGAAATCCTGCTGACGTCAATGGACAGAGACGGCACCAAATCTGGGTTTGATATTACGTTGACCCGGGCCATCGCTGATTCAGTGAATGTGCCTTTGATCGCATCGGGCGGAGTCGGTACGCTGGACCATCTTGTCGAGGGCATCCGCGACGGGCATGCCACAGCGGTTCTGGCGGCATCTATTTTCCACTTCGGCGAATACACAATCCGCGCCGCCAAAGAACATATGCAGAGCGCGGGCCTGCCTGTCCGGATGGACTAACAAGGAGACCGAGGCATGGCTTTCCGTCTTGAAGATTTGGCCGCAATCATTGCAGCGCGCAGCGCGGCTGATGCCGAGAAATCCTATACCAAGACCTTGCTCGACAAGGGTGTCGCCCATTGCGGCAAAAAATTCGGCGAGGAAGCCGTCGAGTTTGCCATGGCAACAGCGCAAGGCGAGCGCGCACCCATGACGGCCGAGGCGGCTGACGTTCTCTATCATCTATTGGTAGCGCTTCAGGCTGGCGGCATTCCGTTGCAAGATGTACTCGACGAGCTTGGTCGTCGCACAGGCATGTCGGGGCATGAGGAAAAAGCCGCCCGGGGTTAATACGGGTCGGGCTGTCGGGGAACGCAATGAAGAAAAAACTCAACACTCCCGCAGCGACATCTCAGAAACTTTCGCCTTATCGTCATTTCACGCGTCAGGAATGGGCGGCTCTGCGCGCCGACACGCCATTGACGCTGACCATTGAAGACTTGGAAAAACTTCAGTCCATCAACGACCCAATCTCGGTCGAAGAGGTCATCGCGATTTATCTGCCGCTTTCCCGTCTTCTGGCGCTGTATGTGGCGGCAACCCAGGGGCTGTTCAAAGCCACGCAGAGATTTCTCGGCGCTGAAGATGGCAAGATGCCCTATATCATCGGCATTGCAGGCTCGGTGGCGGTCGGCAAATCAACCACAGCGCGCGTGTTGAAAGCGCTTTTGTCGCGCTGGCCCAACACGCCCAAGGTCGAGCTCATCACGACCGACGGATTTCTACATCCCAATTCGGTTCTGGAACGTGAAGGCCTGATGGACCGCAAAGGTTTTCCAGAAAGTTATGACGGATCGAGCCTCTTGCGCTTCCTGTCAGAAATTAAAGCAGGCAAGCGCAACGTTGAGGCTCCCGTCTATTCGCATCTCGTCTATGACGTGATGCCAGGCAAATCGATTTTGGTGGACCGACCCGACATTTTAATCGTTGAGGGACTCAATGTTCTTCTGCCCAACAAGCCCGGCAAAGAGATCCCCTTTGTTTCGGACTTTTTCGACTTCTCGGTCTATCTCGACGCGGATGATGGCGATCTTGAGCGCTGGTACGTGTCACGCTTCATGACATTGCGCGAAACGGCCTTCCGCGATCCGCGGTCCTATTTTCGAAAATATGCCGATTTAAACGACGTCGAGGCCGAACGTACCGCGCGTGATATCTGGCAGAGAATCAATTTGCGTAATCTGCACGAAAACATTTTGCCCACACGGGCGCGCGCGAGCTTGGTTCTGACCAAAGGTCAGAACCACAAAATTGAACAGGTTGAGCTGAAAAAACTCTGAGCCTTAGCTGAGAGCAGACATTCCATTATCTACAGCATAGGCGGCCAAATTTACTTGCGGACGCGCGCCATAGTGCTGAATGACTTCGGCGGCGGCCAAACCACCCAGACGGCCTGCCTCACGCAAATCGCTTCCGCGCACGAGCCCGGCCAAAAAGCCTGCCGCAAACAAATCGCCAGCGCCCGTTGTGTCGACCAGCTTCTCGATAGGCGACGCAGGAATGGCCAAGGTTTCATCACGCGTAACAATCAGACAGCCGTCTTCCGAGCAGGTCACTGCACCCAGAACGCCTTCATTGCGGAAGGCCGAAACCGCGCTGTCAAAATCTGAGGTCTGATAAAGCGACTTCAGCTCATGCTGATTTGCGAAGACGATGTCGACAACCTTGTGGCGAATGAGCTCAAGAAATTCGTCACGATAACGATCAATACAGAAAGCATCAGACAAAGTCAGAGCGACTTGGTTTCCCGCCGCATGTGAAATCGCTGCGGCCTTCTTGAAGGCCTCTTTTGCAGCTGGCGGATCCCAGAGATAGCCTTCGAGATAAAGAATGGACGCATCGCGAACCATGGTCTCGTCAATGTCATCTGGACCAAGATTTTGGCAAGCACCGAGATACGTATTCATGGTGCGCTCGCCATCTGGCGTCACCAGAATAAGACAACGGGCGGTGGATGGCCCGTTGCTGGCAAAAGGTGTCTCGAAATGAACGCCGCTCTTGCGAATATCATGTGCGAATGAGCGACCGGCTTCATCATCACGAAGCTTACCCACAAAGCCTGTGCGGATTCCAAATGAAGACAGGCCAACAATTGTATTGGCTGCAGAGCCGCCAGAAATCACTGTGGCCGCACCCATTGAATCATAAAGACGATGGGCGGCCCCCTCATCGATCAGCATCATGCCGCCTTTAGCGAGACCATGCTGAACAAGGAAGTCGTCTTCTGCCTGCGCGATCACATCAACGATTGCATTGCCGAGACCGAGAACTTCGAGTTTTTCTACAGGCATGAAACAACATCCTCCGATTTTGATGGCGGTTTCGCACCGCGCACTGGATGCGTCAAGACCGTGGTCTTTTAGACGCGAGCGCGACGCGCTCATTTAGCAAAGCGAGCAAAGCTCGGACATCAGACTCGGTGAGCGTGCTGATCTGCCGCGCAAATTTATTGGCCAATTCGGTCGCTTCTGCGCCAAGGCCTGCCGTATCGACCACAATCCGCGGATGCGAAATCTGCGCGAGGCGTTCGATTTCTTCAGCTTCATCCCAAATGACGTTAAAAAAGGTGATGATGCGCTGGACGAGATACCAAGCGGGCGCGCCTCTATGTCCATGCTCTAAGGCAGACAAATAAGCCGGCGAGACGCCGATCGCGATGGCCATATCTTTCATCGTAATGCCGCGCTCGGCGCGCATGGCACGCAGCTTTTGTCCAAGAGGGGTCATCTGAGCGCGCCTTCTGTCACGCGACGGCCCGACCGCAAACGAACATAGAGTGCGCCGCTGCCACCGTGACCACGCGCGGCCTCCTCAAACCCCAAGACGATGTGACGCATGTCAGGTTCAGAAAGCCACTGGGGCACCACACGACGTAAAACACCCTTACGATCATGAAAACCCGTATCGTCTGACGCCTGCGTTCGGCCTTTACCTGTCACGACCAAGACGACACGGGCATCGTTGTGAAATGCGCGGGTCAGAAAATCTCGGAGCGCATCATAAGCCTGCGCCTGATACATGCCGTGCAGATCCAGCTTCATGGTCACTTCGAACTGCCCTCGCGACAGCCGTTGCTTCAGACGACGCTCCAAAGGGGCCAGGGGAGGCGTGTTTGGCTTGCCCGTCAGCGCAGGACGAGGTGGGGCGGGGACCGCCAAAGACGGTGGCGCGACACGTTCGGTCTCCGGAACGGGTTCATCGTCGTCATGCGAGGGGAGCTCGGCACCGGGCTTCGCCCGAACGGTGCGCGCAACAGCCGCCCACAAGCGAACATCCTCTCGACTCAGGCGGCCGCCCTTGCGCGGGCCCTTCACGGAGCGACCTCTTTAGGCAACAAAACAATCATCCGCCCATAATGACGAATGTTTCCAGCCAAGCGCCCAGCCTCATCGCCCGTGCCAAAATAAAGGTCCGCCCGGGCCGGTCCCAGAATGGCCGAGCCTGTATCTTGCGCGATCATCAAATGATGAAAAGGAATCATGGCGCCATCATGCCATGGGAGGTCCGCTTCAATCCAGAAGGGCAGGCCGTAGGGCCAAAGACTACGGTCAACGGCGATTGAGCGCAAAGGCGTCAACGGAACGTTGGCCGCCGCAACTGGCTCGAGGGAATCGTCAGCAACGGGCGAGGCCGAAAAGAAAACAAACGATTCATTGCGATGAAGAAGCGCCCGCCCGCCTTCGCCCGGTTTCTGTCCAGATTGTCGAACCCAAGCTTTCAAGCGATCGAGCGACATATCCGCCAAGGGGATCTCACCATCCGCGATCAGAATTTTTCCAATCGATGTGTAGGGGCGCCCATTGCGCCCCGCGTAAGTGAGGTCGATCTTTGCGCCATCGGGAAACCGCAGTCGCGCCGACCCTTGCACATGGATCATAAAGGCTTCGATCGCGTCACAGACAAAGGCAAGCGGCTGCGTTTGGTCGCTGATAAAGCCTGCATCAATTTGTGCGCGCGTCGGATACGGCGCTAGCACGCCGTTCGACGTCCGTCTCGCGGCGGCAAGTCCAGCCAGTCCAGCTACATCTTCACCGGGTGATAAGGTAACGAGATCTCGAGGTCTGGCAAACAGCGGCTCGGTAAATTCATCGGTCCGAATTGCGGAGGCAGTAACCTCCGGTCTGTAATAGGCGGTAAAAAAAGCTGGGGTTGATTGCCGCTCGGAAGACGAAGGCACGACCAGGAAAGGCGTGAATTCCGATTCAAAAAAGGCGCGCGCTTTTGAGGACGAAAGATGCCCAAGGGACAGGGCTTTCTTGCAGATCTCCACATGCTGCGAAGAAGGCTCAACACCCCGGCGCTGATGTGGTACCGGCTCGACGATAGCCCGACATGACTTCAGGAAAGCGTTCCAGCTTTCCTGAAGGTCGTCATTGTGAAATTGCGCAAGATCTTCAAAACGTAGCCGCTCGAGCCCTGCGCCGAGCGCGTTTTTGAGATCTTCCATTTTAATCAGGCGCCAACTTCCGTTGCGACCAGACGCCAGTTGGGATCACGCGAACTTGTTTCACGCGCAAATGTCCAAACATCAATCATGTCGACGACCTTGTCAGGGTTGCCGTCAACAATCTTGCCGTCCTTGCTGCGGGTTGCAGTGATCAATTTTGATTGGAAGCGCATCGTGATTTGTGCGGTCGAATCGCGAAGATGGGCATCTTCCATCACGGCACGATCGATAGAAACAAATGTCGTGTCCACCGTATCGCCCCGCGCTTCGCGATCACTGATCGCAGCGACAAAGCTGTCGTAAACTTCTTTAGACAGGAGGTCGCGCAAAGCCGCGCGATTGCCGGCGGCAAATGACATAATAATCATCTCATACGCAGATTTGGCACCATCAATAAAAGAGCGCGGTTCAAAAGTTTTGTCAGCCTGCACCACCGCCTCTAGGCCGAGCAAAACATTTTGTTCGATCCCCGGAATCTGCAACCAGGCGGCGCGCAGATCGTCGAAGGTGGGCTCAGCCATGTCCACGGATTTGCCCGGGTATTGCAGAACGTTATCAGCGGCCTCAGCCGGGGGCTCCGATTTACGGCGATACATTTCGAGGTTCGATTGCTTCTCGCCCGTGCGTGTTCCCAGAACCGAGCGGAGCTTCCAAACGACGAAAATGGCCAAAAGCCCGAAAACCAGTGTTGTTGCGTCCATTGATCTTTTCATCCAGCCTGATGCTGATCCGGCTCTGTCATTCACCGGAACCCACCCATATATATATCAGATAGGATGGCATTTGCAGTTTGCCATCGGCGATTAAAGCCAAGCTAACGGGGACGTGATTGTGAGGGGCATTCTGAAGATGGCTCTGCTCCTATGGGCGGGCGTCGAATTTCTGGTCTTTATTGTCTTGGTCTCGGTCTTAGGGCTCGGCCTGACCCTCCTCCTCGGCTTGGCGACAACCTTTATCGGATTTTTTCTGCTCGGTCGGTCAAGCCGAAGCGTTCTTCAGGAGCTCCAGCAAGCTGGCCTGGCTGAAGGCCAAAGGATTGATTTCGTCATTTTGGGGCCGGTGCGGATACTGGCTGCACTCCTCCTGATTATTCCCGGGTTCGTAACAGATTTGATCGGGCTGTTGCTTCTTCTCCCGGGGGTTGGGGATCATGCCGGTTCCGCGGTTCGCCGCCGCTATGCATCGCGTTCGTCGGGCACGCTTGATCTCGACGCTTCAGAATGGCACGCCGACGGTCCTCAGATGCCTAATTTGCCACGCGGCCGTGAAGACCAAACTTGATTTTTGACGCTCTGTTGGCTTGTGAAGACAGAGCCAGCATGTTACCCGCCGCGCAGATGATTTTTATCGGAGACAGACGAAATGACGGACGCAAACGGGAACGGCGCCTCTCAGGATCTGGTGCCCCAGATGAACGTCCTGGCGCAATATACGAAGGATCTGTCCTTCGAAAATCCGAATGCGCCGCGCTCCTTGACTTCACAGCAGGGAGGTCCGGAGATCTCAATCCAAGTGAATGTGAACATGCGCCAACTCGCGGCGTCTGATTACGAAATTGAGTTGGTGCTTGAGGGGTCCGCCGTCGAAGCTACAAATACATTGTTCCGCTTCGATCTGACCTACGGTGGCGTTTTTCGCGTGCAGAACATTCCCGAGCAGGATCTGCACCCGATCCTTATGATCGAATGTCCTCGCCTCCTCTTTCCATTCGCGCGTGAAATCGTTGCCAATGCGATCCGTGGCGGCGGTTTCCCGCCGCTTCTGATTGATCCGATTGATTTCGTGAGCCTCTATCGGCAACGCCTTGCTGAAAGTGAAAATCAGCCGACCGTCTCTTAAGAGAGCGGTCCGAGATATTTCAGCCAGACAGCTTTTTCGCCCATCTTTCCGATAAAGGAACGGTGGGCGTTTTCGTCTTCTGAATTGACTGAAGATACCAGTGGCTCGGGCCTCGGGCGTACTTCGATTGCTTCGGCTTTTTCTACGACTTTGATCTCGCTAGCCAGAACGAGTGTGGATTGCCGCCCACCACTGAGTTCGACATAAACCTCTGCCAGCAATTCAGCATCAAGCAAGGCGCCATGCTGCACGCGGCGTGAATTGTCGATGCGATAGCGCGAACATAATGCGTCCAGAGACGCCGGTGAGCCTGGATGTTTGCGGCGCGCCATGGCCAGAGTGTCGATGACGCGATCCATCAACAAGGGGTCACGTCCGCAGCGCTTCAATTCAGCATTGATGAAGCGCATATCGAATTCGGCATTATGAATGACGAGAACTGAATCGTCCACGAAAGCCAGAAAATCTTCGACGATCTGGTCGAAGGTTGGCTTACCTTTCAAAAATTGCGCCGACAGTCCATGAACCCGAAATGCCTCGTCCGGCATATCGCGCTGTGGATCGATATAGACGTGAAAATGCTCTCCCGTTGGAACGGTATTCAGAGTTTCTACGCAGGCGATTTCCACAATTCGGTCGCCCGTTGCCGGGTCTAGGCCTGTCGTCTCTGTGTCGAGGATGATTTGTCGCATACCAGTCCTGTTTGATCAGCAGCGTTCAGACGAGCGTACGCAAGAATCGGTCAATCTGACGGCGGGTATCCTCAAAGCCATTTGACGTATCCACCACCAGATGCGCGCGTCGACGTTTGTCCTCGTCGGGAATCTGTTTCGCCAGAATGGCATCAAACTTTGCTTGCGTCATTCCAGGTCGCTGCAACACCCGGGCCTTTTGCACGGCAAAAGGGGCTGAAACGACCAAAACAACGTCCATGTCGCGGTCGAGTCTGGTTTCGAAAAGCAACGGGACATCACAGACAGCAAAACGCGCACCTTTTTGGCGAGCCCGCTCAAGAAAAGCCTGTCGATGCGCGGAAACGAGTGGGTGAACGATCGCCTCGAGTTGCTTCATAGCAGCGGGATCGTTCAGGACAATTTCAGCGAGCTTTTTACGGTCGGCCCCGCCATTTCCTGCCGCTGAAGGGAAAGCCGCGAGAATTGGCGCGGCTTCAGGGCTCGCATAAATCTCGTGAACTGCGAGATCCGAATCATGCACCGGAACGCCAAACTCTTTGAAAATGGCCGCGGTGGCCGATTTACCCATTCCAATAGAACCTGTGAGCCCAATCTTTCGCATATCGGTTCAGGCCTCGACCAAGCCAGCGTCGCGTAAAAACGCGAGGAGTGGGATTAAGGGAAGTCCGAGGATCGTGCTGTGATTACCTTCAATTTTCTCAAAGAGATGGATGCCTAGGCCCTCGATTTGGTACGCACCAACACTGTGCGTCACGCGTGACCCGGCGGCGTTCAGATAAGACGTCAGGAATGTGTCACTAAACTCGCGCATCGTCAGTTGCGCGGTCTCAACGTGCGCAAAGCGTCGTTCTTCGCCCCGATAACAGACAAAAGCCGAGTGGAGCTGATGCGTTTGGCCGCGCAACTTTTTCAGTTGCGCGCCGGCTTGTTCAATCGAATTGGGCTTGTGAAATTGCTCCGCGCCCAGAGCCAGAGTTTGGTCAGCTGCAACGATCCATCTACCCGCGTTATTTTTAGCTACTTCCCTTGCCTTCGCATCGGCGAGTGCCAATGCAATTTGCGCTGGGTGTGTGTTTTCAGCCTGAAGAATTTCTTCAATGCCCCGTTCATTGATATCGGGCCCGACAGGGTCAACCGGGATAAAGATGTCCTGAAGGAGCTTGAGCCGTGTCACGCTCGTAGATGCCAGTATGAGGGGATCTTTATCCTGCCAGAGTGAGCTGAGCGTCATGACATCAACCCTCCGCAATAAATTTCATACGATGCTCTTTGTAGAGATCGAGGATGGCAGCTGCTGTTTCCTCAATCGAGCGACGCGTCACGTCAATCATTGACCATCCGCGTTCCGCAAAAAGTCTTTTGGAATGAGCGATTTCTGCGGCCACGGCTGTGCGATCAACGTAAGGGCTTTCTTGGTCGGCGTTTAGTGCAAGCAATCGGTTCTGGCGGATCTGCACGATTCGTTCCGGTGAGGCGATGAGGCCGACGATGAGTGGCCGTTTCAACTTCTCAACAAAAGGTGGCAATGACACGCCAGGCACCAGCGGGATATTGGCCGTCTTGATGCCGCGGTTTGCGAGATAAATACTGGTGGGGGTCTTGGATGTTCGGCTAACGCCGAGCAATAAGACATCCGCTTCTTCAAGATTTTCGACCTGTTGCCCGTCGTCATGCATCATGGTGAAATTCAGCGCATCAATTCGCCTGAAATATTCTGCATTGAGCATGTGCTGTGCGCCGGGCCGCGATGTCTGTGCTGTGCCCAAATAAGATTGAAACATTCCGAAGATGGGTTCCAAAACAGACAGGCAGGGACTGCCACATTCTCGGCAGGAATTGACCAGTACGCTCGTCAATTCAGGATCGACCAAAGTAAAGAGGACAATCCCAGGAGCGGATTCGATCTCTGCTATCGCTCGATCAAGTTGAGCGCGTGTCCTCAGGAGAGGGTAGACGTGTTCAATAGACGACACACCCTGAAACTGCGCCGTGACGGCACGGCTCACCGCGATCAACGTTTCGCCGGTGGCATCAGAGACCAAGTGGAGATGAAAATAATTACGTCCCACATTCGATCCATGCGTTTGGCCTGTCCACAAAGCCTGTATGATTGGGGACTAAGTCGGAAAAAGGGGGCTTCGGGAGCAGGTCGCGGGTTGCCAAGCCACGCTAACCCCGATTTCAATTAACATTAAAGACATTGGGGGCTATAAAGCCAGCGTGACCGGGGGCAAAGTGAATACCCATAACAAGATGTGCACTTGCCCGGAGTGTTTGGGGCTTGATGCTTTGTTATCGTTAAACTTTTATTAACCCATCCACAGGTTCCATGAAGTATGGTGATCTGTGGGGACAGGTGGATAACGAAGGCTTAACTTGTTCACTCTCTGGTGCCACGGTAATCAGGGGTCTAATAAGAAGAAGAAAAAGATCAAAAGATCTTTGAAGGTTTTTTTAAGGGATAGGCGGATCGTGTCGCATAAACCGGAAAACAAGCTCTTCGTTCAAGCTCTCGATGGTCATTCGAGCCCGATCCCGCCACTTTGGATGATGCGTCAGGCGGGCCGTTATCTTCCTGAATATCGCGAGATCAGAGCAAGCGTCCCAACCTTTCTCGATTTTTGCTATTCCCCAAAGCTCGCGACCGAAGCAACGCTTCAGCCCATTCGTCGTTTTGGCTTTGATGCGGCGATCCTTTTTAGTGATATTTTGGTGGTTCCGGACGCTCTGGGTCAAAAGGTGAGCTTTGAGCAGGGCGAGGGTCCGCGTTTACCGCCTATTGAGGATGCAGCCGGATTGGCGGCTTTACGAGATAAAATTGATCTGGAGCGGCTCGGACCTGTTTTTGAGACAATCGATAGGCTGAAAACGGCGCTCCCGTCAGAGACCTCGCTAATTGGCTTTTGTGGCGCACCGTGGACGGTTGCGAGTTATATGATTGCCGGGCGTGGCACCCCAGATCAAAAGCCCGCGCGTCTCTTTGCTTACCAAAATCCTGTTTTATTTCAGAATCTTATCGATATTTTGGTGACTGCGTCGATTGATTATTTGGAGCACCAGTTTCAGGCTGGTGTGGAATCAGTGCAGATCTTTGATTCCTGGGCAGGGGTTCTTCCGGTTATTGAATTTGAGAGATGGTGTCTGAAACCCATCCTCGCGATCACAGAGGGACTTAAGGCTCGTGTGCCTCACGCCCGGGTTATCGCGTTCCCTAGAGGCGTTGGGTCGCATCTGGAGGCGTTTACGAGCCATCCTGGCATTAACGCAATCGGCCTTGACACATCTGCTGATCTGTCTTGGGTTGCCAAGACGATCCAGCCGAAAAAAACGGTTCAGGGCAATCTCGATCCGCTTGCGTTGATCGCGGGTGGCCGAGCTCTGGATGAAAATGTGGACCGGATCAAGGCTGCGTTTTCTGGGAGGCCATATATTTTCAACTTAGGTCACGGCATCACACCAGAGACCCCGATTGCTCATGTTGAGCAAATGGTCGCGCGGGTCAGAGGCGGGTAATGATCTACCTTTGGGTCAAAACGCTTCATATTTTGGCTGTGATTTCCTGGATGGCCGGCCTCCTCTATCTGCCGCGGCTGTTTGTCTATCACGCTGGTGTTCTACCTCAGTCGGAGCCTGGAAAGCTTTTTGAGGTCATGGAATTCCGGCTCTATCGCTATATTATGACCCCGGCGCTCGTTGTCGCCTGGCTGACAGGTCTTTATTTGGCGACAATTTCAGTCTTTTGGATCGAGCCTTGGTTTATCAGCAAGGTTATCCTCGTGATCCTGATGTCAGGAGCCCATGGTTTTCTTGGACGGTTACGAAAGGATTTTGCCGCTGGGATCAATAAGCGGAGCGGACGGTTCTTTCGTATTCTGAACGAAGTCCCAACTGTCTTGATGATCCTGATTGTCGGCTTGGTTATTTTGAAGCCGTTCAGCTGACGCTGGATTGTTGGGCGGCGAGCATCTGTGTCGCCGTCGCTTGATCACCCAGATGTTTTAAGTTACCTGTGTGGTCCCTCCTAAAAGGCGCGCTTTGCGATAGGCCTTGGGTTCTCTTCCCCGCCTGTTCAGCTGCCCTCCCAAACGATCTCTTCGGCCCGCTCTCTCAGCGCGGGACTTTTTAAGGACTAGCTCCCATGCGGGAAATCAAACTTCAGGATCTCAAGCGTAAATCGGCGACGGAACTCCTCGCTTTTGCGGAGGAGCACGAGGTCGAAAACGCTTCCATCATGCGCAAACAGGAATTGATGTTTGCGATCCTGAAGCAGTTGGCCAGCCGAGATATTGAGATCATCGGAGAAGGGGTTGTCGAAGTACTCCTTGATGGCTTTGGTTTCTTGCGGTCTCCGGACGCAAATTATTTGGCCGGGCCGGATGATATTTACGTTTCGCCATCGCAAATTCGGCGGTTTGGCTTGCGGACAGGTGACACGGTCGAAGGTTTGATCCGCAGCCCCAAAGAGGGCGAGCGGTATTTTGCTCTTCTCAAGGTCAACACGATCAATTTTGAAGATCCGGAAAAAGTGCGTCACAAGGTGCACTTCGATAACCTGACACCGCTCTACCCGGATCAGCGTTTGAAGCTCGAAATTGATGATCCGACGCGCAAGGATTTGTCGTCTCGCATTATCGATATTGTTTCGCCGATTGGTAAGGGTCAGCGCGCGTTGATCGTTGCGCCTCCTCGTACTGGTAAGACCGTTCTGCTGCAAAACATCGCGCAATCAGTCACCGCGAACCATCCAGAATGCTATCTTATCGTTCTGTTGATCGATGAACGGCCTGAAGAAGTGACTGATATGCAGCGGTCTGTGAAGGGTGAGGTGGTTTCTTCAACCTTCGATGAACCGGCTGTGCGGCACGTCCAGGTTGCCGAAATGGTGATCGAAAAGGCCAAGCGGTTGGTCGAGCATGGTCGTGACGTTGTCATCTTGCTGGATTCGATTACGCGTCTTGGACGCGCTTACAACACCGTTGTGCCGTCATCCGGAAAGGTGTTGACGGGCGGTGTGGATGCGAATGCTCTGCAGCGTCCCAAGCGCTTTTTCGGCGCGGCGCGTAACATCGAGGAAGGCGGCTCGCTGACGATTATTGCTACCGCTTTGATCGATACGGGCTCACGTATGGACGAAGTGATCTTTGAAGAATTCAAGGGCACGGGTAACTCCGAAATTATTCTTGATCGTAAGGTCGCCGATAAGCGGACGTTCCCGGCGCTGGACATCACGCGCTCTGGCACACGCAAAGAAGATCTGCTGGTGCCGGCAGACATACTCAAGAAGATGTATGTGCTGCGTCGTATCCTCAATCCGATGGGGACTGTGGACGCGATTGAATTCTTGCTCGGGAAACTTCGCGAAACGCCGAAGGGCAATGCGAGCTTCTTCGAGTCTATGAACACCTGATGTGAATTGAGGGGATAGCGGGGATATCATCCCGCGTCCCCGTCCGGCCTGGCTTGGTGCGAGGGTCTTATGACGGACACTATTTTTGCCCTTGCCAGTGGCTCGCTCGGCTGTGGGGTTGCCGTTGTGCGGATCTCAGGACCTCGCGCCGGTCACATTTCCGAGCGTTATTGTGGTGCCCAGTTTCCAGCGCGTCAGGCTGTCTATCGGCCTATCCGTGATCCGCGTGATGGCGTGGTGATTGATCATGGTCTGGTGATCAGTTTTACGGCGCCCAATAGCTTCACGGGCGAGAATTCCTTGGAATTTCAAGTACATGGGAGCCGCGCAGTGATCGCGCGCTTGTTCCAGGCATTGGCCGCTGAAGACGGTTGCCGTATGGCTGAACCCGGAGAATTTATTCGACGATCTTTTGAGAATGGTAAATTGGCGCTAACCTCTGTCGAGGGAATTGCTGATCTGATTGACTCGCGGACAGAGGCGCAGCGTCGGCAGGCACTCACGCAAGCGGGAGGGCATCTTGCAGATCGAGCGGCTGAGTGGCGAGATTTGCTGCTCGACGCCTTTTCTTTGCTTGAGGCCGAGATCGATTTTGCCGACGAGGGTGACGCGCCTTCGGGCGTGATGCCTCAGGTGCGTAATATTTTGTTGCAGCTGTCAGCGGGTTTGCAAGCTGCGTTGATTGATGCGAACCGCGGCGAGCGGATTAGATCTGGTTATCGTGTCGCGCTGGCGGGCCCGCCAAACGCCGGGAAATCATCCCTGATGAATGCTCTCGTCCGGCGTGATGTGGCTATCGTCTCCGAACATGCCGGGACGACGCGGGATGTCATCGAAGTCGAGTTTGATCTCGGTGGCTACAGTGTTCTGGTGTCAGATACGGCAGGCCTAAGGGAGACCAGTGATCCCGTCGAACGTATTGGGATCGAACGTACAGAGCGGGAGATTGGCCGGGCTGACCTTGTTCTTTGGCTTGGTGACGCGAGAGCGACGGTCGATTCGGTTGCGTTCGGACAGGCGGACCAGTTGCGCGTGGCGACCAAAATGGATTTGCTCGACAAGCTCCCGCCTTGGGCGGATGTTGGGCTGTCGGTTGTGAGCGGGCAGGGAATCGGGGAATTATTGCGGCATTTAGAGGAGAGAGCGGCAGTCGCGCTGTCCGGTGAGCCGCCCTTGATCACAAATCTGCGGCAACATGCTTGCGTGGCTACGGCAGCTCGACATTTGGAATTGGCCATGGGAAACGATGGCAATGCGCTCGAATTGATGGCGGACGATCTACGGCGCGTCGCCAATGAGCTTGAAGCGTTGATGGGCAGGATCGGCGTTGACGACATTCTCGGCGCCATTTTCTCACGCTTTTGCATGGGCAAATAATGAAAGATGAGACTGTTTCACGTGAAACAGTTTTCCGATTCGGGTGCGTTTCGACAGAGCTTCAGAATGAACCTTTCCTTTGATGTAATCGTAATAGGCGGTGGCCACGCTGGCTGTGAAGCGGCTACTGCAGCTGCGCGCTTGGGCGCTCGGACTGCCTTGATGACCCAGAGTGCGGCATCGATTGGTGTGATGTCGTGCAATCCGGCGATCGGCGGCCTCGGGAAAGGTCATCTCGTCAGAGAAATAGACGCCCTGGACGGGTTGATGGGTCGGATGGCTGATGAGGCCGGGATCCAATTCCGAATGCTCAATCGCTCAAAGGGTGCTGCTGTTCGAGGCCCCCGGGCCCAGGCCGATCGGAAATTATATCGTCAGGCTATGCAGGCAGAGCTGCGTGATTATCCGAATTTGACGATTGTGGAAGCTGAAGCTTTAGAGCTTTTGGTCGAGGGTGGTTGCTTGACCGGCGTGGTCTCGACCGCTGGCCGCTTCATGACCGGTTCTGTTGTTATTACGACAGGCACTTTCTTGCGCGGCATGATTCATATCGGAGAACAGCGGATTGAAGCCGGTCGCTTTGGCGATGCCCCTTCAAACAATTTGAGCGCGTCGCTTCTCAAGCACGGCTTTTTCCTTGGGCGGCTTAAAACGGGGACGCCAGCGCGTCTGGATGGCAGAACGATCAATTGGGGGGTTCTCGACGAGCAGCAGCCCGATTCGGATCCGGAACCTTTTTCGTATCTTTCCTCAGGGATCAAGCAGCGGCAGGTTTCCTGTTTTATTACGCGCACCACGCTGGCTGGCCATAAGATCATTGAGGCGAATTTGCACCGGGCGGCGATCCACTCGGGCGCGATTACTGGCCGGGGACCCCGTTATTGTCCATCAATCGAAGATAAAATCGCACGTTTCGCTGATCGTGAGAGCCATCAAGTTTTTCTTGAGCCTGAGGGCCTCGATGATCCGACCATTTATCCGAATGGGATTTCCTCGTCGCTACCTACGGAAGTGCAGGAAGCTTTTATTCGCACAATGCCTGGATTGGAAAATGTCGAGATATTCCGTACCGGCTACGCTATTGAATATGATTTTCTTGATCCGCGCGGCCTGAAGGCGTCTCTTGAGACCAAACACGTGCCGGGGTTGTTCTTGGCGGGGCAGATCAACGGAAGCACCGGGTATGAAGAGGCCGGCGCACAAGGTCTCGTCGCGGGGCTCAATGCTGCGCGCCGGGCAGGGGGCAAGGATCCGATCACATTCGGTAGAGACAATTCGTATATTGGTGTGATGATTGACGACCTCGTGACCCGTGGCGTCAGCGAACCTTATCGTATGTTTACGTCGCGCGCGGAGTATCGATTGTCTCTCCGTGCGGATAATGCCGATCAACGCCTGACACCTGTCGGGATTGAGATAGGGTGTGTCAGCTTCATTCGACAAAGCCAATTCGAGCGGAAGATGGCGCGAATTGAAGCTGCTCGTGCGCGTCTTCGGGATATTGCCATGACACCAAAGGAGGCGGGAGACGCCGGCTTTGTCGTGAACCGAGACGGGGTCAGACGGAGCGCTTATGAGCTTCTCGCCTATCCAGACATTAATTTCGCCCGCATGGCTGAAGCATATCCCGAGCTTGGCGATATTGATCGGAAGACGGCCGATCAGGTCGAGATCGAGGCCAAATACGCGGTCTATCTTGAAAGGCAGGGTGCAGAGATCTCTGCGGCACGTAGAGACGAGGCGCTCGCTATTCCGCCAGATTTTGACTTCATCAAGGTCGAAGGCCTTTCCAACGAGATTAAAGCACGCCTTTCGGCAGTTCAGCCGGAAACACTTGGACAAGCCTCGCGCATCGAGGGGGTCACTCCGGTGTCTATGACGCTTCTGGCGGTTACGCTCCGGAGGCACCAGAAGAGTGTGCGGGCGGGTATCGTATGAGTTCCTTTGAGCGTGACAGGCTCGTCAGGGCACTAGAGCTGAAGCCCGTCGATCTGGACCGACTCGCGGCCTATGAAGTGCTTGTGCGAAAGTGGTCTAACGTTAAAAACCTCGTATCGGCTTCTGCGCTTACAGACCTCTGGGCCCGCCATCTTCTCGATTCGGCTCAGGTCCAACGGGCGTTTCGCCATATCAAGACATGGGCTGATCTCGGTTCTGGAGGCGGTTTTCCAGGTTTGGTGACTGCGATCCTATTAGCTGACGAGCCAGATTCGCATGTTCATTTGGTTGAATCTGATGGGCGCAAATGTGCCTTCCTGCGGGCTGTTTCACGTGAAACAGGTCTGCGCACGACAGTTCATCACGCGCGCATTGAAAACGTCGTCTCTGATTTGGAGCACATTGAAGCGGTGAGTGCACGCGCTCTCGCCAATATGGATCAACTTGTGGATTGGGCGGCGCCCCTCATCGAAAAAGGCGCGATCGGGGTCTTTCCAAAGGGCAAAGGGCATCGGGAAGAATTGACCAATCTATCAACAGATAGTAGGTTTGAGATAGAGATAAACCCCAGTATTAGTCAGTCCGACGGGGTGATCGTCTTGGTCAGCAGGCGTGACCTTTCGGGTGGAGACGTGTCGTGAGTACTCCGGAAATGCGGGTTTTGGTTCTCGCTAATCAGAAGGGCGGCGTCGGTAAGACGACAACGACGATTAACCTCGGCACAGCTTTGGCCGCCATCGGCGAAAAAGTCTTGATTGTCGATTTGGATCCCCAAGGCAACGCATCCACTGGGTTGGGAATTGATAGAAAGAGCCGCGACCGCTCCACCTATGACGTGATGACGGGCGAGCGGCGCTTTGCAGAGGTGATCCAGGCCACAGCCGTGCCTCGTCTCTGGGTCGCGCCGTCAACCCTTGATCTTCTCGGCGTTGAACTGGAAATCGCCGGCGACAAGGACCGCGCATTCAAAATGCGCGCCGCGATCCAGGATTTGGCCGCATCGGTTGCTGGCGAAGAGCGGTTCACCTATGTTCTCTTGGACTGCCCGCCGTCTCTAAATCTCTTAACAATCAATGCCTTAGCTGCCGCGGATGCTGTTCTGGTGCCGTTGCAATGCGAGTTTTTTGCGCTTGAAGGGCTTTCGCAACTCCTCTCAACCGTTGATCAGGTCAAGAAAACACTCAACCCCAAGCTTTCAATTCATGGCATCGTGCTGACGATGTTCGACCCCCGCAACAATCTGGCGACACAGGTCGTGGCCGATGTGCGTGAGTTCATGGGCGAAAAGGTTTATGACACGGTGATCCCGCGCAATGTGCGCGTGTCGGAGGCGCCATCCCACGGCAAGCCAGTCTTGCTTTACGATTTGAAGTGCACGGGTAGCCAAGCCTATTTGAAGCTGGCGTCCGAGGTGATCCAGCGCGAACGCCGCCTGCGCGCCGCTTAATTCTCAGAAAGGGCCTCAAATGGCAGAGGAATCTCGTCCGCGTCTTGGCCGCGGTTTAGCGGCCCTTATCGGCGATTCGGCTCCGGAACCAACGGTTCTGGCACCATCGACCGGTCAGAAGCGTGTTCCGATTGAATTTATTCGGCCCAATCCACGTAACCCACGCCGCTCATTTGACGATGAAAATCTTGCGGAACTCTCTGATTCTATTAAAGAAAAGGGAGTGATCCAGCCGATTATCGTCCGCGCGAATCCCCGTACCGCTGACGCCTATGAAATCATCGCCGGCGAGCGTCGCTGGCGGGCCGCGCAGAAGGCCGGAATTCACGAGGTCCCAGTTGTCATCATTGAGGCTGACGATCAACAAGCCTTAGAAATTGCTATTATTGAAAACGTGCAACGTAGCGATCTCAACGCCATCGAAGAAGCGTTGGGATACGAACAGCTTGCCAACGAATATAAATATTCGCATTCGGACATCGCCAAAATTATCGGAAAGAGCCGGAGTTACATCGCCAACACAATGCGGCTCCTCAAGCTTCCGGCATCTATCCATCAGATGCTGAAAGACGGCCTTCTCTCAGCAGGACATGCTCGCGCGCTTTTGTCGGTTGATGACGCCGAATCGCTTGCGAAACGGATTGTAGCCGAGGGGTTGACCGTTCGTGATGTCGAGAAATTGGCGAGCGAAGCCGGGAAGGCTAGCGCCTCTGGGAAAAAGATCAGCGACACTGGAGCCCCGAAGGCACCAAAAGATGCGGACACACGCGCGCTCGAAAAAGCTCTCAACGACGTGCTTGGTATGAATGTGGCAATTGCCCATCAAGGCGAATCAGGATCGGTGACTATTTTTTATTCGTCACTCGAGCAACTTGATGCCCTGTGTCAGAGGTTGAAGTCCTAAGCGCTGGCGCGGCGTGCCGCGCTGGCGATGGACCAAAACGCGCGCGTTGCCAAAGCTTCTGACAGCCTGGCGTCTTTGCGTATATCACTGAGTGCACGCCCGAGAATTTCGAGAGCGCGCGCTAAAGCCTCAGTCGACCAGCGATCAAATTGCGCGCTCAAGGCCTCTTTACGTGGAAAGATAAATGCCTTGCGGCTCGCTTTTTCCAACGCGGCGTCACGTGGCACACCACGTTCAAAATCAAGACGAGCACGATGCAACATGACCGCATAGCGCGAAGCCATGCCGATCAACATGCCGGCATCGTTACCAGCAGCAAGAGCCTGCATGACTGTCTCATCCACCTGATCAAGCCGACCTGAAAAAGCAGCATTGAGCGCTGTGTCGAGATTGAGTGCGGCGGCATCGGCGATGATAGCTTCGACATCGGCTTGCGTGATTTCACTTTCGCCGTGCTTGTAGAGGAGGAGTTTGTCCAGCTCTAACCGCGTCGTGAGGCGATCAGCACCAAGAGAATGCGAGAGCAATTCGGTCGTCTCTCGGTCAATAGAAAGCCCTGATTTACGGGCTTGTTCCGTAATCAGCGCGCGCAATTGCTGCGGGTCGTCGTGTGTGCATTCAATCGCCGCAGCGCTTCTTTCTTTTTCAAAAAGCTTACGCAAAGCAGAGTCACGTTTCAGCGGCCCAGCCTCGACCAAGACGACGGTGTCTTTTAATTCCATCTCCATGACGGCATCGAAAGCCGGGATCATGTTACGCGCACCGGCCTTGACCCAAATCGCGCGCCGACCGCCAAACAAACCAATCGTGTTGCATTCGTCGGCGAGACGACCGGTCTCTCCCGCTAACTCATCGCCATCGACACGCACCAATTGGAAAGCGTCGTTCGGATCGTCGATGGATTGCCGGAGCACGACACGCAAGCGCTCATTGACGAGCCCGGCGTCAGTTCCAAAGAAAAGATAGAAACCGATATGCCCCGGCAATTTCGCGAGAAGCTTGTCGGCCTCCCAATGCCGAACGGCAACCATCTTCAGCGCGCCAATGCGATGGCAAGCCGGGTCTTGATCTGCTCGGCTAAAGTGCGGGCGTCGCGAATCTCAGCGTCACGTGCTGCACGAATATTTGCAAAACGTTGGCTCGAACGATCATAGGAGGCGAAGGTAAAAGCGACGCCGGTGGCTACGGGCGTACCGCCTGCGACAGGAACCAATTTGTAATCAGCATCGATCACGATGGACCCAGCAGAGGCGCGTTGACTGGTCGAATCGACAAGTGATGCCTGGACGCGTTCACGCAACACGATCTGAAGCCGATATCTGGGCTTTACTTCTGAGCCCGTGCCATTCAGCAGGAAGCGAAGTTCGTTGCCCAGATAATGCCCCGCGCGTTCTGGGATCGGGTCGATCGCAATAGCTGCAAGATCATCCTGCAAGACTGCCCCTTCAATCCCGCCGTAAAGTGGTTTGAAGCAACCCATCACGGGAAGAAGCAGAGCGAAAACAAGGCCGAAGCGGCTCAGTCGATCAGACCACGACATTGACGATCCTTTTCGGAACGATGATGACCTTTTTCGGGACACGCCCACTCAGTTCGCGCGCAACAGCCTCAAGCTTCAAGGCCTCAGCTTCGACCCTAGCATTATCGGCATCATGTTCGATCTCGAGTTCCGCCCGTTTTTTCCCGTTCACCTGAACAGGTATAACAATCCGGTCATCAGAGGCCAAGGCACGTAGGAGCTGAGGCCATGCCGATTCCGAAATGGGCGTCTCATGGCCAGCCGCAGCCCAACACTCCTCAGCCAGATGCGGCATCATGGGTGCAAACATTTGGATCATGAAATCCAATGCTTCGCGATAAGCGGAGCGCTCGTCGTTGGTCACCTGCTCAGGTTCCGTGATCGCCGCAATCGTTGCCGATAGCGCATTGGTCATTTTACGGATTTCTGCAATCGCAGTGTTAAAACGTAGCCGCTCAATATGTTCTTCGACCTTCATCAGGTGTCCATGCACAATTTTGCGAATGGCTGTCGCGCGTTCGTTCAGATCGCCCTTGGGCAGCAATGCATCCTGCGACAGCTCGCGCATCTCTCCAACAAGACGCCAGATCTGTTGCACATAACGAGAAGCGCCTTGCACACCTTCTTCGCTCCAGATCACATCACGATCTGGCGGTGAATCTGAAAGCATGAACCAGCGCGCGGTATCCGCACCATAGGCGTCGATGATTTCGTCAGGGTCAACAGTGTTGCGCTTTGACTTCGACATCTTCTCGATAGCGCCGATCTCGATCGGAGCGCCATCGGAGAGATCAAAGGCCTTGCGGCCATCAGCTGTCGTTTCAAAACGAATTTCGCCAGGCGTGCGCCAGCTTCCATCAGCAGCACGATAGGTTTCATGCACAACCATGCCTTGCGTGAACAAACCTGCAAAAGGTTCTTTCACGTTGAGATGGCCGGTTGCCTGCATCGCGCGCGCAAAAAAGCGTGAGTAGAGAAGATGCAAAATAGCGTGCTCAATACCGCCAATATACTGATCAACAGGCAGCCAATGATCCGCCGCCTTCGTTGTGGGCTGATCCGTCGCCTGCGGATCTGTGAAGCGCGCATAATACCAAGACGAATCGACGAATGTGTCCATCGTGTCGGTTTCGCGTCGCGCAGCCTTGGCGCATTGCGTACAGTTGACATGTTTCCATGTGGAGTGATGGTCGAGCGGGTTGCCCGGCCGATCAAAAGTCACGTCTTCTGGCAAAGTGACCGGAAGATCAGCAACAGGGACCGGTAGTGTTCCGCAATCATCGCAGTGAATGACAGGGATCGGGCAGCCCCAATAGCGTTGGCGTGAAACACCCCAATCACGCAATTTGAAATTCACCTGACGTTCGCCTTGCGGCTTGCCATCGATCTGGACTGCCTCAAGGCGACGCGTCACCTCTTCCTTCGCAGCGGGAATTTCCATGCCATCAAGGAAATGAGAATTGATCAGCGTCCCTTCGCCGTCATAGGCCACCTTATCGACGACGAACGAGGTCGCATCTTGTTCTGCCGGACAGACGACAGGCGTGGCGCCAAGACCGTAAGCGCGCGCGAAATCGAGATCGCGTTGATCATGAGCAGGGCAGCCAAAGATGGCGCCTGTGCCATAATCCATCAGAACGAAATTGGCGATCCAAACCGGAATTTGCCAAGCAGGATCGAACGGGTGCTGAACGCACAGGCCTGTGTCGACGCCCTTTTTCTCAGCTGTCTCAAGTGTCGCAACAGATGTCCCCATACGACGGCATTCTTCGATGAAGGCCTGAATCTTGGGGTCGGCCTTTCCTGCTTCAACCGCGAGCGGATGATCTGCTGACAGCGCAAGAAATTTTGCACCAAACAGCGTGTCAGGCCGCGTCGTATAAACCTCAACGCTGCGCTCTGCAGTCATCGATGTATCGGCGAGACGGAAGCGAACGCGCAGACCTTCAGAACGACCGATCCAGTTCTTCTGCATGAGCCGAACTTTTTCGGGCCAGCGATTCAGATCATCCAGTGAATCCGATAAATCTTGTGCGAAGTCGGTGATCTTCAGAAACCATTGCGTCAGTTCGCGCTGCTCGATCATGGCACCCGAACGCCAACCGCGCCCGTCAATGACTTGCTCGTTCGCAAGAACCGTTTGATCAACCGGGTCCCAATTCACTTTCGACTTTTTGCGCGTGACCAGACCCGCTTTCAGAAAGTCGAGGAAAAGCCGTTGCTGATGTTTGTAATAGCTGGGATCACATGTCGCGATTTCGCGCGACCAATCGAGCGACAAGCCCATTGATTTGAGCTGATCGCGCATGGTCGCAATATTGGCATAGGTCCATTTGGCGGGATGGCTCTTGTTCTGCATCGCGGCATTTTCAGCCGGCATGCCAAATGCGTCCCAGCCCATGGGATGCAAGACATTGAATCCGCGCGCCCGCTTGTAACGCGCAACCACATCGCCCATCGCGTAATTGCGGACATGGCCCATATGGATACGTCCCGATGGATAGGGGAACATTTCCAGCACGTAGTATTTTGGGCGCGGATCAGAATTGTCGGTGCGGAATGTGTCCCGCTCCGCCCAGATTTTCTGCCATTTTTTTTCCGCATCCCGCGGATTGTAGCGTTCCGACGTCATGAACCGATCAATGCTCTTGAAACTGCAGCCCAGAAGGCTTTGCGCTTATCGCGAATGATGGGCAATGAGCATGATTTCGCGGCAGGGGTCAATCTTTCTGGACGCTGATAGGCAATTGCATCGCTCCCTGCTAAATCGGACGCCACACAGGAGTTTGAGAATGGACCACCCGGGCACAAATCATGTCGCGGAAGCCTTGCAAACGGTGAAGGCACGTCTCGCCCGATCTGCGCAGGATGCCGGTCGCCCCGAAGGCTCCGTCCAGCTCGTTTGCGTCTCCAAAACCAAGTCGGCTGACGAAATTCGTCCAGCGCTTGATGCGGGTGAGCGGGTTTTTGGTGAAAATCGCGTGCAGGAGGCCCAGAAAAAATGGCCTGACCTGCGCCGTGATTACCCCGGGATTGAACTCCATCTGATTGGGCCTTTGCAGACCAATAAAGTGCGCGAGGCAGTCGCCACATTCGACGTTATTGAGACGCTAGACCGGCCTCGTTTGGCTGAAGCCTTGGCAAAGGAGCTCCAGACCACGGAGCGGCGACCTGAACTTTACGTTGAGGTGAATACGGGCAGCGAACCCCAAAAAGCAGGAATTTTGCCTGAAGACGCCGACGCATTTATCCTTTTTTGCCGTGAGACGTGCGGCCTGCCGGTCACTGGGCTGATGTGTATTCCGCCTGCGGATGAACAGGCCTCGCCCCATTTTGCCCTGCTTGCAACCATCGCTAGGCGCAATGGACTGGCCAAGCTGTCTATGGGCATGAGCGCGGACTATGAGCTGGGTATTCAGCTGGGTGCGACGCTTGTACGGGTCGGGTCAGCGATTTTTGGGGCGAGGCCTGATGCGGCCGAATCCGCCTAAGTCTTTATTTCTAAAATAACTTTCCTTCCCAAGCGTGGGAGGAGGCGGCGCATGTCGTCCTTTGAGATAGCAATACACCCCTCGGTTCCAGAATAGTCGGATCGTGCGAGGTGAAAGAAAATGGCACTGCCAGCACCCTGAATGCGGGGCCTTTCGTTATGGCTCGTGACGAAAACGACATCATAGATGGCGTCGTCTCGCCAAAGATTCTCGTGCCGCAGACGGTCACCGGAGGCGATGGGACGGTTATAAAGACGCGATCCGCGCTGGTCGCACCAGCCCAAATTGCTGCGCAGCAATTTAAGACCGGGGGTGCAGCATAGCCGCAGCATACGGTCGCCACGAAACCATCCTTGGCGTAGTTGGAAGCGTCCAGCCGGGGTTTTCCCATCGCCTTCGCGTTTGGCGACGGACACGCCATTTTTGCCAATGGCAGCGCGAATAACCAGAGAGCCCACGTGCACACGAGCTGCCCAAGGCGCGGCCTGAGGAGACGTCTGGCGAACAATCAGACGCGACAGTTTTTTGATCGAACACATAGTGTTGAGCTTACCATTGCCCGTCTGATCTGGAAGCCACGCCATTGGCGTAATACATAGGAGCTGATGTGTGGGGTGAAAAGCCGATGAACCAGGTTAGAAAGATTTTGATCGCGGACGATGACCTCGACTTGCGGTCAGCCCTTGCAGAGCAGCTCGCGTTTCATCCCGAATTTACCGTGATCCAAGCAGATTGCGCTCTCGCGGCTATGGCTGCCGCCAGGGATGAGGCCCCGGATCTCGTTTTAATGGATGTGGGCCTGCCCGATCTCGACGGGCGCGAAGCCGTCAAGAAAATGCGGGAGGCCGGGTTCAAGAGCCCTGTCATCATGCTCACCGGTCACGATACTGATGAGGACACGGTCGTCGGCCTCGAATCAGGGGCCAATGATTACGTGACCAAGCCCTTCCGATTCGCGGTTCTTTTGGCTCGAATCCGCGCGCACATGCGCCAACATGAGGCCAGCGACGACGCGGTTTTCCGCATCGGACCCTATATGTTCAAGCCGGGCTCGAAGCTTTTAATGACAGAAAAGGGCGGGAAACTGCGGCTGACCGAAAAGGAAACCGCCATTTTGCGCTTTCTTTATCGTGCCGGTCAGCAGGTGGTGACGCGTGACGTGCTGCTGCGGGAGGTTTGGGGCTATAATGCCGCTGTCACGACGCACACGTTGGAAACGCATATTTATCGCCTGCGGCAGAAGATTGAGATCAATCCCGCAAGTGCTCAGCTCTTGGTAACCGATGCCGGGGGATATAAACTCGTCCCTTAAGTAAAGGCTGGATGAGATGGCGCTTGATGATGACGTCCGCGATATGGCGCGGCTTCCACTTTTTCAGGAAATAGAACCTGAAGCCCTTAGGCTTTTGGCGTTTTCCGCCGAGACACGCATTTTGCGAATGGGCGATGTACTTTTCCGCAAAGGAGAACCGTCTCAGGATGGGTATTTTGTTCTTTCAGGATCTTTCCAGATTGAAGATCCCGCCCATCCTGGCACGCAAAAAGTTGTTCCGACCTTTTCGCTTATCGGCGAGATGGCACTTTTTACGAACACGGAACGCCCCGCGACGATCGTTGCGCGTGAACCGGCAACTGTCATGCAGATCGGTCGGCATGTGTTTCACCGCGTGCTGAAAGAATACCCAAAGTCAGCGCAGAAGGTCCGCGCTTCGGTTGAGGCGCGTCTGACGGCGTTCACGCAATCGCTGGCACACGGGGGTTTCTGATCATTAGCCGTTGAGAGAAATCATCACCGGCACATGATCAGACGGGCGCTCCCAGCCACGTGCTTCTTTCAAAATATTGAGCTCGCCCAGCGCGGGCTTGAGATCTTCGCTCAACCAGACATGATCGAGCCGTCGCCCCTTGTTGGCACTCTCCCAACTGGGCGAACGATAGCTCCACCATGTATAGAGCTTTTCATCCGCCGGGATCTTTGTGCGCAAGGCGTCAACCCACGGTCCTGAATCGAAGACCCTTTTCAACCGCTCGACTTCAATCGGTGTATGGCTGACGACTTTCAAAAGGGCTTTGTGGCTCCACACGTCATGCTCAAGCGGCGCAATATTCAGATCACCGACCAGCACGGATGATGTTTGTGCGAGTTTTTCCTGCGCCATCCAGTCCGCCATTTCCTCAAGAAAATCGAGCTTATGGCCAAATTTTGGATTTAGCTCGCGGTCTGGAATGTCACCGCCAGCTGGCACGTAAAAATTATGAACCGTGACCTCGTGTCCTCCAGCCATCACTTTTGCTGAAATATGGCGCGCATCTCCCATCTTGCAGAATTCGTGCTTGTCGATGTCTGAAATTGGAATGCGCGATGCAATGGCCACGCCGTGGTAGCCCTTCTGTCCATTGATCGCCAGATGTTGGTAGCCGGCAGCACGTAGATCGCTGGAGGGAAATTCGCTATCCCGACATTTGGTTTCTTGCAGACACAGGACATCTGGCCCGTGTGATTCCAGATAACGCAGCACGATGGGCATGCGCAGTCGGACGGAATTGATATTCCAGGTAGCGATTTTCAAGGACAAGGTTCACCTCACGGTCTCATGAGGTGACACAAAGAAAAACCGGCTTCAACCCTGTCGAAATGTTTTCCAGAACGAGCTCAATCGAAACGCTCATAATTGATCTTGAAAAGAGACGGATCCGGCTTTTGAGCGAGATTCAGGTTGGACAGCGACACGAGCGTTTCATAGCCCTGGGGGTCCGTCACGGTCCATTGGCGAAGGCCGAAATTAGCCGTGTCAAAGACAAGCCGGATCCGCGATGTACCCCCGAAAGTCGCCTTATCCTCAATCAGAATCATAACGGAGCGCTCGTCAGCCTTCACCTCGAGGATCTGCGTATCTTTGGCGATGTCGATTTTTTCTTTGAGCAGGAATTTAAGCGGCGTCTGACCAATGAAATAGACGTCCTGCGTCGCGAGCCTGCGGTCACGCACGGCAACCGAGGTGCCGTCGGCAATAATCTCGAGGGTTGCGGGCCGCGCATATTCAAAGCGTAGCCGTCCGGGCCGCTGCACATAGAGTTTGCCATCCGTGCGCTTTCCGTCGGCGCCCAGCTGAACAAAGTCAGCCACCATGGTCAGATTTGCATTGAACCAAGCGTTTGCTTTGGCAATGGCATTGCCTGCTTCCATCCCGGGCTTTTCTGAAGGCGCAGCCTGTTTTGAAATAGCTTGGCTGGCTGGCGCGCTAGGTGGGATGAGATTGAGCGGCGCACCGGTCTGCGCCAGCAGTGGCTGGGCAAGGCAAAGCCATAGCGCACAGGTTGAAAGAATCAGGGGTCGCTGGGTCATCAGTCCGTCCGCGGGGATTGCGATAAGAAAGGCATTTTATTCGTCAGGCGTGGCAAATCTGAGACGACTTAGGCCTCTGGATCGAACGCCCCGCGATCAATTCCCCCACCAACGAGAATCTCCCGCTTGCCGGCGTGGTTGGCAGGGCCCACAACGCCCTCGTCTTCCATACGCTCAACCAGTGAGGCGGCTTTGTTATAGCCGACGGACAGACGTCGCTGGATGTAGCTCGTCGAGCATTTGCGATCGCGCAAAACGATGTTCACCGCCCTGTCGTAAAGGTCACCCGATTCTTCGGCAGCCATGCTGCCAAGCTCAGCCGCGTCGCCGCCAAGATCATCTTCAGCGGTGATGGAATCGAGATATTCCGGCACACCCTGCATTTTGAGATGCGAGACAATTTTGTCGACTTCGCCATCCGAGACGAAGGGGCCATGCACGCGAGAAATGCGACCGCCTCCTGCCATGTAGAGCATGTCACCTTGTCCGAGCAATTGCTCCGCGCCCTGCTCACCAAGGATGGTACGGCTGTCGATTTTAGACGTGACCTGGAAGGAAATACGCGTTGGGAAATTGGCTTTGATCGTGCCCGTGATCACGTCGACGGAGGGACGCTGGGTTGCCATAATCAAATGAATGCCGGCGGCGCGCGCCATTTGCGCGAGGCGCTGGATCGCACCTTCGATATCCTTGCCCGCCACCATCATCAGGTCGGCCATTTCGTCGACGATCACAACGATAAAGGGCAGCGGCGAGAGATCCATCTCTTCCTTTTCGTAGACAGCCTCACCTGTCTCACGATCATAGCCAGTCTGCACCGTGCGTGTGATCACCTGTCCCTTGGTAGCAGCCTCGGCTACGCGCGCATTGAAACCATCGATGTTGCGCACGCCAACTTTCGACATTTTCTTGTAGCGGTCTTCCATTTCGCGAACTGCCCATTTCAAGGCAACGACCGCTTTTTTTGGATCCGTGACGACAGGCGTCAAAAGATGCGGAATTCCATCATAGACCGACAATTCCAGCATTTTGGGATCGATCATGATCATGCGGCATTCATCCGGCCGTAGCCGATAGAGCAGCGACAGGATCATCGTGTTGATGGCAACCGATTTACCTGAGCCTGTGGTGCCCGCAACCAGCAAATGCGGCATGCGAGCGAGATCGACGATGATGGGCTCGCCACCGATCGTTTTACCTAAGGCGATTGCAAGACGATGTTTGTTCTTCTCGAAATCTTCAGACGACAGCAATTCACGCAAAAAGACCGTCTCACGCCTTTGGTTTGGCAGTTCGATACCAATGGCGTTGCGTCCTTGAACGACGGCGACGCGCGCAGAAATGGCTGACATAGAGCGCGCAATATCATCTGCAAGTCCAATGACACGTGATGACTTGATGCCGGGAGCAGGCTCAAGTTCATACAAGGTCACAACAGGACCGGGCCGCACATTGATGATTTCGCCTTTAACGCCGAAATCATCGAGCACACCTTCCAGAAGGCGGGCGTTCTGTTCGAGCGCATCTTCCGATATTTTTGTGACAGCCTGTTTTTTGGCTTCGCTCAACAAAAGAAGCGGTGGAAGCTCATAGCCGCTGTCGCCCAGCAGCGAGGGCTGCGCCTCGCGTAAGGCACGTTTGCCTGTCTTAATGGCCGGAGCAGGTGCGGTGACGCGCGTATTGGCAGGGCGCATGTCGATATCGACTTCGTCAAGATCAACAGGCTCGCGCATCACCGGACGTTTGGGTGCGTAGGCATCAAGCTTGGGCTCGACACGTTGCCCGCTATACATGTGAGGTTCGTCATCGTGTGCATGACGCGCAGAAGCTGGATTTGAGCGGCGACCAAAACGGCGTGTCACTGCAGCTTTGATACTCATGATTCCATGAATGGCAGCGCCGATCGAGATGAGCCCGAACCCTGGCTCGTCGGCGGCGTCATCGTCTTCCTCCATAGAGCGACGATCGGCATGGACGTCGGGTTCCATGTCGGCCTCATGATAGGAGGAAGACAGACCAAGTCCTGCCGAAACACTGAGCGAAATGACGGCGATGCTGCCTGCAGCAATTGATGTGAGCAATTGCACCAGAGGCCCATCGAAATTGAATTTTTTTGGCAGGGCGTCGATCGCATCGCCAAGAACACCACCAAGTCCCGTGGGCAATGGCCAGCGTTCTGTCACCGGAAAGAGGGAAATCATCGCGGTTGTTGCGATGCTACCCAAAAGCCAGAACACGATACGCCATATCGGGCGCTCAAGCCTGCGTTTGGAAATCAGACGCCAGCCCCAGCAAGCCAATGGAAACAGAAGCGCAGATGCCGCGAGTCCGAAAAGCTGCATGACGATGTCGGCAATGATCGCACCGGGCGGGCCAAGAAGATTGCGCGTTGGCGCAGATGTCGCGTGGTTGAGGCTTGGGTCCTGAACCGACCACGTCATGAGAGCCGCCGCCATGAGCGCGCAAACAGCGATCAGGACAAAGCCAAAAAATTCAGCAACACGGCGCGAGATAAAATCGCGCGCCGACTCTGGCACCAGATGACTTGCTGAAAAGGTTGTTGTTCGCATGAATAGGGTGCCGGGCCCAGTCTTTGAGGTCGCCATGCTGCGGCGAACAGATCGAGCACGAGGCTAGGCTGACGAGGTTAATGCCGGTTTAACCTTGAGCGACTGTTTATACCTTCTCAAAAGAAAACGGCGGCACCAGAGGCGCCGCCGCAAATCTTTCCAACCCTTTTGGGATTAGAGGTTGTAAGCGCGTTCGCCATGTTCGGCGAGATCCAGACCTTCGCGCTCGGCGTCAACCGGGACGCGCAGGCCGATGACCAGATCAACGATCTTGTAGAGGATCGCCGAGCCGATACCCGACCAAGCCAGGGTCAGGCCAACAGCTTTCAACTGGGCCATCACCGCCGGGGCGAATTCGTAGGCCGCAATGGCCAACTCACCAGGCTTGGACTCGTAATCCGCGATGCCCGTGCCGCCGAGGACCTGGTCAACCAGGATGCCGGTGGCGATGGCGCCGATGATGCCGCCCACGCAGTGAATGCCGAACACATCGAGCGAGTCGTCGTAGCCGAACTTGTTCTTCACCACTGCGACGAAGAAGAAGCAGGCAACTGCAGCGACACCACCCAGGACAATCGAGCCCATGGGACCGGCAAAGCCGGACGCCGGGGTGACTGCAACCAGACCAGCAACTGCGCCCGAGACCATGCCCAGAAGCGAAGGCTTGCCCTTTGTACCCCATTCGACGAACAGCCAAGCCAGAGAGGCTGCAGCAGTGGCGACGAAGGTGTTGACGAAGGCGAGAGCCGTTGTGCCGTTGGCTTCGAGGTTCGAGCCAGCGTTGAAGCCGAACCAGCCAACCCACAGGAGGGAAGCGCCGATCATCGTCATGGTCAGGGAGTGCGGCGTCATGGCTTCACGAGGATAGCCAACACGCTTGCCGAGCATCAGAGCGCCGACGAGGCCAGCAATACCGGCGTTGATGTGAACGACCGTACCACCAGCAAAGTCGAGGGCACCCCACTTGAAGACGAGGCCAGCATCAGCCTTGATTTCTTCGAGCTTGGCAGCCGCAATGGTCTTGGCAGCTTCATCAGTCGCGCTGGCAACAGCCTTGGCTGCATCACCGATGGCATCCGGGCCGCCCCAGTACCAAACCATGTGGGCGATCGGGAAGTAAATCACGGTAACCCAGAGGACGATGAAGACCATCAATGCTGAAAACTTGATGCGTTCAGCAAAGGCACCAACGATCAGCGCCGGCGTAATGCAGGCGAAGGTCATCTGGAAGGCCATGTAGATATATTCAGGAATGACAACGCCATTCGAGAATGTGGGAACGGTCGAGTCGGGCGTGATGCCCAGCAAGAAGGCCTTGGACAGACCGCCGACGTAGTCGTTCAGGCTGCCGCCGCTGGTGAAGGCCAGCGAATAGCCATAAGTAACCCAGAGGATCGAGACGAGCGACACGATCATGAACACTTGGCTGAGGACGGAGAGCATGTTCTTCGAGCGGACGAGACCGCCGTAGAACAGCGCAAGGCCAGGAATGGACATCATCAAGACCAAAAGGGTCGCGACGATCATCCAGGCGGTATCGCCCTTATTAGCAACCGGCGCCGCCGGGGTTTGAGCGAGTGCGACACTGGCGGATACGGCCAGCGAAGTCAGTCCGGCGCCAAGCGCAAGACCCGCTGATTTTATCATTGAGACGGATTTCATTTCGTTCTCCTGAGGAATCGATGGGACGTCAGAGCGCGTCTGAGTCCTTCTCGCCGGTGCGGATCCGGATGGCTTGTTCGAGCGAGCTGACGAAGATCTTGCCGTCGCCGATTTGGCCGGTGCGGGCAGCTGAGACGATGGCTTCAACGACGCGATCCACAAGGTCGCTCGCAATGGCCACTTCGATCTTCAGCTTGGGCAGGAAGCTCACGGCATATTCAGCGCCGCGATAGATTTCGGTATGACCCTTCTGGCGGCCGTAGCCTTTCACCTCGGTCACTGTGAGGCCGTGGACGCCGACGGCGGTGAGCGCATCGCGCACCTCGTCAAGCTTGAACGGCTTGATTATCGCCATCACAATTTTCATGTCGGTTTCCTTGCTTGGCCGTCGACCAGCGTCCCATCACGTGACGCCACTTGCCGGCTTGATCCTGGCCTAGGTGCAATCTGCTTCCAAACGCTCCTCAGCTGCAGATTTGCAATTCAAGCGGCGTGCCAAGTGCGAATCGAAGATTCCAGACCGGAATCACGCTCAGAATCGGATTTCTTTGAAAACGAAGGGTATTATCTGCACAGGCGTGCTTATTAAGTGTGCAATAAGCCTCAGCAATATGCATAAAATAGAAGCATATGAATCACTTTGCCTTCGGCCTGATCAGTCCTTCCTGCATCACAGTCGCGATCAGGCTGCCGGACGCAGAGTAGAGACTGCCGCGGCAAAGGCCGCGCGCACTCTGCGTACTGACGGCCTCCTCGTCGTAGAGCATCCAGTCGTCGGCCCGGAACGGGCGATGAAACCAAATGGAATGGTCCAAGCTCGCCACCTGCATGGCACCATCAAAGACCGACCGATCATGAGGAACCAGAGACGTATCGAGCAGCGTCATATCTGACAGATAGGCTAGAATTGCTTGATGTACGCTTGGGTCGTCGGGCAGGGCGCCCTTGGCCCGCATCCAGATCCGCTGACCCGTCCGACGCGGAGCGTCCGCTGCGCGTGGGGCAAAACGGCTCGGATCGACCAGTCGCAACTCGATGGGGCGATCCCGTTGCAGATAGCGCTGGACGCCTTCAGGCAAGGTTTGGCCCAAGGCCGCAGCGAGCGCCTCGATGCTGGGAAGTCCTTCGGGGGCGGGAGCGTCGGGCATTATGGGAGCATAATCCAGCCCGCGTTCCTCAATGTGGAAAGAGGCGGTCATGATGAAAATGGTTCGGTCGCCCTGCTTGGCGACACAACGGCGCGCGCCGAAACTGCCCCCATCACGGAGCCGCTCAACCTCGTAGCGAATTGGCTGGGCCGGGTCGCCGGGCAGCAGGAAATAGCTATGCAATGAATGGGGCGAGCGACCCAGAACGGTGCGGCTCGCGGCCACGAGCGCCTGCGAAACGACGAGTCCGCCGAAGACGCGCATCAGCCCACTCTGGGGACTTGTTCCCATAAAGACATCTGTCTCCACCTGTTCAAGGTCGAGCCGCATGAGGAGATCGGACAGAGCTGTTGACATGCGATCACCTGAATCAATGCCAGGCTTCGCGTCAAGTCTGCTTGAAGAGCAATGACCTGCGGTCCCCCAAGTGCTATCAATGCCGTCGGGTTTCGGGAGCGCGTGCGTGTACGACATTCTGGTTTCAGGCGGTGGCATAACTGGGCTTTCAACAGCGCTTGCGCTTCGCGAAACATTTGGCGAGGCCCTGAAGATCGCTGTGATTGATCCGGCTTTTGGGATGCGAGAGGCCAATGTACGCGTGTCTGCGCTTGCAGCCGGCTCCGTCAATTTGCTTGATGCGATTGGTATTTGGCCACAGATCGCCAATCTCGCTGGCCCGATGCAGAGTTTGAAAGTCACGGATTCTCGTCGCAACGATGCCGTGCGTGCGCTTTATCTGCAATTCGATGAGCCACTGGAGAGCGGTGAACCCTTTTCGTTCATGATACGCAATCGCGATGTCTTGCAAGCGCTCGAAAAGAAAATTCGAAATAGCGCCATCGATATTTTGACGACATCCGTCAAGCGGCTCATTCCGGGAACGCGATGTGTCGAATTGCGCTTGGCTGACGGGAGCACGCAAAAAGCCCGCCTCGTTATCGGTGCAGACGGCGTGAAATCACAAGTCCGTCGTTCGGCTGGGATCGAGATCGTGGCGCATGATTATAAACGGTCAGCCATTGTAGCGACTCTTGCGCATGAAGAAGATCATCATGGCGAAGCTATTCAGCACTTTCTGCCGCCAGGCCCTTTCGCCATGCTGCCTTTGGCAGGCAAGCATTCGTCGATTGTCTGGACGGAATATCGGGAAGATGTGGCCGGCTTTTTAAGCCTCTCACCAGATGACTTTTTGGAACAGGTTGAGCGCCGTTTTGGATATGCCCTTGGCAAGTTCACGATTGAGGATGGGCCTGCTGAATTTCCGCTGCGTGTCCATATTGCGAGATCTTTTATTGCACGGCGTATTGCGTTGGTTGGAGATGCAGCACATCTCGTTCACCCCTTGGCAGGGCAGGGATTGAACCTCGGTTTCCGCGATATAGCAGCGCTGGTCGAAGCGCTTGCTGGGCAGATTCGTTTAGGCCTTGATCCGGGCGACGCCAACGCGCTGGAAGCTTATCAAAGCGCACGTTTTTTCGACACAGCCAGTATGGTTGCAACGACACACGGGCTGCATACACTTTTCGCCAATGATCTGGCGCCACTGCGACTGTTGCGTGATTTGGGACTTGGCGTCGTCGATCGTATGCCGGGGCTAAAGCGGCGGCTTATTCGAGATGCCGCAGGCCTTCAGGGTCATGTCCCAAGTTTGCTGTTGGGGCGGTTGCCTTAAATTTTAAAATTCCAGCGTACGGGCTTCATCCAGAACCATGATGGGAATGCCATCACGGATTGGGAATGCGAGACGTGCGGCCCGGGAAATCAGCTCCTGCTTTTCGCGATCATATTCAAGAACGGTTTTGCTCAACGGGCACACCAGCACTTCGAGCAAGCGCGGATCAATGATGGAATGATTCCCATACGGAACATTTCTGTCCTCAGTCTTGGACATAAGTCACCTATTGCAGGCTGGTGCTTGGACCATTCCCGCGTGCCAATTCTATCTCTGTGATAGCCACGAGCACGTCTGCACGGTCAGCCAGGGTTTTGGCTTCTAACAAAGCTTGCTTTTCCTGCGGACCAAATGGGCTCATCATGGCGAGTGCATTGACCAAAGCCTCATTAGGCGTCTGTTCAATGCTCTTCCAATCAATCTTCAATCGGTTGGCACCAGCGAAATCGCGCAAGGCCTGAAGGATGGCCGCACGGTTCACCTCATTTTCACCCAAGTCCCGGATCAGGTCGCCGCTGAATGCGTCATACGATACAGCGCACTGGCGATAGGGCGTCACGACTGACAGCTCTTCAATGATGTTGAACCGTGCAATGCCGGTGAGGCTCAACATCAAGCGACCATCGCCGGTCTCCGCAAATTGTGTGATTTTACCGAGGCATCCGACGTCGCAGATGGGCGGGTTCAGACCAGCTGCTTCCTCTCGTGGTTGAATAATTCCGATCATACGATCGTTTCGCAACGCATCTTCAATCATTGAAAGATAGCGCGGCTCAAAAATATTCAGCGGTAATTCACCACGTGGCAGAAGCAAAACGGAAGCCAGCGGAAACACTGGCACAACCATCGGCAATGCATCAGGACGATCCGGGGGATTGTTGATGCCCATTTTTGGCGCCTTCAGGAGAAGAGGAGAGTGGAGAGTTTACGGCGGGCATCCAGTGTGTCTGGTTCCATCGCGCCCCATGCTTCAAAGAATTGAAGTAATTGTTGGCGCGCTTTGCCGTCCTGCCAGTCTTTCTGTTTTTTGATGATGTAGAGCAGAGCATCAGCGGCGGTGGCACGTTCGCCACGTGCGTTGAGTGCAATTGCCAGATCAAAGCGAGCGTCATGATCGTCGGGGTTAGCGGCAATCTTGCGCTCAAATTCTCCGACATCGCCGAGTTCGGCTGCCTGCATCGCGAGATCAATCGTTGCCTGAACAGCCTGAATGCCGGGATCTTTCGCACTTTCTTTTGGAAGTGAAGCAAGGACCTGATTGGCATCTGCAGCGCGTCCCAGATGAACGAGTGCGCGCGCCAAGCCCGCACCAGCAGCGATATGCGTAGGATCTTCTTGCAGGACTGCGGAGAAAATTTCCGCCGCCTCTTCGTATTGCCCTTCTTCGGCAGCAGCGTCCGCAGAGGCCAGAACACTGTCCAGCTCTCCTTCGACAGGGCCAACGATCCGCTCGATGAAATTACGGATTTCGCTTTCAGGCAAAGCGCCCGTAAAACCGTCCATCGGGCGACCGTTTTGGAACGCGATCACGGCAGGGATCGATTTAATACCGAGCTGACCAGCAATTTGGGGATGCTCGTCGATGTTCATTTTGACAAGCTTGACCTTGCCACCCGCAGCCTTGATGGCCATCTCAATCACGGGGGTCATTTGTTTGCAGGGGCCGCACCAGGGCGCCCAAAAGTCGACGAGGACAGGCTGGCGCATGGATTCCGCAAGGACGTCCTCGCGGAATCCCGCTGTGGTCGTGTCCTTAATCAGCTCATTGGAGCCTTCCGGTGCTGCCTCATTTGTCTGGCCGAACATGAAAACCTCTTAGCGTCCTTGGCGGCGTCTTGTGCTGTGCTGCCTGCGTCTTCCTCAAATGGGGCAAAGAACCTCGCTCTGCAACCGGGCGAGCGTGCAGTTTTTAGCGAGATCGGCCCCAAAAAGGCTCTTTTTGCTTTTCAGTGAGGTTGCGGTTGCAATCGCGATGGGAATGCGGCATATAGCGCGCCTACCGGCATTGCCGGGACGGATGCGGGTGTAGCTCAGGGGTAGAGCACAACCTTGCCAAGGTTGGGGTCGAGGGTTCGAATCCCTTCGCCCGCTCCAAATTAAGCGCCAACCCCATGCGCTTCATGCCAAAATCATTCTTATGATTGGCCTCTCGCGAAAGCGGGAGCCCCCCAAGCTTGGGGAAGCTTTGCTTAGCCAGGTGCGGCTGATCTTGCATCAAAGTCTGGGTTGCTCCGCGTCCCGGCTGCGCCTATCAGAGGCTCATCTGACGGAACAAAAGCAGGTCTTTCATGCGTCTCGAAGCAGTCTCTATCGGCAACAATCCCCCGGCTGAGGTCAATGTCGTGATCGAAGTGCCAATCGGTGGCGAGCCCATCAAATATGAGATGGATAAAGAAGCCGGTGCGCTGGTGGTGGATCGATTCCTCTATACAGCCATGCGCTATCCAGGAAATTACGGCTTCATTCCTCATACTTTGTCCGACGATGGCGATCCTTGCGATGTGATTGTTGCCAATACGCGTGAGATCATTCCCGGCGCGATCATGAGCTGCCGCATCGTGGGCGTGCTGTTGATGGAAGACGAAGCGGGCGGCGACGAAAAGTTGCTGGCTGTGCCCTCAGCGAAGCTGACGCGCCGTTATGACAACGTGCAAAATTATACGGATCTTCCGAGCATTACCCTCGAACAGATCGAGCATTTCTTCACGCATTACAAAGATCTTGAAAAGAGCAAGTGGGTGAAGGTTCTGCGTTGGGGTGATGCGGCCGAAGCGCATGCAATCATCACCAAGGGCATCGAGCGCGCAAAGGCGGAAAAGAAGGGCTGATCAGGCCCTTCGTTCCAAAAGAAAGACGGCCTGTTCACCAAAGAGATTCCAGACCCACCAGGGAGCGTTCACTCGCATGGGCGCCCCTGATGGATCAAGAGCGACAGCGCGATCAATCTGAGCATCCACTTCATCGACCAAAGCGACAAAGTCGCGGATCGTGCAGAAATGGATATTGGGTGTTTCATACCAAGCCAGCGGCAGATTTTCAGTGATCGGCATCCGACCTGCAAACATGATTTGCAAACGAATGCTCCAGTGACCAAAATTCGGAAATGATACGATTGCGCGTTTGCCTATGCGCAACATCTGCTCAAGAACACGTCGCGGATTGCGTGTCGCCTGCAGCGTTTGCGACAGAATCACATAGTCAAAACTGTCGTCTGGATAATCAGCCAGGTCCGTATCGGCATCGCCCTGAATGACAGAAAGCCCTTTAGCGACGCAATCATTCACGCCTCGCTGTGATAATTCCATGCCGCGCGCATCGACGCCCCGCTCTTCGGCGAGCATGCGCAAGAGCGTGCCATCTCCGCACCCAATATCGAGCACACGCGTATTGGCCGCAACCATATCTTTGACAACGAGCAAATCGATACGCGCTGAATCGGCTGCAAAATATTGCGTCGCATTGGTCATGCGCTTTTTGCCTCCTTTAATCCAAAGGCCCGCGCTGAGCTTTCGATAAAGCCTGACGTGGTTGCCAGCATGTCTGGCACATCAAGCAGGAAGGCGTCGTGGCCCTTGTCTGTGTCGATCTCAACAAAGGAGACCGATGCGCTATTGGCATTGAGCGCATGAACAATCGAGCGCGAGGCCGATGTCGGGAAGAGCCAATCGGAGGTGAATGACACGATACAAAAGCGTGTTTTTGTATCTTTAAAAGCGCGTGCCAGTGACCCATCGTAATCTTCTGCGAGATCGAAATAATCCATGGCACGCGTCAGATAAAGATAGGTGTTGGCGTCAAACCGCTCGACGAAGGTGGAGCCTTGATGGCGAAGATAGCTCTCAATTTGAAAGTCAGCATCGAAGGAGAAAGTGGGCGCTGTCTTGTTCTGCAGTTTGCGTCCAAACTTCCGGTGCAGGGCTTCATCTGAGAGGTAGGTAATATGCGCAGCCATGCGCGCAACGGCGAGGCCTTTGGTCGGGCTTTTGCCGAGTTCGAAGTATCGCCCGCCCGCCCATTCCGGATCGGCCATTACAGCCTGGCGTCCAACTTCATTGAAAGCGATGTTTTGCGATGAATGGCGTGGTGCCGTCGCAATCGGGATCGCGCAGAAGACGCGCTCGGGATAGATCGCCGCCCATTGCAAGACCTGCATGCCCCCCATTGAGCCGCCGATCACACAAAACAGTTTTCCGATGCCCAGCTGGTCGACCAAGAGGGCCTGTGCGCGCACCATGTCGCGGATTGTGACCATCGGCATATCAAGACCATAGGGCATGCCAGTGGCCGGATTGGTCGTGGCGGGTCCAGTTGTCCCGAGACAGCCGCCGAGCACGTTGGAGCAAATCACGAAATACCGATCGGTATCGATGGGTTTGCCGGGGCCGACCATAATTTCCCACCAGCCGGGCTTGCCGGTCAGAGGGTGCGTATTGGCAACATGCTGGTCACCAGTCAGCGCATGGCAGACGAGAATGGCGTTGGTTTTGTCGGCGTTCAGCGTGCCGTAGGTTTGATAGGCGATCGTCAGGGGCGCTAGCGCGACGCCGGCGTCCATCATCAAGGGCCGGTCAGCAGGCAAGCGAAGCACGAGGCTGTGCGGCGCATCGGCCTCGCGCCGCGCGGCGTGACCCGCCTTCAGAGGATCAATCTCCGTCACAGACCTTAACTCCGAACCTTCCGTCCGCTATTTCGAACGCCTCGTTCGGTGTTATGATCCGCTCTGAGGCAAGTCAAGCTGTCCGACGGCACGCTTTCGCGGGTAGTTTCCTTTGCATTGAGGGGCGCTCGCCAGTAAGACAGGCGCTCGTTCCCGTTCCAGCGAGACCTCGTCCGTGGCCGCCAATTCTGACGCCGACAAGGATCCTCAGGCGATCCTCAGCGAACTCCGTGTCGACATCGACCGGATTGATGCTGACGTGCATCGGCTTCTGATGGAGCGTGGCGAAATCATCAACCGATTGATCGCCGTCAAAGCTCGACAGGGTGGGGGTTCTGCTTTCCGGCCCGGTCGAGAAGCCGAGATGATGCGTCGCCTCGCGGAGCGCCACCGCGGACCCCTCCCGCTCGATACGATCGAGGGCATCTGGCGCATCATCATTGCGACCTTCACATACGTTCAGTCCAACTACAGCGTTCACGCCGATATTTCGGGTGGCGATGCTGCGATGCGCGATGCTGAGCGCTTTCATTTCGGCTTTACGGTTCCCTATATCACGCACCATGGGGCCGCTGGCGTGATCGATGCAGTCGCACGGTCCTCTGGCGATCTGGGCATGTTTCGTATTGATGGCGGTGTCACAGCCGGTCCTTGGTGGACGCGTCTGTCTGATCCATCCGCGCCGAAAATTATTGCGCGCCTGCCTTTCGTGGAGCGTCCGGATCATCCGGCAGGAATGCCAGTCTTCGTGATTGCTAAACCGCTTGCCGATGCGGCTGCGCGCGAGATCGTGCTGTACTGCTTGCATCTTGAGCGATGGCGCGATGGCCTGCCGGCCGCTTTTGCAAAAGCAGGTGGCGAAATCATTGGCAACGCAGCTGACGAGACGGGCCTTTCTCTTCTGGTCGCGATGCCAGCGCAGGCCGGAATCGTAGGCGTGAACGCAGCACTCGTAGATGCGAATGCCGCTGCTTCGCGCATCAGTGAAGTGGGAAGCCATGCCGCGCGGTATTCCTTCAACGGTCATGCGGCCAGCTGATCTGGCGCCGTGTCTCATGAATTTGGATTGATGAATGTCTAACCCCTCAACCAATGATCGCCCCGTCCCGCGCCCTGGCGTGTTGGCTATTGATCCTTACGTGCCAGGAAAAAGCGGCGCGCCAGGTGCGAAAAAAATCTACAAACTGTCGTCAAATGAGACGCCGCTGGGTGCTTCGCCGCGTGCCATTGAGGCTTTCGCAACGCTCGCTTCCAAACTCGATCTTTATCCGGATGGCTCTGTCGTGCGTTTGCGTTCAGCCATCGGCAAGCGGTTTGGCTTGGATCCGGAGCGCCTTGTCTGCGGCAATGGATCAGATGATCTGCTGCATCTCTTGTCACTCGCCTATCTTGGTCCGGGCGATGAAGGCATTTTCACAACGCATGGTTTTCTTGTCTACAAGATTGCCATTTTGTCAGCAGGCGGAACGCCTGTCGTTGCGCCAGAGCATAATCTGACTGCCAGCACGGATGAGATTCTGGCTTGCGTCACGCCGCGCACCAAAATCGTTTATCTCGCCAATCCAAACAATCCGACTGGCACTTACATGCCTTTCGAGGAGGTCAAGCGCCTGCATGCCGCGCTGCCCAAACATGTCATTCTTGTGCTTGATGCAGCCTATGCTGAATACGTCCGGCGCAATGATTATGCCGAGGGGATCGAGTTGGTTGCGACCAACGAGAACGTCGTGATGACGCGTACATTTTCCAAAATCTTTGGCCTGGCCAATCTTCGTCTGGGTTGGATGTATGCGCCTGCCCATATTTGCGATGCAATCAATCGCATCCGGGGCCCCTTTAATGTGAATGGTGCAGCCCTCGAAGCTGGCATCGCTGCCGTTGAAGATGTGGCGCATGTCGAAGCTGCCATTGCCCATAATGAGAAATGGCTCCCGTGGATGACAGCCGAGATTGAGACGATCGGACTTGAAGTAACACCCAGCGTGGCAAATTTTCTTCTCGTACATCTTCCGACATCGTCAGGCGTCAGTGCTGCGGCAGCAGATGCATTTCTGACGTCACGCGGCATCATCGTTCGCGCAGTGGGTGCCTATGGGCTGCCCGATTGTTTGCGCATTACGGTTGGAACAGAAGAAGCCAATCGCTTGGTTGTGGATGGTCTGCGCGATTATGTGGCGGAGGCCCGTCGTGGCTGATCATTTTGCAAAGCCTCTGCAGGAGCAGCTTTTCCAGCGCATGGTGATCGTCGGCGTTGGTCTGATTGGCTCGTCGCTTCTACGCGCCGCACGCCAGCGTAATCTGGTGAAAACGCTTGTAGCAGCAGATTTCTCGGAATCTGTGTGCGCGCGTGTGCAGGAGATCGGCATCGCGGATGAGGTTTTCCAAGATGCCAAGGCCGCTGTTGTTGGTGCCGACCTCGTCATCCTGTGCACCCCTGTGGGCTGCATTGGCACGGTCGCTGCCGAAATAGCGCCGCACCTTGCTGCAGGTGCCATTCTTTCTGACGTGGGCTCGGTTAAAGCCTCTGTCGTATCGACGGTGCAGCCACATCTTCCCGATCACATACATTTCATTCCCGCGCATCCTGTCGCGGGGACGGAATATTCGGGGCCAGACGCCGGTTTCTCCACATTGTTTGTCGATCGTTGGTGCATTCTGACGCCGCCTGACGGGTCAAATGATGCGGCGGTGAAGAAGCTTGAAGCGTTTTGGAGTGAAGTCGGCTCCAATGTCGAAGTCATGACGCCAGCCCATCATGATTTGGTTCTGGCCATTACGAGCCATGTCCCGCATTTGATCGCCTACAACATTGTTGGCACTGCAGCCGATCTGGAAGAAGTGACGCAGTCAGAAGTGATCAAATTCTCCGCAGGGGGCTTTCGCGACTTTACCCGCATTGCGTCGTCCGATCCCACAATGTGGCGGGATATTTTCTTGAACAATAAGGACGCGGTTCTCGAAATGCTCGGTCGGTTCAATGAGGATCTTGCAGCTCTTCAGCGCATGATCCGTTGGGGTGATGGTCAGGGTCTGTTTGAGCTCTTTACGCGCACGCGCGCCATTCGCCGCAGCATCGTGGCGCAAGGGCAGGATGCGGCAGCGGCGGATTTCGGACGTCGCGCAGCGCCCGACTCAAAGCCTTAATAGAGCGGAGCCAAAATTGGGCCTGTTCTGAATGGCCCGAGCGACAAGCGTCCGTCTTGCAGGCGAAGCGGCAAGGAAACGGGCGCACCGTCTTTGCGCTCGAGGAGCGCTCCCACGAGTTGCGCTGCATTTCCCGGCACCAGACGCGCGACGAGGGGCGCCACACCTTTGGTGACGACATTCAGGTTACCATGCAGGCGGCGACTTGAATCAATGTCGAGGACACCTTTACCCTCGAGAGAAAAACTTCCCTTTGAGACGCGGCCATTGTCCAGGAGAACGCGGCCCCCATCATTGCGCCAGCTTTCGAGCATTGCCTGCCATGCGCCCGCACGTGCGCCCACGATTTTGGTAGCGGTGCCTGTGATGTCCAGCGCGCCAGAATCATTATTGCCGAAGAGCGGATCGAGCGTTGCAACCTTTGCTTCCGTCAATCGAAGGACGAAATCTGCGGCGCGTTCCTCTGCAGGTTGGTCAGCGTCGGTTCTCAAATGCAGCTCTGCTGATTTTGCGGTGAGCGCCTCGCCCGACCGGATCTCTGAAGCAGACAGCGACAAACGCTCAAGCTCTTGATTGAAGCGGATCGAGAGACGCATGTTTTTCCAATCAACCGATGTGATGACACCCGCACTTTCAATGCGCAGTGGCCCGGTTAAATCGGCAAGCGCCATTTTCGGATTATAAATTTGGGCTGCTACATGCAAAGCGCCCATGTCGATGCGCATGTTCGGCCCGGCAAAAGAAAGGGACGTACAGATCAGCTCGATACGAAACGGGTAGCCACCAATATCCTTGCCCGCGCATTCCAGAGACCGTCCAGCCGTTTTTTCAGCCTGCACCCATTGCATCAAGCGCTCATCGGCCTTGTTGGCGGCATAAAACCAAAAAGCTGACCACGCGAGAGCTAGCGTTACGAGCAGAAGAGTCGGAAGATAAAGTCCCAAACGGCTCACCGCTTGCGGGCGCGCCTCGACGGATTCATATTGCGACATAACACTTGTCCTGCCTGCGGTTCATGATGCGAGAAAGCGACGATCTCTGGGTTTTCGGTTACGGATCGCTCATGTGGCGACCCGGTTTCGACTATGAGGAACAATCCCCGGCTCAGGTGCATGGTTATCATAGATCATTGTGCATTTTCTCCCATGTTCATCGCGGCACGCCTGAAAAACCGGGTTTGGTTCTCGGCCTCGACTTGGGTGGAACCTGTCATGGTCTGGCCTTTCGAGTCAGCCCTGTAAACCGGGATGCGACCCTCCTCTATCTCCGCGAGCGCGAGCAGGTGACAGCCGTTTATGTCGAAAAATGGGTGATGGCTGAATTGGATGATGGCCGCAAGGTGCGTGCCGTGGCCTATGTTGTCGACGCCACGCATCCGCAATATGCGGGACGCCTTCCGCATCATGATTTGCTGCGTCTTGTGCAGCAGGGGCATGGCATGTCGGGAGCCAATGTCGATTACATCCGTGCAACCTTTGACCATCTTGTCGCTGCCGGGATCGAAGATCCCGACCTTGCGGCTCTCGTCGCTGAGCTCGGTTAATTCGATCAGGCCGCGTTCCGGTTCCTTGCGACAATATCGCTGAGCGAGGGATCGCTCGCGACAGATTCTGAAATCAGCGCCTCGGATGATTGTTCCAACCGGTCTTGCAACAGCTGGAAAAAAGCTTGTTTTTCAAGACCGGGCTGAATGGCAGGTAAAATATCGATCACCACCGTGCCCGGCCGTTTCAGCAAACTGCGACGGGCCCAAAACAAGCCGGAATTGAGTGCGATCGGCAGGCACGGCACCTGACAGGCATCATAGAGATGGGCGACACCAAATTTATAAATAGCCGGCGCCCCTGCCGGGCGGCGCGTGCCTTCTGGAAATATGAACAGTCGGCGCCCTTGCGCAAAAATCTCACGTGCCTTTTCTTCCACTTGAGCCAGAGCGCTACTCCCCTGACTGCGGTTGATAGCGATCTGATCACATTTCCAAATATACCAGCCAAAAAGGGGAATGAAGGTCAGTTCGCGTTTCAAAATATAGCAGAAGTCATCGAACAGCAGGATAAGCGCAAATGTCTCCCATGCTGATTGATGTTTGGCAGCAATGATCAGTGGCCCCTTCGGGATATTTTCGGTTCCCCGAATTTCGACATGGGTGCCGCAGATCACCCTGAGCAGCCAGAGGGAAGACCGTGCCCAAAGTTTGCCCACCTTGAAAACATAGGCGCGTGGCAAGAAAAGCGTTGGCAATGCCAATATCAACAGAACACTGAGGTTGGCGTAAAAAGCGATGTTGAAGAGGATGGAACGTAAAAGGATCATCGAGACACGACCGCTCACTTTGAAAAGTTTGTTTTGGCTTCTTTGGCCCGCATCCAGATTTTTACAAACTGAATTCGCCCTATGACCAGAACATATTTGACATATTCGCTCGCCACCAGACGCAGGGCTTGGGACGATTGCCACCAGCTTTCGTCACGCATGCGCAGGCTGACGACCGAATAGGGAATTAATTCGTGGTCTGGCAGTGCCAAGTGCAATTCAGCCAGTGCGCGTGGCATGTGATAGTTCGATGTCACGACGATGATGGAATGCGAAACCCCGTTTCGCTCAGCCCATAGGCGGGCCTCTTTGGCGTTTCCGAATGTGTTCACCGCCTCATAGCCCAGGTCGACACAGCAATCGATTAGGTCTCGGTACTTTGGATTGAGACGGCCGATTTCCGCGCGCGTAATCCCTGGGTTCACCCCAGTGATCAGCATGCGATCAGCATGGCCCTGTGAAAACAGACTGATCGCATCGGCGAGGCGATCAGCGCCGCCTGTCAGGACGATCATCCCTTCAGAATGTTGGTTGAGAACCGTTTGCTGGCGTTCGACCTGAAGCGCGAAAAAGACGAACCCCGTAAACCCGAGGAGAACAGCTAAAGACATCGTCCAAAGTGCAGCGCGGACTGCTCGCGCGCTCATTCAAGCCCCCGCAGATGACGAAAGACCACCGAGCGAGACGTCAGCCCCGTGAGCAGCGAAACAGAAAGACCGATAGCAACGATGGCGCCGTAGCCTGCGAGACCCAAAGAGAAAGTCCCAAACAAAGCTTCAAGCTGGTCGCCGCCTGTGCCGCTGATGGCGCGACCGGAGACAAGACCGCCGATCAGAAATGCAGCGATTGCGACACCTCCGCCAATGATTCCGCCACGCAGACCAAGCCACAGAAAATGGCGCTGGAATTCGCGTGCAATATAGGAATCTTTCGCACCCACAAAATGCAATACGTTGACGACTTCGCGGCTGCCTGCCATTGCACCGCGCGTCGCAAATGCCACCGCCAAAGCCATCGCCAGAAGAACGAGACAGAAAATAACACCTGCCAAGATGACTGTTGTGCGAGACATGGCTGCGAGTCGATCAACCCAAAGGCGGTGATCATCAAGATTTGCACCGGGCACATTTTGCAAAAGCGCGGCGCGCAGCTTTTCATGCTCGAGCTTTTTTTGATCGGACAGCCGAAGCACGATCATTCGAGGAACCGGCAATTCCTTCAAGTTAAGGCCAGCGCCGAGCCAAGGCTCCAACAGCTTGTCTGACTCTGCGCGCGTCAAGGTTTTCACATCATCGATGCCAGGCGTGGCGCGCGCGATGTCTTCGACTTTGCGGAGATCCAGCTCAATGTTGCGCCCTGAAACGGGTTTGAGCTGGATGGTCATTTCCTGCCCAATATCCTGCCGCCAGTTACGCGAGGCATCGTTGATCATGATCGCCGCCCCTGCGGTCAGCGAGGCAAGAAAGGTCATGATCGCGATAACGGTCACAAGTGCACGGGTTGCAATGGCATCGGGTGGCACGAGCGCAACATTGCGCCGACCGAAAAGATCGATCGTGGACGCATTATCCTGCTGCGCTTGAGGTGCGGCGGCCATCTCTTGATCTCAATCGTAAATGTGGAGGCGGCCATCGCCCAGAACAAGACGGCGCGCGCCATCGAACTGGTCCATCAGGCCAAGATCATGTGTGGCGATCACGACAGATGTGCCTGACCGGTGCAATTCAAGAAACAGCCGCAACAGCCGCCGCGCCAGACTGGGATCGACATTGCCAGTTGGTTCATCGGCGAGCAGCAGCTCTGGCCGCACGATCAACGCGCGTGCAATGGCGGCACGTTGCTTTTCGCCACCAGAGAGGACCGCTGGCAGAACATGCATACGGTCGCCCAAGCCCACCCAACCGAGTAGCTCCACGACCTCGGCGCGATAGCTCGATTCGTCACGGCCCTGGACGCGCAGCGGCAACGCAACATTTTCGTATGTGGTCAGGTGCTCAAGCAGACGGAAATCCTGAAACACAACACCGATCCGGCGCCGTAAGGCCGTGATCTGATCTTGATCGAGGGCCGCGGCATCCTGCCCAAAGAGGGAGATAAAGCCACGCGTCGGCTGCAGGGACAGGAGGATGAGCCGCAACAAAGTGGTCTTGCCCGCGCCCGAGGGGCCGGTCAGAAATTGAAAAGATTGCGGCTCAATCGTGAAGGTGAGATCCCGAAGCACTTCGGATCCCATGCCATATCTCAGGCCGACATTGTTGAACCGGACCAGTCCTGCGTCTTCGAGCATGCCCTTCCTTATGGCAGCCAGCCTTGCTGCGCAAAGCTTCGATTCATCAAAGCGAATCGGCGGCTGCATCCTAGCAGTTTGGCCTGTTTTCCTCGACACTGCGTCCTGGCTGGGCTAGTGGCAGACCATATGTGGATTTGGGTGGGATCATAATGAGCGACAGACGCGACGTCCGGGTTTTGTATAGCGAGGCGGAGATCGCCGCCCGCGTGGAATCTATGGCAGAGGATCTCGCCAAGATTGATTTCGAGAACCTGCTGGTTGTGGCGGTCCTGAAGGGCTCGTTCATGTTTGCTGCCGACCTGCTGAGGGCCATGCATCGGCGTGGCATGCGCCCCCAAGTCGAATTTGTGCATTTATCCAGCTATCTGGAAGGTACCGTGTCGCAGGGTCATGTGACGATCCTGAAGGACATTGAATCTGGCGTCTCTGGACGGGATGTTTTGTTGGTCGACGATATTCTGGAGTCCGGCCGCACACTGGCTTTTGCCAAAGACCTCCTGACGGCCCGCGGCGCTCGAAGCGTTTCCCTCGGCGTGATGCTGGAGAAGCCACATAAGCGGGTTGTCCAGATCGACGCTGATTACGTTGGTTTCAAATGCCCTGATGAATTTGTCGTCGGCTATGGCATGGACGTCGCGCATCAATATCGCGAATTGCCCTTTATTGGCGTTGTCTGCTGACCCTTAGCTGTTCAGACTCCAAATCGCAGCATTGAGAGCGGTCGCAAACGAGACCCAAGCCAGATAGGGCAGGAGTACGGCACCTGTCAGTGGGTCACGTCTCCAGAACAGGAAAATGGTCCATACAATCGATGCCCAAAGCGGCCCGATGACGATGAGACCGATGCCGGGACTGTGCAGGCCAAAAAAAACGATGGACCAAGCCGCATTCAAGCCAGCCTGCACGAGGTAGGCGACGAGCAACCAAAAGCGGCTTGCTGAGCCGGGCTTTCTCAACACGCGATAGCAAGCAAGAGCGATCACGATATAGAGGACCGTCCAGACGGGGCCGAAAATCCAATTGGGTGGCGTAAATCCTGGCTTGACCAGATTCATATACCAGCCTGGAATATTCGGAATTGTCGCTGCGCTGCCAATGGCGCTCGCTAAAAAAACGGGCACAATTGAAAAAACCAGAGCAAAGCTGCGGGAGACTGGGGCATGCGTGTGATTCAACTCGGTCCCCTCAACGGCGTATTTTGTTTTATACGTGCGAGGCGATGGGGCGGTTTGTCAATACAGCCTCACTCTTCATAGGATGTGAGAAGCTTTTCAATATCGGGCATTGAATGCCCCGTGAGATCCTTTGCAATTTCAGCGATAATTTTTGTCTGTGCTTGCGGTGAAAAAGCTGCGCGCAATTCACCTAGTGTCTTTGGTGGCGCAATCACGATCAATCGATCAAAGTCATGAGCCAGCGCTGCGTGATTGATGGAATGCGCCATTTCATGCGCGAACCGCTCTTCATCCAGCGTGTGCCAATCTGTTTGCTGATAGGAGCTGCGTCCTGGTGAGCCGCTGGAAAAGCTTCGGCCTGGCCGATCCGTCCCTTGCTCGTGTGTGGGGGCGCTCTCTTGCTCAGTCATGGAAAGACGACGGAGATTGAGCAAATCAGCGTCCCCTTCGTTGATCAGAAGCAGCGCTTTCTTACCGTCTCCGATCAAGATCCAGTCGCGATGGTGAATCCGAAACTGCGCCATGCCATCCTCGCTTTCTTCGAGGAGGAACAGTTATGCCTTCGCTCAGTTCCCTTCCTCAAGCAATCGGCGCGCAATCACCTGCGCCTGAATTTCCGCCGCACCTTCAAAAATATTCAGGATGCGCGCGTCACACAGAACACGCGAAATGGGATATTCCAACGCGAAACCATTGCCGCCATGGATTTGCAAGGCATTGTCCGCTGCAGCCCAAGCAATGCGCGCGCCCAGTAGCTTGGCCATGCCAGCTTCAACATCGCAACGTTTATCAGCATCTTTGGCGCGCGCAGAAAAATAGGTGAGCTGGCGTGCAATATGGATCTCGACCGCCATCATTGCGATTTTGTCTGCCACGCGTGGAAATTTCAGAAGCGGCTTACCAAATTGGATACGCTCCATGGCATAACGCAATCCAAGTTCTAGGGCGTTTTGAGCTACGCCGACTGCGCGCGCGGCCGTTTGGATACGCGCGGATTCAAATGTCTGCATCAATTGTTTGAAGCCTTGGCCTTCGACGCCGCCCAGCAGATTGTCAGCTGGCACTTCAAAACCATCAAAGGCAATTTCATATTCTTTCATGCCGCGGTAGCCGAGCACTTCGATTTCACCACCCGTCATGCCTTGTGCCGGAAAGGGATTTTCATCCGAGCCGCGCGGCTTGCGCGCGAGGAACATCGAAAGGCCTTTGTAGCCTGGTTCATTAGGATTGGTGCGGGCCAGCACCGTCATGACATCGGCGCGCACGGGATGTGTGATCCAAGTCTTGTTTCCGGTGATTTTGTAAGCGTCCCCTTCTTTCACCGCGCGTGTGCGCAGCGAAGCGAGATCAGAGCCTGTATTGGGCTCGGTAAAGACAGCGGTTGGTAGAATTTCGCCCGATGCAATTTTGGGCAGGAACTCCTGCTTCTGTTCGTCGGTGCCGCCGCAGATAATGAGCTCCGCAGCAATTTCAGATCGCGTTCCGAGTGACCCCACGCCGATATAGGCGCGGGATAATTCTTCCGTCACCACGCACATGGCAATTTTGCCAAGGCCCATGCCACCATATTCTTCGGGGATCGTCAGGCCAAAGACACCCAGAGCCGAGAGTCCCTCGACAATTTCCATCGGAATATAAGCATTGGCGAGGTGCCACTCATGCGCGTGGGGCGCGACTTCGCCATCACCAAATTTGCGCATTTCGCCACGAATGGATTCCATCGTGTCATCGAGACCGGGGTCACCGATCATGGCGGCACAATCTTGTGACGCAATGAGGTCAACAAGGCGCGCACGATTTTTGGATGTGTTGCCCAGCGAAATCATATCAGCCACAGCGCCGGCGCGCAGCGTGGCGACGGTTTCGGCCGACAGACCGAAATCCTCAGGGCGGATGAATTCGCCCTGATTCATGGGAATGCCCCCGAAGATTTGCGACAGATATTCGCCGATCCCGATCCGGGTTAGCAGATCCTCAGTTTGCCCGTAGCGGCCTTCGGCACGCAGGCGCTCAGCATAGGCAATCATCTCGCGAATGGATTCGACATAGGTGGCAAGCCAGGCGAGGCCATGGGCCTCGTGCTGGGCGGCTTCAAACAGAAGCGATGAAATCTTGCCCTCGGCGGAGACTTTCGCGCGCACAAGATTACGGGTCTCGGCATAAAGCCTCTCGACAGCGGAAAAGGCCGCATGCGCGCGATCCAGAACGTCGTCGTCAGTTGCTGTTTGAGCCAATGCTGCAACCTCGGCACTCATCGGTGCGTCTCCCGGTTTTTAAACATTGTTGCATCGCACCATGACCGGGGCCTTTGGGCAATCATTCTTTCGGACTGGGTATCCGTCTACCCTCACGGCGTACCGCCAAGGCCACACCGACACAGGTGAGGGCCATGCCTGCCATCTGCAGTCCCGCCAGTGTTTCATGGAAAAAGAAAAAGGCCTGAAGGGCCGCGACCGGGGGCACCAAATAAATCAGCTGGGCGGATCGGGCCACTTCACCCCGGCGGATCAGGAACAACAGGAGCGCAATGGACACAATCGATAAGGCGAGCACCGACCAAGCAAGGCTCAGGAGCGTGTTCGTTGATGTGCCAATCCTCATCTGCTCGAAGGCAAAGGCAGCTGGCAGTGTCACGAGAGCCGCGCCAACGAACTGAACCGCCGTCACGCTGCGCAGGTCGCCGCTATGCAGAAATCGTTTCTGGTAAAATGTCCCGAGTGTGAGCGACATCATGCCCGCCGTATTGATGAGCAACAGCCAGGTCATGCCGGACATTTGGTCGGGATCCACCGTGGTCAGCTTTGGTGCGAGCACCATAACAATGCCGACGAATCCGAGAGATATCCCTGCCCATTGTGCGATCCCCACTCTTTCTCCTGCCAGACGCGGTGCGAGGATTGCTGTGAAAATCGGCTGCAGAGCTGCAAGCAATGCCGAGATAGATGCGGGAATACCGTGGCCAACCGCCCACCAGATGCCTGCAAGATAAAACCCGTGAATGAGAATACCCGAGAACAGCGCGTGGCCCCAATCAGCGCGTGTGCTGGGCCATTGTGCTTTTGAAGCAAAAGCAAAAACAGCCAAGAGCAGGCTCGCACACAGGTAGCGCAGGACGAGCATGGTGAGCACGTCCGAATCTTCAGAAATGAAGCGCGCCACAATCCAGCCCGTCGACCAGATCAGGACGAAGATCGCGGGGATGCCAAATGTCACCAGGAATGTGTTGTCGTGTTTGCCGGACGCCATGATTTAAAATTATTAGGCCCGACAAAACCGGATGTCGAGCCACAGGCCTGTCTTGCCCATGGCTCTTGTTATTATTGTGTGCTGGCTTCGATCACATCATCGAGCGTCTTCAGTCCCGGGCGTGGTGAATTGACAAGCACAGCCATATTGCCGGGTGCGTGCAGATTCTTCCACATTTTCGTATGCGCCGCAGGGATTTTCTCCCATGGGAAGACTTCACCCAAGCATGGGTCAATGCGGCGATCGACCACAAACTGATTGGCTGCAGCCGCCTGTTTTAGATGCGCGAAATGCGAGCCCTGAATGCGCTTTTGCCGCATCCAGACGAAACGCGCATCGAAGGTCAGATTAAAACCAGTTGTACCCGCGCAAAAGACAACCATGCCGCCACGTTTCACGACAAAACAGGATGTCGGAAAAGTTTGCTCGCCCGGGTGCTCAAAAACGATATCGACGTCTTTTCGTCCTGTGATGTTCCAGATCGCTTTGCCGAATTTCCGCGCTTCGGCCATATACGTATTGTATTCAGCCGAGTTCACTTTCGGTAATTGGCCCCAGCAGTTGAAATCCTTTCGATTCAGAACGCCGCGTGCGCCAAGTGACATGACAAATTCACGCTTGGTCTCATCCGAAATCACGCCAATCGCATTGGCGCCCGCGGCCGCGCAGAGTTGCACAGCAAAGACACCGAGCCCGCCCGATGCACCCCAGACCAAAACATTGTCGCCTGGCTTCAGACGATGGGGCTCATGGCCAAAAAGCATGCGGTAGGCTGTTGCGAGTGTCAGCGTGTAGGATGCGCTTTCTTCCCAGCTCAGATGTTTGGGGCGTGTCATCAATTGGCGATCTTGCACGCGGCAGAATTGTGCAAATGAGCCATCCGGCGTCTCGTAACCCCAGATGCGCTGGCTCGATGAGAACATCGGATCGCCGCCGTTGCACTCCTCGTCATCGCCATCATCTTGATTGCAATGAACGACCACTTCATCGCCCACTTTCCAGCGCGTGACTTTTGAGCCAATGGCCCAAACGATACCTGACGCGTCGGAGCCAGCGATATGGAAAGGATTCTTGTGGCCGTCGAGGGGCGAGATTGGTTCGCCAAGCGCAGCCCAGACGCCATTGTAATTCACGCCCGCGGCCATCACGAGGACGAGCACATCATGGCTATCAAGCGTCCATGTCGGGACGACTTCAAGCTGCATGGAACTTTCGGGGGGGCCGTGGCGATCTTTGCGAATGGCCCAAGCGTGCATTTTGGCCGGGACGTGGCCCAGCGGCGGAATCTCGCCGATGTCATAGAGGTCTTTCAGTGGCGCAGTCGCCGCGCCCATTTGATCTGATCCAGCCATGTGCCGTCTCCTCCGAGCCAAGGCAGCCGAATGTTAGCGCGGATGTTGCGCTGCACCATACTACTAAGGTTTCGTAGCCCTACCAGTTGGGAAGGCATGACATTATCGCGAGAAAAGGGCTTAATTGCCCGTGCTGCTCTGCAGCATGCCCAATTTCCAGGATGAGCCGCCGATGACCACCGGAGCCCCAAAGCCTGACAAACCCTGGATTTTCCGGACCTATGCCGGCCATTCGACGGCTGCGGATTCAAATCGGCTGTATCGGTCCAATCTGGCCAAGGGCCAGACCGGCCTGTCGGTGGCCTTCGATCTGCCTACCCAGACGGGTTATGATTCTGATCACATTCTGGCGCGCGGTGAGGTCGGTAAGGTTGGTGTTCCAATTTGCCATCTCGGCGATATGCGAACCCTGTTCGATGGCATCCCGATTGCCGAGATGAACACGTCGATGACCATCAATGCCACCGCACCTTGGCTGATGGCTCTTTATATTGCTGCGGCTGATGAGCAGGGCGCGCCCCGCATGGCGCTGCAGGGCACGACGCAAAACGACATTATCAAGGAATATTTGTCGCGCGGAACTTACGTCTTTCCGCCCGCACCCTCGATGCGGTTGACGCGCGACATGATTCTTTTCACCACAAAAAATGTTCCCAAATGGAACCCGATGAATGTCTGCTCTTATCATTTGCAGGAAGCAGGTGCGACGCCAGTTCAGGAGTTGAGTTATGCCTTGGCAACCGCCATCGCAGTTCTGGACTCGGTCAAGAATTCGGGTGATCTCGATCTCAAGGATATGGCGGAGATCGTCGGACGCATTTCCTTCTTCGTCAACGCCGGCATGCGCTTTGTGACAGAGCTCTGCAAAATGCGGGCTTTTACGGAATTATGGGATGAAATCACGCGCGATCGCTATGGCATCACGGAAGAGAAATATCGTCGCTTTCGTTATGGGGTGCAGGTGAATTCACTCGGGCTGACGGAGCAACAGCCCGAGAATAATGTTTATCGCATCCTCATCGAAATGCTGGCGGTGGTCCTGTCCAAAAATGCGCGTGCACGCGCAGTGCAATTACCTGCATGGAATGAGGCCCTCGGCTTGCCGCGCCCCTTTGATCAGCAATGGTCGCTGCGTATTCAGCAGATCATGGCGTTTGAAACAGATTTGCTGGAATATGGCGATCTCTTCGATGGCAGTCACGAGATTACAAGCAAGGTTGAAGAGCTGAAAGCGCAAGCACGTGCCGAACTTGCCAGCATTGAAAAGATTGGTGGCGCCATCGCGGCGGTTGAGAGCGGCCATATGAAAGCCCGCCTCGTCGAATCCAACACAAAACGGCTGGAATCCATTGAGCGCGGTGAGCAGGTGGTTGTGGGCGTTAATCGCTATCTCGAAAGCGAGCCATCACCCCTGACCACGGGAAACAGCGCGATTATGACCGTGCCCGATCACGTCGAAGCCGAGCAGGTTTCACGTCTGCAAATGTGGCGTGAGCAGCGTGACGCAAGCGCCGTCGAGCAAACGCTCGATGCTTTGCGTCGGGCTGCGGCTGACGGTAGCAATATCATGGAGCCTTCAATTGCCGCCGCTAAAGCTGGTGTGACGACGGGCGAATGGGGCGCAGTTTTGCGCGAATCTTTCGGGGAATATCGCGCGCCGACCGGCGTTGGTTCGACCGCGCGACAAGTGGGCGGCGAGCTTGATGCCATCCGTTCTGAAGTTGAGCGCGTGTCCCACAAACTTGGCCGCCGTCTGAAATTCCTGGTCGGCAAGCCCGGCCTTGATGGCCATTCAAATGGTGCAGAGCAGATCGCGGTGCGCGCGCGGGATGCTGGCATGGATGTCGTTTATGAGGGGATTCGCCTAACACCGGCAGAAATCGTTGAGGCCGCGCGCAGTGGCGATGTGCATTGCATCGGTCTTTCGATTCTCTCAGGCTCGCACATTCAGCTGGTGCGCGATGTGGCGCAGCGTATGAAAGATGAGGGCCTGGCTCATATACCTCTAGTCGTAGGCGGCATTATTCCAGCTGAAGACGAGGCCATGCTGCTCCGTGAGGGGGTGGCAGCCGTCTTTACGCCCAAAAATTACGAGCTCAACTCGATCATGCGCGATCTCGTGCGCATCGTCGACGAGAACAATTGAAAAGGGCGGGACTTTAAGTCCAGCCCTTTTATTTCAATTCAGTTTTCCTTTTGAAAACGACACCACGCTGCCATCGGGCGCATGTTCGGATCTTCGCGCTGTCCCTTCCACAAGCTCTCCATTGATCAATAGGCCTGATGCGCTGCCAGTCACATGGACCGCGTCACCATCCTTGATTGTGCCGCCGAGAATGCGCTCGGCTAATGGATCCTGAACAGCTTTTTGGATCACGCGCTTCAATGGACGCGCACCATAGGCTGGATCATAGCCGCGCTCAGCCAGCCATTCACGGCCGGACTCATCAAGCTCGACATCGATCTTGCGATCCTCCAGAAGCCGCACCAGCCGCGCCATTTGGATATCAACGATGGCCCCCATGTCGACGCGCTGCAGGCGATGGAAGAGAACAATCTCGTCGACGCGGTTCAGAAATTCAGGCCGGAAATGACTGCGCACAACGGTCATGACCTCGTCCTGAACAGCGGCCGAATCCTCACCCTCTGGCTGGCTCACCAGATATTCAGAGCCCAGATTTGAGGTCATGATGATCAAGACATTGCGGAAATCGACCGTGCGTCCCTGTCCATCAGTCAGGCGCCCATCATCAAGCACCTGTAAGAGAATGTTGAAGACATCGGGATGTGCTTTTTCGATCTCATCGAACAAGACAACCTGATAGGGACGCCGCCGCACAGCTTCCGTCAGCGCGCCGCCTTCTTCATAACCAACATAGCCAGGAGGTGCGCCAATCAGTCGCGAGACGGAATGTTTTTCCATATATTCGGACATGTCGAGACGCACCATGGCAGTCTCGTCATCGAAGAGGAAAGACGCGAGCGCTTTTGTCAGCTCTGTCTTGCCAACGCCTGTTGGCCCGAGGAACATGAAAGAGCCAATCGGTCGATTGGGGTCTTGCAGGCCGGCACGGGCACGTCGCACGGCGGTTGATACAGAATGTACAGCTTCGCGTTGCCCAACCACACGCTTGGCGAGGCTTTCCTCCATCTTGAGGAGCTTGTCGCGTTCGCCCTCAAGCATTTTATCTACGGGAACGCCTGTCCAGCGCGAGACCACTTGAGCGATGTGGTCAGCTGAAACCTCTTCCTCAAGCAAGGCAGGGCCAGAATTTTTTTCTGTCTCACCGAGCTTTTTTTCGAGCTCCGGAATGACGCCATAAGTCAGCTCGCCGGCGCGCTGGTATTCGCCACGCCGCTGTGCCTGCGCCAATTCTGTGCGCGCTGATTCAAGCTGTTCTTTCAGCTTTTGCGCGTCACCGAGTTTGTCTTTTTCTGCTTTCCAGCGTGTTGTCAGAGAAGCTGATTTTTCCTCTACATCAGCCAATTCCAATTCAAGCTTGGCCAGTCGATCACGCGAGGCAGTATCTGTTTCCTTACGCAAAGCTTCCTGTTCGATGCGCAGCTGAATGATGCGACGATCCAGTTCGTCCAGCTCTTCAGGCTTTGAATCAACCTGCATGCGCAAGCGCGATGAGGCTTCATCGACGAGGTCGATCGCTTTATCAGGCAAGAAACGGTCAGCAATATAGCGGTTCGACAAAGTAGCTGCTGCCACAATCGCCGAATCGGTGATGCGGACACCGTGGTGAAGTTCGTATTTTTCTTTCAAACCGCGCAGGATAGAAATCGTGTCCTCAACCGAGGGCTCGCTGACAAACACAGGCTGAAAGCGCCGCGCCAAAGCGGCGTCCTTCTCAACATGTTTGCGATATTCATCAAGCGTGGTTGCGCCTACGCAATGCAATTCCCCGCGCGCGAGAGCAGGCTTCAAGAGGTTTGATGCATCCATCGCTCCATCGGCCTTGCCCGCGCCAACCAGTGTATGCATTTCGTCGATGAAGAGAACGATGCCGCCAGCAGCCGCTGTCACTTCATTGAGGACGGCCTTCAGGCGTTCTTCAAATTCACCACGATATTTGGCACCCGCGATCAGCGAGCCCATGTCGAGTGCCAGCAGCTTCTTCTCTTTCAGGCTTTCAGGCACATCACCATTGATGATGCGCAGCGCCAAGCCCTCCACAATGGCTGTCTTGCCAACGCCTGGCTCGCCGATGAGAACCGGGTTGTTTTTGGTGCGGCGAGAAAGCACTTGAATGGAGCGACGAATCTCCTCGTCACGGCCAATGACGGGATCAAGCTTGCCGCTGCGGGCCGCTTCGGTTAGGTCGCGCGCATATTTCTTCAGCGCGTCATAGGCATTCTCGGCCGTTGCATTGTCGGCAGTGCGGCCTTTGCGCAAATCTTCGATCGCATGATTGAGTGTTTGCGGCGTGACGCCTGAAAGGCCCAGAATTTTCCCCGCATCGCTCGATTTTTCTGCAGCGATGGCCAGCAGCAGGCGCTCCACGGTGACATAGCTGTCGCCTGCTTTTTGCGCGAGTTTCTCGGCGGCATCAAAAATCCGAGCAGTTGTTGGCGACAGATACAATTGCCCAGCGCCGGAGCCTTGCACTTTCGGCAATTTGTTGAGGGCGAGCTCGGTTTGTACCAAAGCGTCGCGTGAGCGCCCACCCGCTTTGTCGATCAGGCCGGAGGCCAAGCCTTCTTCGTCATCAAGCAGGACTTTCAGGAGGTGTTCGGGCGTGAATTGCTGATGGCCCTCGCGCAAGGCAAGAGACTGCGCTGATTGCACAAAGCCACGCGCACGTTCGGTATATTTCTCGATATTCATATCTCGCTCCTCAACCGTAGCAATCACCCCGAAGCGATGCTGCAACGTCGAACTCAAGGCCCCTGACGGCGGCCCTCGCTGAGTTATGTAGGAAGGCGCGAGCCGCCATATAAGAGGAGCAGATCAACCTTTCTTCGCCCTGATCCAGATCAGGACTGACAAAAGAAAAAGGGGCCCGCAGGCCCCTTTGATTTTTATTCCGCCGTTGACGGCTCGCCGCGCGGGGTAATGTCCCCCTCTTCGCCGCTGCGCCGACGCCGACGGCGCGGACGCAGGTGGAAGCCGACACCTTCGGTCTCATTCATTTCATGGCCCGCATCTGGCTGATCACCATGGCTTGCAGGAGCCTCGTCGCTTGTTGGAATACGAACGGGCGCCGTGATGAATGCCGGAAGACCAGCATCAGGCTGATCTTCGCCTTCAAAGCGCGGCTGTTGGAACTGCGGACGCTCTGGGCGCGGTCCCCGGTTCGGGTTGTTGTGACGACCTTGCTGATTGCGGTCCTGGAACGGACGGTCCGGACGCGGTCCGCGCTCCTGACGTTCACCTTGCGGTTGACCACCACCCTGTTGACCGTTGAAGCCACCATTCTGCACGAAGGGCTGAGGGGCGGCGACAAAAGGCTGCGGCTGGTTCTGGAAGGGCGCCGGGGCGGGATTGTTTTGCTGCTTCTCGAAGGGCGAAGCGAAACGGTCAGGCATGCCGCCGTCATCATCATCTTCTTCTTCAGCCTCAGGCTCGCCAGCCGGGCGGATATAGCCCGCCTGAGCCTGCTGCTGCGCCTGCTGAGCCGCCGCAATAATGCGGAAATAATGCTCTGCGTGCTGCAGATAGCTTTCAGCCATGACAGGGTCGCCCGATGACTGAGCGTCGCGCGCAAGCTGGAGATATTTTTCGGCGACGTGATGCGCGGTGCCGCGAATTTTCACGTCAGGGCCGTTTGATTCGTAGGTCCGGGTGAGCGGATTGGGGCCCTTGCGGTTGCTGTTATTATTGTTGCGGCCGCGCATACGCTTGTTCTGACCAGGTCTCATTGATGATCCTTGCATGTTGCGCCACAACTCCGTCGATGCAGATGGCAACGACGGGATCTTAGGGCGCTTCAGAAGCTATATTGGTTAAGGCGAATGGGCTCTCCGGCCGGTCTTTTCAAAGCTCAGGTCTTTGGCCTGAGATCCATGATCCGCAAAAGTCTGCCGGATCATCGAATTTGGGGACTTATCGCCTCGTTCAATCCAAACGACGCCTGACAAAACGACCGGAGAACCAAAAGGGTTCTCAACGAGCCTTCAGCCAGAACCGAGGCGACTTCTGCTTCCTTATCTAGTCGTTTTTGGTCTCCGCGCCAAGGGGGGGCCTGCAAATTCTGGGGAGAGCCCCTTTTGGCTCAGCCGACGGGCTTGGTTAGAGCCAAGGCGCGTTCGACGCCACCCAGATCACGCCGCAAAGCTACAACCTTGAGCCCGGCAGCCTGCGCCAAGGCCGAGACGGCCATGGCCTGCCCCGTACCCAGCTCCAAAACAACAATTCCCTCCGGCTTTAAAAGTTTGGGAATGGCCGCAATGATCTCCCGGTACGCATCTAGGCCATCAGCGCCACCATCTAGCGCCAGCATCGGGTCATGGTCGCGCACTTCGCGCTCGAGCCCAGCCATGGTTGCTGTTTCGATATAGGGCGGGTTCGACACGATAACATCGAAGGCCTCATTCAACCCATCGGCCCACCGGCCGGGCCGAATTTCACAACGAGACGCCAGACCATTGCGATCCGCATTCTCTGTCGCCAGCGCGCATGCCTGGGGGGACAGATCAATGCCGATTCCCTTAGCCTCTGGACACTCGGCAAGAAGCGCCAGCAACAGCGCGCCGCTGCCTGTTCCCAGATCAAGAATGCGCAAGCGATGTGTGCGTCTCTGTCCCAAGAGATCGAGCGCGGCTTCAACAATGGTTTCTGTATCGGCACGCGGATCCAGCACATCGCGCGCGACGCGCAGATTGAGGGTCCAGAATTCACGCTGGCCAATAATGCGTGTCACAGGCTCACCCGCCAGGCGTCGATCAAGCCAGCTCTGCAGGGTCTGTGCTTCTTCCGGCGTAATGGCGCGCGTTGGCTGCGAAATGAGTGCAGCGTGAGCAAGGTGCGTGGACGCAAGCAACATGCGGCGCGCTTCTGCCTCAGCCTGTTCGACGCCCGCATTTGCAAGACGGACACTTAAAACACGAAAGGCCTCGGCAAGACCGAGACCTTCCTGAAATGTGCGCTTAGCTTCGTTCATTGCGCGGCGCGCGTCATGATGCGGGTCAAGCGTGCAATGAATTCAGATGCATCAATGGGTGCCTCGCCGTCAGCGATGCGGGCTTCATCATGAATGACCCACGCCGCATCTTCGATCAAAGCTTTGTCGTCTCCTTTTGCAAACCGCGCAGCGAGCGCGGCAACAAGGGGATGGGACGGATTGATTTCCAGAACCGGTTTTGAAATGGACCCCATTCCGCCCTGCGCCAGAATTTGCTCGAGCCGACGATCGCGTCCATGGGCGGGCGCAACCAGACAGGCTGCACTTTCTGCCAGGCGGTCGGATGCGCGCACATCATCCACATTGTCTGTCAGTGTTTGCTTCATGAAAGCCAGAAGTGTTGCGACATCCGCCGATGTTTCTTTGGAGGGAGCGGTTTTACCCTCAAGAAGTGGGACATTGGCAATATCGGCTGTGCCCTGCGTGACAGATTTGAACGGCTTGCCATCATAGCCAACGGCCGTCGACACCCAGAAGGCATCCACCGGGTCAGACAGCAGCAGCACGTCAATCCCACGTGCACGAAAGCCTTCTAATTGGGGACTTTTTTCAAGTCGCTTCTGGTCGTCACCTGTAATGTACCAAATATCGGTCTGGTTCGGGCGCAGCTCGCTGACATAATCAGCCAGCGTGCGTGCGCCATCGGTCGCTTTTGATGTTGCAAAGCGCGCGAGCTTGAACAGCGCATCGCGTCGTTCGGGATCCTCGTAAAGACCCTCTTTCAAAACAGCACCAAAATTCGTCCAGATGGATTTGAAAGTGTCTGGCTCGCTCTCGGCTGTCTTGGTCAATTCTTGCAGAATGCGATTGACGATGCCCTTTCGGATCGCGGCAAAAACCGGACTGTCTTGAATCATTTCGCGCGAGACATTGAGCGGCAAGTCGCTGGAGTCCACAACGAGACGGATGAAGCGCAGCCATCCGGGGACCAGATCAGCGTCCTGCGTGATCAAGACACGGCGCACATAAAGTTTGCCGCGCACCTTGCGTGCAGGTTCAAACAAGTCGAAAGGACGCGCGCCTGGAACAAAAGCCAAAACGCTATATTCCTGTCGGCCTTCAGCGCGCCAATGAATGGTCAGCGCAGGCTCATCGAACTGGCCTGCGAGGCCGCGATAGAAATCTGCATATTCTTCCGGTGTGATGTCGCTCTTCGCTCGTGTCCAAAGTGCCGACCCTTCGGCTGCACGCACCGGTTCGTCACCGTCTTTTTCAATGACGTCGACAGGAATGGCAATGGCGCTTGAGTGCTCGCGGATGATATGGGCGAGACGGCCAGGCTTGGCGTAGTCGAGTCCCTCTTCATTAAGATGCAAGGTGACGCGCGTGCCATGCGCGGGCGCCTCGTCCAGCGAAAGCGGCCAGGTAAGGTAAGTGCCTTTGCCTTCGGATTCCCAAACATGGGCCTCTTGGGTGCCAGCTTTGCGCGTCTCGACGGTGACTTTGTCGGCGACCATGAATGCCGAATAAAAGCCAATGCCAAACTGGCCAATCAGGTCAGCACCCTTGGCTTTTTCCTCGCCCTCGGCTTGCGACAGTTTGTCGAGAAAGGCGCGCGTGCCTGAGCTGGCAATGGTGCCCAGTGCCGAGACGAGATCATCATGGCTCATGCCAATGCCATTGTCGGCAATGGTGATGCGGCCCGCATTCTCATCAATCGTAATACGGATGGAAAAGCCGCTCTCATCTGCGATCAGGCCCGGATGTGTCAGGGCCTCATAGCGCAGTTTTTCGCAGGCATCTGCGGCATTGGAAATCAATTCGCGAACGAAAATATCGCGGTCGGAATAAATGGAATGCACCATGAGATGCAGCAGGCGGGCCACATCTGCCTGGAACGCGTGAGGGGTGCCCGTTGGTGCGCCGGAAGTGTCGGTCATGGTCTTTTCTTGGCTCTTGTCCTGCAGGTTAACATGCAGCCCATCATATTGCGGTGGAGGGGACCAGATTCAAGGTCTTGTGCGGGCGGGTCGAAAGCGGGATCATCCGATTCGGAGGGGCGATGGACGACCAGAATTTCCCAGCATCTGAGCGGCCTGAGGCAGGTGGCCCACACCTGCGGCTGGTTTCGCCTGCGTCCGCATCATCGCAGCCAACGCCGCCTGCGCCCCCGGTGGTCTCGTTCAATCGGCACGAACTTGGGACAATCCTCAACCTGTATGGCCGCAAGGTCGCGGCGGGGGAATGGCGCGACTATGCGATTGATTTTGGTCGGCAGCGCGCGGTGTTTTCGATTTTCCGCCGCGCCTCGGAAGTGCCGCTTTACCGAATCGAGAAAGACCCGCGGCTGGCGCGCAAGCAGGGCGAATATGCTGTGGTTGCGGCAGGCGGACTGGTGATGAAGCGTGGTTCGGATCTGGCGCGCGTGATCGCTGTGCTCGACAAGTCGATCCGCCTGATCGGCGGCTGATCAACAGGCCCACTAAAGCAAAAAGGCCCCGCGTTAGCGGGGCCTTTCGTTCTTTATGATCCGGTTCTTAATCTTCGCGCTGACCCAGCAGCGAGAGGATGAACTGGAACATGTTGATGAAGTTCAGATAGAGCGTCAGGGCACCCATGACCGAGGCCTTGCCGACCATGTCGGTACCGGCCACGAGATCATATTCTTCCTTCAGGCGCTGCGTGTCCCACGCGGTGAGGCCAGCAAAAATGCCAACACCCAAGAGCGAGATCACGAAGTTGAACGTACCCGACTGAACGAAGACGTTAATCAGGCTCGCGATGATCAGGCCAAACAAGCCCATCACCAGGAACGAACCCATGCCAGAGAGGCTACGCTTCGTCGTGTAGCCATAGAGACTCAAGGCCCCGAAGGCTGCGGTCGTGGCGAACAAGGCCTGTACAATGCTTTCAACCTTGAAGATGAAGCCAATCGAACCCATCGACAGGCCCATCGTCGCCGAGAAGGCGAGGAATGTGCCCAAAAGGGCCGAATAGCTCATCCGCTCAAAGCGGAAGGACAGGAAGAAGACGAAGCCGATCGGCGCCAGCATCACCAGCCATTTCAGTGGTGACATATAGAGCGCCTGAACGACGGGGCTCGTCTTGCCCATCATGAAAATAGACATGGCGACGAGGGCTGTGACGCCCAGCGCCAAGGTCATCAGATTATATATGCCGAGCATATAGGTGCGCAGGCCCTGGTCGTACTCGACAGTGCCGGCCCGGGCTACGCCAGAGCCCCAAGGGAGCGAAGCGTTGCGGTCGAAGTCGGACATGGTTTCCTCTCAAGTCTAGCGCAGTCGGTTCCGCCGAACTCCGGTCAGACCTCTGCCTTGTGATAATATGGAATGGGTCCGTGCCGGTAACAAGGCCCCCCGAGGGGGGTGAAGCGGTCAAATCTTGCGTCAAACCCCGGCTCTGAGCCCCAAGCCTCATCACAAATCAGAGAGTACGCAGGTAGGACGCCGGCTTTTGCCCCAGAACACGCCAGGTGCCGAGCAGTCCTAGCCCCACAGTGACCAGCAGCGCCAAGCCAATGGCCCCAAGGGCTGGACCCCACAGCCACAGGAAGCTGTCGAGCTTCATTACCTTGATCAGGACAAACCAAGCGGCCAGCGAACCTGCCGCGAGGCCAAACAGTGCCGTGGCCAGTCCCAGCAGGGCATATTCAATGACAAAGGCCTTCAGCAGTCGCCGTCTCGTTGCGCCCAGTGTTTTCAAAACGACCGCGTCATAAATGCGCCCACGCTGGCCCGCGGCCAGAGCGCCTGAGAGGACAAGGATCGACGCGATCAAGGCAATGCCCGAGGCACCACGCACGGCGAAGGCCAGTTGGTCCATCGCACCTGAAATGGCATCCAGCGCATCTTTCACCCGCAAGCTTGTGACAGTGGGGAAACGCGCCGCGACATCTTTCAACAGAAGCAGTTCACGATCGCTGGCATTGCCATTTGGAAAAGCCGCTGTCGCCAAAAAGGAATGCGGAGCGCCCGCGAAAGTATTGGGCGAAAAAACGAATACGAAGTTGATGCCAAGGGAACGCCAGTTCACCGCACGTAAATTGGCAATACGGGCCGTTATGTTGCGACCGCCCACATTAACGGTAACACTGTCGCCAACTTTCAGGTCAAGGCCACGTGCGACTTCCGCTTCCATCGAGACAAGCGGTGGGCCTTTGTAATCCGCAGCCCACCATTCGCCATCCGTCAGGACCGAGCCGTCAGGCATCGATTGTGAATAGGTGATGCCACGGTCACCTTCGAGAACCCAGGCCGCGCTTTCCGCAGCTTTTATTTCTGAAGCAAGCAGGCCATTCACCCGCACCACGCGGCCACGCATCATCGGAACGCGTTCAATTTTGGCATCAGGCGCTTGCCGACCGAGGAAAGATTCAAAATCAGCCACCTGCGAATTTTGAATATCCATAAAGAAAAAGCTTGGCGTGCGGCCAGGTAAACCACGCGTCAATTGATCGCGCAGATTGCCATCAATCAGCGACAGCGCGACCAGCAAAGTCAGACCCAGTCCAAGCGATAACACAACGGCCGAGGTCAAAGAGCCGGGACGATGAATATTGGCAATCGCTATGCGCCATTCCGTTGAAGCGGGACGCGGAGCACGGCGCGCCAGCGCAACAATGCCGGTTGAGACAGCGCGCAAGATCACAAAGGCAATCAGTGTAGCGCCACCATAAATACCGGCCAGCTTTTGGTCGGTGGCCAACACTGCAATTGTGCCCATCAAGACAAGCGCAGCCACAGCCGTGAAGACAAGATAGCGCAAGCGCGGGCGGCGCGTGTCACTTTCAATCTGATCACGAAACAGGCCCGAGACCGGCACGTCATGTGCGCGCCCAATCGGCACGAGCGAAAAGGCAAGCGCCGTCAGCAGACCATAAAGAAAGCCCGCGAGAATTTGCGCAGGGTAAATGTCCGGCGAAAACGGAAACGGGATCACTGAGCCCAATGTGCTGGCCAGAAGGAAGGGCAAGGACAGGCCAACCGTGAGACCAATGACAATCCCGATCAAAGCCACCATAACAACTTGCACCAGAGCAACCTGAAAGACATAGGAGCCTGTGGCACCGAGTGATTTAAGCGTTGCGAGATCTGGTTTCTTCCGTTCAATGAAAGCATGTACCGCGCTGGCAACTCCAACTCCGCCGACAATCAAGGCGGTGAGGCCAATGAGCGTCAGGAATTGTGTGAAGCGGTCCAGATTTTTTTCAAATTGCGGCGAGACATTGGAGCGCCCACGAATCTGCCATCCTGCTTCAGGAAAGCTCTTCTCCGCTGCGGTCACAAATTGATCGACGGCTGCATCGTCCACCGGACTGTCTGGTCGCGCGGATGTCAGCAGCACACGATTGTTCCAGCGCACCAGAGAGCCCGGCTGGTTCAGGCCGCTATCTTGCAGCGCTTCCTGCGACAAGATCACGCGCGGCCCAAAGCCGATACCACCTGCAAGCTTGTCGGGCTCCGAGCGCAACAAGGCACGCAGCGTGAAGGCCTGTTCTCCAATGAGAAGTCGATCGCCGATTTTAATGTCCAGAGTGGCGGCAAGCGCCGGGTCTGCAATCAGGCCATAAGCATCGCCGCGTTTGGCGAGTGCGTCATCGGTGGACATTGCCGGTTCAATCACAAGCGCGCCGATAGAGGGATAGGTTTTGTCGATGGCCTTGGCTTCCACGAGTGATGAGCGACCATCATCGCGCCGCGCCATGGCGCGTAGGTTTCCGGTTGTGGAGATGCGTCCAGCGCGTTGCAGGAAAGCGCGTTCATCATCAGACAATTGCCGATGGATCAGAGAGAACGAAACATCGCCACCCAGAATCGTGCGGCTCTCTCGCGCCAGACCATCAGACAATCCGTCGGAAACAGAACCAACGCCTGTGATGGCAGCAACACCGAGCGCAATACAGGCAAGGAAAATGCGAAAGCCGTGCAGTCCGCCACGCAAATCTCGCCAAGCCAGTCGAAACAGCAAAGGCATGCGGCTCACAGCAACATGAGCCGTCATTGTACAGGCTCCAGTGCATGGGGATTTTCGATCACGCCTGAGCGCAGCCGCACTTGGCGGTCACATAAAGCAGCAAGGCCGGCGTCATGCGTGACCAGCACCAATGTGGAGCCGCGTTCGCGCTTCAACTTGAACATCAGATCAATGATGCTTTGGCCCGTGCTCTCATCGAGATTTCCGGTGGGCTCATCCGCCACCAGAATGGCTGGGTCGGTTGCCACTGCGCGCGCCAGCGCAACGCGTTGCTGTTCACCGCCCGAAAGTTGGGCGGGATAATGGTCGAGACGGTCCCCAAGGCCCACAAGCTTGAGTTCGGCGCGTGCGCGGCCAAAGGGGTCAGATGCGCCTGAGAGCTCAAGCGGAATGGCCACATTTTCCAACGCCGTCATGGTCGGGATCAGGTGAAAAGACTGGAAGACAATGCCAATGCGCGCGCCTCGGAAGCGCGCCAGGGCATCTTCATCCAGCGGGGCCAGATCCTGACCATCGACGAGCACGGAACCCGAATCAGGCCGCTCAAGGCCAGCCATAGTCATGAGCAGCGTCGATTTGCCCGAGCCCGATGGGCCAACCAGCCCGACAGCCTCGCCTTTTCCGATATCGAGTGAAATACCCTTGAGGATGTGGACACGGGCCGCGCCGCGCCCCAGACTTAGATGAACATCCCTCAAGGCAATGGCGGGTACCGGCATTCCAATGAACCTTCCGACCTGTCGAATTCAGCGCCTGCGCGCTTGTACCCTCCAATATGGGGGCTTATGGGCGATAAGTCAGTTCCCCGGGATCACAAAGCGCATGCGGCTGCTTTTCTCGGCTCTGGCCATGCTCGCTTTTGCCGCACCTGCGGTCGCCGCTTCACCGATTCAAATGGTTGTTCTGGGCGATAGTCTTTCGGCTGGCTATCTGCTGCCCCAAGATGCGGCCTTCCCCGCCGTGCTGGAGCGTGCGTTGCAGGCGCAAGGTCTTTCGGTCGATGTCGCCAATGCGGGGGTCTCAGGCGATACGTCACGCGGTGGGCTGGAGCGCCTTGACTGGGCCGTTCCCGAGGGCACGCAAGTGGTTCTGCTGGAATTGGGTGCCAATGACATGCTGCGCGGAATTGATCCGGCCCGCACGCGCGAGGCGCTTGAGACGATTATCACACGGCTGAAAGCACGCGGCGTCCGCATCCTCTTGGCGGGCATGCTGGCCACACCCTCGCTTGGCAAGGATTATGGCGACCGCTTTAATGCCATCTATCCGGAGCTCGCCAAAAAACATGACATCCCGCTTTATCCGTTTTTCCTGTCTGGGATTGCCGGTGATAGCGCCCTGAATCTGGACGATGGCATGCATCCCAATCGCAAGGGCGTGGAGGCAATCGTGCAAGCGATTCTGCCTGCTGTGAAGAACGTCCTGTCGGGACTTTGATCGTGCCAACCTGCGCAGGAGACGACATGCCGCGTTTGTTCACGGGGTTTGAGATCCCCCAAACACTCGGCTTCGAGCTGGCGCTGAAACGTGGGCGTCTCATGGGCGCGCGTTGGATCGAGCCGTCTGATTACCATGTCACGCTGCGCTTTATCGGCGATATTGATCACGCAATGGCGCGTGACATTGACGGCCTGTTGACTGAAATACGCCACAGGCCGATCCGGATCACACTCGATGGATTGATGAGTTTTGGCGGCGACAAACCGCGCATTCTGGCTGCACGCGTGCAGCCTTCGGCAGCTCTGTCCGAATTGCAGTCCGAACAAGAACGATTGATGCGCCGTCTGGGTTTGGCACCAGAGGCGCGCAAATATACTCCTCATGTCACGCTGGCGCGTTTGCGCGGCACAAGCGCAGCCGACCTTGCCCGCTATATAGAGCAGAGCGGAATGTTTCTGGCGCGCAGTTTCGAAGCTCATCGCTTCGCGCTGTTTTCAGCCAAGGATTCGTTTGGTGGTGGCCCTTATGTGGTCGAGGCCACTTATCCTTTGCTTTGATCAGACAGCCATCCCTTGGCCGGCCGTGTCAGAGCAGCATCGCGCGCAGCAATGAACCAGAAGACAGTGCCGGCCAAAGCACCTGTCAGAAACAGAATGACTGTGAGATGGGCTTCAGCTGATGAGGGCTGAAACGCGCGTTCTGCCATCCGGCTGCTACGCAAGATCCATGGGATGGCGGCCGCAAGCCCGCCCGTAGCGCCCGCATAAAAGGCAAAAGTACGCACGCGCCCACCCGCGCCCAGAAGCGCTGTGACGGTGACGGGCAAGATGCACACCAGCATGCCGACCGCCCAGGTGAGCTGGAGTATGGCCGCAAATGTATCATCAGGGTTTTCGTCCGAAAACAAATCCCAAAGAATGTCGAGCCAATGATCAGCTGGTAGCTGGCTTGCGACATGCTGGACGAGCGGATCGAAAATCACCGCGAGCGGCAGAAACACAAGTGCGGCAGCACTTGCGCAGGCAAGACCGATGAATGTGAGCATCAGGCGGGATAACATGACCCTTAGTTTATGGGCTTATCTCGCAACTGCAAGGGCCGCCTGATCACGGTTCGAGGACTGAATCCCAATAGAGGTAGTCGATCCAGCTATCGTGAAGAAAATTCGGCGGGAACAACCGTCCATTTTGATGCAGATCATTCACGGATGGTTGATAGGGCTTATGCGCAGGCCACATATGCACTTCATCGCTAAGGCGATCGCTTTTACGCAAATTGCAGGGGGAGCAGGCTGCAACCACATTCTCCCAAGTTGTCATGCCACCTTTCGAGCGGGGGATCACATGATCGAACGTGAGGTCTTCATGCGAGGAACAATATTGGCAGGTGAAGCGATCACGCAAAAACACATTGAATCGCGTGAAGGCAGGCTGGCGTAATGGTTTCACATAGGTCTTGAGCGACACCACGGAGGGCAGACGCATTTCGAAGGTCGGACTTCGAATCATCTTGTCGTAATGCGAGACAATGTTCACGCGCTCAAGGAAGACGGCCTTGATCGTGTCCTGCCAAGACCAGAGCGAGAGCGGGTAATAGCTCAGCGGACGAAAATCCGCATTGAGCACCAAGGCCGGACAGGATTCCGGCGAGACATTCGAATGGAAGTGAACCGTCAAACCGGACACCCCTGGTGAGTCGCGGCCAGCACAGCGCCGACCAAATCATCCACGCAGGGATAGTCTATTCTCTGGATGACACTCTTGTGAAGGGATTAAAGCGCCGTGCCTTTGCGAGGCGAAGCGTCGCAGGGCGCTTTTCCACGCCGATTTAGCGGGTCGGAACAGGCGTCCCGCTGCGATAATCGTAGAAGCCACGCTGGGATTTACGGCCAAGCCAGCCGGCTTCGACATATTTCACAAGCAGTGGGCAGGGGCGGTACTTCGAGTCGGCCAGCCCCTCATGGAGAACCTGCATCACCGACAAACATGTATCGAGGCCGATGAAATCGGCGAGCTGCAGTGGCCCCATCGGATGATTGGCGCCAAGCCGCATGGCGGTGTCGATGGCCTCCACCGAACCCACACCTTCATAAAGCGTGTAGATGGCTTCATTGATCATCGGCAGCAGGATGCGGTTCACGATGAAGGCAGGGAAGTCTTCCGAGACGGTCGATGTTTTGCCAAGCTTGGCGATGAACCGGCGCGAGGATTCAAAGGTGGAATCTTCCGTCGCAATGCCACGGATCAACTCAACCAGCTGCATGCGCGCAACGGGGTTCATAAAGTGAATGCCGATGAAACGCTCCGGACGATCCGTGACAGATGCGAGGCGTGTGATCGAAATAGATGACGTGTTGGAGGCCAGCATGGCCTCCGGCTTCAAGACGGGGCAAAGGCGCATGAAAATCTTGCGCTTGACCTCTTCATTTTCAGACGCGGCCTCAATGATAAGGTCGCAATCGGCAAAACCTTCGAATTCATTGGCTGGACGGATAAGGTCCATCGCCTTCTGCCGGTCCGCGTCGGTCAACTGCTCTTTGGCCTGCAGGCGCTGCAAATTGCCATTGATGGTCGCCAGTCCCGCATTGATCCGGTCCGCTGAAACATCGTTGATCAGCACTTCCATGCCGGCCTGCGCGCAGACCTGAGCAATGCCGCTGCCCATTTGGCCAGCGCCGACAATGCCGATTTTACGAATTTCGAAGCTCATTTTGGACCGTCCCGGAACATTAGACAGACATCATAGGCGAAGCAGCCCCCACGTCCAGACCACTCTTAGCGTTTGTCGAGCTCAGCGGCGAGGGTGGGGAGTGCTGTAAACAGATCCGCCACAAGGCCATAATCCGCCACCTGGAAGATGGGCGCATCTTCATCCTTGTTGATCGCAACGATCACCTTTGAATCCTTCATGCCGGCAAGATGCTGGATCGCGCCGGAAATGCCCACTGCAATGTAGAGCTCGGGCGCCACCACTTTGCCCGTCTGGCCAACCTGCCAATCGTTGGGTGCATAGCCGGCATCGACCGCCGCACGTGACGCGCCCATGGCCGCGCCAAGCTTGTCAGCAATCGGCTCGATATAGGTTTTGAAATTGTCGGCATTCTGCATGGCGCGACCACCCGAAATGATGATCTTGGCCGATGTCAGCTCCGGACGATCTGAGGCTTGCAAAGCTTCGCCTTTGAAAGAGGAGACGGATGGATCGGCTGCCGCAGAGGCTTGCTCAATCGTCGCAGCACCGCCAGCGCCGGTGGCTGCAAAAGCGGCCGTGCGCACAGTGATGACTTTCTTTGCGTCGGTTGACTGCACGGTCTGGATGGCATTGCCCGCATAGATCGGGCGTTCAAAGGTGTCAGCCGAAATGACTTTGGTGATCTCTGACAGCTGCATCACATCGAGCAGGGCCGCGACGCGCGGCATGACGTTTTTAGCTGTTGATGTCGCTGAACCAACTAGGGCTGTGTAATTACCAGCCAGCGAGACGAGCAATGCTGCGAGCGGTTCAGCGAGCGCATGCGCATAAGCAGCGCTGCTGGCGACAAGCACTTTTTCAACGCCTTCGAGTTTGGCAGCAGCTTGCGCAGCACTATCCACATTCTCGCCAGCGACGAGAATATGCACCGGCGCACCAAGTGCGCGTGCGGCTGTCAGGGCTTTAGCTGTGGCGTCACCAAGCTGGCCTTTGGTGATGTCTGCGAGAAGAAGCGTCGTCATCACAGCACTCCCGCTTCATTCTTGAGTTTCGAAACAAGCTCGGCGACATCGGCAACTTTCACACCAGCCTTGCGGCCCGGTGGCTCAGATGTCTTCAACACATTGAGACGCGGCGCGATATTGACGCCAAAGTCATCGGGGGCCTTTTCATCGATCGGCTTTTTCTTCGCCTTCATAATATTGGGCAGCGAAGCATAGCGCGGTTCGTTGAGACGCAAATCGGTTGTCACGATGGCGGGCAGTTTCAAAGTCACGGTTTGCAAACCACCATCGACTTCGCGCGTCACATCGACGGTGCCCTCAGCCAGTTCGACTTTGGAGGCGAATGTGCCCTGGCCCCAGCCAAGAAGAGCGGCCAGCATCTGGCCTGTCTGGTTGCAATCATCATCAATGGCTTGCTTGCCCATGATGACGAGGCCCGGCGCTTCAGCATCGGTCACAGCCTTGAGAATCTTGGCAACGGCGAGCGGCTCCACGAGCGCGTCCGTCTTCACCAGAATGCCGCGATCAGCGCCCATGGCCAAACCCGTGCGGATGGTTTCTGCAGCTTGGGCGGGACCAATCGAAACGACAATCACTTCGCTGGCTTTGCCGGCTTCTTTCAAGCGCAGCGCTTCTTCGACGGCGATTTCGTCGAACGGGTTCATCGACATTTTCACATTGGCGAGTTCGACGCCGGTCCCGTCAGATTTGACGCGGATTTTGACGTTGTAGTCGACAACCCGTTTGACGGGCACGAGAATCTTCATGACGGGGCTCCCTGAGCCGGAACGGCGAGGCGCGTCAGAACTGCCAACCAAAGACAGCGGCGCTCAAGCGAGCTTTTTTGGTAATTCCCGCCACCATTTGAGTCAATTGATTGCTGCGCCGCCACATAGTTGAAGATCAGCGGTTCTTGCCGGGTACCCAGAGCACATCGCCCCCCACCTGCCGATTGGCATAGCGCGACGCCACGAACAGGAAATCAGACAGGCGATTGATATATTTGAGGGCCGGGTCACCCACCACTTCGACGGGCTGGGCGGCCAGCTCCACCATAAGCCGCTCGGCACGGCGGCTGATCGTGCGTGCCAGATGGAGGGCGGCCGCTGCCGCCGAACCGCCGGGCAAGACAAACGAGCGCAGTGGCTCCAATTCGGCATTCATCGCGTCGATTTCTGTCTCCAGCCGGTCCACCTGGCTTTGCAGAATGCGCAGAGGCTCCCATTCGGGCTTTTGGCTGGTTTCTGGCGTGCATAGGTCGGCGCCCAGATCAAAAAGATCGTTCTGGATGCGGCTGAGCATGGCGTCGAGCGTGGGGTCGGATGCCGCTGTTGCCAGACGGGCCATGCCGATGGCGGCGTTGGTTTCATCTACCGTGCCGTAGGATTCGATGCGCAGATCATATTTCGGGCGGCGTTCGCCGGTGCCCAGCGCCGTGGTGCCCTGGTCGCCCGTGCGAGTGTAAATGCGGTTCAGAACGACCATGCTTATCCCCTCAGCTGCGAAGCCACAGCACGCCCATAATGATCACAATCGCCACGAATTGCAGGCCCACGCGCCAGCGCATCAGCTTCTGCGACAGATTGGCGCTACCACCGCGCATCATGTTGAATAGGCCAAAGAACAGGACGGCCGCCACAGCAATGATGGCGGCGAGGACGATATAATTTGAAGTGGTGATGGACATGATGAAGGACCTGGTGGTCTGCGCGATGCGTTTCTCACCTCCGGACCTAGAACGCGAGCGGCCATCCGGCAAGGCCGCCTGAGCCTTTAATTTGATTTAGTAACGACGCAGCAGTCGCTCGAGATAGTCGAGTTCTTCGCGCGGCCGCGAGGGGTCACTGAAGCGTTTGCGCAATTCTTCCAGCACCCGCTGCGCCCGTTCAGCCGCCGGAGCGCCCTGCGGGTCGTAGCGGCTTTGCGGATTATAGGAGCGATCTCGCGATTCGCGGCCCAAAGGATCAGGGTTGGGTTGGCCACGGCCCTCGCGCATCGGCCCATTCGGATCGCCGGGGCCAGCTTGCTGGCCCTCACCCTCGCCTGGCTGCATTTGCTGAGCCATGGATTGCGCCCCTTTGCGCAAGCCCTCCAGCGCCCGCCCTTGTGCATCCACGGCCTCGTCGCGCCCTTGCTCGCCGCCTTGTCCCAGACCTTTTTCAGCGTCCCGCATGGCCTGTTCGGCTTCGTCGAACCCGTCTTCACCCTTCTGGCCGAATTGTTTCATACGGCGTTGAAGCTCTTCGAGACGTTCGCGCAAAGCTTCTTGGCGGCGCTGCAATTCCTGCTGGCGCTGTTTGTCGTCGCCCTGACTTTGGTTTTCGCCCTGCTGCTGGCGATTGCGGAAGGTCTCATCACGCAATTGCTGTTGCTCGCGAGTCATCTTGTCGAGCTCGTTGAGCTGGCGGTTCATCTCGCGCGACATCTGGTTTTGTTGGTTTTGGCGCTTTGCGCTTTGCAGATTTTCCATCATCCGCTGCAATGAATCGAGCATGCGCTGCGCATCGGCTGTCTCGCCATTGCGCATCATCTCCTCCATGCGGTCCATCAGGGCCTGCAAATCGCGTGGCGTGATGGTCAGCGCTTGCTGGTTTTGGTCCATCTGACGATCGGCGTTCTGCTGATTTTGAAGCGCTTGCTCAGCCAGTTCTCGCATGAATTTATCAAGCGCTGCGCGCAACTGATCCATGAGAGGCTTGAGTTCTTCGGGCGTTGCACCGCGCTCCAGAGCTTCACGCAATTGCTGCTGGGCCGCGCGCAGGTCGCGCTCAGCCTGAGACAGATCACCATCCTCGAGTTTGAGGGCCATCTCCCACATGAGGTCGGCGACATCCAGAAGATCGGAATCCGTGCGCGCGAATTTGAGCCGCTGTGAAATGGTGCGCAGCCCCAGATAGATGTTGCTGGGAAGATCAAACCGCTCCGGCATGAAAAGCAGAGCATCCATCGTCAGGATGATGCGCTTGCGGTCATCCGGAGCCAACACCAGATTACGACGTTGTTCAATCAGCGCGCGGGCCAAAGGTTTCACGAAAGTCTTCTGCGGCAGCGTCATTTCAACAGGGTCGCTCAAACCTTCATTGCCACCTTCATCGCGCGCCACAAGTTTCATGGAGACGCGTGCGCCGGCCCACGGATGTTCGGACAAGTCACCGGTTGTTTCGCCTTCACCCAATCCGCCAGGCGCCCCGGGAAGTGCCAGCAACATTTTTGGCGGCTCAACAAGCGAACGTCCCGTGACGGGTTTGCCTTGAAGGATCGGCTTTTCAAATTGCGCTTCGGCGCTCAAGACTCCGTAATCATCTTCAATTTTATAGCCGAGTGTGAGCGCACCGCGCGGATCACTGCGCGGCTCGCCGCGCAGGCTGATGACGGGCGGACGATCGGGAATGGACGTGATCGCGAAATGGGAAAGTATCGTCCCATATTGTTTCAAAATGAGTTGGGCATCCGCGCGCAGGACAAAACGCTGTTCGTCTTCCTGTGCCGTCGTGTTTTTCTGGACTGCCGCCACGCGCACCGTCATTTTTCCGGCGCCTGTTTCATCCGGTTTTTGTGCCTGCAGACCGCCTTCTGTCTCGACCTTCACGCCCGAGGCACTGGAGGCGCGGATGATCACATTGGAATTGGCGGGTGCCTGAATTTTGATCGATCCCTGTCCCTGCTCGGTGTGGCCGGTCAGCAGGATCGGCGGGCGACCCGTGTAGGCTGGCGGATCAATCCATGCGTCGAGCCGAAAGGCCTGCGCCTTTTGTGCGTCACTGCGCCAATCGAAGACAGCCATGAGCCGCTGGTTTTTTTCAGGTCCCGCCATGAACGCTGTTGCAGCCACCGCAATCAAGGCCGCGGCACGCAGGGCAAAGCGGTCATGCTCGGCCATGCGTGGTGAGGGGAGAGCCAGCTGCAAGGTCGAAATATATTTTTGCGCACGGGCCAGATGGATCTGCCAGAGCGCCTTTGTAGTGGCGTCGGCATTTTCATTGGCGAGCTGGTCTTCGATCATGGTGGCGGGGCGATGGGGCGCGCCCGAATCACGATCTAGGCGGGCCAGGCTCTCGCGCCGCGTGGGCCAGCTCAGGCGCACCAGCCGGTAGAGCAACAGGAGCGAGGCGCCCGCAAAGCCTGCCAAAACCACAAGACGCAGCGGCAGGGGGGCAGCGATCCACAATCCGGCCCAAGAGACAGCAAAAAACAGGGCCGTGAGGGCCAGGAGCGGCACCAGGGCCGGCCACAGGCGCTCCCAGAGCAAGACCAGCGCGGCTTTCCGGGCAAGCGAATCGAGGGGGCATGCGTGTGAACGCGCGTCCTGTTCCTTCGATTTGTCTGAGCTATGCCCGTCCAAACCCGCACTCCCTGTCGCTGGAAAAGAAAGCTAGCACGCCTGCGCGGGGTTTCCACTGCGCCTGCGATCAACTTCCCGGCGGAAAGGGGCGGATTTTAGCTGACCCAGTCGGGCACATGATCGAGCCCGATCAGGTCTTCGAAACTGCCGCGCGGGCGGATCACGGCGTAACGGTCGCCATCGACCAGCACTTCCGGCACGAGCAGGCGTGAATTGTAGGTCCCAGCCTGAACAGCGCCATAAGCGCCCGCCGACATGACGGCGATGAGATCCCCGGGGCGCGGTTCAACCACGTCGCGCGCCTGTGCCAGATAATCGCCCGTCTCGCAGACGGGGCCAACAATATCGGCTTTGATCGTCGGCGCACCCGGCTTTGTTTCAAGCACGGTGAGAACATCGTGATGGGCTTCGTAAAGCGTGGGGCGGATGAGGTCGTTCATCGCGGCATCGACAATAATGAATTGCTTGCCGTCACCCTGCTTCACATAAATCACTTCCGACACAAGAATGCCGGCATTGCCGACCAGCAGACGTCCAGGCTCAAAAACCAGTTTGCATCCCAGCGCACCTGCATGGCGGCGCACGATGTCGGCATAGCGATCAGGGTGGTAGTGCGAAGGATCATCTGTCTCGCGATAGGGAATGCCAAGCCCGCCACCCAGATCGACATGATCGATCTGATGTCCGTCCGCACGCAATTGCTGCACAAAGTCTGCGAGCAGAGCAAAGGCATCGTCAAAGGGCTGCAGGTCGGTGATCTGTGAGCCGATATGCATATCCACGCCACTGACCTGAATGCCAGAAAGCGTTGCAGCATAGGCATAAACAGCGCGTGCGCGTGAAATCGGAATGCCGAATTTATTCTCGGACTTGCCAGTCGATATTTTCGCATGGGTCTTGGCATCGACGTCGGGGTTCACCCGCAGCGACACATGCGCGCGGGTGCCGCGTGCAGCCGCAATGGCCGAAATCGCCTCAAGCTCTGGTTCTGACTCGACATTGAAGCAAAAGATTTTGGCATCAAGAGCAAGTTCGATCTCACGGCGTGTTTTGCCAACGCCGGAGAAGGTGATCCGCTCCCCGGGAACGCCCGCCGCCATGGCGCGGCGCAATTCGCCTTCCGAGACCACATCCATGCCCGCGCCAAGTGCTGCAAAGGTTTTCAACACAGCTTGGTTGGAATTGGCCTTCATCGCAAAACAGACCATGGCGTCGAGCCCGTCAAAGGCTTTGGCAAAGACCTGATAATGGCGCGTCAGCGTCGCGCGCGAATAGCAATAGAAGGGCGTGCCGACCTCTTTCGCGATGACGCGCAGGTCGACATTTTCGGCATGCAGCACGCCGTTGCGATATTCAAAATGGCGCATGGGGCCCTTTAGAGAATTTTGTCGAGAATGAAGGGATCGCGCGGCGGCACAACTTTCATGCGCCGAATGGCCGTTCCATCCACCGGACTGCCAGCCCCGGTTTCACGCGCCACATCGCCGGCCGCGGGCGGAGTCGAGCCCTGCGGGGCTTCAAGATCTCCGCGCCGACCGCAACCTGCCAGCGCCAATCCAGCCAGAATGACCAAGCTGATAGCTTTGATTTGATTGGACTTTCTAGCGCAGATCACGGTTTTCAGCTCCTCACAACGGGGCCACTATAGCGCATCGGTTCAGGCTGGCGAGCGGGAAGTGTCCGCCCACCAGACCATTTCATTTGGTGCCCGCTTCTTCGCGGGCGATTTTTTTCAGCCAGGCACGGGCCTGCGTGCGGACGTTGGCCGGGGCCGTGCCGCCATAGCTCACGCGGCTCTTCACCGATTTGTCGACACCCAGCACATCATGCACCTCTGCCGTGATGCGCTGATCCACCGATTGCATGTCGGCGAGCGACAGCTTTTCGAGCGCAATCTTGCGATCGGCTGCCATGGCAACAAGGCGGCCTGTGACATGATGCGCATCCCGGAACGGCATGTTGAGTGCGCGCACCAGCCAATCAGCCAGATCGGTGGCGATGGCATAGCCGCTACCAGCGGCCGCCTTCATCTTTTTCAGATCAGGCACCAAGTCGCGCACCATGCCGGTCATGGCTGCGACGCAGAGCGACAGGGATTGCAGCGCATCAAACGTGCCTTCCTTGTCTTCCTGCATGTCCTTTGAATAGGCGAGCGGCAGGCCCTTCATCACGATCAGCAGCCCTGTCAGCGCGCCAATGACACGACCCGTTTTGCCGCGCACGAGCTCAGCTGCATCTGGGTTGCGCTTCTGGGGCATGATCGAGGAGCCGGTGGTGAATTTGTCCGACAGATTGGCAAAGCCAAATTGCGGCGTTGACCACAGCACGATTTCTTCGGCAAAGCGCGACAGATGAACCGCAGAAATGGCTGCGGCAGAAAGGGTTTCGAGCACAAAGTCGCGATCTGACACGCTGTCGAGCGAGTTCGCTGTTGGCCGATCAAAGCCCAAGGCTTTGGCGGTCATTTCGCGATTGATCGGGAAGGATGTGCCTGCCAGTGCGGCAGAGCCGAGCGGACATTCGTTCAAACGGCGACGCGCATCGCCGAAACGTCCGCGATCACGCCCGAGCATTTCAACATAGGCCATCAGATGATGACCAAAGGTCACAGGCTGAGCTGATTGCAAATGCGTGAAGCCCGGCATCACCGAGCCTGCGTGATCGAGTGCGCGCTCAGCGAGCGCCTTTTGCAATTCGCGCAGCTGCTCATCAAGCGTGTCGATCGTGTCGCGCACCCACAAGCGGAAATCGAGTGCGACCTGATCATTGCGCGAGCGCGCCGTGTGCAGCCGGCCGGCATCGGGCCCAACAATGTCAGCGAGGCGCGATTCCACATTCATATGGATGTCTTCGAGCGCGCGCGAAAAGGTGAAGGTGCCCGCCTCGATTTCGTGTCGGACCTGCTCTAGACCTTTGGTAATGGCTGCCGCTGCTTCGCGCTCGATGATGCCCTGCTCAGCCAGCATGGCGACATGGGCGAGTGAGCCGCGGATGTCCTGGGAAGCAAACTTGTAGTCGAAACCGATAGAGGCGTTTATCTCCTCCATGATCGCGTCGGGGCCGCTGACAAACCGGCCGCCCCACATTTTGTTGCTCATCTCGTGCCCCCTGTGGCGCGCCTGACAGAAAAGACGGCCCGCATGACTTCCGGTCCTGACAGCCCCGAAAAGACCCTCGAGCCGCGCAAGAGCCGGGTTCGGGGCCTGGCTCCGGCGGCCGTCTTCGCGCTATTGGCTGTCATCGCCTTATCCGTGGCGGTCCTATACGGGATCAGCGGCCTTCCGGGCAAGGAAAGTGCCGCCTCAGGCGGAAAAAGCTGCGCCGCCTCTGGTGCGCGTCTGGCGGCCGTGGCGGCCAGCGCCAAGGGCGAGGTGGCTGCTCTCAGCCCCGCCAAGACGCCTCGCCCCGCTTTGGATCTGACCTTCGAGGGGCCAGACGGCCAAAAGCGCCAGCTCTCAGACATGCGGGGCCGCGCGATCTTGCTGAACCTTTGGGCAACATGGTGCGTCCCTTGTCGGGAAGAAATGCCAGCCTTTGACCGTTTGCAGGCCAAAGCGGGCGGGTCGGATTTCGAGGTGGTCACGCTCAATATTGACACGGCGCGGCTCGAACGCCGGCAGGCGTTTCTTGCCGAAATCGGGGTAAAATCCCTGACTTTCTATGCCGATCCGAGTGCTGACGTCTTTGGCGTGTTGAAGCGGGCCGGGAAGGTTGTTGGCCTGCCAACAACCATTTTGATTGATGCGCAGGGATGCGAATTGGGCATTTTGGCGGGGGCGGCCGCATGGGACTCCGACGATGCCATGCGACTCGTTGCCGCTCTGCGCAGACCCGGAACTTAGTCGAAGAGCGCGCATCAACCGTTGCACGGCTCTGCTTCTTCCATTAGTGAACCCTTCGACAATTAAAAAAGAGGGCAAATCAATGGCCGAGGCCAAATCCCGCACCGTCTCGCCCGAGGCGCGGCGGCCCTTGTCTCCCCATCTGCAGATCTATCGTCCGATGTTGACGATGATGATGTCGATCATGCATCGCATCACCGGGGTGGCACTTTATGCCGGTACGCTGCTGCTGGCGGCATGGCTGATTGCAGCCGCGACCGACGCTCGGGCCTTTGCCACCGTGTCGGATCTGCTGTCGTCCATTCTGGGCCGGATCATTCTTCTCGGTTTCACCTGGTCGCTGTTCCATCACCTGATGGGTGGCCTTCGCCACTTCATCCAGGATACGGGCCGCGGCATGGAACACCCCCAGCGCGAATATCTCGCGCAGGCGACGCTGGTCGGTGGCCTTGTGCTCACCATCATCGTCTGGGTTCTGGCTTACGCCGCGCGCTAAGGGAGAGGGAACCATGTCCAACGATCCAAACTCCATGCGCACCACGGTTCGCCAAGTCCGCCATCTGGGCTCTGCCAAATCGGGCACGCATCACGCTTGGCATATGCGCCTGACGTCCTTCGCGCTCCTGCCGCTGACGATTGCCTTTGTGTGGATTGTCCTGTCGCTCGTCGGCAAGGATTACAACACGGTGCGCGCAGCGCTTGGCTCGCCTGTCGTTGCCATCATCATGCTGCTCTTCATCCTGACGAGCATCTACCACATGATGCTCGGCATGCAGACAATCATTGAGGACTATGTGCATGGCGAAGGAACCAAGACGTTCTCGCTGGCACTCAATATCTTCTTCTCGTTCGCTGTTGGTTTGGCCTGCGTTTACGCAGTGCTGCGCCTGAGCTTTGTCTGACGTCTTCGAGCTTCTTCGAAAGGTCCATGGAAATGGCATCATCTAACGGCAACGCGGGTCCCGCTTACGCGATCACGGATCACACGTTCGACGTCGTCGTCGTTGGCGCTGGCGGCGCTGGTTTGCGCGCCACCGTCGGCTGTTCGCAGGCAGGCCTTCGCACCGCTTGCATTTCGAAAGTCTTCCCCACGCGTTCGCACACGGTTGCTGCGCAGGGCGGCATTTCAGCCGCGCTCGGCAATATGGGTCCGGACGATTGGCGCTGGCACATGTATGACACCGTGAAAGGGTCAGACTGGCTGGGCGATCAGGACGCGATTGAATATCTGTGCCGCAATGCACCGGCTGCCGTTTATGAACTCGAGCATTGGGGCGTGCCCTTCTCGCGTACTGAAGAAGGCAAGATATACCAGCGCCCCTTCGGCGGCATGACCACGAACTACGGCGAAGGCCAGGCGCTGCGCACCTGCGCGGCCGCTGACCGCACGGGTCACGCGATCCTGCACACGCTCTATGGTCAGGCGCTTGCCAACAAGACTGAATTCTTCATCGAATATTTCGCGATCGATCTGATCATGGATGAGGAAGGTCGCTGCCGCGGCGTGGTCTGCATGAAGATGGACGATGGTTCGATCCATCGCTTCCGCGCTCAGCAGGTCATTCTCGCCACCGGTGGTTATGGCCGCGCCTATTTCTCCGCCACCTCGGCGCATACCTGCACAGGTGACGGCAATGCCATGGTGCTGCGTGCGGGTCTGCCGCTGCAGGATATGGAATTCGTGCAATTCCATCCGACCGGCATTTACGGCTCAGGCTGCCTGATCACTGAAGGCGCACGCGGCGAAGGTGGCTATGTCACCAATGCCAATGGCGAGCGATTCATGGAGCGTTATGCACCCTCCGCCAAGGATCTCGCTTCGCGTGACGTTGTTTCGCGCGCGATGACGATTGAAATTCGCGAAGGCCGCGGCGTTGGCAAGAACAACGACCACATCTTCCTGCATCTCGATCATCTTGATCCGGCCATGCTGCATGAGCGTCTCCCGGGCATTTCGGAAAGCGCGCGCATTTTTGCGGGCGTCGATGTGACCAAGGAGCCGATCCCGGTCATCCCGACCGTCCACTACAACATGGGCGGCATCCCGACCAATTATCACGGCGAAGTCCTGACGCTGAAGAACGGCGATCCGGATACGGTTGTGCCGGGTCTGATGGCTTTGGGCGAAGCGGCTTGCGTGTCGATCCATGGCGCCAACCGCCTCGGCTCGAACTCGCTGATCGATCTGGTGGTCTTTGGTCGTGCGGCTGGTCTGCGCGCAGCTGAGATCGTCAAGGCTGGCGAGAAGCAGCCGGAACTGCCGAAGGATTCGGCGGATCTGTCGCTCTCGCGCCTCGATCATTATCGCCATGCCAAGGGCGGTACGCCGACCGCGGTTCTGCGCGACAAGATGCAGCGCACGATGCAGAGCAACTGCGCCGTGTTCCGCACGGGCGAAATTCTCGAAGAAGGTTCAAAGCTCATCCATGATGTGTGGAGCGGCCTGCCGGATGTTGGCATCACCGATCGTTCGCTGGTGTGGAACTCTGACCTGCTTGAGACGCTCGAATTCGACAATCTGCTCGTGCAGGCTGTTGTCACCATGGACTCGGCGCTCAATCGCCAGGAAAGCCGCGGCGCACATGCGCGTGAGGATTTCCCGAACCGTGACGACAAGACCTGGATGAAGCACACGCTCTCCTTCCTCGACAACGAGAAGAAGACGGTCGACATCGATTATCGCCCCGTGCACACCTATACGATGAGCAACGACGTTCCCTACATCGAGCCGAAGGCTCGCGTTTACTAAGCGCGCTTTCAAAGCCACCGAGAGAGAATCAATGGTTGAACTGGCTCTTCCGAAGAATTCGCAGCCGACGATTGGCAAGACCTGGCCTAAGCCCCAGGGCGCGACCAACTTCCGCGAATTCCGCATCTATCGTTGGAACCCCGACGACGGTGAAAATCCGCGTACCGACACCTATTATGTCGATATGGACGATTGCGGCCCGATGGTTCTGGACGCGATCCTCTACATCAAGAACAAGATCGATCCGACGCTGACTTTCCGTCGCTCGTGCCGCGAAGGCATCTGCGGTTCCTGCGCGATGAATATCGACGGCACGAACACGCTGGCCTGCACGAAGGACATGAAGGACATTTCGGGTGCGGTGAAGATCTACCCGCTGCCGCATATGCCGGTTGTGAAGGATCTCGTGCCTGATCTGACGCGCTTCTACGCCCAGCATGCCTCCATCGAGCCTTGGCTGAAGACGGATACGCCCCAGCCTGAAGCCGAATGGAAGCAGTCGCCGGAAGATCGCTACAAGCTGGATGGTCTCTACGAGTGCATTTTGTGCGCTTGCTGCTCGACCTCTTGCCCAAGCTATTGGTGGAATGGCGATCGCTATCTGGGTCCGGCAGCTCTGCTGCAGGCCTATCGTTGGCTCATCGACTCGCGCGATGAAGCAACGGGTGCACGTCTCGATAATCTGGAAGATCCCTTCCGTCTTTATCGCTGCCACACGATCATGAATTGCGCCAAGGCATGCCCGAAGGGCCTCAACCCCGCCAAGGCCATTGCCGAAATCAAGAACATGATGATCTCTCGCCAGAGCTGATCTCGTGTGAATGACATGCAAAAGAGCCGGCAGCTTCAAAAACTGCCGGCTCTTTTTTTGAGTGATCCAACAGGCACCCGCTCTTGTCCGCACCCTCTGTCCTTGACCTCTATTATGACCTCGTCGCCTCAGGCTCGCTTGAGCGCGATGAGGCGCAGGAAGAGGCATTGGAGCAGCTGGCCTCGCTCGCCAATCGTCTGCACGATTACAAGCTGCCGGGAAAAGCGGGCGCGCTGAAGCGGATGTTCGGCGGCAAGAAAGCCCCGCCGATCAAAGGTCTCTACATTTGGGGCCAAGTCGGGCGCGGCAAGACGATGATCATGGACCTCTTCTTCGAGGCCGTGCCCGTGCCGCTGTCGTGCAAGCGGCGCATTCATTTCCACGGCTTCATGGCTGATGTTCATGCGCGCATTCACACATACCGGCAGGATTTGAAAGCCGGCAAAGTGAAGGGCGAAGACCCCATCGCGCCGGTGGCCCGCGAGCTTGCCAAAAAATCAGCGTTGTTGTGTTTTGATGAATTCGCCGTCACCGATATTGCTGATGCGATGATTTTGGGCCGCCTCTTCACGGTTCTGTTCGAACTGGGTGTTGTGGTGGTGGCGACCTCTAATGTCGTGCCTGATCGGCTCTATGAGAACGGCCTCAATCGCGCACTCTTCGTCCCCTTCATCCATTTGCTGGAAGAACGGATGGATGTGATCGAGCTTATGTCGCGCACGGACTTCAGGCTCGAAAAGCTGTCGCACGAGCCTGTCTATCATGTGCCCAATGATGCAAAGGCCAAGCGCGCATTGGACCGTGCGTTCAAGACATTGACAGGTGTTGAGCGCGGTCGCCCAGGCGTGGTTGAAGTATTGGGACGCAAGGTCAATGTGCCAGAGCGCGCCTCTGGGATTGCGCGTTTCCGCTTTGCTGACCTGTGTGAATTGCCTTTGGGCGCGACAGACTATCTGGAAATCGCGCGTGAATTTCACACGCTCATCATCGACGATATTCCAGTGATGGATGAGTCGAACCGAAATGAGGCCAAGCGCTTTATCAATCTGATTGATGCGCTCTACGACAAGCATGTGAAACTTGTCGCATCAGCTTCCGCTGAGCCGACCGCGCTTTATCTTGGCAAGAATGGGCATGAGGCCTTTCAGTTCGAGCGCACCGCGTCGCGTCTCATTGAAATGCGCTCCACCGAATATTTGGCCTTGCCACATGGGGCCTCAACATCGGAAGCTTCTGGCAATACGAGCGGTCTCGTCGAGACGTGAAAGAGACAATGCAGGCGCCGATCAGCCAGAAGCCTCTGCCCGAATCGCAGGATGTGCGCATCCTCGATCTTGCGGCTGAGCATGTGCGCCGTTTCGGTGCATCGCGGTTGCGCATTGTGGCCGTCGCGCAAGATGCGGGTATGACGCATGGCAATGTCTATCGCTACTTCCCGTCCAAAGAAGCGCTCTTCGATGCAGTGACTGAGCAATGGCTGAAGCCGGTTGAGGCGGCGTGTCGCATGATTGCGGAATCACCCGATCCCGCTTTCGACAAGCTTGAGCGCATCATCGTCTCGGTTCACCGCTCCTACCGCGACAAGCTTGAGGCTGATCCGAAGATTTTCGATCTGTTTTGCCAGTCGATGGAAGAGGGCCGCGCAGTTGGGCGCAAACACCGCACGCGGCTGCAGGCCGAAATTCAGCGCGTGCTGGATGAGGGCACGAGCGGGGGCATGTTCGACATTGCAGACCAGCGCCGCGCTTTGGCGCTCGTTTTTGATGCGGTCTATCGTTTCATGAGCCCGGTCTCGATCCGGCTCGACAAAGACGTGCCGCGGTCCCAGATGGACGCCCGTTGTGACCGTTGCGTGAGGTTGTCACTGCGCATTCTGGCGAGCGGGAAAATCTGACTTCATCAGGTAACAAATAACAAAAAATGTTATTTGTTATATCTTTTTCGAAGCTTTGCTGGACGCTGCGGAAAGCTTGAAAATTTTCACATAAATTACTGTTTTTATGAGCTTTTCTTCCCTGAGCCCGAGGGACAGTTCGCATGCCCCCGGTGACACTGCCCGGATGTTAGCCTTCCGGCTGTCTTGCAAGAGTCACGTGCCCGAGTCAAAGAGGCGCCGGTTCTCGAACAGCGGGCCCGCTCGGCCACGCTTGGCAACCCTGACAAGGACGCAACCATGGCGCGTAAAAAGATTGCATTGATCGGTGCTGGCCAGATCGGCGGCACCCTCGCTCATCTCGCTGCTCTCAAAGAGCTCGGCGATATTGTCCTCTTTGACATTGCCGAAGGCACGCCGCAGGGCAAGTCACTCGACCTCGCTGAATCGGCCCCGGTCGATGGTTTTGACGCCAAGCTGACGGGTGCGAACGATTACAAGGATATTGCAGGCGCCGATGTTGTCATCGTCACCGCAGGCGTGCCGCGCAAGCCTGGCATGAGCCGCGACGATCTGCTTGGCATCAATCTGAAGGTCATGGAATCGGTTGGCGCTGGCATCAAGCAGCATGCCCCGAATGCTTTCGTGATCTGCATCACCAACCCGCTCGATGCGATGGTTTGGGCTCTGCAGAAGGCTTCTGGCCTCCCGGCCAATAAGGTCGTCGGCATGGCTGGCGTGCTCGACTCCGCGCGCTTCCGCTTTTTCCTCGCTGAAGAACTCGGCGTGTCGGTCAAGGATGTGCATGCGATGACCCTCGGCGGTCATGGCGATGACATGGTCCCGTTGATCCGTCATTCGACCGTTGGTGGCGTGCCGCTGCCAGAACTCGTCAAGATGGGCTGGCTCAGCCAAGAAAAGCTCGATTCGATCGTCAAGCGCACGCGCGGCGGCGGTGGCGAAATCGTCGCTCTGCTGAAGACTGGCTCGGCTTTCTACGCCCCCGCGGCCTCAGCTATCTCCATGGCTGAATCTTACCTCAAGGATATGAAGCGCATTCTTCCCTGCGCCGCCTATCTCAACGGTCAGTATGGCGTGAAAGACATGTATGTCGGCGTGCCGGTTCTGATCGGTGCCAATGGCGTCGAAAAGATCGTCGAAATCGAATTCAACGATGACGAAAAGAAGATGTTTGCCACCTCCGTCGAAGCCGTGAAGGGCCTCGTCGATGCGTGCAAGACCATCAATCCCGCTTTCGCGAAATAAGCGAGAACGACCACTTCGCCCGTCGGCGGTGCAAACCGCCGACGCCATGTCTCTCGAAGGATATGAGCCCTTCCGATGAACATTCATGAATATCAGGCCAAGGCCATTCTGAAGACCTTCGGCGTTCCGGTGTCGCGCGGCGTTGCCGTGTTGAATGCCAATGAAGCCGAAGCTGCTGCCAAGGAACTCGGTGGCCCGCTGTGGGTCGTCAAGTCGCAGATCCACGCAGGTGGTCGCGGCAAGGGCAAATTCAAAGAGCCCGAAGCTGGCGAAAAGGGCGGCGTCCGCCTCGCCAAATCGGTTGAAGAAGTAAAGACCTTCGTCAACCAGATGCTCGGCAAGACCCTGGTCACGATCCAGACGGGTCCGGCTGGCAAGCAGGTCAACCGCCTCTACATCGAAGACGGTTCCGACATCGAGAAGGAATTCTACCTCTCGGCGCTGGTTGATCGCGCAACCTCGCGCGTGTCTTTTGTCGTGTCCACCGAAGGCGGCATGGACATTGAAGAAGTCGCGCATAACACGCCTGAGAAGATCATCACCTTCTCGGTTGATCCTGCGACCGGCATCATGCCGCACCATGGCCGCACAGTGGCCAAGGCGCTGGGCCTCTCGGGTGATCTGGCCAAGCAGGCTGGTTCGCTGGTGGCCAAGCTCTACAAGGCCTTTGTTGAGACCGACATGGAAATGCTCGAGATCAACCCGCTGATCATCACGACCGATCAGAACCTGAAGTGCCTCGACGCGAAGGTCTCCTTCGATTCGAACGCGCTGTATCGTCATCCCGACATTTTCGCTCTGCGCGATGAGACGGAAGAAGACGCCAAGGAAATCGAAGCGTCGAAGCACGATCTTGCCTACATCGCGCTCGATGGCACGATTGGCTGCATGGTCAACGGCGCTGGTCTTGCCATGGCGACAATGGACATCATCAAGCTCTATGGTGAATTCCCGGCCAACTTCCTCGACGTTGGCGGCGGCGCCACGAAGGAGAAGGTCACCGCGGCCTTCAAGATCATCACCGCTGATCCGAACGTGAAAGGCATCCTCGTCAACATCTTCGGCGGCATCATGAAGTGCGATGTCATTGCTGAAGGCGTGATCGCGGCGGTCAAGGACGTCGGTCTCAAAGTGCCGCTCGTCGTTCGCCTCGAAGGCACGAATGTCGAACTCGGCAAGAAGATCATCTCCGGCTCCGGCCTCAATGTCATTTCTGCCGATGATCTGGACGATGCCGCCCAGAAAATCGTCAAGGCCGTTCGGGAGGTCAAGTAATGTCCGTCCTTATTGATCGTAACACCAAAGTCATCTGCCAGGGTTTCACCGGCAAGAATGGCACGTTCCATTCCGAACAGGCGATTGCTTACGGCACCAAAATGGTCGGCGGCACGTCGCCGGGCAAAGGCGGCTCGATTCATCTGGGTCTGCCCGTGTTCGACACAGTCGGCGAAGCGCGCGAAGCCACGGGTGCTGATGCATCCGTGATCTACGTGCCGCCGCCGGGTGCAGCTGACGCGATTTGCGAGGCCATCCAGGCTGAAATCCCGCTGATCGTTTGCATCACGGAAGGTATTCCGGTTGCTGACATGATCCGCGTCAAGCGTTCGCTCATCGGCTCCAAGTCGCGTCTCATCGGGCCCAACTGCCCGGGCGTGATGACGGCTGGCGAATGCAAGATCGGCATTATGCCGGGCAATATTTTCAAGCAGGGTTCGGTTGGTGTCGTGTCGCGTTCCGGCACGCTCACCTATGAAGCCGTGTTCCAGACCTCCGTTGAAGGCCTCGGCCAGACAACGGCAGTCGGCATCGGTGGTGATCCTGTGAAGGGCACCGAATTCATCGACGTGCTCGAGATGTTCCTGGCTGATCCCAAGACGCAGTCGATCGTGATGATCGGTGAGATCGGTGGTTCGGCTGAAGAAGAAGCCGCACAATTCCTGATCGACGAAGCCAAGCGTGGTCGCAAGAAGCCGATGGTTGGCTTTATTGCGGGCCGCACGGCACCTCCGGGTCGCCGCATGGGCCATGCTGGCGCGATCATCTCCGGCGGCAAAGGCGGCGCGGAAGACAAGATCGCGGCGATGGAAGCTGCTGGCATCCGCGTCTCGCCCTCGCCGGCGCGTCTCGGCAAGACCCTCGTTGAGGTTCTCAAGGGCTAATCAAACATTTGTCCCGCCGCTTACGAGCGGCGGGACATTCGTGATCCGCCGTAATTCCGCCGGCACGTCAGCGGAAACAGGTGCAGGAAATGCAATCGCCGATTCGGCGCTACTGACCTAGGTGAAGTGAAATGTCACGTCAGGCACTCAACGACGCTCTGCTTTCGACTTCTTTCCTCTATGGCGCGAATGCCGCCTATATCGAGGATCTCTACGCCCGTTTTGAAAAAGACCCCAACAGCGTTGATGCCGAATGGCAGGCGTTTTTTGGTGCGTTGAAAGACGATCCCGCTTCCGTTGAGAAGAGCGCGCGTGGCGCCTCTTGGCAGAAGCCCAATTGGCCGATCCATGCCAATGGAGAACTCGTCTCAGCGCTCGATGGCAATTGGGGCGCGGTCGAGAAAAAGATCGGCGACAAAATTCAAAAGACCGCACAGGCGAAGGGCGTCGAAGCCTCGCCTGCTGACGTCTTGCGCGCGACGCGCGATTCTGTGCGCGCGCTGATGATGATCCGCGCTTATCGTATGCGCGGACATCTGCATGCCAATCTCGATCCGCTGGGCCTTGAGCCGCAGAAGGATCATGAAGAGCTGCATCCAGCCAGCTATGGTTTCACCGAAGCCGATTACGACCGCAAGATCTTCATCGATCATGTGCTGGGTCTCGACTACGCAACCATTCCCGAAATGCTCGCCATTCTGCGCCGCACCTATTGCGACACGATTGGCTTTGAATTCATGCATATGTCTGATCCGGCCGAAAAGGCCTGGATGCAGGAGCGCATTGAAGGGCCGGATAAGGAAATCACCTTCACCCGCGAAGGCAAGCGCGCGATCCTGTCGAAGCTCGTCGAAGCCGAAGGCTTTGAAAAATTCTGCGACCTGCGTTTCCGCGGCACCAAGCGCTTCGGCCTTGATGGCGGCGAAGCCATGGTTCCCGCACTTGAACAGATCATCAAGCGCGGCGGCGCTCTTGGCGTGCGCGACATCGTGCTCGGCATGGCCCATCGCGGCCGTCTGAATGTGCTGGCTCAGGTCATGGGCAAGCCGCAGCGCGCGATCTTCCATGAATTCAAGGGCGGCTCTTTCACGCCTGACGAAGTCGAAGGTTCGGGCGACGTGAAGTACCATCTGGGTGCTTCATCGGATCGTGAGTTTGATGGCAACAAGGTCCATCTGTCGCTCACCGCCAATCCCTCGCATCTTGAAATCGCTGACCCGGTTGTGCTCGGCAAAGTACGCGCCAAGCAGGATCAGCTGGGTGATGTGACGGAACGCTCCAAAGTTCTGCCGCTGCTCATTCATGGTGACGCGGCCTTTGCGGGTCAGGGCGTGATTGCGGAATGTTTTGGTCTGTCGGGCCTGAAGGGTCACCGCACGGGCGGTTCGATCCATTTCATCGTCAACAACCAGATCGGGTTCACGACCTATCCGCGCTATTCGCGCTCCTCGCCCTATCCGTCTGACGTGGCGAAGATGATCGAAGCGCCGATCTTCCATGTGAATGGCGATGATCCGGAAGCGGTTGTCTATGCCGCCAAGATCGCGATTGAATTCCGGCAGAAGTTCCACAAGCCTGTCGTCATCGACATGTTCTGCTATCGCCGCTACGGCCATAATGAGGGCGACGAGCCGGGCTTCACCCAGCCGCTCATGTACAAGAAGATCCGCAGCCATCGCTCGTCGGTTGAGCTTTACAGCGAGAAGCTGATTGCTGAGGGCGTTGTCACGCAGGGCGAAGTCGACAAGATGATCGCCGACTGGCGCACGCGTCTGGATGCCGAGTTTGAAGCAGGTCAGGGATACAAGCCTAACAAGGCTGACTGGCTTGATGGCCGTTGGGCGGGCATGCGTCCGGCTGGCGACTCGACCGATGATGCACGTCGCGGCCAGACCGGTGTGGCGCTTGAGAAGCTGAAAGAAATTGGCACCAAGATCAGTCAGGTGCCGTCTGACTTCAACTTGCACAAGACCATCCAGCGTTTCATGGACGGTCGCCAGAAGATGATTGAAACCGGACAGGATCTCGATTGGGCGATGGGCGAAGCACTCGCCTTCGGCACGCTCGTTGACGAAGGTCATCGCGTGCGTCTGTCAGGTCAGGATTGCGAACGCGGTACGTTCTCGCAGCGTCATTCAGTCCTGATCGATCAGGAAAATGAAAGCCGCTATGTCCCGCTGAACAACGTCCGTGATGGTCAGGGCCGCTACGAGGTCATCAATTCGATGCTCTCGGAAGAAGCTGTGCTTGGTTTCGAATATGGATATTCGCTCACCGAGCCCAATGCATTGACGCTGTGGGAAGCGCAGTTTGGCGACTTCGCCAACGGTGCGCAGGTTCTGTTCGACCAGTTCATCTCGTCGGGCGAGCGCAAGTGGCTGCGCATGTCGGGTCTCGTCTGCCTTCTGCCGCATGGCTATGAAGGTCAGGGCCCAGAGCATTCGTCAGCCCGTCTCGAGCGCTATCTGCAAATGTGTGCGGAAGACAATATGCAGGTCGCCAATTGCACGACCCCTGCAAACTACTTCCACGCCCTGCGCCGTCAGCTGAAGCGCGATATTCGCAAGCCCCTCATCCTGATGACGCCGAAGTCTCTGTTGCGCCACAAGCGTGCGGTCTCGCGTCTGGATGAGATGGTGACGGGCACATCCTTCCACCGTCTTTTGTGGGATGATGCAGAATCGCAGAAGAGCGAGAAGATCAAGCTGGTGAAGGACGACAAGATCCGTCGTGTCGTCTTGTGCACGGGCAAGGTCTATTACGATCTTTATGAAGAGCGCGAGAAGCGCGGCATTGACGATGTTTATCTGCTGCGTGTTGAACAGCTCTATCCCTTCCCGCTGAAGGCCTTGGTCCATGAAATGTCGCGCTTCAAGAAAGCCGATGTCGTGTGGTGCCAGGAAGAACCCAAGAACATGGGCTCTTGGACATTTGTTGAGCCCTATCTTGAATGGGTGCTCGGCCAGTCCAGCGCGAAGGTCAAGCGTGCGCGCTATGTCGGGCGTCCGGCGTCAGCTGCGACCGCGACGGGCCTCATGTCCAAGCACCTCGCTCAGCTTCAGGCATTTCTCGATGAGGCCTTCGCGGCCTGATCCGTTCATCTTTGAAAAGAAGGACCGCGTTCACGCGCGGGCATGATCAACATGGCAGAAATTCGCGTTCCTACCCTCGGCGAATCCGTAACCGAGGCCACCATTGGTCGCTGGTTCAAAAAGCCCGGCGAAGCTGTGAAGGCTGACGAGCCTTTGCTCGAGCTTGAGACCGACAAGGTCACACTCGAAGTCAATGCGCCGGCTGCTGGCGTGCTCGCTGAAATCACCGCCAAGGATGGCGAGACGGTGGCCCCCGGTGCTCTGCTTGGCCAGATCACGGCTGGTGGTGCTGGTGCGGCTCCCGCGCCTGCCGCTGCTGCACCTGCGCCTGCCGCCGCTCCCGCCCCTGCAAAAGCGGCTCCTGCTGCCGTTGCTGGTTCGTCCATGCCTGCCGCACCTTCTGCGGCCAAGCTCGCCGTTGAAAACGGCATCGACACCAGTGGCGTTGCCGGTTCTGGCAAGCGCGGTCAGGTGTTGAAGGGCGATGTGCTGGCGGCCATTGCGACCGGTGGCGCTGCTGCGCCCGCCGCTGCACCAATTGCCGTTCGTGCGCCTTCTGGTGCTGACGATGCGTCGCGCGAAGAGCGCGTGAAGATGACCAAGCTGCGCCAGACCATCGCGCGCCGCCTGAAAGAAGCGCAGAACAGCGCCGCCATGCTGACGACCTTCAACGAAGTCGACATGACCGAAGTGATGGCGCTGCGTGCCCGCTACAAGGATATTTTCGAGAAGAAGCACGGCAACAAGCTTGGCTTCATGGGCTTCTTCGTGAAGGCCTGCGTGCAGGCGCTCAAAGAGCTCCCGGCCGTCAACGCTGAAATCGATGGCACTGATCTCGTCTATAAAAACTATTATCACATCGGCATTGCGGTCGGCACTGAGAAGGGCCTCGTTGTTCCGGTTGTTCGTGATGCCGATCAGCTGTCGATCTCGGGCGTCGAAAAGACGATTGCTGATTTCGGCAAGCGCGCACGTGATGGTCAGCTCAAGATCGACGAAATGCAGGGCGGTACTTTCACCATCACCAATGGTGGCATTTACGGTTCGCTGATGTCGACGCCGATCCTCAATGCGCCGCAGTCGGGCATTTTGGGCATGCACAAAATCCAGGAACGTCCGATGGTCGTGAATGGCAAGATCGAAGTGCGCCCGATGATGTATCTCGCGCTCTCCTATGATCACCGCATCGTTGACGGCAAGGAAGCAGTCACCTTCCTCGTGCGCGTCAAGGAAGCGCTGGAAGATCCGGCGCGTCTCGTTCTCGATCTCTGATCTGATGTCATCAGGCCCGGGCACAACCCGGGCCTTTTCCAAAACAGTCCCGCATGCGCGCGGGGGAGAATTGCAATGTCCTACGATCTCGTTGTCATCGGCACCGGCCCCGGTGGTTATGTCTGCGCCATTCGCGCAGCTCAGCTCGGCATGAAAGTGGCCGTTGTTGAAAAGCGCAAGACACATGGCGGCACCTGCCTCAATGTCGGCTGCATTCCTTCAAAGGCTCTGCTGCACGCCTCCGAAATGTTCGATCTGGCGGGTCATGACTTCGCCAATCTGGGCATTGTCGTGGGCAAGCCGAAGCTCGATTTCGCCGCCTTGATGAAGCACAAGACCGACACGGTTGACGCCAATGTCAGCGGCGTCGGCTTCCTGCTCAAGAAGAACAAGGTTGAATCCTTCACCGGTCACGGTTCGATCAAAGCGGCTGGCAAAGTCGATGTGACGGGCGAGGACGGTAAGGTCACGACGCTCGAGACCAAGAACATCGTCATCGCGACGGGCTCCGACATTGCGACTCCTCCGGGTGTCGATGTGGCCTTTGATGAAAAGATCATCGTCTCATCGACGGGCGCGCTGTCGCTCGACAAAGTACCTGCCAAGATGATTGTCATCGGCGCAGGTGTGATTGGTCTTGAAATGGGCTCGGTCTGGCGTCGTCTGGGCGCAGAGGTCGTGGTCGTTGAATATCTCGATCGCATTCTGCCTGGTATGGACAATGAAGTCGCCAAGCAGTTCCAGCGCATTCTTGAGAAGCAAGGCTTTGCTTTCAATCTCTCGTCCAAGGTCACCAAGGTCGAGAAAAAGGGCAAGGGCGGCGCGGTCACTTTCGCGCCTGTCGCGGGCGGCGATTCTGTCACGCTCGAAGCTGACGTCGTGCTGGTGGCCACGGGCCGCCGTCCTTACACGGATAATCTGGGTCTTGAGGGCGCGGGCGTTGCGATGGAGCGCGGCCGCGTGATCATCGACAATCATTTCGCGACCAATGTGGCTGGCATTTATGCCATCGGCGACGTCGTGCGCGGTCCGATGCTGGCGCACAAGGCTGAAGATGAAGGCGTGGCCGTGGCGGAAATTCTCGCCGGTCAGCATGGCCATGTGAATTACGATGTCATTCCCGGCGTCGTGTATACGCAGCCGGAAATTGCCGCCATCGGCAAGACAGAAGAAGAACTGAAAGCCGCTGGCATTGCCTACAAGTCTGGCAAGTTCCCCTTCACCGCCAATGGTCGTGCGCGCGCCATGCGTCACACAGAGGGTTTTGTGAAAGTGCTGGCCGATGCCACGACAGACCGTGTGCTGGGCGTCCATATCATCGGCATTGGTGCAGGCGAACTGATTGCCGAATGCGCTGTGCTGATGGAATTTGGTGGATCAGCCGAAGATCTGGCGCGCACCTGTCATGCGCATCCGACTGTGTCGGAGGCCGTGAAAGAAGCGGCCATGGCGGTTGATAAACGACAGATCCATATGTGATCAAAAAAAAGGGCCGGAGATTTCTCCGGCCCTTTTTCTTTTACATGACGATGTGGATCAGCTGCGGTGCAAACATGGCCACTGTCATCAGCCCCACCGAGATCACACCTAGCGCACCGGCCACCCACACGAGTGCGGCAATGCCTGTGATGATCATCGCCGAGCAGAGCACGATGGCAATCTGCAGAACGGCGGATGAGAGTTCGAAAATTTCATTGCGCGCTTTATACGTGTCGCGTTTGTCTTCTGCCGCTTTGGCGCGTGCCGCCAGCTCCTTGCGGCCTTCGCCCGTTTCTGGCTCGGTCTCATAACGGTCAGCGGTGCGCTTCCAGTCGCTGACGCGCTTTTGCATTACGTCGCGCTGAGCGGTATCCGTAATGCCCAGAAGCTGCGCCTCAATTTGTTCGGCAGCCACTTGCACCGTTGTGCGGCGAATGGTTTTGGCTTGGAAAAACGCCCAGAGATTTGAGGCTTCAAGGTTCGAGGCCTGCGCCTCGCGCTCGGCATTATTGCCACCCATCTCGGAGAAGGCGAGCATCAATGCGAGAATGGCGATCAGAAGGGCAACGCCCTTGTTGTTTGTTTCAGGTTCGTGACCGTGACCGGACATGAATCCTCCCTCGTGTTTTTTGCGACCGAATCGGCGCCGGTCGTCATCTAAGCCACCATGTTACGCGAAACAATGACAGGTGGTTTGAAAAGCCGCTCAGCCTCGTGCGCGCGGATGTGCGCTGCGCCAGGCTTGCATCAGCCGCGCACCATCAACCGCGGTATAGACCTGCGTGGTGGAGAGCGAGGCATGGCCCAGAAGCTCCTGAATGGAGCGCAGGTCACCACCTCCCGTCAGAAGATGCGTGGCAAAGGAATGGCGTAGCGCATGGGGCGTGGCCGTGTCGGGCAGACCCAGCGCCCCGCGCATGCGCTCGACAGCAAGCTGAATAATCCGGGGTGAGAGCGGTCCGCCCTTGGCGCCCACGAACAGAGCGCCATCGGGTGACAGCGTATAGGGGCACATCTTCATATAGGCCTCGATTGCCTCACAGACGGGGCGAATCACGGGCACGGAGCGGGTCTTGTTGCCCTTGCCGGTCACCGTCACCGAATCACTTTTGCCGATGGGCGCATCTTTGCGGGTAATGCCCAGCGCCTCCGAGATACGCAGCCCCGCTCCATACAGCAGGCCAATGACGGCGGCATCGCGGGCGAGAATCCATGGTTCTCGCGTCTCGCCTGCCCTCGTGCCGACATCCATCATATCCATGGCCGATTGGGCCGAGATGGGCTTGGGCAGGCTTCGGGCGATTTTGGGGCTGCGGACTGCGACAAAGGCCGCGGCCTTGCCCTTGCCCTCGCGTTCCAGATGGCGGGCAAAGGAGCGCAAGGCGGCCAGTGCGCGCATCAGCGATCGGCTTTCGATGTTCTGTGACCGCCGCTTGGCCATAAAGGCGCGCAAATCGGCGGGTTTCAGCGAAGCAAAGGCCGCCAAATCAGGCCGTCCGCCCAGATGCTCGGTCAAAAACGAGAGAAATTGTGTGAGGTCACGACTATAGGCCTCGACCGTGAGCGGGGAGACCCGGCGCTGGGCGGCCAGATGCCGGATCCAGGCCTGTGCCTCAAGGCTGAGGTCGCCTGCGGCCTGGGGAAAGGCGAGGCGACGCTCAGACGCGGTCTCGGCGGCGGGGCGGGTGGCTGACATGGCGTCATCCTCGCCGCTTCGCCTGAAGAAAGTCTTGCTCAACGGTCGTTTTTTACCTCGTCGATGGCTTTGGCGAGTAATTCATCCATGGTGCGACGGATTTGGTGGTCCGACTGGGCCACTTTGGCGCCGTCGAAATCCCGGCGAATCTTCCGGAAGACATCGTCATCGCCCGATTCTTCCAGATCAGCGCTCACCACGCTGCGGGCATAGGCCTGTGCGTCTTCCCCGCTTTGACCAAGCTTTTCGGCGGCCCAGAGCCCCAAAAGCTTGTTGCGGCGGGCCATCGCCTTGAAGCGCAGGGTCTCGTCATGGGCGAATTTACTCTCAAAAGCCTCGCCCCGTTTGTCGAATTCACTCATGTCATCCTCCAGACGAGCCACCACCAAGGGCCGCTTGAAACCAGATATACGAGCCCGGAGCGGCCAATCCCATGAGCTACATCAAGGGCATGGCGTCACTGTGACCGGCGCTATTCACAGCCCCGTTATCGCCAAAGGGCTTTGATCGGGGGCCTCGCATTGTGCCTGCCAGTCAAAGGGGATAGTTTGCGCCCTGTCGCGGCAGGGCTTGGAATCACAAGCTCTGGCCCGCAATGAATTTCCTCAAGCCACGGTTGATCCCCATGAACCGCCGCCGTCGCATTTACGAAGGCAAGGCCAAGGTCCTTTATGAAGGCCCTGAGCCCGGAACGCTCATCCAGCATTTCAAGGACGATGCCACAGCCTTCAATGCCAAAAAGCATGAAGTCATTGATGGCAAGGGCGTCCTGAACAACCGGATCTCTGAATTCATTTTTCAGAATCTCAATGACATCGGCGTGCCGACACATTTTATTCGGCGTTTGAACATGCGCGAGCAGCTCATTCGCGAAGTGGAAATCGTGCCGCTTGAAGTTGTGGTGCGCAATGTTGCGGCCGGCTCCTTGTCGCAGCGCCTCGGGATCGAAGAAGGCACGCAATTGCCGCGCTCGATCATCGAATTCTATTACAAGAATGATGCGCTCAACGACCCGATGGTGTCGGAAGAACACATCACCGCTTTCGGCTGGGCGAGCCCCCAGGAAATCGACGACATCATGGCGCTGGCCATTCGCGTCAATGATTTCCTCTCGGGCCTGTTCCTGGGCGTTGGCATTCGTCTTGTTGATTTCAAGATGGAATGCGGCCGCCTCTGGGAAGGCGAGATGATGCGCATTGTTGTCGCCGATGAAATCTCGCCCGACTCATGCCGTCTGTGGGACATCAAGTCGAACGACAAGCTCGACAAGGATCTGTTCCGTCGCGATATGGGCGGTCTTGTCGAAGCCTATAGCGAAGTCGCACGTCGGCTTGGCATTATGCAGGAAAATGAACCGCCACGTTCAGGCGGCCCCAAGCTCGTGCAGTAAGCCCGCGCAAAAAAACCGGATCGGGGGCTTTGCGGCCCCCGCCTCGTTTCATCCTTTCTGATCTGAAGGCAAAAGCATGAAGGCCCGCGTCACCGTCACTCTCAAGACCGGCGTTCTCGATCCGCAAGGCAAGGCCATTGAAGGCGCGCTGAAATCTTTCGGCATTGCCGGCGTTGACAGCGTGCGTCAGGGCAAGGTCTTCGACATTGAATTGTCGACGCAAGATCGCGCGCAGGCTGAAGTCTTGCTGAAGGCCGCGTGCGAGAAACTGCTCGCCAACACGGTCGTTGAAAATTATCGCGTCGAGATCGTCTGATCCAAGGCTTGGTTGCATGAAAGCCGTTGTTGTTCTTTTCCCTGGTTCCAATCGCGAAGGCGATGCTGTCCGCGCGCTTGAAATGGCGACGGGCAAAAAGCCCCAGATCGTTTGGCATGCCGAGACAGAGCTGCCCGCAGGTACGGATCTTGTTCTGTTGCCCGGCGGATTCAGCTATGGCGATTATCTGCGCTGTGGCGCCATCGCAGGTCGTGCGGCGATCATGGATGCCGTGCGCGCCCATGCGGCGCGCGGCGGTCTGGTACTGGGCATTTGCAACGGCTTCCAGATCCTGTGCGAAGGCGGCCTTCTGCCCGGCGTGTTGATGCGCAACAAGGATCTGCGCTTCATCTGCAAGATGCAGCATTTGCGCGTTGAGTGCGCCGATACGGTCTTCACGCGCGCCTATACAAAAAACCAGATCATCAAAGTTGCCATCGCCCATGGCGAAGGCAATTATGAAGCCGATGATGAAACCATCAAGCGCCTCGAAGGCGATGGTCGGGTCGCCTTCCGCTATTGCGATGACAAAGGTGTCGTTGGCGGCCTTGCCAATCCCAATGGGTCCACCAATGACATTGCCGGCATCTATTCAGACAAGCGCAATGTGCTTGGCATGATGCCGCATCCCGAAAATCTCATCGATCCGCTGGTGGGCGGGATTGATGGCGCGGGTCTCTTCAAAAGCCTCGTTGCAGCCTGAACAGGCGCGAAACATAGCTCCCCCCGGGCCGTTGAGGCCTGACGCCAGAGGGCCATCACTTGAGCCAGTCGATTGAAATCACGCCGCAGCTTGTCGCCGAACATGGCCTGAAGCCGGACGAATATGAGCGCATCCTCAAGCTGATCGGCCGCGCGCCTTCGATCACGGAGCTGGGCATTTTCTCAGCCATGTGGAACGAGCATTGTTCCTACAAATCCTCGCGCCTGCATTTGCGCAAACTGCCGACCAAAGCCCCTTGGGTCATTCAGGGTCCGGGCGAGAATGCGGGTGTCATCGACATTGGCGATGGCCAGGCTTGCGTCTTCAAGATGGAGAGCCACAACCACCCGTCTTTCATCGAGCCCTATCAGGGTGCGGCGACGGGTGTTGGCGGCATTTTGCGTGACGTGTTCACCATGGGTGCGCGTCCCATCGCCTGCCTCAACCTGTTGCGCTTTGGCGCGCCCGAACATGCCAAGACCCGGCATCTCGTTTCAGGCGTCGTGGCTGGCATTGGTGGCTACGGTAACTCCTTCGGCGTGCCGACTGTTGGCGGCTCGGTGAATTTCCATACGCGCTATGATGGCAACATTCTCGTCAATGCGATGGCGGTGGGTCTCGCGAAATCAGATGAGATTTTCTACGCCAAGGCCACAGGCATTGGACGCCCGATTGTTTATCTGGGTTCCAAGACGGGCCGTGATGGGATTCACGGTGCGACCATGGCGTCAGCCTCGTTCGAAGCCGATGCTGAAGAAAAGCGTCCCACCGTGCAGGTCGGTGACCCCTTCTCTGAAAAGCTGCTGCTCGAAGCCTGCCTCGAAATCATGGCCAAGGGTTGCGTGATCGCGATTCAGGATATGGGCGCGGCTGGTCTTACCTCATCCGCCGTTGAAATGGGCGCGAAGGGTGGCCTTGGCATTGAGCTGGATCTCGATCATGTGCCGTGCCGCGAAGAGGGCATGAGCGCTTATGAAATGATGCTGTCGGAAAGCCAGGAGCGCATGCTCATGGTGCTCGATCCGGCGAAGGAAAAAGAAGCCGAAGCGATTTTCGTCAAATGGGGTCTCGACTTTGCCGTCATCGGCAAGACCACCGACACGAAGCGTTTCGTCATCAAGCACAAGGGCAAGATCGAAGCTGATCTGCCGATCATGGAACTGGGCGATGAAGCCCCCCTCTATGATCGCCCGCATGTGCCAACACCCAAAAAGCCCGTGATTGAAGCCGCTTCTGTGAAGCCGCCGAAATCCAACGCGGATGCGCTCGTGCATCTGATTGGCACACCAGACCTCTGCTCAAAGCGTTGGGTCTGGGAACAATATGATCATCTCATTCTCGGCAATAGCGTGCAGCAGCCCGGCGGTGACGCTGGTGTTGTGCGCATTGGTGATGGCCCCAAGGGCCTCGCCATGACAACCGACGTCTCGCAGCGCTATTGCGAAGCCGATCCTGTTGAAGGTGGCAAGCAGGCTGTTGCGGAAGCGTGGCGCAACCTCACAGCGACCGGCGCTCTGCCGCTCGCACTCACCGACAATCTCAATTTCGGCAATCCCGAAAAGCCCGAATATATGGGCCAGATCGTCGGCTGCCTTGAGGGCATTGGCGATGCCGCGCGCTCGCTCGATTTCCCGATCGTGTCGGGCAATGTGTCGCTCTACAACGAAACGCAGGGACGCGGCATTCTGCCGACACCCTCTATTGGCGGCGTGGGTGTGATTGCTGATGTTACCCAGTCTGCATCTGTTGCTTTCAAGAAAGCCGGACAGCAGATCATCCTGATTGGCGAGACAAAGGGCTGGCTCGGCCAGTCTGTTTATCTGCGCGATGTGTGCGGCCGTGAAGAAGGCGCGCCGCCCCCGGTCGATCTGGTCGCCGAGCGCCGCAATGGTGATTTCGTGCGCGCGCTGATCACGGCGCGCCGAGTCGATGCCGTGCATGATCTCTCGGATGGCGGGCTTGCTGTTGCACTGGCTGAAATGGCCATGGCTGGCAAGGTCGGTGCAAAGATCACAATCGATCTGGGTGCGCAGCCGCACGCCATTTTGTTTGGCGAAGATCAGGCGCGCTACCTGTTGAGTGCAAGTGCGGACGAGGCCGGCAAAATTGTTGCCGATGCCAAGGCCAGCGGCGTGCCGGTTGCCATCATCGGCACAACGGGCGGCGATGCGCTTGAGCTTCCCGGCGAAAAGCCCGTGGCCATCACAGCGCTTGAGACGGCGCATGAGGGTTGGTTGCCCGCCTATATGGCCGGACAGGCATAAGGAATTTTTAAAAATGGCCATGCAGGCAAAAGATATCGAAACGCTGATACAGGAAGCCTTCCCCGATGCGGTGGTGCAGATCACCGATCTGGCGGGCGATGGCGATCATTATGCCGCAACCGTCGTTTCCTCGGCCTTCAAGGGCAAGAGCCGCGTCCAGCAGCACCAGATGGTCTATGCGGCGCTGAAAGGCCGCATGGGCGGCGAGCTTCACGCGCTGGCGCTGACAACCTCCTCGCCCGCCTGACACTGGCGCGCGTCCCGCGAGCTCATTATATTGGCGTTACCGGCGGAACCTTGACCTCCGCCCCATCAAAGGATGCAAAACCATGACCGATGTGCAGGAGCAGATCAAAAAGGAAGTCACCGGCAATGATGTCGTGCTGTTCATGAAGGGCACGCCCGATTTTCCGATGTGCGGTTTCTCCGGTCAGGTCGTGCAGATTCTCGACCACCTCGGCGTGCCCTACAAAGGCATCAACGTTCTCGAAGACGAAGGCATTCGTCAGGGCATCAAGGATTTCGCCAACTGGCCGACAATCCCGCAGCTCTATGTGAAGGGCGAATTCGTCGGCGGTTGCGACATTGTGCGCGAAATGTTCCAGGCTGGCGAATTGGCGTCCCATTTCGCTGACAACGGCATCACGCCCAAGGCCTGACGCCTCTTAGCTCGCCAATCCCATCTGCCTGAGCGCCGGATGGCCCAGCAATCCGTATGGATTGGCGAGCGTTTCCAAAATCTCGAAATGATTATAGCCCGTGCCGATGTAAAGCTCGGCACGCTTGCCTGCATCTGTCACAGCCGCATGAAATTCGCGCGTTTGTCGCTGAAATTCGGGCGTTTCCAGACTGCCATAGGCCAAGATCAGCGGGCAATTGAGTTTGTCGATGTGACGGATCGCAGACAGCTGTTCGACTGTCTCATCGGTGAAGGCGACATATTCCGAACGTTTGGAACGCCGCACGGGCTCCAGCTCATACATGCCCGACACCAACACGCCACCGCGCACGATCTTTTGTGACAGGCCGAAATCTTTCGTCCAATCGGTGGTGAGAATACAGCCACCCATATGCGCGCCCGATGAATGCCCCACCACATGAATGCGCGCGGGGTCGGCGCCAAAGGTTTTTGCTTCCGCACAAATTTTAGCAGTTGCGCGCCGCACCTGTTCAACCATCGGGCGCAAATCGCCGTTGCAATTCTGCACGAGGTCGAAATCCAGAATGGCGCAATGAGCGCCGGCTTGAACGAAGGTCTCGGCCATCACGGCGAAATCGCGCGCGCGACCACTCTTCCAGGCGCCACCATGCACGTAGATGACCAATGGCTGGTTGTCGCCCTTGGCGCGATAGAAATCGAATGTGTGATGGGCACCTGAGCCATAGGCAATGACTTGCGGCTCACCCAGTCGCTGCAAAGCAATGGATGACATGAGCGCGCGCCGGTCATGAACCGCTTTCTGATTGGGCGCGTAGACCGCCTGATCATAGGCTGCATCCAGTGCAGCTTGATCCATATCGAGCCAGACCTTTGCCGTTGCGTCCTGCATGACTCTCCCCCGTGACCTTTCGTCCATTTTGCCGCGTCTCAGCCCCCAAGGTCAAAGCCTGCGTGCAGCAAGCCTTGCAGGATTGGCCCGCTTCCCCCAAGATCGCCCTATGTTTACTCCTCCTCCCCGATATGCCGTCCTGTTCGCTTTTTGCGTCACTTTGGCCGTTGGCCTGATTGGTGCGCCGCGTCCTGTGGAAGCCGCCTATGGGCGCGTGACATTGACCATCGATGGCGTGAAGCGCACGGCGACTCTGGTTGAATTTGAGCGCCTGAAAAAACGCCGTCGCCCGGTGATTATGGTTTTGCACGGTGGCGCTGGTGGGAGTGGTGCGGGCCTGCGTGCGCGTCGCAGTTTGGGCGTCGATATGGTGGCGCGCAAGATTGGTGCGACCGTTGTTTATCCCGATGCGGTCGACGGCTATTGGGGCCGCTCCAAGCCCGGCGAACCACCGCCAGATGACGCTGCCTTTTTGCGCGCACTCGCGTCGCGTTTGATTGAGCAAGGCATTGCCAGCCATCGCCGCATTTATGTGGCTGGTGTGTCGGGCGGCGGCATGCTCGCGATGAAAATCGCCTGCGAGCAAAGCGATCTCTTTTCCGGCGCGGGGGCCTTTGTCGCCAACATGCCTGTCGAATGGGCCGCGAGTTGCAATCCCGCACAGCCTGTTGCCTTCATGTTGATGAATGGCACGGCTGATCCGATGGTGCCTTATCAGGGTGGCATGGCCAGCATGCCCGAAGGCCCGCGCGATGTGCTCTCGACGGATGCGACCTTCAACGTGTTTGCAAAGGCCGCGCAATGTAACGGTCAGCGCGATGAGACGATCATTGATCGTGATCGCAACGATGGATCACGTGTTCTGATTCAGCATGGCCTCGGCTGCAAGGCACCTGTCGAATTGGTCAAGGTTGAGGGCGGTGGGCACACCATTCCCGGGCGTCGCCTCTCGACATCACGCGGCATGCCGGTCGGCGCGCAGAACAATGATCTGGATGGCGCGCGCCTCATGTGGGAATTTCTGTTGAAGCGTGCGCCGCAGTGATTTTTCAGCGCGGGATGAGCGCCCAATAATCCAGATCAAGAATAACTGAGGGATCATAGCCCTCGCCCTCCTTGAACGGGAAGTCGGCGCAGGGCTTGTCCTTTGTCGCAATTGTGCGGATGCGCAAAGCCCCCACATCATTGCGCCCGGGCAATGCGGCTGTGTCGAGAATCTCGCTCCACGCAAAAACCGTCAGACCTGCAAACAGCGGCGCAACATGGCGGCCTGCATTGATGGCAGCAATATGAAACGCATTGCCAAGGCCATTGAAGCTCAATGCGCGTGCCAGTGAAATGACATGCCCGCCATAGATGAGCCGACGACCAAAGCGCCCTTGGCCTTCGCTGAACTGGTTGAAATGCACTTTCGCCGTGTTCTGATAGAGGCGTGTGGCCGTCATATGCTCGGCTTCTTCCACCGTCATGCCATCGACATGATCAATGCGCTCGCCTTTTTCATAATCGGCAAAGCGATGCGGCGCGCCCGATAAAGAAAAATCAAATTTGTCGCGTGCGATGGACAGACAGGCCGTGCCGATCTGGTCAGGCGTCAGAGCTTTCGGCAGATCAGGCACTTTTTTCTCAGGTGCCGCCGCATGCACATCGCGTTTGCGCACCATCACCCAGCGCACATATTCGAGCACCGTTACGCCGTGTTGGTTCACGCCTTTGGAGCGCACATAGACAACGCCTGTCTGCTTGTTGGAATTTTCTTTCAGTCCGATCACTTCCGAGACGGACGACAAAGTATCGCCGGGAAAAACGGGCGCCAGAAAACGACAATCGGCATAGCCCAGATTGGCCACCGCATTGAGCGAGACATCGGGCACGGTTTTGCCAAAGACAATGTGGAAGGTCAGCACATCATCAATCGGGCTTTGCGGATAACCTAGGCTGCGCGCAAATTCATCGGATGATTGCACCGCGAATCGCGTGCCTGTCAGTGCGGTATAGAGCGCCACATCGCCCGTGGTCACGGTGCGCGGTGTGGCGTGGCGCATCATTTGGCCGAGGCGGAAGTCCTCGAAATAATGCCCCTCATTGGTCTTCTGGCTGGCCATCAATGCGCTCTCCGACTCGCGGGTCTGGGCCCATGCTAATGCGGATTGATGCTGCAGCGCACCCTAGCCCTTCGCAGCAAGCAATTCGGTGAGGCGGGCAGCCAGCGCTGCTCCATCGCCTTCCAGAAGGACGCTTTTGCGCCGCGCTGTGTCGCCTGCGAGCAATTGGGCGCGTGAGACGGGCAGGCCCAGAGCCTTGGTGAGCAGTTTCACGATGGCCTCATTGGCCAAGCCCTTCTCAGGCACAGCGCGCACCCGCGCTTTCAGCACAGGTCGGCCGTCCGAGAGGGTCTCAACACCATCGAGGCGGTCCATGGCTGCGCGCGGTGTGAGGCGGACCTCAATCACGAGGCCCCGCGCCTGCACAGCCCACGGCACAGCGGCCATCAGAAGCTCATGGCAGCGGGATAAATGTAATAGAGGATCACACGCTCGATGAAGAAGATCGCCAGCAGCAAGACCACCGGAGACAGATCCAGGCCGCCAAGATTGGGCAGTCGCCGCCGAATGGGCATCAGGATGGGCTCGGTGACCGCCAAAAGGGCGTTCCAGATGGAGCGCACAAAATCATTGCGGACATTGATGACGCCAAAGGCCACCAGCCATGACACGACGGCCAAGGCAATAATGACCCAGGTGTAGAGCTGCAAAACCAGCAGAATAAGATCGAGGATCGCGCGCATAGGGGCTCCGGAATTGATCCTCTTCCGGTTTAGCTGCCCGACGCTCACGGAGCAAGCGAGACCGCACAATGAGCCTTTTGGGGCTCGCGCGTTGACACTTAGCAGGGCGCTCGCTACACACGCGCCAGCTTGGGGCTGTAGCTCAGTTGGGAGAGCGCGTCGTTCGCAATGACGAGGTCAGCGGTTCGATCCCGCTCAGCTCCACCAAGCTTCTTCCAAAATGTTATTGTTATCCAAGATCATTTCCTAGTTTTTGGCTGTTCAAAACACCGTCTTTTTTGAAATAAATTTTTGGGGCCGCACAGATTTAAGGCTCAATATTTTTGGATTTTTATTATGATTCCCAAAAAGATTCATTTCGTTTGGCTTGGGCCAAACAAGAAAAGCGAGCTTAGCGAAAATTGTATCCAATCATGGAGGCAACACTGCCCGGATTGGGACATTCGTGAGTGGGGTAACGCTGATGTTGCTAAAATCCGTAGCCGATATTTGGAGCAAGCTATCTACTGTGGCAGATGGGCCTTTGCCTCAGACTATATGCGACTTTATGCGCTCGCCTCCGAAGGTGGTTTCTACCTCGATACAGATTTGGAGCTAACGTCTTCCCTTGAAGATTTGACACAACTAAACTTCGTCATTGGCTTCGAGCGGTACGCTAACACTCTTGGAATTGGCACGGCATTAATCGGAGCCTCTCCCTCCGACAACTTAATTTGCCGTCTTCTTTCGCATTACGACGGCTTAGATTTCTTGCGTTCTGGACTTATGGACCTTACCCCCAATACGCGACGATTTGAGGCCTTCTTTGCGGAGCATTTCAAAATTACATTGATCGATGACTCAACTTTTTTCTTAGGCGACGGGTCCATCATTTTCCCCAGCGGCTACTTCTGCGCTCGCAATGAGGGCGTCAAAAATTATGCGATACATCACTTTTTAGGATCGTGGGGGCATAATTTTGTCAGAACACGATGTTGGCAAATGGGTCGGCTTCGGTTTGCTAAATTTCGCGTCAACCAATTTCAAAAAAATCACCTATTGAAACGCTTCCCGATGAAACTCTCCTTTTTCAATTCAAGTATAAACCACGCAAGGTTTTAGCTCTGCTTAAAACCAATGGGAGTGCCCCGAGCTAGATAGCTTTTCTCACAAAATTGTCCCGGGCTTCTCAGTCAAGTCCGCCAGAAAGCGGTTCTTTTTGTCGACGAGGATCACCTTCGGCGTGATTGGCTTGTCGGTCAGTTCAAACCCCATGATGATGATTTCTTCGCCCTCTTTGATCAGATGGGCGGCGGCACCATTCATGCAAATCTGGCCCGAGCCAGCTTCACCCTTGATCACATAGGTCTCAAGCCGGGCGCCTGATGTGTTGGAGACCACCAGCACGCGCTCTCCAGGCCACAGGCCCACGCGTTCGATCAGGTCGGCATCAATGGTGATCGAGCCGATATAGGCCAGATTGGCCTCGGTGACCGTGGCATTGTGGATCTTGGATCTCAGGACCATACGCATCGGAGTTCTCGCGCCCTCAAGGCTCAGCTGCCGGCATGTCCGGCTTGTCCGGCCGTTCCTTTTCCACACTCAGGGCTTTGAGGCAAATCCGTCCTTAGACGCGGCTCGAAAATCGATCGAAAGCGTCGATCTTTCGGCAATTGATGGCGATCTCCCGGCCGTAGATCTCAGCCTGCAGATAGTGCAGCTCGTCGTCCTTGGTGGCGTCGGGCACATCTCTGGTCCAGGCGCGCATGGCACCCACCCCATCGGCATTCCAGCGATAGCCGCGTGCCTTGAGGGCGTCTTTCATTTCAAATGGCGCGTTCGAGGCCCAGATACGCCAGCTGGGTGCGCGTGCGCGCTCCAGCAATTGTCCCAGGGCGCGCTGTCCGCTCTTGGGCAGTTTGCGCGCTAGAAGTTCGATGGCCGCATGGCAATCATGCACGGCGCGATGTTTGTCGTAGAAAAAACCAGCAGTGGCGGCGAGCCAGGTGAGCTTGAGTGTCTCAAACCCTTCCGCTTGCCAGTCCACCTGCAACATGGAGCATGCCCACGGCTTATGCGTGAAATCAGGACAGAAGATTTCCATGAAGCGACGATCAAAGCCTGCATTATGCGCGATGATCAGATCTGCATCGGCAATGAAAGCACGCACCGCATCGCCATCAATGCTTTGGCCCGCCACCATCGCATCATCAATGCCCGTGATGGCTGTGATCTCGGGCGGAATCGGATGCGAGGGTTCGCGCAAGGCCTGAAAAGGCTCGCCGATTGTGAAAATCCGGCCATCCTGTGCGTAAGTGAACGGCACCATGGCCAGTTCGATGATTTCATGCCGCCCGGCATCGAGCCCGGTTGTCTCGACATCCAGAAAGACCGCCTTTTTCAGCGCTGTTCCGTCATCGCGCTCATGCTGGCGCGCGGGCTGCAAACGTCGCAGCACACGATAGTCTTCGCTTGCCTCAAGCAAGGTGGCCAGTGCGGCAAGATCGGGCGCGGAGGAGGGGGTTGAGCTGCTCATGTCGATCGGAAACTATCCGGAAGGGCTGCTCACTTCTATGAAGAGCGAAGGTCTTTCAACAGCTTCGCTACACGCTAAGCTGACCTTACGTCAGATTGTGGCCACCGATGCGATCTGCCAGCCGCTTCAGCCAGCGCGCCGCTGTGGCGCGCAGCCCGGCTTTTGCGGGGGCATTGTTGGCCTGCGAACTGGAGGCGATCAACGCGGTCATTTCTTCGTGGGACAAAAGGGAGCGTGGCTGGCGCATGCGGGCCTCACGCGCTCTGGCGAGATGAAAATGCGCGGCGGCCATGCGGGCGGCCCGCTTGCAGGCGACGATCATAGGGACGGAACGTGGCCGCCAGAGCCTGGCGGCGTGACCTCAGGGCCATGGCGCTCAGCATGACGGGATCAAGCTGTCCACGCGCAGCGAGCTGCACAATCATGCGCGCCATTTCCTGACGCCGTTGCGGCTGCGCCTCTTCACAACGCAAAGCATGCTCCGCCAGCACCAAGGCGCGCCGCATGGCTTCAATTTCCGTCGGGCCGAAACAGGCTTTCCCCAAGGCGCCTGAAAACATGACCAGTCCCCCGGCAAGGTGTTAAGCGATATAAAAATGAGCAGATCAAGAAACAAATGCAACATAAATTTATTCGTACATAGTGCAAGGCAGTAACACCACGGACCCTAAAAGCCAAGCTCGCGGTCCCGCCCGCTGACATTTCCCGATAGTCTGGTTATGGTGCCGCGCGCGGTTCGCAGGCGACGGTCGAGCCGATAAAATCTAAAGAATCCAGTGGCGTGCCCCGCTATCTTTTGAGGGGCGGGGAGGCAATTTGGCGGTGCAGGCTGCAACCATTGGCGTATCGCCCTTGCGCGATTTCGTGTCGCGATTGTTTCAAAGTCGCGGCTTGTCGGCGCGTGACGCCTTGAGCGTGGCCGAGGTCCTCGTCTGGGCAGATATGCGCGGTGCCGAGACGCATGGTGTCGCCCGCATCCCTCATTATTTTGGCATGATCGACAAAGGCGCCATGAAGCCTGGCGCCGTGCCGCAGATGCGTGCTGATTTTGGCGCGCTGTTTTCTATCGATGCGCAAGGCGCTGCCGGTCCGGTGGCCATGATGCAGGTTGTCGAGACCGCACAAGATCGCGCGCGTCAATTTGGTGTGGGCTTGGGCGTCATGGGTGGCGCCACACATGCTGGCGCCATCGGGCATTATGTTGAGCGCGCGGCACGCAATGGATTTGTCGCCATTGCTTTTGCTGCTGGCCCACCGTTGATGGCCTATGAAGGCGCGCGCATTGCCAGTCTGTCCACGGCACCACTCGCCATTGCGGCCCCCGGTGGCCCCGAAGGTGTTGTGCTTCTCGATATGGCATCAAGTCTTGTGTCGAATGGACGTTTGAAACAGGCACGCCGCGACAGTGAAATTTTGCCCGAAGGTTGGGCGCTCGATGCCCAAGGCAAGCCCGCGCGCGAGGCGGCACACGCGGAGGTTCTTCTGCCTATGGGTGGGCCGAAAGGATCTGGCCTGGCCTTGATGACAGAAATTCTGACAAGCCTTCTGGCGAGTGCGCCTTTGCTTGCGCCCATGTTGCAAAAGGGCAAGAAGGGTCACGGTCAAAGCGCCACGATGATTGTCATTGATGTGGCGCGTTTGCGTGCGGCGTCTGATTTTGAAGCTGACATGGATGTGTTGACAAGCGTTATCAAAAATTTGCCGCGCGTCGAGGGCGTGGATGAATTGCGATTGCCTGGCGAGCGCAGTGCGCGCGCGGCAAAAAGATCTGAGACACAGGGACTTCGCATCAATGCAAAAGTCTGGGCTGAATTGAACGCGCTGGCACAGCTGCATGGTGTTGATATTCCAAACAGCGCTTAAACAGCGCTCAAAAATATCGGGAGAAATAAAATGAAAATCTGGACGGGTCTTTTCAGCGCGATGGTCATCGCCGCCGCTTCAACGCCAGCCAAAGCGGATGCTTTGTCGGATTTCTATCGTGGCAAGAACATCACGTTCCTCGTTGGCTCTGATCCGGGTGGCTCGTTTGGTCCCTATGCGCAGGTGCTGGCCGAGCACATGCCGAAATACATTCCTGAAAAGCCGAAATTCATCATCAAATATACGGGCGGTGAATCTGGCGGTCTCAATCTCGCCAATTCAGTGCGCGCCAATATGCCCACCGACGGCACAACGATGGCGATGACGCAGCAGACCATTGTGCTCAATCAGGTGTTGCAGCCCCAATATGCGAAATATGATGCGCGCGAATGGATGTGGCTCGGCAATATGGCACCCGTGCGCAACATGCTGTCGATCTGGCACACCGCCAAAGGCCAGACGATTGAAGACGCCAAGACAACGGAAGTCATTATCGGGGCAACGGGCCCCAGCTCGCCGACTTACATCGTGCCTAATCTGCTAAACAAATTTTTGGGCACCAAATACAAGATCGTCACGGGCTATAAGGGCGCCGCCGATCTCAATCTGGCGATGCAGCGTGGCGAGATTGAAGGGCGTGGCGCGTCCTGGGTGAGCGTCCAGCTGGCCATGCCCGATGCGATTGCCGATGGCCGCATCAAGCCGGTCGTCTTCGCCTCGATCACGCGCGAACCCAGCGCGCCCAATGTGCCCACTCTGGCCGAGCTGATGAAAGATCCGGTGCATCGTCAGGTGGCAGAATTCCTGTCAGCAGAATCGGATTTCGGCCGCAGCGTCTTCATGCCCCCGGGGGTGCCTGCTGACCGCCTCGCCATGATGCGCGATGCCTTTGAGAAGACGATGAAGGATGAGGCCTTCTTGGCCGATGCCAAGCGGCTCAATCTGACTATTGAGCCCATGACCCATCAGGAGCTGGCGCGGATCACGGCCAAGGTGGTGAGCGCTCCCAAGGAAGTCGTCGAGCTCGCCAAATAAGGCCGGCTCTGAGACAAAACCGCCCGGTTTCGGGCGCCTCTGGCGGGGGAAGCACAGTTCTCCCCCGCCGATTGGCCCTCACGGCGGTTGTGCGTTGCATCAGCCCCGGAAAAGGTGCAAATCCGGAACAAGCGTCGCTCGTCCCCCGTTCCCGGGCCGGACGACATGCCAAACCCAATTAATTGACGGAGAACTCCTCATGGCCAAGACCCCCAGCGAAGGCAAAGCCGGCGGCGCCTTCATGAAGCCCCTGCAGCCCTCGAAGGAACTCGCGGCCATTGTTGGCAACGATCCGCTGCCGCGCTCAGAAGTCGTCAGCAAGGTGTGGGAATACATCAAGGGCAATTCGCTCCAGAACCCCGCCAACAAGCGCGAGATCCTGGCCGACGACAAGCTGGAAGCCGTGTTCGGCCGCAAGCAGGTCACCATGTTCGAGATGAACAAGTATCTCGCTCAGCATCTCAAGAACATCTAAGGCTTTAAGCCTCTCATTTTTTAAGGGCGCGGCCTTCACGGGCGGCGCCCTTTTTATATGGTCGCCGGGATTTCGGGCTCGGGCGGTCCGGGTGGAATGGTTGGTGGCTCCACGGGTGGAATGCCAACAGGGACGGGCTGGCCGGGATCGGTGATGGGCTCGGGCGGCTCCACATCGGGTGGCTGGGGTGTTGGCACCTCATCGGGTGCGGGCCCGGGCGGGCGCGGCACATTGGACATGGGTTATCTCCTGTTGCGCGTTAACGGGCGCTTGTGCGCACGGTTCCTGTGAATTGGCGGCCCGGGCCTTGCGGACAGGCGAACAAGAGCGGAATGCTGCGCCTGTCGCTTTGGGAAATCATGTCGTGCGCACCTTTCGCTTGCTCACGTGGAATGTGCATCGCTGCCTTGGCATCGACGGGCAGATATCGCCGCGCCGCATTGCAGAGGTGATCGCTGCAGCCAAGCCTGACATTGTCGCCCTGCAAGAAGTCGATGTGATGCGCAAGCGCACGGGGCATGTTGATCAGGCCGAAGACATTGCCCGGGCGCTCGGCATGACATCGCATTTCCATAACAATCTGCGCGTTTTGGAAGAGCAATATGGCGATGCCATCCTCACCGAATGGCCATCGCGTCTCATCCATTCAGATCGCTTGCCAGGACGCCCCGGCTTTCGCACCCTTGAACCGCGCGGCGCGCTCTGGGCACAGATTGATCTTGATGGCGCGCCGCTCAATATCATCAACACGCATCTGTCCTTGATCGCGCGCGAGCGACGCTTACAGACGGATTGTCTGATGGGACCAGATTGGCTGGGGGCTGCGGCCTGTGAAGGTGCCACCATTCTGCTGGGCGATTTCAATCTTGTCCCGCGTTCGCGCGTCTATCATCGTCTAACAAAACATTTGCAGGATGTGCAGCGCGCACCAGGCATGGGGCGTACGCAGCCCACCTTTCCATCCGGCTTTCCGGTTCTGCGCATTGATCACATGTTCACGCGCGGCCCGATCCGTGTGAAACGAGTCGAAGTGATCCGCGACACGATTACGCGTGTGGCGTCGGATCATCTGCCCTTGGTCGTTGATCTTGAAATTGGCTGAGACATAAAAAAATGGCCGGGCAAAAGCCCGACCATTCTCTTTGCATTGTCGCGGATCTTACACCGAGGGGATGACACCCTTCAGCGCCGGGAACCATCCGCCGAGCAAGGTCTGCGGCCACGGAATGGTCAGCAGCTGATCAAACAGCACATAGACAAAGATCGTCAGCAGAACCGCCTGCGGAATGACCAGTGACCAGCGCTCCTTGGTTTCTTCGAGGCGCATGAAGGCGACCACGAAGATTGGCACCGTCGGGATCAGACCAATGGTTGCCATCGAGCCCATGAAGGCCACGAGCCAACCAAAGAACATGGCCGCGCGCCGCATGATCGTCCACGTGTCGAGGTGGTCTGTGGTGGCCTCGAGATCCATATGGATCTTCTGCTCGATTTCTTCGGTGACCTTGCCTGCCATGCCGACATCACCTGCCGCTTCCGGCTTGCGGAAGAGATAGTTGAACAGCGAGATCGCGAGAACAACACCAGCCACCGAACCAACGATCATCGGGACGATTTTGGCATGCATGTTCCAGGTCGAAGCTTCGGTCATCATGTAACCGAGAACCGCGAACAAGAAGACATAGAACAGCTGATCCGCCTTCCAGTTAGGCTTCAGATGGAAGCCCGTCAGCATGTTGCGCAAGCCACCATGGATCTTGATGTCCTGCAGAAGCGGGCGCAGCAGACCAAAGAAGGCGAAAGCAAAGATGATCATCACGAGCGGACGCGAAAACCATTCAATGCCATAGCGCTGGATCGAGATGAACAGATAGCGTTCCACCACTTCACCGAGCACGCAGCCCAAGAGCAGCGGCGGACGCGGCCACTTCAGCATCTTCATCGCCCAGCCCAAGAGACCGAAAGCCAGAAGCGTGTAGAGGTCACCCCAGTTACGCGAACCCTGGAAAGCGCCGATGTAGATGATCGACAAAGTCGCCGGCAGGATGAGCGTGTAGCGGAGCGTTGCCAGACGCGCGAATTGCGCACTGAACACGTAGCAGAGACCAGCACCCAGCACGTTGGCGAGCGCCACTGACCAGACCATCGCGTAAGTGACATCGAGGTTCTTCGTCAGCATGTCAGGTCCAGGCACTAGGCCATGGATGAGAAAGGCCCCGAGCAGGATGGCCATGCCAGCCGAACCGGGAACGCCGAATGCGATGGTGGGGATGAGCGCGCCACCCTCCTTCGCATTATTGGCGCTTTCCGAGGCAATGACGCCGCGCACGTCGCCTTTGCCGAAGGTGAGGGCTGCGCCCTTTTCAGTCTTGAGCGCATGGCCGTAAGCGAGCCAGTCGACGATCGCGCCCGACAGACCCGGGATTGCGCCAAGCGTTGCCCCCAACCACGAGCAGCGCAGAACGAGCCACCAATGTTTGAAGCAGTCCCGCGCGCCCTGCACCATGCCCGCCGTCGATGTGGCCAGCTGTTTGGAGCCCGGCGCAATCGACTGGCGCGAAATGGCAAGGTCAGCCAATTCCGGCAGAGCAAAGAGTCCCAGCACGATCGGGACGAGCGGCGCGCCTTCCCACAGATAGAGGCTGTCCAGCGTCCAGCGCAGGGTGCCCGTCTGAGGGTCGGAGCCGACCATGGAGATCATGAGGCCAATACAACCGGCCGCCAGTCCACGCAGCGGAGCGCTGCCAGAGAGCACGGCCACCATAGAGATACCTAGAACCGCAAAGGCGAGGAGCTCAGGTGATCCTATGTAGAGCATGGCGGGTCGCAGGACCGGCAGGAGCACGGCCATCAAAGCGGCACCGAAAATGCCACCCATCATGGAGGACATGTAAGCCGCCGAGAGCGCGCGAGACGCTTCGCCACGCTTGGCCATGGGGAGGCCGTCCAAGACGGTCGCGGCAGAGCCAGCCCCTCCGGGCACACCGAAGAGAATGGCCGGAATGGGGTCACCCGTGGCCGTCGTGGCACCTAGCCCCAAGAGCAGGGCCATGGCCGCATAGGGGTCCATGTTGAAGGTAAAAGGCAGCAGCAGGGCTGTGCCCGCAAGACCACCAATGCCAGGCAGAATGCCAAGCACGAGACCCATGATGACGCCAAGAAAGAGCAGCGACATACGGAACGGGTCCATCAGCATCACAAACGCCTTGGCGGCGCTGTCGAGCATAGAGACGTCCATCTTGGTAACCTCTCGAAATCAAATAGCTTTTTGGGACTTCACGTCCGAGGAAGCCGGCGGGCGGTGCCGGAAGTCATGAATCAAGGGCCAGAAAAGCTCGGGGTCGCTTGCCGCGCCCGAGTGCCTTGCGTTCCCTCCACGGAGGAATGGCGATACATGCCTCCCTCTTCTTTGACTGGGATATAATCACAGGCTTTTTTTGAACGAAAGTCGTAGTCCGCCAAAGTTTCGTCTCAATCAGGTCCGTCTCTGGGGCAGCGTGGTGCCATCCTGCCCTAATATATTGCAGCGCAACACAGGTGCAACAAAAGGTGCAGCATTTTTGCCGCCCTAGAACATTAAAGTTTTTATTATCAATAATTTACCGCGCAAAAACGCTGGGCGGATGAACGTTTTATTGTGCATCGCACAATCATTTTGCTGCAGTCCTTTTGAAGAAAATGCTGCGCTGCACAACAAAAACGGCCCGGGTTGCCCCGAGCCGCTCACCAACATGTGAAATTATACCAGTGCCTAGTGCAACCCGGCCGCGACCGTATAGCTGGCTTCAGTCTTGGCTTTCACCTCGTCCAGCGTCACGCCCGGCGCCAGTTCGATCAAGGTCATGCCGCTCTTGCCAGCCTTGTCGATGGTGAAGACGGCCAGATCGGTGATGACCATATCGACCACGCCCGAGCCCGTAAGCGGCAGGCTGCAGTGCTTGAGCAGCTTGGGGCTGTCCTTGGCGACATGTTCCATGACCACGACGACTTTCTTGACGCCCGCCACCAGATCCATGGCGCCGCCCATACCCTTGACCATTTTGCCTGGGATCATCCAATTGGCCAGATCGCCATTCTCCGCCACTTCCATGGCTCCCAGGATCGACAGGTCGATATGGCCGCCGCGAATCATGGCGAAGGAATCGGCTGACGAGAAATAGCTGGTGGTCGGCAATTCGGTGATCGTCTGCTTCCCGGCATTGATCAGGTCGGCATCTTCCTCGCCCTCATAGGGGAAGGGCCCCATGCCCAGCATGCCGTTTTCGCTTTGCAGCTGCACGGTCATGCCGTGGGGGATGTAATTGGAGACGAGGGTCGGAATGCCGATACCGAGGTTCACATAATAACCGTCACGCAATTCCTTTGCGGCGCGCGCGGCCATTTCATCGCGGGTCCATGCCATAAAAGGTCTCCTCTCAGGCGCGCTTGCGCGTCGTGCGCTGTTCGATGCGCTTTTCCGCACCGGGCACATGGATGATGCGCTGAACAAAAATGCCCGGCGTGATGATATGGTCAGGGTCAATCGTGCCCGGCTCGACCAAATGCTCGACCTGCGCCACCGTCACCTTGCCGGCGGTTGCCATCATCGGATTGAAATTCCGAGCCGTTTTCCGATAGACGAGATTGCCTTCTGTATCGCCCTTCCAGGCGTGGACAATGGCCAGATCAGCGCGCAGGCCGCGCTCCATCACATAGGTCTCGCCGTCAAATTCCTTCAGCTCTTTGCCCTCGGCGATGATCGTGCCGACACCCGTCTTGGTGAAAAAGGCCGGAATGCCAGCGCCGCCTGCGCGAATGCGCTCAGCCAATGTGCCCTGAGGATTGAATTCAAGCTCCAGCTCGCCGCCCAGAAATTGCTGCGCGAAGAGCTTGTTCTCGCCCACATAAGACGAGACCATCTTCTTGATCTGCTTGGTCTCAAGCAGGATGCCAAGGCCAATGCCGTCGACGCCCGCATTGTTGGAAATGACGGTGAGGTTCTTCACCCCCGATTCGCGGATCGCCAGAATGAGGCTTTCGGGAATGCCGCAGAGGCCAAAGCCCCCCGACATGACCGTCATGCCATCTTTCAAAAGCCCGGCGAGGGCGGTGGTCGCATGGGAATAAACTTTTGTGCTCATGGTGGCGAACGCGCCTCCGCTGGGGAACTCCTCCCAAAACTAAAGGGAGAGCGTCGCGGGACCAAGCGTTTTTCGCAACTGCGTCATGAACATTTGAGGGGGCCTCTCGCAACCGCGATTGGCCAAGGGTCGCTGGCTCCCCTATATCGGCAGGCAGGCGTCGACATCCTTTTGCAAGGCGATCATGAATTTCGTCCGGACTTATGTGCGCGTGCTGAAGGAGCTCGGCAGCGAATACCGTCTCGCTATGGTTCTCGTGCTGGCCAATCTGGCGCTGGCGGCGGCGCAATTTGCTGAGCCGGTTTTGTTTGGCCGAATCATCGACAAGCTGGCGGAAGCGCAGAAAGCCGATGTGCCGCTGCAATGGGAGACGCTCGGCCCCCTGATTGCCGCTTGGGTGGGGTTTGGTCTGTTCACCATTGGCGCCGCCGCACTCGTCGCGCTCCATTCTGATCGGCTCTCGCATCGCCGTCGCCTCGCGGTCATGGGTGCCTATTTCGAACATGTGCTGCATCTGCCGTTGAGCTTTCACACAGCCAGCCATTCAGGTCGCTTGCTGAAAGGCATGCTCGATGGTGCCGCTGGCATGGCGTCAATCTGGTTGTCATTCTTCCGCGAAAATTGCGCCTCCATTTTGGCGCTGTTTGTCATGCTGCCGCTGTCGCTGTTTTTGAACTGGCGTTTGGCGGGCTTGTTGATCCTGCTCGTTTTCTTTTTCGGCATTCTGACGACTATTGTCTTGCGCCGCACCGAGGGCATGCAACGCCGTGTTGAGCGTTACAACACAGATCTCGCCGAGCGTGCGTCAGATGCGCTGGGCAATGTGCCAGTCATTCAATCCTTCACGCGCGTGGAATCAGAAACGCGTGCCATGCGTGAGATCATTTCCGACGTTTTGAATGCACAACTGCCTGTCCTGTCGTGGTGGGCGCTGGCAGCAGTGGCCACGCGCGCGTCGGCCACGCTGACCTTGGTTGGCATTTTTCTGCTTGGCACCTGGCTGCATTTGCGTGGGCTTGCCACGATCGGCGAGATCGTCATGTTTATGAGCTTTGCCACAATGCTGATCGGGCGGCTCGAGCAGATCGTTGGTTTTGCGAATTGGACGTTTCTGCTGATCCCCAAACTCAACGAATTTTTTGATGTGCTCGATACAACGCCCGGTGTGCAAGACCGCCCCGGTGCGCAGGATGTCGGCAAATTGCGTGGGCGCGTGACATTCGAGACGGTCACCTTCAGCTATGATGGACGCCGCACAGCAGTGTCGGATGTGTCTTTCGCTGTCGAACCTGGTGAAACCATCGCGCTGGTGGGCTCGACCGGATCGGGCAAATCCACAACGCTCAGCCTGTTGCATCGTGTTTTCGATCCCCAGCATGGCGCGGTGAAAATTGATGGCATCGACATTCGCGACATGACGCTGGTCTCGCTGCGTCGAAACATTGGCGTCGTCTTTCAGGAGCCGATGCTCTTTGCCCGCTCCATTGAAGAAAATCTGCGCGTCGGCAAGCCGGATGCGGATGCTGACGAAGTGGCCATCGCGCTGGAGCGCGCGCAAGCGACTGATTTTGTCTCCCATCAAAGCGACGGGCTCGACACGATGGTGGGCGAGCGCGGGCGTTCCTTGTCAGGCGGCGAGCGTCAGCGTCTGTCGATTGCACGCGCATTGCTTAAAGATCCGCCGATCATGATTTTTGATGAAGCCACCAGCGCGCTGGACGCCACCACAGAGCGGCAATTGCAAAAGGCGCTTGATGCCGCAACCCGCGGGCGCACGACTTTTGTGATCGCGCACAGGCTCGCCACCGTGCGCAATGCCACGCGCATTCTGGTGTTTGATTCCGGCCGCATTGTCGAAAGCGGCACATTTGACGAGCTGGTCGCGCAAGGCGGACGCTTTGCCGAACTCGCGCGTGCGCAATTCATGGCTGATGGCGCACCACAGAGCGCTTAAAGAGCGAGATCGTCTTTCAGGAACGCCAGCACATCTTCGCCACGAATATTTTTGGCGACGAAGCTTTTGCCAATGCCTTTGACCAGAATGAATGTCAGCGCACCGCGCTCGACCTTTTTGTCCTGATACATGGCGTCGAGAATGGCTTTCGCATCATGGCTCCAGCCCTGAATGGCCTTGATCTTCGTTGGCAGGCCGACAGCCTCCAGATGGCCAATCGCACGCTCCATCTCGCCACGCGGGCAGATACCGAGCTTGTGTGAGAAGCGGAAGGCGCAGGCCATGCCAATGGCAACGGCTTCGCCATGTACAAGGCGGGCGCCATCGAAATGATTGAGTGCTTCCAAGGCGTGGCCGAATGTATGTCCGAGATTGAGCAAAGCGCGGTCGCCTTGTTCGGTCTCGTCACGAATGACAACGGACGCTTTCGACGCACAGCTTGTTGCAATGGCATGGACCAGTTCAGGGCCAGCCCCAAAAACGCCGCGCCAGTTTTGCTCGAGCCAGCCGAAGAAATCCGGATTGTCGATCAATCCATATTTGGCCACTTCCGCATAGCCAGCGCGGAATTCACGCGTCGGCAATGTAGCCAATGCGCCCGTGTCGGCGAGAACGAGGGAAGGCTGATGAAAAGCGCCGACCAGATTTTTGCCGTGCTTTGAATTGATCCCCGTTTTGCCGCCAACAGAGGAATCCACCTGGCTCAACAGCGTGGTTGGAATTTGCACGAAGCGCATGCCACGGCGCACGCTGGCGGCTGCAAAGCCTGCCAGATCGCCGATCACACCACCGCCCAGTGCAATCACCAGATCGCGGCGCTCCATGCGCGCTTCGATGATGGAATCGCAGACCTGCGCGAAGACCTCGTAGGACTTTGAGCCTTCGCCCGGCTCGACAATGCAGCGCGTGTGGCGAATGCCTGCGCCATCGAGTCCGGCTTCAAGCGAGGGCAAGTGGCGCTCGGCCACATTGCGGTCGGTGACCACTGTGCAGGCGGAGCCCGGGAACAGTTTGGCAATATATTGCCCGGCGTCTTCGACCAGATGCGGACCGATGAGAATGTCGTAGCGGCGCGCGCCCAATTCCACCGCCACTTTGGTGACGGCAGCAGGCGCCGCCATGGTGGAGGGGGCGAGCGCGTGCAATTGGTCACCCGTGTCGGGCGGCAGCGCGCGTTCCAATTCCACCAAAATATGTTCGACCACCAGATCATGCGGGCCATCGCCCGAATGGATTGTGTAGTCTGCCAGCGCATAAACCGGATAGCGATCGTCGATCAGCTTCTGCATCGTCGCTTCCGGATCTTCCGTATGCAGCAACGGACGATTGGAGCGCTTGCGCACACGGCGCATCAGCACATCGTGATCGGCTTTGAGCCAGATCGACAGGCCACATTCGCCAATCTTCTGGCGCGTATCTTCGCGCATAAAGGCACCGCCACCTGTCGCCAGAACTTTCTGGCCCTCGGTGATCAGGCGCGCAATGACATGATGCTCGCGATCGCGGAAGAAAGTTTCGCCATGGCGTTTGAAGATTTCGGCAATGGTCATGCGCGCAGCGGTTTCAATCGCCGCGTCCGCATCGACGAAATCAAGTCCGAGCCGCGCAGCAAGGCGTCGGCCAACGGACGTTTTGCCTGAGCCCATAATGCCGACCAGAACAATCGAGCGGCCCTTGAGGCGGCGCACGAGGCTGGCCGCGCGCGCATCGCGACGCTGCGGCGAGGGGTGCAGGCTTTCTGGTTGAGTTTGAGGTGAAGAGGTCATGCCCTCTCCTAGCATGGCGTGAACGCCAATTTAAGCTCTCCTGCGCCAGGATCAGACCGAAAGGGCGTTCCCCTTTAGGCTTGGCTTGATTTGCGAAGGCAGGCGGGAGGATGATTGGTCAAGCCCGGAGCTGCTCGCGTGCCATCTCTTTTCAGGTTCCTCGTCATTCTTGCCGTCTTGGGCGGCCTCGTTCTGGCCGCCATGGTGGCGCTGGTCACTTTTGTGGAACCGCAGGAGCGTGAGATGACACAAACCGTACCCGCCAACAGGCTGAAGCCGTGAGGGAGCCGGATTTTATTGTTCTCAGCGATCCATTGGGTCGGCTGTTCCTCGATATGATTGCAGCTGAGCGCGGTGCCGCCCGCAATACTTTGGCCGCCTATGAGCGCGATCTTGCCGATTATTGCGACTTTCTGGACTCCCGAAGCGAAGCGCCGATGTCTGCCACGACCGCCTCGATCCGGGCCTGGCTTGATGATCTCTCAGCCCGTGGCTTTGCAGCGACCTCGACCGCCCGTCGACTGTCCTGTGTGCGCCAGTTTCACCGCTTTCTCTATGTCGAGGGGCACCGTCCCGAAGATCCGGGGGCTGTGATCGATGGCCCACGCCGGGGCAGGCCTCTGCCCAAAGTGCTGTCCATGGCCGATGTCGACAAATTGCTGACAGTGGCCCGCGAGGGGATTGAGGATGCCAAGCGCCCGGCTTCCCAGCGCCTGCAGGCGGCACGCCTGACCTGCCTGCTGGAGATTCTCTATGCCACGGGCCTGCGCGTCTCTGAGCTGGTCAGCCTGCCGCGCAGCGCTGCACGGACCAAGGAGCCGCTGCTCACCATCAAGGGCAAGGGCGGACGCGAGCGCCTTGTGCCTTTGTCAGAGCCCGCCCGCGCTGCCATGGGGGTCTGGCTCACACTTTTGGGCGAGCTTCGGCCGGGTCTGTCCAATACGCCTTGGCTGTTTCCCGCCGACAGCGAGAGCGGGCATCTGCCCCGTCAGGTCTTTGCCCGCGAGCTGAAAGCGCTCGCCGGGGCGGCGGGCCTGCGGGCGGATCTGGTCAGCCCGCATGTGCTGCGCCATGCCTTTGCCAGCCATCTCTTGCAGAATGGGGCGGATTTGCGCGTGGTGCAGGAGCTGCTCGGCCATGCGGATGTCTCCACCACCCAGATTTACACCCATGTTCTGGATGAGCGGACACGGGCCATGGTGCGCGATCTGCACCCCCTGTCGCGCCGCTGAGTCCCTGTTTTGCTTGACTTCGACCCCTGAAATGGACAGGTTCCGCCGACCTCCGGCGACCTTTGAGCCGGTTCCAGGCCCCTGCGGCCCAGCCAACGCGATGAGCATGCGGTCTTACCTCGATTTTGAAAAACCAGTGGCTGAACTCGAGGCCAAGATTGACGAGCTTCGCGGCCTGAACACGGACGCGTCGGGCGCCATTGGCGAAGAGCTGAAGAAGCTCGAAGCGCGCGCCGGCAAAGCGCTGGTTGACCTCTATGCGAGCCTGACGCCTTGGCAGAAGACGCAAGTCGCCCGCCATCAGAACCGCCCGCATTTCGCCGATTACATCTCCCAGATGATCGAAGAATTCACGCCGCTCGCGGGCGACCGCAAGTTTGGCGAAGACGAAGCACTGGTTGCGGGCTTTGGCCGTTTCCGTGGGCGCTCTGTCTGCGTCATGGGACAGGAAAAAGGCTTCGATACCGAAAGCCGCCTGCGCCATAATTTCGGCATGACGCGCCCCGAAGGCTATCGCAAAGCCGTGCGCCTGATGGAAATGGCCGATCGTTTCGGCCTGCCCGTCATTTCGCTGGTCGATACGGCGGGTGCCTTTCCCGGTATTGATGCGGAAGAGCGCGGCCAGGCGGAAGCCATTGCGCGCTCCACCGAAGCCTGCCTTGATCTGGGCGTGCCCAATGTGGCCGTGATCGTGGGTGAAGGCGGCTCGGGCGGCGCGGTGGCGATTGCGACCGCCAACCGCGTGCTGATGCTCGAACATTCCATTTATACAGTGGCCTCGCCCGAGGCCTCGGCCTCGATCCTGTGGCGCGACTCAGGTCGGCGTCAGGATGCGGCCACCAATATGAAGATCACCGCGCAGGATCTGCTCAAGTTTGGCATTATCGACGGGATCATCGCTGAACCCGCAGGTGGCGCACATCGCAACCCGGCGGCCATGATCAAGGCGGCGGGCGATGCGATTGAAAAAGCCTTGGGCGATTTCAAGGGCATGAGTCCGGATGCCATTCGTCAGGCGCGGGCCGAGAAATTTCTGGCCATGGGCCGCAAGCTCTGACGGTGCGGCTTGCGGAATGGCTCTGCAATTCCCATCTTTCCAATATGGTAACCAAGGCGTAACGTACCACGTGTAAGGCTTGGGGAAGGTCTGCTGTTGCAGGCTTAATTGTCGCGTCTCTTCAAGGCGGTCCCGATGTTGAAGTCCAGCCAGAAGCTTCGTTCTTTCGCGCGTCCTGCGTCGCGCATTGCTGCCATTGCCTTGGCGGCCGGTCTGCTTGCAGCCTGTCAGGAAACACGCACAGGCGCCAAAGCCTATCGTCCCATTCCATCCGACACGCTCGCCTTGATGGAAAAGAACGGCACGACGAAAAACGCCCCCGTCTTGATCCGCGCCTACAAGAAGGAAGCGGAGCTCGAAGTCTGGAAGATGAAGGCCAACGGCGAATACGCCTATATCAAAACATTCCCGATGTGCCGCTGGTCAGGCCAGCTTGGCCCCAAACGCCGCGAAGGCGATCGTCAGGTGCCGGAAGGTTTTTATACAATCTCGCCGGGCCAGATGAATCCCAACTCCGCCTATTATCTGTCGTTTAACGTCGGCTATCCCAACACGCTCGATCGCGCGCAAGGTTTTACCGGTGGCAGCATTATGGTGCATGGCGCCTGCTCGTCAGCCGGTTGCTTCTCGATGACGGACGAGCAGATCGAAGAAATTTACGCGATTGCGCGTGAAGCCTTTGCGGGCGGCCAACGCGCCATTCAAATGCAATCCATGCCCTTCCGCATGACGCCTGACAATCTGGCCAAGCATCGTCTTGATCCCAACATGGCTTTCTGGCGTCAGCTGAAAGAAGGCATGGATCGGTTTGATGTCACCAAGCGCGAACCGCAGGTGAATTTCTGTGGTCGTCGCTATGTGTTTGATGCCAACGCGGCCAATGGTCAGCGGCTGGATGTGAATGCCGCGTGCCCGCCACTTGCTACCGATCCGAATGTCGATGCGCTGGTTGCGCAAAAGCGTCAGGCCGATGATCAGAAAGTGGCCGAGCTCGTCAATCGCGGCGTCACACCCATCAAGCTCGTCTATAATGACGGCGGCCAACATCCGGCCATGGCTCATGTGATGGAAGTCAGCCGCCCCGAAGCCCTCGCTGAAGCGCCGCGCGAAATCCCGCTCGATGCGCAGGGTCGCCCGCTCACAACATTGATGGCCAAAGCGGAAGCGCCTGTGTCCGCACCCGCACCTGTTGTCGCTGTGACCCAAGCGCCGAAATCCTTGCCGCAACCGGCAAAGCCGGTTGAATCGGCATCGAACGAGTCGGGTTCGATGCAGAAATGGCTGGGCTTCTCGATCTTCGGCGAGACGAAGGCTGAAGGCACGGCATCCGCCATTGCCGAACCCATGCCACTGCCCGTGCCCCGCCCGCGTGCATTGCTCGATGGCAAGCCGCAGGCCTCGCATGTGCCGGTCTCCGGCGTGCGTATGGCCGCAGGCGCAGCACCGATCCTCGGCAATGGTTTGACCGCGCGTAATTGAGCGGCAACGCTCTGAATAAAAAAACCCCTCTGGGTCAGCCCAGAGGGGTTTTTCTTTGCAGTCAGGCGAAGTGGAAGCTCACTGGCACACGGTCACCATGCGATAGCCCAAGAACTGTCCCCAGCGATTGTAGACGCGCTTTTCCACGTCGTAGCACTCATCCGCGCTATAGGCGGGCGCATAGGCGGGGCTGGGTGAGTAATAGGGGCGAGCCTGCGAGCGTGTGGCACCAGCGGCCAAAGCGCCCAGCGCCAGAGCACCGATAATGCCAGCCGCAATCGCGCCGCCATTGCCACCGCGTCCGCCACCATTGTGGCGCTGGCTGCGCCATCCCGCATCAGCGGGGGTCGCGGTGGCCAGCACTGTCGCACCCAGTGCCAGAGCGGCAATCGTTCCAGTCAGGGCTTTGCGGATCGTGGTCATGTCTGTCTCCTCAGGGCCGGTCTCCCGGGTTGTTGATTAGATATTAGCTGTATGATTCTGAACAGAGTGTGGCTTGGCCGTTCAGCGGGCGTTCATTTTGGCCCGAGCTGACGCTGGGTCTGCTTGGAGGCGCGGCCCGTTCCGGTTATCGTTTCCCTCTTTCATCATGCCTTTTTCAAGTCCGGGTTTTTAAATGTCTCTCGCTGACAGCGCGTCGCCGCCCTATGAATTTTCGAACACTTGGTTTGCCTTTGCCAAGCCTGTCTGGTCCCAGATTCTGGCTCAATTGCGGCCCGTCAAAATGTTGGAAGTGGGCTCCTATGAGGGGCAGAGCACGTGTTTCCTGATCGAGACGCAAGGTGCGCGGCAGGCTTGTGAGCTGCATTGTATCGACACCTGGCAAGGCGGCATTGAACATGACGGGGCAAGCATGCCCCTCGTCGAACAACGCTTTCAGAAAAACACAAAAGCAGCCTGCCAATCGGTCGAGCACAGCATCGATCTGCACATTCACAAAAGCCGATCAGATCTCGCGCTCGCCCAGCTTTTTGTGCAGGGCTATGAGGCCTATTTCGATTTCATCTATATTGATGGCTCGCATCAGGCACCCGATGTTCTGGCGGATGCGGTGCTGGCGTTTCGCCTGCTGCGTGCGGGCGGCATTATGGCGTTTGATGATTATCTCTGGGCTGAAAATCTGCCTGGCGGGATGGACCTGCTGCGCATGCCCAAACCCGCCATTGATGCTTTCGTCAATCTGCACTTTCGGCAGTTGCGTGTTTTGCCTGCCCCACAGCGACAAATTTATATTGAGAAGCTGTGAGGCCTTACGCCAGCACGCCGTGGCAATGTTTGTATTTCTTGCCCGAGCCGCAGGGGCAAGGCTCGTTGCGGCTGACGCGGCCCCAGCTGGTGGGATCACTGGCATCGCGTGCCGGGATGGGCTCCTCAGGTGCTGTCAGGGCGCCTGATACAATTTGTGCATTCACCGCGTCAATGGAAGCTTGCTCTTCGGGCGTGGGGGCAGGCTGATCAAATGACACTTCAACGCGCATCAATTGCTGCGTTGTCATCTCGTGCCAGCGGTTGATCAATGCGTTGAACAGTTCAAAGGCTTCTGACTTGTATTCATTCAGCGGATCGCGCTGCGCATAGCCGCGCCAGCCGATCACTTGGCGCAGGTGATCCAACTGCACGAGATGCTCGCGCCAGAAATGATCCAGAACCTGCAGGCAGATCTGCTTTTCGACATAGCGCATCACGTCGGCCGTGTTGCGCTCGATGCGGGCTGCATAAGCCTCGTCTGCCGCCTTGTGCAGGCGCTCGGTCATTTCTTCTGAGCCAATGCCTTCTTCCTTGGCCCAATCAGCCACGGGCAGTTCAAGGTTGAGCAGCTGGCGAATATCTTCGGCGAGCTCTGCCACCGCCCATGTCTCGGGATAGGAATCGGCTGGCATATGACGCGCGACAAGATCGTCGATCGCATTGGCGCGCATATTGCCGATGGTTTCTTCGAGCGAATCCTGCGCCATCATTTCGCGGCGCTGTTCGAACACGACCTTGCGCTGGTCGTTCATGACATTGTCGTATTTCAGAATGTTTTTGCGCGTGTCGAAATTGCGCGCCTCAACCTTCTGCTGCGCCTTTTCAAGCGCCTTGTTGATCCAGGGATGAACAATCGCCTCGTCTTCCTTGAGGCCAAGCTTCACCAGCATCGAATCCATTCGATCCGAGCCAAAAATGCGCATCAGATCATCTTGCAGCGACAGGAAGAATTTCGAGCGGCCCGGATCGCCTTGGCGACCACCGCGCCCGCGCAGCTGATTGTCGATGCGGCGGCTCTCATGGCGCTCGGTGCCGATGATGTAGAGACCACCTGCCGCCAGCGCCATCTCGCGGAATTTGGCGATTTCAGTGCGGATCTCGGCTTCTTTGGCCGCGCGTGCATCGCCTTCAAGGCCGGTGCATTCCTGCGTCACGCGCATTTCGACATTGCCGCCAAGCTGAATGTCCGTGCCGCGACCCGCCATATTGGTGGCAACCGTAATCGCGCCGGGCACGCCAGCTTCTGCCACAATATAGGCTTCCTGTTCGTGGAAGCGGGCATTGAGCACGGCAAAGAGTTTTGATGGTTTGCCGGAGCGTGCGCCGACATAGAGCTTTTGCAAAGCGGCAGGTTGCGAGAAGTCGATCTGCTTGTAGCCCTGCGAGATCAGGAAGTCGGCGAGCTGCTCGGATTTTTCAATCGAGGTTGTGCCCACCAGCATGGGCTGCATCTTCTGGCTGGCCGCTTCAATCTCGCGCACAATGGCCTTCAGCTTTTCAGCGCCTGTGCGGTAGACTTCATCATCTTCATCGAGACGCTGCACCGGACGGTTGGTCGGGATTTCGACGACATCGAGATTGTAGATTTCAGCAAATTCATCAGCCTCGGTTGAAGCCGTGCCGGTCATGCCCGCAAGCTTCTTGTAGAGACGGAAATAATTCTGGAAGGTGATAGAGGCGAGCGTCACATTTTCTGGCTGAACCTGCACAGATTCCTTGGCTTCCAAAGCCTGATGCAGACCTTCCGAATAGCGCCGACCCGGCATCATGCGGCCCGTGAATTCGTCGATGATGACGACTTCATTGTTGCGGACAATATAATCCTTGTCGCGCTGGAACAGTTTGTGGGCTTTCAGGCCCTGCTGCACATGATGGACGATGGTCACATTGGCGGCTTCATAGAGAGAGCCTTCCTGCAACAGGCCCGCTTCACGCAGCAGCTCTTCAATATGTTCATTGCCAGCCTCAGTCAGATTGACCGTGCGCTGCTTTTCATCAAGCTCGAAATCTTCGGCGATGAGATGCGGGATCACTTTGTCGATGGAATTGTACAACTCTGACTTGTCGTCGGATGGGCCAGAGATGATGAGTGGCGTGCGCGCTTCATCGACGAGGATCGAATCCACTTCGTCGACAATCGCAAACGCATGCCCGCGCTGGACCATTTGCGCGAGCTCATATTTCATATTGTCGCGCAGATAGTCGAAGCCAAATTCATTGTTGGTGCCGTAGGTGATGTCGCTGGCATAGGCCTCGCGGCGCTGCTCATCATCGAGACCATGCACGATGATGCCGACGCTCAGGCCGAGAAACTTGTAAACGCGGCCCATCCATTCAGCGTCGCGGCGCGCCAGATAGTCGTTCACCGTGACGACATGCACACCATTGCCAGCGAGGGCATTGAGATAAGTGGCGAGTGTGGCAACAAGCGTCTTGCCTTCACCCGTGCGCATTTCGGCAATGGCGCCTTCATGCAGCACCATGCCGCCCAGCATCTGCACATCGAAATGGCGCTGGCCGAGCACGCGGCGGGCGGCCTCGCGCACGGTGGCAAAAGCTGGGATCAGAAGATCATCAAGTGTCTTGCCTTCAGCCAGTTCAGCCCGGAAGGCTTGCGTGCGGGCGCGCAACTCGTCGTCCGAGAGTTTCTGGATGTCGGCTTCAAGGGCCGCAATGGCCAGAACCTTCGGTGCGTAGGTCTTGAGCCGGCGGTCGTTGGCCGAGCCGAAAATCTTCTTCGCAAGAGCACCGAACATTCATGGACCTTTCTGCGCGGGCGCGGGAAATCTCCCGTGCCGCTCCCCTGCCTGGACCCTGATGGGCGCAGACAAGCCAAACCGCCTGAATTTCCGGGCCAACAAGGCCGGCTTCCATCAGGCGAAAAGGCGGGAAATGACTGGGCCGAGAGATAAGATCGACCCCCTGCCTTGTCAATGTAACGCACCCTGTGCGGGACCATTGTGTCGCGGCGGGCCAAAGTCGCTTTGGCCTTGCCTCGCTTGCCCGTTTCGACCAATTTACCGCCCGACTCGCGGGATGGCCCGCTGACGGAGAGTGACCCGATGAGCGTGTTTCCGCGCGGCGCTTTTGGCGCAGCCCTGTTTTCCGGCCTGCTGGCCACATGCCTGCTGGCCTCGCCCATGGCTCAGGCCAAGGTTCTGGCCAAGGTCAATGGCACCGAGATCACCGATGATGATGTGAAGATCGCCATGGACGACATGGGGGCCTCTCTGGCGCAGGTGCCGCCCCTCGAGCAGGAAGCTTATGTCCTTGAATACCTTATTGATTTGAAGATTGCGGCGCGTCAGGCCGAGACCGATAAAATGGGCGAGGGCGCCGAATTTGCCCGTCGCATGGCCTATCAGCGCGACAAGGCCCTGATGGATGCCTTTTTCGGCAAGATCGCCGAGTCGGCCTCGACTGATGCCGAATTGAAGAAGGCCTATGACGAAGTGGCTGGCCAGCAAAAGGCCGACACCGAAGTTCGCGCCCGTCATATTCTCTTGGCCACCGAAGATGAGGCCAAAGCTGCGCTGAAGCGCCTGAAGGCGGGTGAAGATTTTGCCAAGGTTGCCGACGAGGTCTCCAAGGACCCCGGCTCCAAGGGGGGCGATCTGGGCTGGTTCACCGCCGACCGCATGGTGCCGGAATTCTCAGAAGCCGCTTTCAAACTGGGCAAGGGCCAGCTCTCGGAGCCGGTGAAGAGCCAGTTCGGTTGGCATGTCATCAAGCTTGAGGACAAACGCGCCAAGGCTTTTCCGGCCTTTGACGCCGTCAAGGATCAGGTCCGCGCTTATGTCGTGCAGAAGGCCCAGTCCGACCGCGTGCTGAAGCTGCGCGATGGCGCCAAGATCGAAAAGACAGACGCGCCCGTCATCCCGGCCAAATAAGCCGTCTCGACAAAAAGATCCTGAAAACCTCGCTGGCGCGCGTCAGCGAGGTTTTTTTGTCATGAAGCTTTGCTTAGGGTGCGCTCCAACTTTGTTTTTCAGGACTTGGAAGCAGGACCACCATGGCCAAAGCCGCACCGATGTCTCCGCTCGCACCGAAATCCTATGCCCAGTGCCCCCCGATTGAGGGTGTGCGTTTTTCAACCGCAGAAGCGGGCATTCGCTACAAGGGCCGCACCGATGTCATGCTCGCGCTGCTCGACAAGGGCACGCAGGTGGCGGGCGTCTTCACCAAGTCCAAGTGCCCGTCGGCACCCGTTGATTGGTGCCGCGCGAAACTGAAGGGCGGCAAGGCGCGTGCGCTGGTCGTCAATTCCGGCAATGCCAATGCCTTTACCGGCAAGAATGGCGTGGCTTCCACCAAGCTCACTGCGCAGTTGGCCTCCAAGGCAACGGGCGCGACAGCCAATGAGATTTTCCTCGCCTCGACCGGTGTGATCGGCGAGCCGCTGGATGCCACCAAATTTGAAGGCGCTCTCGACAAGCTCGTGAAAAAGGCTGCGCCGGAAGGCATTCTCGAGGCTGCACGCGCCATCATGACCACCGATACATTTCCCAAAGTCGCCACTGCGACTTGTGAGATTGGTGGTGTGTCGGTGACGATCAATGGCATGGCCAAGGGTGCCGGCATGATTGCCCCTGATATGGCGACCATGTTGTCCTTCGTCTTCACGGACGCACCGATTGCAGCCAGCGCGCTGCAGACGCTGTTGTCGAAATCGGTGATGGGTTCGTTCAATTCGATCACGGTCGACAGCGATACATCGACCTCTGACACGTTGATGCTCTTTGCCACCGGCGCGGCTGCCAAGCGCGGCTGCGCGAAAATTGCGACCGCTACAGATCGTCGTCTCGCGGCTTTCAAAAAGGCACTTGATGGTGTGCTGCTCGATCTCGCGCATCAGGTTGTGCGCGATGGTGAGGGATGCCGGAAGTTTGTCGAGATTTGCGTTGAGGGCGCGGCCAGTGCGGCTGCTGCCAAAAAGATTGGTCTGTCGATTGCCAATTCACCTTTGGTGAAAACCGCCATTGCGGGCGAAGACGCCAATTGGGGCCGCGTGGTCGCAGCTGTTGGCAAGGCGGGCGAGAAGGCCGATCGCGACAAGCTCGCTATCTGGTTTGGTGATTTCCGCGTGGCCAACAAAGGCCTGCGTGATCTCTCTTACGATGAGGCGAAAGTCTCTGCTTACATGAAGGGCGAAAAGATCGACCTGCGTGTCAATGTGGGTGTGGGCAAAGCATCCTGGACGGTGTGGACCTGCGATCTCACCAAGGAATATGTCGCCATCAATGGTGACTATCGGTCCTGAATCGTCATTGCGAGCGTAGCGAAGCAATCCAGGGGCCTCACGCGTCGCCTCTGGATTGCCGCGTCGCCTGCGGCTCCTCGGAATGACGGGCTACAAAAACGACTGCGGATCGACATCAACCTGCGTGCGCAAGCCGCCGCGATCTGGCGGCGCGCTCGCCAGCAGCGCGCGCAGAAAGCCTTGCAGGTCAGCGCTGCGAGGAGCTTTCACCAGCAGGCGGAAACGATGGCGTCCGCGCACAACCGCAATGGGGGCTTCTGCTGGCCCCAGCAACACCACTTCATCATCTTGCGGCAATCCGCCCAAAGGCGTGAGCTTCCATCTCTCGCTCTTCTCCATCGCTTGCGCGGCACGAATGAGCGCGCGCGCATGCGTTTCCGCAGAGGGGCGATCATTGCCTGACACGATGATGGCCGCGAGCCGTCCAAATGGCGGCAGACCTGCATTGAGCCGCTGCTGCGTTTCTTCCTGATAGAATCGCTCGGCATCACCTGAGAGCAGCGCACGAATAACCGGATGTTCGGGCTGATAGGTCTGCAACATGCCACGTCCCGGCTTGTCGAAACGTCCCGCGCGTCCTGTCACCTGCTGCAGCAATTGAAAGGTGCGTTCAGCCGCACGCGGGTCGCCATTCGACAGGCCAACATCGGCATCCACCACGCCGACCAATGTCATCAGTGGAAAATTATGTCCCTTGGCGACAAGCTGTGTGCCGATGACAATATCGCAAGCGCCATTGGCCACAGCATCAAGCTCGGCACGCATGCGCTCTGTGCCGCCGGGAAAATCAGAGGACAACGTGAGCACGCGTGCGTCGGGGAAAAGCGCGCTTGCTTCTTCCGCCAAACGCTCGACGCCGGGGCCGCAAGCAGTGAGCGAATCCACCGCCTCACATTTCGGACATGCGTCAGGACGCCGCTCAATATGGCCGCAATGGTGGCACACAAGCGCTTTGCGAAAGCGATGTTCGACCAACCAGGCCGTGCAATCGGGGCATTGAAAGCGATGGCCGCAATCGCGGCACAAAGTGAGCGGTGCATAGCCGCGGCGATTCAGAAAGAGCAAAGCCTGTTCGCCACGCGCAACCGTCTCTTGCACGGCTTCCACCAAGCGTGGCGCAATCCATTTACCGCGCGTGGGCGCGCTGCTGCGCAGATCAATACAGGCAATCTCGGGCATGGAGCGCCCGCCAAAGCGCGAGTCCAGTTTCAAATATTTGTAGCGGCCTTGCTGCGCATTGACGCGCGTTTCAATCGAGGGCGTGGCGGAGGCGAGAATCACGGCTGCTTTTTCAATACGCCCGCGCACGACCGCCATATCGCGTGCGTGATAGGAGACGCCATCATCCTGCTTGTAGGCGGCTTCATGTTCTTCATCGACGATGATTGCGCCCAATTGCTCAAAGGGCAGAAACAAAGCCGAGCGCGCACCCGCCACCACACGCACACTGCCATCCGCCACACCTGTCCAGATGCGCGCGCGTTTGCGAGAGGCCACACCGGAATGCCATTCGGCCGGGCGCACACCAAAGCGCGCCGCAAAGCGATCGAGAAATTGCGCGGTCAGCGCAATCTCCGGCATCAGGATCAAAGCTTGGCGCCCGCTTTCCAGGGCCGCGGCCACCGCTTCAAAATAGACTTCCGTCTTGCCAGAGCCTGTTACGCCTTCGAGCAAAGTGACGGAAAAAGCCTGCGCTGCAACGCTGGCGCGCAAGTCGTTGGCGGCGGTCTGCTGGTTTTCCTCAAGCTCCACCTGTGTGTGGGCTGCATCGGGCAAAAGCGCGACAGACTCCGGCGGGAGGGAAATCGCCTCCAGCGTGCCTTCATCAATGAGTGTGTCGATGACGCTGACCGAGCAGGCCGCCAGTTCTGCCAGTGCTGATTTGGAGCGCGCAAGACGATCTTCGGCCGCTGCAATAACGCGTGCGCGTGCGGGGGTCATGCGGTCGGGACGGGCTTCAGTGAGCCGCACACCAATGCGCACGGGCTCTGGGCCCGCTGCATCGGGCGCACGAATGCCCATGCGCAGCACCATGCCGCGTGGCGCCAGTGTCCAATTGGCGACCCAATCGACGAATTGGCGCAAAGGCTCGCGCAGGCGCGGCAGATCGCGTTTGTCGATGATGGATTTGAGATTGCCGCCGCCCGCTTCGCGCAGCGCCCAGACAACGCCCGTGACCTCGCGCGTGCCCAGCGGCACGGTCACGAAATCGCCGGGCGCAAGAGCGAGCCCGGCTGGAATTTTGTAGGAATAGGCCGTGTCGACCGCGACGGGGGTGAGCACGTCGGCGACCGAAGCGCCTTTTTGCACAGCGTCCGTCATCGCCGCAGGACTAGCAGAAAAAGCCCTGCGGCGGCGAGGATTACTTGAGGCTGAGGATCTGGTTCACCTTCGCCAATTGGGCGGGCGTCACATCCGCCACCACAGCCAGTGCGCGCTTGCGGGTCTTTTCGGCATCTTCAAAATCGATATAGCGCTGCGTGCGTTCGCCCTCAGCAATGACCTCGGGGTCGGTCAGCGCCTTGCGCACGGCCTCCTGCATGAATTTCAGGCGTGATGCGCTCATGTTCGGCGGCACGACGAGAATGCGGCCGAGATCCTCGATATTGGCGCGGAAATCGAAGAGCCAGGCCTGTTCGGCATCGAGTTTGGCGGCCTCGAAAATCGTCGGCGTATCGGGGAAAAAGCGCGAGCGTTTGCGCGCCATTGAGGCGACAGCGCGGTTCTGGCCGGACTTCACGTAATTATTGGCCGACGTGTCGGAGACATAGATGGAATCCATCTCGTCCTTGGTCACAGCCAATGCGGCCTGATTGGACCCGCCATAGCCCATGACGACTTTGCATTTCATCTTCAGCGCTTCGCAGGTGAAGGCCGCGCCATCGGCCAGACCATCAATGGGGCCCGTAGCTGACCACATGATTTCGCGGTTCAGGGCCAATGCATCTTGCGGGGTTTTGATGGGAGATTTGGGCGACACCAGCCAAACCCAAGGCGAGGCTGACACCGTGCCCAGATGGCCAAGCTTGGCGAGATCATAGCGCACGCCAGATGTGTTCATGATCTGCGAGAGGGCCGCTCCCGCGCCATTGACGATCATCATATGCAGCCCGTCAGGCGTGGCCACGCTGGTGGCATTCAGCGCGGTTATGCCGCCGGCACCCGGTTGGTTTTCGACAATAATATTGGCGCCCAATTGCTTGCCAATATGCGGGCCGATCATGCGGGCGTAGACGTCATAGCCGCCACCGGGGCCATAGCCCACGGCAATGCGCACATTTTTGCCTTTGAAAAAGGCCGCTTCGGCTTCTGGTGTCTGCGCCTGCGCACAGCTTGCGGCCAGACTCGTGGTGATGGCAACAGCACCGATCAGGCGCGCCCATGACAGCAGCATCGTTTCCTCCCGTCTTCGTTTTTTATACCCCCACGATAGGAGCAAACGGGGCGGAACTACAAGGCCTTGAACGCGGAAAGAAACCCGTCGAAATCAGGCGTCGGAGCGACGGCAATCTGGCGTGCCCCGACCAGCTCTTGGGCAGCGCGCGACGAGATCGCAATCTGCACCGGCTTGAGCGCTTGCGCCTCCAGACCTGCGGCCTGCGCCAAGGTGCGATAGAGTGCTGCGCTGCGGGTGGAGAAGTGCAGCACCGCATCAATCTCACCGCCCATGAGGGCAGTGCTGGCAGCTTGGGGCAGGTGCGTTGCTTCGCGCGTTTCGTAAACAATCCAAGGCGTGACGCGGTGGCCTTGGGCTGTGAGCAAAGCTTCAAGTTCGGGTCGGCGCTCGCGCCCCGCAAGATAGAGAAAATGCTCAGCGCCCATGCCAATGTTCTGGGCGAGATGTGTGGCGTCTTGCGCACTCATGCGAAGCTGCGCAAAGCCTGCATGGCGTGCAGCCTCTGCTGTGCGCTCACCCACAAGATGCAGCGGCAGATCACACAACGCATGGATGTCTGCATGCCGATCAAAAGCATGTGCACTGGTGGCAAGCACGCCGGAGAAATCGTCATGCGGCTGATGCTCGCCTGTGGGTGCAATTTCAAACAGCGGCGCGACAATGCAGGAATGGCCGAGCACAGAAAGTTTTTCTGCGCTCAGTCTTGCATCCGCCTCGGGCCGTGTGAGGAGGATGCGCATCGCCTTAGTGGGTCAGAATATCAGCTGGCGCGCGGGCCAGAAGATCTTGTCCTGCTTGCACACCAAGGCGTTCCGCATCAGCAATATTGCCGCTGATCTGCGTCTCATAATGTTCTGAGCCATCGGCGCGCATGATCAGACCACGGAAAGAGATGTTATGCCCGCTAACGCGCGCAAGACCGGCAATCGGCGTGCGGCAAGAGCCATCCAGCACACGCAAAAATGCGCGCTCCAGCGTCAGCGCATAGCCGGTGTCTGGATGCAAGATCGCACCGAGCCGCACGCGCGTTTCATGATCATCAGCGCGCACAGTGATGCCAATGGCACCTTGCCCAACGGCGGGCAGGAAGTCCTCATCATCGAGAATTTCCGTGACATGCTGCGTCAGGTTGAGACGCTTTAATCCGGCCAATGCCAGCAGCGTCGCGTCACATTCGCCACTCTGCAATTTGGAGAGCCGCGTCTGCACATTGCCGCGCAGCAGGCCGACGCGCAGATCCGGGCGCAATTTGCGCACCAGCGCTTGGCGGCGCAGCGAGGCGGTTCCCACAAGCGCACCGGCGGGCAGGTCCATCAGGCTTTTGGCGCGCAGTGAAATAAAAGCATCGCGCACGTCCTCACGCGGCAGAAAGCCACCGATTTCCAATCCGTCCGGCAGGACGGTGGGCAGGTCTTTTGAGGAGTGAACGGCAATATCGATGGAGCCATCGAGCTGGGCGAGGTCGATCTCTTTGGTGAAGAGCCCCTTGCCGCCGGCTTCCGACAGCGGCCGATCGAGGATCTGGTCGCCCATGACCTTGATGACGACGATTTCGATGTGGTCTTCCGGAATGCCATGAGCGGCGGCCAGAAGGCTGCGCGTTTCATGAGCCTGAGCCAGCGCGAGCGGAGAGCCCCGCGTGCCGATCCTCATCCAGGCCTGCCCCATTTCGTTCCCCAGACAGTTGCAACTCGTTTGGCGCGGACTATAGGGTGTCGCGCAGGGCTGCGAAAGAGCGACCCCAACAGAATCAATGGGCCGATGCGCGTTCTTGGAATTGAAACCACCTGTGACGAGACCGCGGCTGCGGTCGTTAGCCTCTCGAGCCGGGGCTGCGGCGATATTCTGTCCAACGAAGTGATGAGCCAGATTGCCGAACACGCGGCCTATGGCGGCGTGGTGCCTGAGATCGCGGCGCGCGCCCATGTCGATGTGCTGGATCGCTTGGTCGAGCGCGCGCTCGCCACATCCGGCTGCTCCATTCACGATCTGGATGGCATTGCGGCGGCGGCTGGCCCTGGCCTCATTGGCGGCGTCATTGTCGGTCTGACCTTTGGCAAGGCTTTGGCACTGGCCGCCGACAAGCCCTTTATCGCGGTCAATCATCTGGAAGCCCATGCGCTCACCGCGCGGCTGACGGATGGCATCGAATTTCCCTATCTGCTCCTGCTGGTTTCGGGCGGGCATACACAGCTCATCGCGGTGCGCGGCGTGGGCGATTACAAGCGCCTTGGCACAACCATCGACGATGCTTTGGGAGAGGCCTTCGACAAGGTCGCCAAAATGCTGGGGCTTGCTTATCCGGGCGGGCCGCAGGTTGAGAAAGAGGCGATGGAGGGTGACCCGCAGCGCTTTGACTTTCCGCGTCCCATGTTGCGCCGCCCCGGTGCTGATTTCTCACTGTCTGGTCTGAAGACGGCAGTGCGGCTGGAAGCCGAGCGCATTGCGCCGCTGCGACCCCAAGATGTGCGCGATATTTGCGCCTCCTTTCAGGCGGCGGTTGTTGATGTGATCATTGACCGCATTCGCCATGCGCTGCGCGCCTTTCGGCAAGACAATGGCGACCCGTCAGCGCTTGTGGTGGCAGGCGGTGTCGCAGCCAATGGCGCCATTCGACGCTCTCTGACGCGCTTTTGCGGAGAAAGCGGATTGCATCTTGTTCTGCCTCCGCCCGCTCTTTGCACCGATAATGGGGCGATGATTGCTTGGGCCGGATTGGAGCGTCTGCGTCATGGCATGACCGATGGACTGGATTTCGCCGCACGTCCCCGCTGGCCGCTCGATCCTGAGGCCGAACGCGTCAACAACGGCAAGGCTTGAGAGACATGCGCGCAGACGTCAGCAAGATTGCAGTGCTGGGTGCCGGAGCCTGGGGCACGGCCCTCGCCAATGCGGCGGCCCGTCCCGGCCGCGAGGTGGTGTTGTGGGCGCGCGATGGTCAGCATGTTGCTGAACTGGTGCGCGATCGTGAGAACAAGCGTCGCTTGCCGGGCGTGAAATTTTCAGAAGGCGTTGCGCCACAAGCTGAACTTTCATCCATTGCCGATGCTGACATCGTGCTCTGTGTGGTGCCAGCGCAAGCCTTGCGCAACATGGCCGAGCACGTGAAGGGGCTTATACGCTCCGATGCGCCGCTCGTCATTTGTGCGAAAGGCATTGAGCGCGGCACCAATCTTTTGCTCACCGATGTGGTGGCGCAGATTCTGCCCGGTCAACCCACAGCCATTCTGTCAGGCCCAAGTTTCGCCGATGATGTCGCGCGTGGTCTGCCAACGGCTGTGACGGTAGCCGCCAAGGATGAAACGCTGGCGCGCGCTTTGGCATCAGCGCTCGGCACACCGACCTTGCGGCTGTATCATTCGACCGATGTGCTGGGTGTTGAAATTGGTGGCGCCACCAAAAATGTTCTGGCGATTGGCTGCGGCATTGCAGCTGGACGTGGTCTGGGTGCCAGTGCAGGCGCTGCACTCATCGCACGTGGCTTCGCGGAGCTGTCGCGTTTTGCGGCTTCTCGTGGGGCGCGGCCAGAAACTTTGATGGGCCTGTCAGGCTTGGGTGATCTCGTGCTCACCTGTTCGTCCGCGCAATCGCGCAATTTCGCTTACGGTTTTGCTTTGGGGCGCGGCGATGCGCTGCCAGAAAAACTCGCTGAAGGTGCGGCTACGGCTCCCGTTCTGTTGGAGATGGCGCGCACAAGCGGTGTCGACATGCCGATCGCGCGCGCGGTGGCAGAGATCCTGAGCGGGCGTCTCACCGTAGATGAAGCAATTGGTATTTTGTTAGCCCGGCCGCAAAAAGCGGAAGGCTGATTTTCTGACAGGGGCATGAGAAATGGCGCATTGGTTGGTCAAGAGCGAACCGTTCAAATGGTCATGGGATGATCAGGTGAAGGCTGGCGCCAAAGGCACGCATTGGAATGGCGTGCGCAATCATCTGGCGAAAAACCATCTCATTGCGATGAAGAAGGGTGATCAGGCTTTTTTCTATCATTCAAACGAAGGCAAAGAGGTTGTCGGCATCGTCGAAGTGATCAAGGAGCATTATCCTGATCCTGAAGACGAGAGCGGCAAATTTGTCATGGTGGATTTCAAAGCGGTGAAGCCGTTGAAAGTGCCTGTGACACTGGCGCAAGTGAAAGCCACACCGGCTTTGGCGAAAATGTCGCTCGTCACATCCATGCGCCTGTCGGTGCAGCCCGTGACCGATGCGGAATGGAAACTCGTCTGCAAAATTGGCGGCCTCTGAGCCTCGTCATTGGGAGCGCAGCGAAGCAATCCAGTGCGCTAACCTATGCAAGCTCGCGCCATGGATCGCCGCGTCGCCTGCGGCTCCTCGCAATGACGGCGTGAGTTACCCCACAATATCAATCAGTGCTGGAATCAGCGGCTCATCGGCGGGCGGCATGGGATAATTGCGCAGCTCGCGCGGCCGCACCCATTTCAAAGCCTGGTTCTCGCGCGATGACACGAGACCCTCCCAACGCCTGCAAATATAGAGCGGCATCATCAGGTGAAAATCGGGATAGGCGTAGCTCGCAAAGGTGAGCGGTGCGAGGCAGGCTTCTTTCACATGAATGCCGAGCTCTTCGTGCAATTCGCGAATCAGCGCTTCTTCGGGGCGCTCATGCGGATCAATCTTGCCGCCCGGAAATTCCCACAAGCCCGCAAGCGCTTTGCCTTCCGGGCGCTGGGCAATCAGCACGCGATTGTCGGCATCAACAAGGGCGGCAGCGACAACAAGAAGCAGTTTCACACCAAGCCTCGCGGACAGAACATTGCAATGGTCTTCCGCTAGACTCTCCCTCTCATGCGCGCAAGCGCTTCAGGCGGTGGCTGGGCGCAGGCTCAGCGATTCGCGGATGCGCCGCAACACCGGGGCGGGCTGGATTTCATAGCGCTGGCGCTCGTGGCGCAGCTCCCAATGGTTCCAGGTCTCGTTGAGCTCGAGCAATTCGCGCTCCAGCTCCTCGCGCGATTCGCTGATGGCGAGCACAATCGTCTGGGGCCTTGTCTGGACAAGGGCCAGGAGGCGCGAGGGCACTTCCGGCGAGGCGTGATTCACACAGGATGCCTCGTTGTGGACGGAGGAGGCTGGCCGCTGAGGCCGCGCCCTGTGTGCCTTTGGCCCCTGGGGGCGTGTGGAAAACAGCGACATCACGGCCGCACCGAGGAAAAGAGTACCGATCCCGCGTGTCATTGCACCAAACTCCAGCTCGGGCAGGGCACCCGTATTCAGGCCCGCCGCCAGAAAAATTCCTAAGGAACTGGAACAACTTACATGAATTCGGCGTGAGCGTTGCCGCCAAAATGTCACAGGCACCGGATTTGTGCCCATTTCGGGTTTCCCGGGGATGGGGCAGCGGCTTTGCGTCGCGGTCATGTCATCCAAAAGCCTGACCTTCGCGCTGCCAGATGCGGTTGCGTGGGCGGTGCCCTTGTGTTACCTGACGCCCGTCTTCGGGACGCGTTAAAGCGGTCCCGTTCCCTGACAAGCTTGTTGAATGTGGTTCCGCGGCCAAGGTCGTGATCAGGATCATTGAGGCAAGCTGTGCCTGACGCCAGCTCCAGAAGGCTTTTTGCGTGGCTAAAGAGGAAACTATCGTGACGGGAATGGCGGGGCGTTATGCCTCCGCTCTTTTCGCTTTGGCGCAGGAACAGGGTGCAACCGAACAGGTTGCAGCTGACCTCGCTCGCTTTTCGGGCCTCCTGGCCGAGAGCGCTGATCTGAGCAATCTCGTGCGCAGCCCGGTGTTCACCGCCGAGGAACAGGTCAAGGCGCTCACCGCCGTTCTCGCCAAGGTCGGCATTGCCGGCCTGACCGCGAAATTCCTGAAACTCGTCGCCACCAAGCGCCGTCTTTTCGCAGTTCCCACCATGATTGCCGATTTCGGCAAGCTCCATGATGCCGCTCGCGGCGTCTCGCGGGCTGAAGTCACGGTGGCTGAACCGCTGTCGCCCGCCAATCTTGATCAGCTGCGCAAGGCGCTGGCTGAAGTGGCTGGTTCGTCTTCCGTCGATGTGAATGTGAAGGTTGATCCTTCGATCATCGGCGGCCTCATCGTCAAGCTCGGGTCTCGCATGGTCGATGGCTCGCTCAAGACCAAACTCAATTCGATCCGCACACGCATGAAAGAGGTCGGCTGATGGATATCCGCGCCGCTGAAATTTCCGCGATTCTGAAGAACGAAATCGCGAACTTCGGTAACGAAGCTCAAGTCACTGAGGTGGGCCAAGTGCTCTCCGTCGGCGACGGTATTGCCCGCGTCTATGGTCTGGACAATGTCCAGGCCGGCGAAATGGTCGAATTCGAGAAC